>CAYWRM010000031.1:0-48962 GCA_964460905.1 uncultured Lentimicrobiaceae bacterium
ACAAAGAAATTATTCAAGATTTTTTGATTCAATATCTTGAGCAAAATGCCAAAGATGAAGAAGCTCGATATGTTTTTGATGCTTTTCTGAAAAGATCAATTGAGATAAAAAATATAGAAATATTTCTAAAAAAATTTCTGGAAAAATATTCTGAAAAAGACTTTGCATCTTATGTAATACACCCATATTTAAAAAACTATAAAGATCTAGATTTTATCAAGCCTTATTTTGGGAAATGGTTAGACAACTTTGTTAACAAAATAAATACTCGTTTTGATTTACAATTCTGGTTGCAAAAAAGCAGTGATTATGATTTTATAAAACCTTATATATTAAAATGGCTTAATCAATATTACAATAATTATTTTGCTTCCTACATTTTACAAACATATTTAGATAAAACAGGTGATTTTATAACAATCAAGGATTTTATTTACGAATGGCTTCCATTGCATGGAGAAAATAAAGGAGCAAATTATTTATTGCAAAGTGTAATTGCATATGAACAGCAAAGTGACATTATTTTACCATACTGTAATAAATGGCTTGCAAAATTTGGTAATGTTCATTCAGCTCATTTTTTAATAGTAAAATGGTTAGAATTTCATAGTTATGAATTACTTAAAGCGGAAATTGATAGCTGGCTTTTACTGTATAGTTATAGTTCTGCTGGAGAAAGGATCGTGCAAATGATAAAGAAACAATAAAGCCCAGCAAGTAACAATGTATAAAAATAATAACCGGTTCAGTAGTAAATTCAAGGTTTGTAGCCCGCTTCAATTTTCTTGTAACTTGACAAGAAAGTACCACGCAGTCGGCTACATATTCTTATACTAACCGTTAGCAACAAGGCCAGATTCTCAACATCATTAAACTAAAGAATTCTTAAATAAGGAATGATGTTATTTAAGTTTATTGACAAATATTTAAATAAAGACTATCTTTGTTTAAATTTATAAACCATGAAAGAATTCAAATCAGGTCAATATATAAGTCAAGGTTATTATAAAAGCTTTCAACCAAGTTATATCAATAGACAATGGAATATTGATAATATGGAAGTTATTAATCTACTAAGTCAAGCGGACAGAGAACTTGGTAGGCTGGACATGTATTCGAATTATATACCAAATATTGAATTGTTCATAAGTATGCATGTACTTAAAGAAGCAACTCAAAGCAGCAAGATTGAAGGAACACAAACTAATATGGATGAGGCCATATTGGAAAAAGAAGACATTCCTCTTGACAAAAGAGAAGATTGGGAAGAAGTTCAGAACTATATGAAAGCTATGGAAAGAGCAATTCACTCACTTGAGAAATTACCATTTTCATCACGATTAATACGGCAAACTCATCAAACACTACTTCAAGGTGTCAGAGGACAAAAAAAACAACCTGGTGAGTTTCGCAAAAGTCAAAATTGGATAGGTGGAGCAACAATTGCAGATGCGCGATTTATTCCGCCAGTACATTCTTCGGTACCAAAATTAATGGGAGACATTGAAAAGTTTTTACATAATGAGGAATTGTATTTTCCAGAGTTACTTAAAATTGCATTAGTTCATTATCAGTTTGAAACAATTCATCCATTCCTTGATGGAAATGGACGTGTTGGGAGACTCATGATTCCACTCTATCTTGTTAATAAAAACATTCTAAAGAAACCGATTCTGTATTTATCGGATTTCATGGAAAATCACATAAAACTATATTACGAAAATTTGAACAACGTTAGAGAAAACAATGATATTTCACAATGGTTCAAATTTTTTCTTGTTGGTATAATTGAAACTGCAAAGAAAGGAATCAAAACATTCGACTCAATTTTACAATTACAGAAACAGAATGATGCAATGGTCCAAAGTTTCCGAAGCAGAGCGGGGAATGCACAAAAAGTAATCAATTATTTATACCAACGACCTGTAATAAACGCAGAAAAGGTGAAATTAATTACGAAACTCTCAATGCCTTCAGCATATAAACTTCTTGAGCTCTTGGAAACAAACCAATTAATTAAAGAAGTGACCGGAGGTCAGAGAGGGCGTATGTATTCATTTGAAAAATACTTAAAAATATTTAAAGACTAAAACGCCCAGTTGCTAACAAAGAACTTAGCTGAAATCCAAGTAAAACCCTTAAAACTTTGCATTGAGGATTATGTTCACAAGCTGTAAAACTGAATAAAAACATTTGGTTTCTGACCAATGGATTCCCTTTCTTACTTATTCATGACCTTCCTCTGATACTACTTCCTAAGATGCATTCAATTAGTGCCATTCCGAAAAATGATGAAACCTATTTGCAATTATCAAACGGATTAAATGCAGATGTGTTTGAGATCAGCAAAATAATGACGCTTCTGCATATCCAAAATTATTCTAAATAAGACTTAAGTCAATTTAACTGTAATTATTTTGCTAAATTTGCGTAGTCAATACCTAATCTTTAAGGTATGATATACATTTATAACTATTTACATTAGTTTAAAAAAAATACAAAATGACTGAGGACAAAACTAAATATCAAGAATTGGAAAATGAAATACTAAAACTTAAGCTTGAATTAAAAATTCAAGGTGAAATTATCAATAAAATTCCTATTCCTTTTTTTGTCAAAGACAAAGATTTTAAATATTTAAACTGTAATGATGCATTTGTGAATTATCTTGGTTTACCCAAACCAAAACTTATTAATTCAACAAATTACGATGTTTTATCAAAGGAACTTGCCGATAAATATTACATAGCAGATTGCAAATTACGTGACGGTTTAGAAAATCAAATATACGAAAGCAAAGTAGTATATTCTGATGGAACTTTGCATGATATAATCTTTCATAAGGCTCGTCTAATAAATGAAAAAAATGAGTTTTATGGCATTATTGGTTTTATGCTTGATATAACCGCAAATAAATAGGCTAAGGAAGCATTAAAAGAAAGTGAAGAATAATACAAAAACCTTGTATAAACAGATTCCGATGCAATATATTTAATGTCATAGGATGGAACAATTGTTAAACTAATTACGACACTTAATAATATTAAGCAAAACAAGTATAATTCATTTATTTCGGGTTTGCACTACTTTAAATTTAATGGTACTATTGTTAGAGGCTTAATGAAAAAAGTCAATTGTATGTATTTAAACGCCTGGTTTTCTGGAAAGGCTCTATAGTACTCTTCCACAAATCAAGGCATTTAAATAAACTCTATTTTAATTGTATCCTTAACCCTGTGCTAATCATAAATCCATTTGAATAAGTTGGCTTGTTAATTAATTTATCGGCAGTAGCTCCTGTTCCTATACCTCCCAACTCAATAAAATAATTGAAGTTTTTTTGCAAATAAAATTCAAATCCAAAAATGCCATAACCTCCCAAAACAAAATTTTCTGAAGAAAATTTATCTGAAGGTAACAATCCAATAAAACCACCTTCACCATAAAGCTGTATAAAATCACAAATAGTTCCTGCGACTCCAATTACTCCCAAAGAAACATTGGTATAGGGTGACCAGATTGTTTTTGCATCGTTAATATGCTCAAAATACATGTAATTTGCCCTTAGTCTGATTGCCACATGCTTTCCTGCAAAATACGGACTTGTTACATTTATACCCAAACCAAAATCGTTCTGGAACTGATTTAGCTGAAAACCGATGCCAAATTTATGGCTAATTTCCTGATCCTGTCCCATCATCATTCCCTGAAATAAGAATGCCATAATACCAACTAAAAATAACTTTTTCATACTTTCCTTTTTTATTATTAATTACTAACTAAAATTCTCTTTTCTAGAACGAAGTTAGTCTATTTTTTGCATAAGAAAATTGTTTTCCTGTTTTATTATAAAATGTAAAGCCTCTAAGAAGGAATCCTTAGGCCTTTTGAGAGATGGTATTTTTTAAGTACTTTATATGAAACCGTTTAACACTAATTATGTAAAGTTCAAAAAAAGTAAATGCTTAGTATTTAGGTGGTACTTTTTCAAATATAATCCTTAATTTTAGTGCTCAATATGAGATAGTACATCGAATCAAATATTTTTAAAACAATTGCGGAGATAATGCTTTTCAATTTGGATATAAAAGATCTCTGCATAATACCCAACTAGCGCAAGTCTTCCAGCAAAGCCTGTGCGAAAGTGCGACTTATGCTTTACTCCCCCCCCCCTCTGGTGCACATTTGCAATGCGTTACCCAAATCCCAATAAATTCTTCAACCTTGCTGTTTCAAAAATTGCTTGTACGGTATTGGAATTAATCATTACCTAAAACTTTAGAAAAAATTAAGGTTATTTCCTATTGGTTTATTGATATTTAATTATCCAATTTATGTTTCAGCACTCATATATTAGAATAACAGTCAATTGAGCTTATCTTTTTATCTAATTATAAGAATCATTATAATTATTGTTATCAAAACATATATAATTTTACCATAGTCCCAGCTATTTATCTTAATTTCGCTTATTTTTATATACCTATTATAAATGATTTTGAAACGATTTTCAGATTATCTTACAGATGGAATAAGAAACAACTGGGATACAAACGCCCTTTCCAATTATAAAGGAGATACATTAACATACGGTGAAATAGCTCAAAAAATATCAGAAATTCAATTAATTTTTGAAGCTGCTGGTATGAAAAAAGGAGATAAAGTTGCACTTGCAGGTAAAAACTCTGTAAACTGGGGCATCATTTATCTTGCTACAGTATTATCAGAATTAGTAATTGTTCCTATACTGGCTGATTTTAAAGCTGATGCTGTTGAGCACATAGTAAATCATTCAGAATCAAGGTTACTTTTCGCATCCGACCAGATCCGTAAAATCATAAATACAGAAAATATAAGTGATATTGAAGCTATTTTCACCATCGAAGAATTAAAAATTATTGAATCAGGAAATGATAAAATAATTGATATTTGCTCAAACAAGAACACCAAATTCAAGGAAAAATATCCGAATGGAATTTCAGCTTCAACTTTTGAAATTGAACCTATCGACAATAGTAAACTGGCTGTCATTAGTTATACCTCTGGCACAAGTGGCATATCAAAAGGTGTGATGTTATCACACAATAGTCTTGCAGCAAATATGCAGTTTGCTCAAAACAATATGCCTCTTAAATCAGGAGATGATATAGTATCGTTTTTACCTCTTGCACATGCATTTGGTTGTGCTTTTGAGTTCTTATTTCCTTTTACGCTGGGTTGCCATATAACATTCCTAACCAAGACTCCATCACCTCAAGTTATTATGGAGGCTTTTAGTATTATTAGACCAAGACTAATACTATCAGTTCCTTTGGTTATTGAAAAAATATATAAGAATCAAATAATGCCCTTGCTCAAAAAGCCAGCAATAAAAATACTTGTTAAGATTCCTGGTTTAAATAGACTTCTCTTTAATAAGATCAAAAAGAAATTATACTTAGTATTTGGAGGTAACTTCACAGAACTTGTTATTGGAGGTGCAGCCTTAAGTCATGAAACTGAGCACTTTTTTAATAAGATAGGGTTTCCATATACCGTTGGATATGGCATGACTGAGTGCGGTCCCTTGATTAGTTATTCGGGTTGGAAAACTTTTAAAATTGAGTCGACAGGCAAAACCGTTGATACTATGGAAGCACGTATCGACTCATCAGATCAACAACGAATAGAGGGTGAAATCCTTGTGAAGGGTGAGAATGTTATGAATGGTTACTTTAAAAATAAAGAAGCTACTGAGGAAGTTCTGAGTAAGGATGGGTGGTTGCGTACCGGCGACATGGGCTTAATTGACAAAGATGGTATTATCTTCATTAAAGGGCGTGTTAAAAACATGATTCTTGGGGCATCAGGACAAAATGTATATCCCGAAGAAATTGAATCATCAATTAACAATCATCAATTAATACTTGAAAGTGTTGTAAAAGAAGAAAATGGAAAGCTCATAGCTTTAGTGGTTCCTGATAAGGAAGTTATGAGATTGCGTAAATTTAACGATGATAATCTGCCTAGAATTTTTGAATACTATCGTAAAGACACAAATAAAAAGTTGCCTGCCTATATGCAGATCTCAAAATATATAATTCATGATGAAGAGTTTGAGAAAACTCCAAAGAAAAGTATTAAGAGATATATGTATACAGATTAACCAATATCTTTAATTAAAAAGGTTAATCCAATAAAAATAACTTCATCACCTTTCTTTTTCCCTTAAGAGCCTGAAAAATTGGTACCAGTGGCAAAATTACAAACCAAGTCTCACTTCTGTTTCTTACCGTAGAGATAGCTCATGATACAAAGTAAAAGCCTTAAAAACTAAATCTATACGATAGCTTTAGCAGAAACACATTATGTGGAGTAAGCGATGAAAGTCGGTCGACGTTATTACTAAGACTAAACTCACCATCAGGGTGATCACCGGTTCTTCCTTGCGACCAAACAAGATAAGCTGTTGAACCGGGAATATATTCTCACCTAACAACTAAGTTCGACCTAAATTCATAAAAGCTAAAATCAGTGTTGTCAAACGAGTATGAACCATCACCATCATCAATGGTGTACATATTATCAGGTTTATTGTAAGATATTTCATTATTTGTAAATGTATAATACTGATTCTTATAATTCACATCCATAGCATTAACCACTTCTTTATAATCCGAATAATCACATTGATTAATTGTTAATTAACTCTACAATAGCGTTCATAATATAACACTCCATTTCCTTCGTGAAGAACAGAATATTTTCAAATAATAAAGGCACTATGTTGTTTTTACCTAGCCTGAAAAATTCATCACGCAAAGACGCAGAGACGCAAAAAATTGGATATGAGTAATTTTGATGAATGAATTTGTTTGGAGAAGTAAAATTGAGTTTTTTCGGAATTAGCTTTTAATTTACTTGTTCTTTGCGACTTAGCGTCTTTGCGAGAGATTTTATGAATAATGAATGCTAAATCATCTTGAAAAATAACAAATAACACTTCGACGCTTTCCTTCTTCAACAAATAAAATACTATAGATTACCAACCCAATATAACCTAGAAGCATTATTTTTGTATAAAATGCTTAAGACAATGACCAAGGATCAATTAAATATAATAGAAGCTACAAGTAATTATGTACAACAGGAACTTGCCTTTGCAGAAGGTGGACATGATTGGTGGCATATATACAGAGTTTGGAAGAGTGCTTCTAAAATGGCATTGGAGGAAGGTGCTGATGAGTTTATCGTTCAGATAGCTGCACTTTTACATGATATTGCTGACTCTAAATTTCATGAAGGTGATGAGAATATTGGTCCGGAAAAAGCAACAACTTTCTTAAAAGAAATGAAATTGGACACAAGTTCAATTAATCATATTGAAGCTATTATCCGCAATATGTCGTTTAAAAACACTTTTGACAGTAATAGTTTTAATTCAATTGAGCTTGATGTAGTTAGAGATGCCGACCGTTTGGATGCCATTGGTGCAATTGGAATTGCTCGAACATTTAACTATGGAGGACACAAAGGATCTGAGATATACAATCCTAAAATCAAACCAAAGATGAATATGACCAAAGATGAATATAAAACCAGTGATGCTCCTACTATAAATCACTTCTATGAGAAATTGTTTTTACTAAAGAACATGATGACGACTATTACAGGAAAAAGACTGGCTGAAGGCCGACATAAATTTATGGAGATCTATCTGGAACAATTTTATGGTGAATGGGATGGTAGGGTTTAGAGTTTAGAGTGGAAAGTTGAAAAGTTGAAAATTAT
Organism: uncultured Lentimicrobiaceae bacterium; assembly: GCA_964460905.1. GTDB lineage: Bacteria > Bacteroidota > Bacteroidia > Bacteroidales > F082. Next base: position 7,771 of record CAYWRM010000031.1, read on the forward strand.
AAAGTTGAAAAATGTAAAGTTGGGAAGTTGAAAGTTTGGAGTTTAGGGATCATCACCCCCTCGCATTTTCGCCCTTTCGCTCCTTCGCCTTCTCGCCTTTTCCCCCTTTCGCATTTTCGCACTTTTACCCCTTCAAATTTAATTATTAACAAGTTCAATTATGAATATTAATAATATCAATCAGGCTGTTGAGCTTCTAAAAGCATCTAACTACACTACTGCATTTACTGGTGCAGGCATTTCAGTTGAAAGTGGTATTCCGCCTTTTAGGGGCGAAACAGGACTTTGGAGTAAATACGACCCCATTGTACTAGATATTAATTATTTTAACTCAAATCCACTGGAATCATGGAGTGTTATTAAAGAGATATTTTACGACTTCTTTGGAAAAGCTAAACCAAATGCTGCACATTATGCCTTAGCAAAAATGGAAGATGCGGGTATGCTCCAAAACATTATTACTCAAAATATTGATAACCTACACCGTGCTGGTGGGAGCAATATTGTGTACGAGTTTCATGGCAATTCGCATACACTTATTTGCACAAACTGTCTAAAAAAATATAAAATCAATGATATAAACTTCAACTCGTTACCAATATTATGCAATAACTGCAACTCATTGGTTAAACCCGACTTTATTTTCTTTGGGGAGGGTATTCCAACAGAGGCTTATCAAAAATCGATCGAAGCAGCAACAGAAGCTGAGGTTTTTTTAGTAATTGGCACCACGGGTGAAATAATGCCTGCAAGTCAAATTCCCCATCTGGCAAAAGCCAATGGAGCTAAAATAATTGAAATTAATCCTGTACGCTCTAAATTTACAAATTCCATAACAGATATATTTATTCAGGGTAAGGCAACCGAAATAATGAAGAAATTGATTTCTAAACTACTTTAATTATTAAATTTTGTTTTTTATATTTGTAAAAATCTAACAATTAACATTAAACTTTAATATTATGCTAAAAGTACTAGAAGGAACCTCAGAAAAAGCCATTTCACTTGAGATTGTAGATGGTTACGAAACAACAGATGAAAAATCAATTGAAAAGTTATTTGAAAAGAAACTTGCCACTGGTGTTACCAAAGTCAACATTTTAATGAAAATTGACAAACTAAAACTAACCAAAAGTAGCTGGAAAGCTATGTGGAGTGATGGAGTTTATGCAATGAAACATATTAAAAATTGCGGTCGTATTGCCATTGTTGGAGATAGCAAATTTGAAGAATTTCTAATTAAAACTGACAATGCTGTTTTTGGAAGTGAAAAAGCCGGAAGAATTGAAAAATATTTTAGTATTGCAGATATGGACAAAGCAATGGGCTGGATAAATGAATAAAAAAAATGAAGTCAAAGGTTAGAATACACATCAATGTGTAACAGACAAACCTCTGACTTCAATATTCTATCTTTTTGTTTTATTTCTTATAAACATCTCCTGAACCATTACTTTTAACATCAACTTTTGTAGGATTTCCTCTATATGTAAGATCACCTGATCCGTTAAGCGTAACCTGTAATGCTTCAACAACGTGTAGTGTAACATCGGCAGATCCGGAGTTAGTTACAGAAGCATTAACAGAAGTGAGGTTGTAAGCATCAAGGTCACCTGAACCGGCCTGACTTACAGTTAAATTATTGGCTTTTCCTTCAAGCTCAATATCACCTGATCCGGAGTTCTTAATATAACAATCTTCAAGCTTTAATCTCTCAGCATCTATATCACCTGAGCCAAGATTAGTTACCTTAAAATTTCCCTTTATACCACTTAATTCCACATCTCCTGACCCACTTACTTTAAGTTCTAGGTTTTTAACATCAAAATCTGCATTCAAATCACCAGAGCCATTAATAGATATAAACAAATCGTTTGCGTTAAAAACATCAACAAATTTAATATCTCCTGAACCAGAATTTTTCAATTTTTCAAGAGACGGTACCGAAATATGAACTTCTAATACCTTTATTGACCTAAAGCCCCTACCCTTAACACTAATTTCTAATATATCATTATCAACATTTGTTACTATAAATTCCTGTATATTATCATCAGTTTTAACCGTAACAGAAGTGTTTCCCTGGCTAATATATATATCAGCCGAACATGTTAGCTTAATTCCGGTAAAATCTCCGGTATTTCTTTCTTGAGTTACTACATTACCACTACCTCTAGTCTGTGAATAGCCTATTCCTGCTATAATAACAAAGGCTAATGTAATTATCAGTTTTGAATTAATTCTTGATATCTTTTTCATTTTATAAAAATTTTAAATTTGTATTTATATTTATTTAGCTGTAATAGTTACAGCACCATATTCGCTATTGATAGAAACTGCTGATTTTGGAATACCATTACCAACATTCCCTTTTATTAATGTAGAAAAATGGCTTTCCTTTTTGTATGAAATGTCTGCTAACTTATTAGGATAGCTAAAGCTACAATACTCTCCCTCAGCATGTAACTTGTAATTTGATTCTTTATCAATATTTACATCTACTGCACCAAATTCATTGGCTATAGTAATTGAAGTAAATGATTTATCAACATTCTTTACACTTAAGTTACCATAATTTGTTTCAGCATTAAGAGACTCTACTATATTTATTATCTCCAAATTAGTGAAACTTGTTTCCGCCTCAAGATTTTTAACATTTCCAATATTTGCATTACCACCCTCTATTTCCAGTGATATATTCTCAACATTATCAACTGTTATATCCGAAAATTCACATTCTACAGAAAGTTCAATTGCCTTTTGTAATGTTAGTCTTGAATAACTAATTTCAAGATCGCCACTAGTCATATTTTTTATTTCGGCCTCACCAAAACTTAATTCCACGTCGTTTACAACATTGCTAAGTGATCCTATTTCAATACTACCGTACTCACTTGAGATACTTGCAGGACCCGATACTGATTCGATATAGGCATTGCCAAATTTATGGCTCATTTCGAGACTAATAGTTTCAGGCATGAAAATGTCAAAATCAATCGTCACTTTAACATTTTTATCGCCTAACCTCTTTTGATTTAAATCGCACATTGCAACTACCTTATCCTTATTGCCGTGCACATCAACAATAATATTGCTCATTATTTTCTCAGCCTTACCAGCATTTTCCGTTTTAACACGTACTGTTACTTTAATTGATATTGCATTTTGGTCCCAATTTTTACATTGTACATTTCCAAACTCATGATCTACAACAAGTAAGGCATTTTCATTGATTTCAATTTTCTTCTCCTCAACAACTTTTTCAATCCACTCTTCGGAATAAATATTCGATATTGCTCCGGAAAGTAGAAAAACAAAAAGGGTTGCGGTAACTTTAATAAGTACATTTTTCATTTTTCTATATTTAAATTAATAATTAGTAAACATGCTTCCTACATGGTATCCTTGCTGAGCATTATCAAGTTGCTCAACTATATTGTTAACTACTTCTACTTTCATTTTTTTATTATTAACGATTGCTGCTTTCAGCTTATCACATTGTGGGTTTTTAACATATTCTTTCTCAATCATTGCCAGGTTAGCGTCTAATTTATCCAGTTTCCTTTGTGTCATATTCTTGAGTTTTTGCGCTTCCTCTTTTGATTTAGCAAACTCATCAATTTTATTAAAACCCAATAATGCTAGTTCATCGTAATAAGTTTGAACCTGATATAATTCATCAGAATATTCAATTTGGGTAATTGATAGCTTATCAATATCATTATTAAAGATTACTGTTTTTATTAATAATGATGTAGCTATTAAGACCAATACTGCAGCTGCAATTTTGAATAACAACTGTATTTTAAATTGTTTAGGTTTAGAATTTGAACCCTTGTTCAACCGATTTGCAAATCTGGCTTTGTGCCCATGATCAGGCTCATGATCATTAAAATAAGGCAAATTTTCTTTTATTTTTTTTTCTATATCAAACATCATATTGCTATTAATAGATTAATTCTTCAACATCTTAATTTTTTCTACCAAACTACGCTTAGCTCTTAAATACCTAACTCTAACATTATTATAAGGAATATTAAGTATTTGCGAAATCTCTTGATGGTCATACCCTTCAAAAAGGTAAAGAACCAAAACAACTTTATAATTTTTCGGAATCTCTTTTAGTGCCATATCTATTTTATCCAACTTACACTTGATATTATCAGAATCCTCCATCAAGTTTTCTTCATAAATAATACTAACATCATCATTTAAAAGAACTGTATCATTATTCTTTTTTATCAAATCAATAGATTTATTAACTACTATCCTTTTTAGCCATGATCCAAAACTACTTCTCCATTCAAAACTTTCTATTTTACTAAAAGCATCAAGAAATGACTCTTGCATAATATCTTCTGCAGAAAATGAATCATTTACTATTCGTAAACTTGTATTAAACATAGCTTTATAATATAGATCGTAAATCTCAAATTGCGCATTTCTGTCGTTCATTGCACAGGCTTCAACAAGTTTTTCGTGTTTCTTAATCACTTATTTATAGTTTTTTAGCTCTTATATTCAATCAAATGACTACCAAATATATAAATTGTTACACTTTTAACATATATTTTTTGAAAAACTTTAAAATAATATCCAAACTGAACATATCAGAGCTATTCTTTTAAATGCATTGTTTTTCAGATATTTACAACATGCATAAACATCAAATAATATGTTTTTATTGTTAACATTTTAATACAAATGCTAAACATTTACAGAATTTTATAAATTTTTTTAAATTTTTCTAGCAAATAAAAAGAATTATACTATGTTTGCAGCATTAAATAATTATAATTATAGCAATGAAAAAAGGTACAGTAAAATTCTTCAACAATTCAAAAGGTTATGGTTTCATTACCGACGAAGAAACTAACAATGAGTATTTCGTACACATCTCCGGAATAATTGATGAAATTAATGAAGGTGACAATGTGGAATTTGAATTAAAAGAAGGTAAAAAAGGATTAAACGCAGTAGATGTTAAAGTAATTTAATAACTATTGTTAATTTATTCTCGAGAAAGAAAAGGCTGTCTTAATAAAGGCAGCCTTTTTTTGTATTTTCGTTTTTTATAAAACATTACTTTTTATAGATGGGCAGTTCACAGCAGCTTCTTGAGGGTGTAATTATAATGCTGATTTTAATTACATTAGCTATGCTATTACGTAAAGCTGGAGTATTGGTTAAAAGTAATAGTTCTCTGTTTAGCAGTATTGTCCTTAAAGTTACCCTACCCGCATTAATATTTGCAACACTTGCTATTCAGCAGTTAGAAGCCAATATAATTATGGTTTCTATTATTGTTACTGTAGTTGAGATTATTTGTATTCTACTTGCCTGGATAATTGCTAAAATTCTTAAACTTAGCAGAGGCGAAACAGGTGCTCTTATGCTAGTATCAGCCTTTGGTATGTCAACCATGCTTGGATACCCTATCGTGAGACAAGTTTTTCCGAATAATCCTCAGGCTTTTGAAGATGCTGTGTTAATAAGCGAATTTGGAGTAGGATTGTTAATTTTTATTGCAGGACCTATCATTGCTATGTATTATGGAAAAACGAATGTAAGTGAGAAAGCCGTCATTTCTTCCATAAAACAATTTTTAGTCTCACCAATATTCCTTGCAATATTTTTCGGAATACTATTTTCATTTTTCCCAATACCCTTAAACAGCCAGGTAGTAATAACAATAAAACACTTACTTGGTCATTTGGGAGATGCAAACATGTTACTGGTAGCACTTACGTTAGGATTACTTATCGATATAAAAACACCATCAAAATTGTTTCCTTTCGTATTAATAGCAATAATAATTAAGCTATTGATTCAACCTCTATCAGTACATTTCATGTGTTCCATACTTGATATAAACTCAATGGCACAGCAAGTAGCGTTGATAGAAACAGCTATGCCATCTGCCGTACTTGCCGCAATATATGCAAAACATTATAACTGCAAACCCGAACTTGTATCAACTACTATAGTTGTAACACTCGTATTAAGTTTGATAAGTGTTACCGTACTTTTCAATATCTTTTACTAATTACTAATGCTATTATACCAAATATACCCCATAATGTCGCATATAAATTGATCCTTTTTCCCATATTCTTCAGCTAAAAATATTTCCATAGCTACGGTTATGCAAAGATTTTTAACTTCGTATATAAAAATAATCACTCAATTTCTTATACGTCATTATGAAATATAATTGGTATTAAAAGAAATAATACGCTGCAAATAATGTTCTTAGGTTTGCTGCTTCTGTAAGATCTGTAGGCACACCTTTAGCATCACGTGTTGATCCATAATTTGCAACAGTATATTCAAACTCCAAAGCAAAGCGCATCTTTCCACTGTTATATATTACACGTGGCGAAATACGATACAAGCTAGCAATGTTTGTACCTAGTCCATAAACAGGACCTACCATATCGTTTTTAGCTCCTAGGTTCTGAGTATATCCGGCAAATAATCCAACCTGTATTTTTTTTCCATTTGTATGGATATCAGTCCAGGCAGATGCCGTTGCAATTGGTGAATAATCAACAAATCCCTTAACTAAATTAATAGAGTCGCTAACCAGAAATCCTCCAATACTTAATACATCAGGGATATTTTCGCCATAAATTCCTTCTATTTTAAAAGTTATTTTTTTTGCCTGATATTTCATAAATACAATAGCATTCATACTGCTAACCCTTGCATAAGTTTTATATCCGTTTCCTGTTTCTAAAAGAGGTTTAATAGTTTTATAACTAGCACCCACTCCTGTAATTAAAGCTGTACCAGCCTCTTTATCAACGGATTTATAATGAAGTTGTAAACTAAGTTCCGGTATAGCAGAATTCCTTAAATACGAACCACTGGCAACTGAAGCTGCACTTAATGCTGTAACCGGTGCTCTGCTGGCATAGTCACGTTGCGAAGATGCAATACCAATTAGTTTTACCTTACCAAACTTTTGTGTTAATCTTATTTGTGGATTACGGCCAAAAGGCTGTATAGGAGTACCTGTATTAAATGATACTGTTCCAGGATAACAATCGGTAATAAACATAGGTATCCAATCCTGCCCCAATCGAAGTTCGGTATTTCCCCAATCCATATTAATATATGCCAGTCGTAGTCGTAACAAATTAATATTTGGATTAAGCTGACCGAAAAAATCAGCTTCCAACTTACCGGTAATATCTGCATTAAATGCTCTTGCTCCAGTAACAGTAAGTCTTACTCTGGATTGAATTGATAAAAAATTAAAATTTGGAACCGCATTAATATCATTACCATCCGGATCTAATTTAACTGGTGATGGGAAAAGTAAAAAATGACCTTCACGTGCTGAAATTGTTTGACGAGTATCCAAAAAATAATCGTTCTTTATATATCCCGAAAAATTCAATTTAATATTGCTTTTCTTTTTCTCACCTGGTGTTTGAGCAAACAAACCCGCAACAAAAAACAAGCATACAATAACTAATAGATTACTTTTCATTTCAATGTTATTTTGGTTAGAAATTATTCTATTCGCAAATATAAGCTAAGCTGTTAATTTCTTAACAAGATACTTGATTAAATTTAATAAAATCTTAATTTAGAAGTGTTCTAAAAACCAATAGTAATCATTAAATAGATCTAATAGTAGAAAAATAAACCCATTAATACCTGTCTACCTCAGGCATGATAATTATAGTAACTTAGCATTTTAGACTATTTTAGTATAAATCACTTTTAAATGCCAGTCAATTGAAAATAATTAATTATTAGAAAATAATATTATGAAAACACATTTTAGCGCAGTAGTTTTCTCCATAGCTATAGTTGCTTCAGCAATTATCATTGGTGGGTCATATTTAAAAAGGAATAGCACTTCCGGTACCATTGATGTAACAGGGTTAGGTAATAAGGATTTTATTTCTGATTTAGTTGTTTGGGAAGGCGAATACACTGAAAGCAACAAAAATCTGCAGCAAGCATATGCAGATTTGGAAAAAGATAAGAAGACTGTTCAGAAGTATCTAAAACAAAAAGATGTTAATAATAATGATGTTGTTTTTAAGGCAGTTAACACACAGAAAAATTCAAGATCAAAATATTCTGAACAAGGAAAATATATTGGTGATGAGTTTTTGGGATATACACTTTCACAGACAATTGTAATTGAATCGATGGAAGTTGAAAAAACTGAAAAACTATCCAGAGAAATTACAGAGTTGCTTAATAAAGGAATTCAATTTTACTCAAATGCACCAAGATATTACTATACGAAGCTTGCCGACCTTAAAATAGAAATGATTTCGAAAGCTACGGAAGATGCAAGAATCAGAGCTGAAAAGATAGCTTTCAATTCTGGGGGTATACTAGGAGATTTAATTTCTGCAAAAATGGGAATCTTTCAGATTACCGGTCAAAACTCCAACGAAGACTACTCATGGGGAGGAACATTTAACACTTCATCCAAAAAGAAAACAGCCTCAATAACTATTAAACTAAAATACAAATCAAAATAATATCTGACTTATTCTAATTCTGTGAGTATGAATACTCGGCATAAAAAGTAAATGAAACAGGAGTAGTTGATGATGAACTCGAAGAATTGTCTTTAATAATAGTACTCCCTTCCAAAATTTGCAGTGAATAATCACAATTCCCATTATTTGTTTTGCCCTTTAAAGTAAGTTTACCATGATATTTATTAACTGACTCAAATGAATGTGAAAACTGATTTTGGTTTACCACAGTTACCTCAACACCTGAGGAATTTAAATAGATAATTGTATCTACAACTACATCACCAGTAGAAACAACTGAATATTTAACTGTGTAGGTAACATCTTCATCAGGATTATCAGAATCTGATTTTTCACAAGAAACCCAGCAAAGAACAATAGTTGCTAAAAAAATATACACCAATTTTTTCATACTGAATAGTTTTAAATTTTTAAATGAGAAAATATGAACAAACATATAATTACAAAGGTACTATATATTGTTAATCAAACATTTTTGTTCCGTAATAAGTCTCAATTAATAAATAAACTTATGTTTGTAGTACTATTGCTGATTATCTTTATTGTCATCTTAACGTGATAGCTAAGGATCTGTATTAAATAGTTAATAGCTACTATTAGATTCATCATATTGTTTAGGATGATAAAAGTTTTTAAGCTTTTATAAGGCAGAGTTTATATAAAATCAAATAAATAATGAAAACATCATTTACAAAGTTAATGGGTATTGATTACCCCATAATTATGGCTCCAATGTTTTTGGTTTCTAATACTAAAATGATTATTGAAGCACTTAACAACGGTATTACCGCAGCTATACCTGCTTTAAATTATCGAACTGATGAAGCACTCAGAAAAGCAATTACTGAAGTTAAAGCAGCTTCTAACAAGCCTATGGGTGTTAATCTAATAGTAAATAAATCAAACGTTAGGTACAAAAAGCAGTTAGAAACTTGTGTAGATTTAAAAGTTGATTTTATAATTACATCTTTGGGAAGCCCAAAAAATGTAATTGATAAATGTAAGCCGGCAGGTATAAAAGTATTTTGCGATATTGTTGATTTAGGATATGCAAAAAAAGTTGAAGGGCTTGGCGCAGATGCTGTTATCGCAGTTAATTCAAGTGCAGGAGGCCACACAGGTAGCCTGAAAGCAGAGAAATTGATTCCATTGCTTAAAAAAGAGGTCAATATTCCTATTATTTCTGCAGGAGGAATAGCTACTCATAATCAATTAAAACAGGCTCTTGATATGGGAGCTGACGCTGTTTCAGTTGGTACATTATTTATAGCCTCCAATGAAGCAGGTGTAAGCGATGAATACAAAAATGCACTTGTAGAATATGGAGCTAAAGACATAATACTGAGCAGAAACATATCAGGTACTCCTCTTACAGTTATTAATACACCTTATATGCAGAAACTAGGTAATAAGCCAAGCATGCTATCAAAACTATTAAACCAAAACAAGCATCTAAAAAAATACATTAAAATGTTTATTATGGCGAAAGGTTTGAAAGCTATTGAAAGAGCGGCAAATAAACCAACGTATAAAACAGTATGGGTTGCGGGCCCCAGTATTGAACATGTCCATTCAGTAAAACCCCTGAAGAAAATTATTGAAGACCTTGTCAAAACATAAGTACATAAACTATGGCAAAAAGCTTAATTAAACAGGTACTAAATTAACAGATACTCAACCTTCTCTAAAAATAATCCATGAGCCGGAACAGAGAAGCCTGCCCTCCTTCGATCTTTGGCCTTGATAATACTATTCATTTCTTCAGCAGTTATTTTCCCTTTACCTATCTCAACCAAAGTACCAACAATTGCTCTTACCATATTACGGAGAAACCTGTCAGCTGTTATAGTAAAAACGAGTTCATTATTAACCCTGTAAAACTGAGCAAAATTAATATCACAATTATTAGTGGCAGTTTGAGTATGCAATTTTGAAAAACTAGTAAAATCTTTATGATCAACCAAATACAAAGATGCTTTATTCATAGCATCAATATCTAATTCACCATTAAAATAGTAACTTGTTTTTTCACCAAATGGATTCTTAACTAATGATATGTAATATTTGTAGGTTCGGCTAATTGCACTAAATCTGCTATGAAAATCATTGGGAACCTTATAAATATTATATATAACAATATCAGCAGGTAGAAAATTATTTAATTTATAGGTTAGGTCTATCTCACTAATTTGAAATTCTGACGCTTCAAAATGAGCAAAAAATTCTCGGGCATGAACTCCTGTATCAGTCCTGCCACACCCAACAATGCTAACTTTTTCTTTCAGTAACAGTGATAATTTTTCAGTTATCTCAGCTTGCACCGAATGTGCATTATTTTGCATCTGCCAACCATGATAGTTCGACCCGTTGTATGCTAATTTGATAAAATACCGTTGCATATAGTTATTTGCATTGATTTAACAAAAATACTTCGTTTTCTAAACAAAATACACCTAGTCAGCTGTGAATTAATTAACAAATAAATTATATTTGCACAATAAAAATAATTATAAAAATGGAAGAAGCATTTATTGGTTTCCCATTGCTATTTGGTTTAATAGCAGCCATAATTCATGTTGTAGCAGGACCCGACCATCTTGCTGCAGTTAGTCCGCTAGCATTAAATGCTAAATTCAGGCCATGGTTAATTGGTATGTCGTGGGGTATTGGGCATGTTGCAGGTATGTTGCTATTAGGTTTGATATTTTTCTTCTTTAGAGATTTGATTCCGTTAGAATTCATTTCTCAGAATAGCGAAAGAATTGTTGGATTACTACTAATTATTATTGGACTTTGGGCGCTGGTTAAAGTACTTAATTTATACAAAGGTAAGCACCTACATGTTCATTCTCATGCTGATGAAAAAGGAAATACATATATTCATCAACACGAGCACACACATAATATTTCAAAAAAACATAGCCATCTACATGATGAAGCCAACGAAAAACAATCGTATTGGGCTGCAGCAGGAATTGGTGTAATACATGGTTTTGCTGGTGTTTCGCATATTGTAAGCATGTTGCCAACTTTGGCCTTTTCTAACAATTACGAAGCTGCTTTGTATCTTATTGGATTTGGAGCAGGTACAATTATTGCAATGGTAGTGTTCTCATTTTTATTGGGTATGATGGCAAAGACTGCATCAAAACAAAAAAAGGATACTGTTTTTATTGGGATAAATGCAATTGCAGGAATCAGCGCTATTTTTGTTGGCATATTTTGGATGTGGAATACGTGGTAACTAACTATTAAATAACCAACAATAAATTTGTAATGATAGTCTCAGTATCCAATAATTTATAAAATTACACTCATAAAGAACAGACTTTTCAGGTGTGAATATTTAAGTTTATTATCAGTTATTCCAATATAAACAATTATTAAACAGAATGCTAAATCAATACATAAAGTTGTATAAATTATTTTTTCTATCAATTGTACTTATTTTGGTTCTAAGCCAATTAGGAATATCTCAGGAGATAATTTCAGAAAAAGGCAGAATAAACCTGGGTATAGAAGCCGGAATACAATTTACAGGTATTGAAGATTCTGGTATGCCTATTTCTGAAGGTGGTGTCGGATACTCCGCAGGTCCATTTTTTGACTACTATTTAACAGACATAATTAAATTTCGTGCCGGATTGTGCTATGACCACCGAGCCTTCTCACTTAGCGACATGAATTATATAAGCGATACTGCCTATTATAGTCTATCTAGTTATTACGATGTGGTGGAGAAGTATAAAGTTAACTATTTAACTATACCAATTAGCTTAATTTACGTCAAAGGAAATAGCAAATTCAATTTTTTCATTCAAGGGACATTTTATTATTCAATATTTCTAAATTCGAATCAAACCGGTGATTTACACATATTCATTTCAGAAGAAGATGCTCCTCATTTTAATTTTGAGGGATATCCGGAATTTAGTATACCTGGTGATCACTACCTTGAAGTCGACAAAGATTTATTCAATACAAGTGATATGGGTATTAACATATTATTTGGATTCACTTACTATATTAAATCAAATTTGGGTATTACAATCTCACCGGGATTTTCATATAGTTTTGCCAACGTTTGGGAAGATCCTGCTCGTAAGTCATCCTGGTCGCGCTTATACAAAATAAACGTTGGAATTATCTACACTTTAAAATACTATCACGATGATAACTAATTTACCACCAAATACAGTTGAAAGACTCAGCCTTTACAGAAGAAGATTATTAAACTACCCGGAAGATAAGCATTTCATACACTCGCACCAATTAGCACACTTATTAAAAATAAATCCGGCACATGTAAGACGTGATTTGATGCTAATTAACTTTACTGGTGATGTTCATAAAGGGTACGAAATTTCAAAATTGATTAAAAGAATTGGAAAAGTTATTGATAACCCCAAAAAACGGAAAGTTACTTTTATTGGCATAGGTGACTTGGGAAGAGCTGTTGCTGAGCATTTTAATAGCGCAGATACAAAACTAGAGATTGCTGCAACTTTTAGGCTTAATGAAGAACCAAAAGTACAATTTCCTGATGTGCATTGTTACAATATCGCCAAAATGAAGGAAATCATCAAAAAAGAAAAAATTGAACTTTGTGTTCTTGCTGTACCAAGACCATATGCTAATGAAATAAGCAAAACCGTTATTGAATCAGGTGTAAAAGGCATACTAAATTTCACATCGGTTCATTTAGATGTGCCTGATAGTATTTATGTTGAGGATTATGATATGATATCAAAGCTAGAAAAGCTTGCATACTTCACACACGAATAGGAAACATTCAATAGCTACTCAAAAAACACCTAATATCTTACGCAACTTTTTGGTTTACTTCTTCTTCTATATCTTCTTCAATCCGAAGATTATTAATGATAAATTGTTGACGATCAGGAGTATTTTTACCCATATAAAATGATAATGTATCATTTACGCTCGACTCTCGTCGAAGTATCACAGGATCGAGGCGTATCGATTTACCTATAAAATGTTTAAACTCTGAGGGTGAAATTTCTCCCAACCCTTTAAATCTTGTAATTTCAGGATTTGGCTTTAATTTTTTAATTGCTGAATTTCGTTCTTCTTCAGAATAACAATACTTCGTATCACGCTTATTACGAACCCTGAATAATGGAGTTTGCAATATGTAAACATGTCCCGTTTTAACAAGATCAGGGTAAAATTGAAGAAAGAATGTAAGAAGCAAAAGCCTGATATGCATTCCATCAACATCCGCATCTGTAGCAATTACAATATTATTATATCGCAGATTCTCTATATCTTCATCAATATTCAGGGCTGCCTGCAATAAATTAAACTCCTCATTTTGATAAACAATTTTTTTGCTTAAACCATAACAGTTCAGCGGTTTACCCTTCAAACTAAAAACAGCCTGAGTCTGTACATCACGTGACTTTGTTATTGAACCACTTGCTGAATCACCCTCGGTAATAAATAAAGTAGTATCAAGCCTCTTCTCATGATTAGTATTTAGATGTATCCTACAATCACGAAGCTTTTTGTTATGGAGGCTCGCTTTTTTCACACTTTCACGAGCAAGCTTCTTAATACCGGCCATTTCTTTTCTCTCCTTCTCGGATTGAAGTATCTTACGATGAAGTTCATCAGCAGTTTCCGTATGTATATGAAGATAATTATCTAAATTTCGTTTTACAATATCATGAATGTAATTCCTAATGCTCTGCCCTTCAGGCTCAACGGCTAACGATCCAAGTTTTGTTTTAGTTTGCGATTCAAAAACAGGCTCCTGTACTTTAATGCTAATAGCAGCAATTATTGAAGATCTAATATCACTTGTATCGAAATCTTTATTATAAAATTCGCGTATTGTTTTTACAATTGCTTCTCTAAATGCTGTTTGATGAGTCCCACCCTGTGTTGTATGCTGACCGTTTACAAACGAAAAATATTCTTCACTATATGATCTTGAGCTATGTGAAAATGCACATTCAAAATCACCTTCTTTAATATGGATAATGGGATATCGTAAAGGACCATTTCCATTAATATTATGTTCAAGTAAATCTAACAGTCCATTTTTTGCCTGCAATTTATTGCCATTGAATAGAATGGTAATACCGTTATTAAGGAACACATAATTCCAAAGCATTTCCTCAATATATTCAATCAAAAAATGGAAATTGCCAAACAGCTCTGAATCAGGAGTGAACTTAATTATAGTGCCCTGTTTCTCGTCACTTTTTACAATTGGAGGATCATTAATTAATGCCCCGCGCTCATATTCAACTATCTTGGTTTTTCCCTCTCGTATTGATTGTGCCAAAAAACCAAATGATAGAGCATTAACAGCCTTTGATCCTACACCATTTAATCCAACAGCTTTCTTAAAAACTTTCGAATCATACTTAGCGCCGGTATTGATCTTACTAACACATTCATTTACTTTACCAAGTGGCATACCCCGACCATAATCTCTAATGGTTACAGTTTTCTCAACTACACTTACTTCAATAGTATTACCATGCCCCATCACAAATTCATCAATCGAATTATCAATCATCTCCTTAATAAGGACATAAATACCATCATCCTGTGAGCTACCATCACCTAACTTCCCAATATACATACCTGGCCTGAGCCTTATATGTTCTTTCCAATCCAGCGTCCTTATGCTATCCTCTGAGTATTCAACTGACATTTCTTCAAACTTTAGCGCAAAAATAGCAACTTAATAATTAGCGCTTACAAAGAATTTAAATAATTGTTAAACGCCATATGTTGAAAACCTGCTTACAGCAACCGGTTCAGAAGATTAGTTATTCAAACTTATAAATTACTAAAATTAATATATTGCCATTCTGAAAAATTTTCTTATATATGCCAATTATTCACCTATAAAAATTGTTATGGACGGTCTGTATGCTCTTGACGAAATAAGACTAAACTTCAGTAGTGCTAACCTTCATGAACTAAATATTGCAATTGCATTTGTAATGTTTGGCGTAGCTCTTGAAATAAAGGTTGATCACTTTAAGAAACTTATACTTCATCCAAAATCTGCAATCATAGGTTTTTTCTCACAGTTTTTAATGCTTCCATTCCTAACCTTTTTACTAACAATTGTATTTCATGATTATCTAACACCAACAATGGCACTTGGCATGATACTGGTTGCCGCTTGCCCGGGTGGAAATATAAGTAATTTTATTTCATCGCTTGCTAAAGGAAATTTAGCACTCAGTGTAAGTCTCACTGCAATAGCAACAATTGGTGCCATATTTTTTACACCATTGAATTTTGCTTTTTGGGGTAAATTAACTGTTGACTTTTATCAAGCAGCAGATCCTGAAATACTGGTTCGTCCATTGGAGATTGATACTTATCAAATCTTTCAAACAGTATTGATAATTCTGGGAATACCACTAATTCTTGGTATATTTATAAATAATAAATTTCCTGTTTTTACAGAGAAGGTTGTAAAACCAATAAAGACTTTATCCATAATAATATTTTCAGCAATCGTAGTTATTGCTTTGGTTAAAAACTATGAATATTTCATAATTGCTATCGGATATATCTTCATTATAGTGCTAGTGCACAATGCATTGGCTCTTGGTAGCGGATATCTTTTAGGTGTTATTGGGCGCAGACCATTACAAGACAGAAAAACAATAGCAATTGAAACAGGTATTCAAAACTCAGGACTTGCACTGGTTTTAATTTTCAATCCTAAAATTTTTCCTCCGGAACTTGAATTAGGCGGAATGGCTGTAATAGCAGCATGGTGGGGAATTTGGCATATACTTGCTGGTTTATTATTGGCTGGATATTGGAGTAAATTTACATTTGGCTTAACAAAAGCTAAAACAGCAACAAAATAAATGGGATTAGCTACTATTGAAAAAAAATCATTAGGATACTTCCTACTTAATGTTTGGGTAAGATTTTGGCATAATGTATTCTTTTATAAGAAATTTGTTGTGTTGGGTAGCGAAAATATACCAATTGATAAACCACTAATTTTTACTCCAAACCATCAAAATGCTTTGATGGATGCTCTTGCATTACTTTTTAGTATGAATAAGATACTTGTATTTATTGCAAGATCTGATATTTTTTCGAAACCTGCCATTGCCCGAATATTATATTTTCTTAAACTATTACCCATTTATCGTGTAAGAGATGGTTATGATTCCATAAAAAAAAATCATGATATTATTCTTAAAACAATTGATGTTATTACCTCTGGATGTGGCTTGGTTATTCTTCCTGAAGGTAACCATTCAGATTTAAGACGGCTTAGACCCTTAAAAAAAGGATTTGCCAGAATGGCTTTTCAAACCGAAGAAGCCAATGGGTTTAACTTAGATATTCATATAGTTCCTGTGGGTATTGATTACAACCATTATCAGAATTATAAAAGTTCACCCATCTTAATTTTTGGAGAACCAATTCCTGTAAAAGATTATATTGATTCATATAAAGAAAACCCGGCAATTGCAATCAATAATATTAAAGATAGGCTTAGTGAACATATCAAAGTATTGATTGTAGACATTGAAAGTGAAGACAACTACGACTTATATAATGAATTGAGAGTAATATATCGTACACAAATGGCACTTAAACTCAAGATAGATCCGAAAGATGTACGAAACAGGGTTTTTATCGACCAGCAATTAATTAAAAGTGTATCAGATCATGAAAAAGAAAACCCTGGTAGCTTGAATGGATTTCAGGATATAATCCTTCAATTTGTTAAATTAAGAAATCAGCTTGGAATTACGAATTCAATCATTGAACAAAAAGGAATGAGCTTCGTAAAATTATTATTTAATTCAGTTATTTTATTGGTAACCCTCCCTATTTTTTTATATGGATTTCTAAATAATATAATACCATATTGGTTACCAATAAAACTATCTAGGTTAATGAAAGATCCACAATTTCAGAGCTCTTTTAAATTCGCTATATCATTATTGACTTTTCCAATTTTTTACATTATTCAATGTTTATCAGTACTACTTATTTTCAGTGATTGGGAGTTAGTAATAATATACTTTATAAGTCTCCCAATAACTGGTTCAATAGCCTGGTGGTGGTCGGATATTTTCATCAATACCAGAATTGGTTTCACTTACAGAATTATGAATTTTAAAAAGACCAAAGATTTCTCTCAAATGTTAAAACTTTATAACGAAATAATACATCGTGCCAATACTATTGTATCGAATAAATAGTTCATGAAATTTCTATCAAATATTAAATTATAAAAACCTGTGAAAGTAGGACATACAAGTTACTACTGTGAATAATGTAAAATTAATCAAAAACAAGTTTTAAAATCAAAAAAATAGTATATTTGCAGCCCGATTTTCGGGAAAATTATTGAGCGGATGTGGCGAAATTGGTAGACGCGCTAGACTTAGGATCTAGTGTCGCGAGACGTGGGGGTTCGAGTCCCTTCATCCGCACAAATTAAGGATTAAGTGGCAAGAAGTTTATCTGCCTTGGGCAGAAGTCCCTTCATCCACATACAGTAAGGAAGTTCTTTAGTTTCTATAATGAAAACTAACCTGATTGTCATAACTTTTAGATCTTCAACTCCAATTCTGCACTAATGATGCAGGCATATTTTTTGAACCAAACAAAAAAAATTAATGAATATATCTCAAGAATCAACTGGCGATTTGAATGCCCTAATTCACATCAACCTCCAAGAAAGCGATTATATTAATGCAGTTAATAAACAACTTTCTGATTATAAAAAAAAGGCAAACATTCCAGGGTTTAGACCTGGAATGGTACCAATTGGTATGATTAAAAAAATGTACGGCGAATCGGTAATGGTTGATGAAGTTAATAAGACCCTTTCGGAAGCATTAAACAAATACATAATTGAAAATAAGATTAATGTTATAGGCAACCCTCTTCCTAACATGGAAAAGTCGTCAAAAATTAACTTTAAAACCCAGAAGGATTTTGATTTTTATTTTGACATTGGACTTGCTCCCGAAATTGAAATTAAGCTCACAAAGGAAATAGTAGTGCCTAGCTATTCAATAAAAATTACCGATACTGAAATCGATAAAGCTTTTGAAGATATTAAGGTTAGATTTGGCGATGATGAAAATCCTGAGGTAGCTGAAGAAGGAGATGCATTTCAAGGTAAATTTATTGAAGTAGATTCAGATGGTAATGTAGTTACAGGTGGTGTTGAAAATGATGGTTTCTTAAAATATGATGACATTAAACTAAAAATGATTCAGAAGAAATTCGTTGGCAAAAAAGCTGGTGACACAATTTCGTTCAATATACTTAATGCTGTAAAAGAAGAATCAAAAGTTGCATCTCTGTTAAATCGTCATGATGAAGGTGATGAAAAATTAAAGTCAGATTATAGGTTTGATATAGAAAAAATTGTAAGAACTCACGAAGCAGTAATTGGTGAAGAACTTTATAAGAAAGTTTTTCCTTCACAAGAGATAGCAAATGAAGAAGAATTCAGATCAGCACTTTCCTTTGACCTATCAAAACATTACCAACGCGATACCGACAAACAATTTTTAGCAGACACTGTAAAAGAACTCATCAAAATTGCCAATATTAGCCTTCCTGATGAATTCTTAAAACGTTGGTTAATTGAAAGTAATGAAGGAAAAATAACACAAGAGCAAATTGATACTCAGTACGATAGTTATGCTCGCACATTCAAATGGCAATTACTTGAAGGTGAATTATTAAAAGAGCATGCAGAAGCAATGCAAGTTAAAGAAGAAGAAGTAAGAGAAAAAGTGGCTGCATACTTTCAAACAATGGGTAGTGCCGAATTAACACCTCAAATTGAAGGTATAATTGATCAGGTACTTAGTAACTCTGAAGAAAAACAAAAGATTTATAATGATATTCAGGACGAAAAACTTATAAAACTCTTTAAAGATAATATTACTTCAAAGAACAAAAAAGTTACAACTGAAAAATTTATTGAAATAGCACAAAAAATAGACTAGGAGGTAATTATGAACAGTAGTGAAGAATTCAGAAAATATGCAGTTAAGCATCAAGGTATAAGTAGCATATCATTAGACAAATATAGTGCGGCATATGGCAGCAGTTATATCTCGCCTACTATTATTGAAGAGAGACAGTTAAACATTGCTCAAATGGATGTATTCTCACGTTTGATGATGGACAGAATTATATTCTTGGGTGTAGCAATCGACGACCACGTGGCTAATATTATTCAGGCACAGCTGCTATTTCTTGAATCGAATGACGCAAATCGTGATATTCAGATTTACCTTAATACCCCTGGTGGTTCTGTGTATGCAGGTCTTGGAATTTACGACACAATGCAATATATCAACCCTGATGTTGCAACTATTTGTACTGGTATGGCAGCTTCTATGGGAGCGGTTATATTATGTGCCGGAACCAACGGAAAAAGAACTTCGCTGAAGCATTCGCGTGTACTAATCCATCAACCTATGGGGGGTGCTCAAGGACAAGCTTCTGATATTGAGATCACAGCCAGAGAAATTCAGAAACTTAAAAAGGAACTCTACGAGATAATTTCACATCATTCAAAACAAACTTATAAAAAAGTGTGGAAAGATTCTGATAGAGATTACTGGATGACAGCCCAGGAAGCTCTGGATTATGGTATGATTGATGAGGTTCTTGTAAAGAATAAAAAGTAATCATTCAAATGTATACAATTACGATGGTTTCGACTGCAAACTGAAGACTGCTGACTGAAGACTGATAACTGTATACTATATTAATAACTCATAATGGCTAAAAAAGAAAAAGGGCATTGTTCATTCTGTGGAAGACCAGAGGCTGAAACTACCATTCTTGTCTCGGGAATTGACTCTCAGATTTGCAATTTTTGTATCGAACAAGCCAATTTAATTCTAAAAGAAGAAAATACAGAAGGCTTTGATGTTCCCATTAACGAAAGTACTTTACTCAAACCTGTTGAAATTAAATCATTTTTAGACGAATATATTATTGGTCAGGAAGATGCAAAAAAAGTTCTCTCCGTTGCAGTTTACAATCACTATAAACGGATTGCCCAAAAGGCAGATGAGAATGAAGTTGAAATTGAAAAATCAAATATAATTCTTGTCGGAGAAACAGGCACAGGCAAAACTCTTCTTGCTAAAACAATTTCACGAATGCTACATGTACCATTTGCAATTGCAGATGCTACAGTACTTACAGAAGCAGGATATGTAGGAGAGGATGTTGAAAGTATTCTTACAAGACTCCTGCAAGCTGCCGATTATAATGTTGCTGCTGCTGAAAAAGGGATTATTTTTATTGATGAAATAGATAAAATAGCACGAAAAAGTGACAATCCCTCAATTACTCGCGATGTTTCGGGTGAAGGAGTTCAGCAAGCATTATTAAAACTATTAGAAGGAACTGCAGTTAATGTACCACCACAGGGTGGCCGTAAGCACCCTGAGCAAAAAATGATTAGTGTTAACACGAAAAACATTCTTTTCATTGCTGGTGGAGCGTTCAATGGCATTGATAGAATAATTGCATCACGACTAAGGACAAATGTAATGGGGTATGCATTTTCAGGTATTAAAGATGAAAATATTGATAAGAAAAATTTACTTAGATATATTGCTCCCGGCGATTTAAAAGGCTTTGGTTTAATTCCTGAAATAGTAGGTAGATTACCTGTACTTTCGTATTTAGATCCACTTGATAAAGATGCTCTTAAACAGATACTAACCGTGCCAAAAAATGCTATCACCAAACAGTTTAAAAAACTGTTCAACATGGATAATATTGAACTTAAAATTGATGATGAAGTGCTAGGATTTGTTGTTGAGAAATCGATGGAATTTAAACTGGGAGCCAGAGGTTTACGATCAATTATTGAAGCAATACTTGTTGATGCCATGTTTGAACTACCATCTAAAAAACGAACAAAGCACCTTCATGTAACTTTAAAATATGCTGAAGAAAAATTTGGCAAAACTACACTTTCAAAATTACGTACAGCAGTTTAATTATTATTTTCCTTCTTTGTGTGAGTTTAAAAGACAATTCTATTTTACTTACATAATACCATTATCTACATGAATTATGTTTATTTTAATATAAGGCACAATGTTTGTGCTTTGCAGAATAAATGAAGAAACTCCTTTTAATAGTAATTATTTTTCTAGCGGTAACAAATACTGCCTGGACTCAAAAAATTGAGCCCATCATCGTTAATGCAACAATAGTTGAGGGTGATACAATACCTATTATTAGACTTAGTGAAGTCGAGATTTTTTCATTAACAATTCCCGATTCGCGCAAAGCAAGAAAAAAACTTACCAAACTTATTAAAAATATAAAGAGAGTTTACCCATGGGCTCGCCTTGCCGGAATACAATTAAGAAAATATGACAGGATGCTTGTAGGTGCAAAAAACGACAAAGATCGTCGTAGAATAATGAAACAGGCTGAAAAAGAGATAAATGAAAAATATGGCGGCGACCTGAAGAAACTTACATTCTCACAAGGAAAAATATTAATAAAACTTATAGACCGCGAAACCGGAGACTCATCTTACAATCTTGTACAAGAATTAAGGGGTAACTTTACAGCATTCTTCTACCAGGCATTTGCCCGAATATGGGGTTACAATTTGAAAATAAAGTACGATCCCAATGGAAAAGACAAACAGATTGAAACTATCGTAAAAATGATTGAGCGTGGACAGATTTAGTTTGAAGTCGGAAGTCAGAACTTCAGGCTTCAGACTTCCGTCTTCGGACTTCCAGCTTC
This sequence comes from uncultured Lentimicrobiaceae bacterium, assembly GCA_964460905.1. GTDB lineage: Bacteria > Bacteroidota > Bacteroidia > Bacteroidales > F082. The sequence goes on from CAYWRM010000031.1 coordinate 30,093, forward strand.
AAATCTCTTCTCCCTATAATATGCCCATACAGATATAACAATAATAGTTACAACTGAATAATATACAAAATTTGGTATCGGTACCGGATCGCCCTTAGCATATGAATGTAACCCCGAGAGATAATAATTAACACCGAAATAAGTCATTAATATTACACCATAAGAAATCAGTGTAGCAAAATTATAAGCAAACTTCGATTTTAAACCAGGCATATAATGCATATGGGCAATGAATGCGTAAACAAGAACACTCACAAGTGCCCACGTTTCTTTAGGATCCCAACCCCAATAACGTCCCCAGCTTTCGTTTGCCCAAACACCCCCTAAAAAAGTTCCAATAGTAAGCAAATACAAACCGATCATTACCGATCGCCCATTTATAGCAGTAAGTTCTTTTATTTTCTGATTAATTTTATCAGTATTTCCTTTGCTTTTTACAATCATTAAAATAAGATTCATTAACCCAAGAATTGAGCTAAGAGCAAGAAATCCATAACTGGCAGTAATAACCGAAACATGTATTGTTAACCAGTACGATTTTAGCACAGGCACTAAGTTAGTTACCTCCGGATCCATCCAACTTAAATGGGCAACCATTAGAATTATAGATGACAAAAATGTTGTTGCTGCGATTGCCATTTTAGAACCATTAGAAAATAACAAACCGGCAAGCAATGTAACCCATCCAATATAAATCATCGATTCATAACCATCACTCCAAGGTGCATGTCCGGAAATATACCATCTCATTGCTAACCCTGCCGTTTGAAAAATAAAGGCAATAATAACCAAGCCAATGAAGAAGTTAATTACATATTTAATGCCTTTTGATGGCTTAAACATTTCAACAAATAATAGTATAATCATTAATATTCCCAGAATACCGTAAATTTTACTGAGATTATTAAAAATTAATAACTTATTATACATTATTTCAAACTTTACCTTTGTTGACGATGGTAAGATTGCTGCACCATATGTATTCTGATAATCTGCAATTCCGTTTACCAGCTCATCCGACTGTGAAGTATTTCCTTGTGCTAATGACAAAAGATATGCAGGAACAATAGTCTTTAAAAATGCAGAGTCTTCCTGTGGCAAGTTGCTGATTTCTGATACAGGAGAATACCATGATTTATCAATATTTAATGGATCAGGCAATATTGTCAATAAATCGCCTTTATAAATCATAAAGCAAATGTTAAGTCTTTCATCAACCTTAAGTACATCGTTATCAAACTTATTACGCTTAGCTGGCTTTTTCTCATATGCTTCTGAAACATACTTACTTAATTTATATGTTCCTTCACTTAGATTTATAAAATCCATGTATGAGGCAAGCTTGCCATCCATACCAAGTAATTCCTTTAATTCAGGATGAGTAACCTTTATCATAGGTACCTGTTGCCATTTTACAGGATATGTCATCATGCCTAGTAACACCTGATCAGATGTCAATCCATCAAGTTTACTTTTACGAGAAACTTTACGTAATAACTCTCCTGAAAGTGTATTCACAGGTTTGAACCTGCCATCATGCGACTGTACCATTAACCGACTAAATTTTGCGGCTTGCTGCTTTGATATACTAGGCAATTCATCCACTTGAAGATGGTCAAACTGTGCAGACACTACAGATGAAAAAGATATAGCTATTAATAATGCAATAGCTTTTAATACATTACTATTATTTGCTGTTTTTTTCAGTAATCTACCGAGAAAAGCAAAATATGAATTACGATTAACTATTGTGAGTAACATTCCAAGTGTCATTAAGAAATATCCTAAATATGTAAAGAATGTTCCCCAGTAATCATGAGCCACAGATAGTATAGTTCCTTGCTCATCAGAATCGTATGAAGACTGAAAGAAGCGAAATCCATCATAGTTTAGTACATGGTTCATATATATTCGATAATCAAAATTAATATCATTTAACTGGTCTATCAATACTATTTCGCTTGCATATGAAGATGGACTATTAGATCCTGGATATCTCTCCAGTTGAAAATCCACCAATCTAACTGAAAATGGGAGTGTAATTTGTTTTGCTCCATATGTCATACTAAACCTATTGCCGTCAAACTCAAATTCATTTAATTCTCCTTCATACCCTTTGCCTCCACGCAGAATAACATTTTTAGAATTATCACCATTACTAACTTCAACAACCATGGCATCCATCATATTTACGTCTCCATCATATTGTACATAATCGATAATACCATTTTTATAAAAATTAGTAAGAACAATATTTATACCACCAATACTATATAGCTTTCTGGTTTCAAAAGGATGCCAGTTTGCAATTTCAAGTGTGTCTGTTTCACTGGTTGCCATCGAGAGAGTAACAATTGTATCAGAGGCAAACATCTTAAGATCACCATCCACCAGCTTAACATTTACTGCTTCCGGATCAAAACTATCATCAAAGTTTATCTTCTTTCGCCCTATCCATTCACTTTGTCCGTATTTTAAATAGTAATTTTGTCGCCCTCTTCCATCCGAAAAAACCATAACAATATATGGTTCACCTTCTGCATCTGATTCTATAATTACCTCTTGTGCATTTGGAATATACTTTACACTTTTAAACTTATACTTCTTACTGTTAATACTTATTGTCTCGTTATAATCTCCAGGAGTTAACACCGACATAAACACTTTGTTACTTATGGATGAACTAGATTCTCCATTAACAATCTTAACATCAACATAAGTGTTATCTGAAATCATTGTGTTTGAAGAATTTCCCTCACGAATATGCATCACTCCTTCATAACTAATAAATCGTGTAATGGCAGATCCTACCAAAATTATTATAAAAGCAAGATGAAATATAAATATTGTAAGCTTCTTTACCCTATACATCCTCCCAATTACAATTCTACCGACGAGATTAACCATTAACACAAATAAGAGAATATTAAACCATGTAGCATTGTAAACCACAGCTTTTGCTCCTGTAGTTCCAAAATCGTTCTCAATAAATGTGGCTGTAGCAATTGAAACAGCAAACAATAATATTAAGAAACCCATTGTTTGCATTGAAAATAGTATGTCCTTAATCTTTTTCATTTTTTTAATTTTTATATTGTATTATGAATGAAGCTAATAAAACTTCTTCATCTATGTAACCACTTTACTCCTGCTTGTCATCAGGCAGGTTTGCATTCCGCCTCAGGCGGATAATTTTTTTCGTTATGGTATACTTAAAAATGTTTACGCCAATTTTATCATTCTTTTGATTTAATAATAATATCAATAGCACCAACCCCAAACTTTGATATTGATGCCATCCGATTTTCAATACCCTCATAATCATCAAGCTCCTTTATTATGGCATTTTTAAGAACCCCATTTCCAACTCCGTGAATAAAAGTAATCTTTTGATAATCGTTTACTATAGCATTCTCCAGCACCTTTTTGAAAGTATCGACTTGTATCTTAAGCATATCCAAACTCGATAACCCAAGTATATTTTCCACCAGCTCAGCAATGTGCAAATCAACTTCAGCATTACCCTGACTAGTACTATACTTATCGATTAATTGTAGCTCTCGTTTCGGTTTTGATTTAGTTTGTTCAATAATAATATCCGATTTACGGTCGGATTCACTATTAGAAATAACAGACATCGAACTTTGAGTAATAATTGTTATGATTATAGCTTTTCCGGAAAGCAGCGTATTTGAACGATAACTTCCTTCTTTGAAAAATCTTCCTGTCTTAATATCAATTACAGAATGAACAGGTAAATATACTTTACCGGGCATATCCGAATGAAACAATAGTTGTAAATAACCTGAAATCCATTGATCAATATCCTCTCTGCTAATTGTTTCAATAACAATTTTTGAATTAGCAGGTACTGAGCTAAAGTCAACACCTTCTATTTTATTGTCTCTTTCCAAAAACAGGCTAAATAATAATTCATAGGATGTATTATTCATCAGAACAACATCCATATCGCCTGTTAACAACCACTGTTGCTCATGTGGTTCAAAAGCCAAGTAAACCCCTTTCTCCTCTTTTACAGTACCCCAGGGATTAATTTCAGAAATGAATTCAGGTTCTTCCTCTTCTTGAGTTATAATAGATGCAGGGATGGTTTGCCGTACTTTATCTTCATCAGGCATTGACCTATAATCAGGCATTAAATTTGAAGTTACAACAGGCATTTCAAAGCCATCGTCTGTTTTTATTTTAACCAGTCTGCTATCAATAACCTTAGTTACTATTCCCCCACCCATCTCATCGATGAACTTTACTTTATCCCCTATTTTAAACTTCATTATTATATATTTTTTTTGGAACGCCAAAATTAAGAAATTAGACAGGATGAAAAGTTAAAAATAATATTTATTTAGACCATAAAATAAATAGCGTTGTTAACTATTTGTTAAAATTTATAGTTGTAATTTTGAGAAAAATATAGAAATATATATGAATAAACTTAAATATATTGTGCTATTTTTTTTAGCTATATCATTACAACCATTGGTTGCTCAGCACAATAGCTTATCAGGTTTTGTAATAGATAAACAAACCAAACAGCCTATTTCAAATGTAGTTGTTAAGCTTGCTGGTTACAACACCTATACGACAACCAATAACGATGGATCTTTTAAAATTCATCATACTAATATTTCAAATGCTACAGTAGTATTCAGTCATGTGGGATACATTAATAAGGAAATTCATAATATTGAGGAGGACGGTAGTAACTCATTGATAGTTGAGTTAGAAGCTTCGGTTTTAAACTTAACTGAAATTGAAATTATTGGATTAACTGATAATCAAATGCCTTTCTCAATAGAAAAAATTGGTCTTAAAAAAATTGAATCAACAAATTTATCAGATATTGGAGGAATTATTGCAAAAGAACCAAATATAGGTGGTATTAAAAAGGGTGCAACAGGAATTGATCCGGTTATTCGCGGGTTTAAATATTCACAGGTAATTGTACAATTAAATGGAGGTACTAAAATTGAAGGTGGATGCCCGAACAGAATGGACCCTACTGTTTCGCATGTAAATGTAAACGACTTACATAATATAACCATTTATAAAGGTCCATTTGCTCTTAAGTATGGTCCAAATTTTGGTGGGCTAATTAACCTGGAAACGACAAAACCACTATTTTACAACAAGTTTGAGAATCATATCTCAATGATTATTGGAGGTCAAACAAATCACTCAGGTTACAAATCTGGCATTAATGTAAACGGTGGAAACTCACGGTTATCATATATATTTTCAGCGAATAAAAATAAATTTGGAAACTATACTTCAGGCAATGGTGATATAATTAATTCATCATCTGACAATTATAATATTTCAACAGGCATTGGGTTCAGACCAGCTACGGGTCATGTAGCAACCATTAATTTTGATAGATCATGGGGCAGAAATGTGGATTTTACAGCTTTGCCGATGGATGAAAGAACAGATGACACTGAAATATATGAAGTAAATTACCTGGGAACTAATTTTAGTAATTCAATTAATTTCATAAAATTTCATGCGTATCATTCGAATGTTAATCATAAAATGGATAATAAAAACCGACCATTTTCTGATACGGTAGTAGCAATTTCCAGTATTCACGCAATGAATTCAGGTGGTAGGATTGCTACAAACTTTAGTGCTATGCAAGGTAACTTTGAAGTTGGTGCTAATTATGAGAATATTTATAAAGATGGAAATCGGGAAAAATGGCTTATTATGCAACCAGGATTACCCAACTTTACTGAAAGCATATGGAATAACGCACGTATTAATAATCTTGGTGTATTTGCAGAATATCAAAATACACACGATAACCTTGACTGGATAATTTCGGCTCGTACTGATTTTAACTCTGCATCTTCCGGTCCCATGCTAAGGCTAAAACCTAACGGTAACCCGGTTTATGAAAATGTCGATACAAAGAGCGATTATATCAATTTTAGCTTTAGCGCCGGATTAACATGGCATGTAAATACATCAAACGAAATAAGTGTGTCTCTTGGCAAGGGTACAAGAAGCCCGGATATGATTGAACGCTATATCATTCTTTTACCTGTTGGATACGATCCTTACGATTATCTTGGTAATCCTGGTTTAAAGCCTGAAACAAATCATGAAATAGACGTTGGTTACAAATTTAAGGGTAACAATCTTGGTCTATTCTCAGCCTCAGTATTTTTCTCATATGTAACAGATTATATTTCCAGCGTTAGAGTTCCTCCATCGCAAGTAATGCCGCAGACAAAAGGTGTAGTCGGTGTAAAAACTTTTACTAATATTGATGATGCATACCTTACAGGGTTCGAAATAACGTATAATACTCCAAGTATTCACCTTTGGGAAGTTCGGGTAACTTCAGCCTATACAACCGGAATAAACCCTTTAGCTACAGTTTATATTGTTGAAGATGGAAGTATTGTTGATGAAACAACAGTAAAAAACGACCCATTACCTGAAATTCCCCCTTTTGAAGCAAATTTATGGTTTAACTACAAGTTTTTCAACGATAAATTTGTTCCGGAACTTAATATCAGAATGGTGGCAGCACAAAATTTAGTATCGGAAGCTTATGACGAAGATAGTACACCCGGATTTACTCTCCTTAACTTTAAATTAAACTATAAATATAACAACCAATTACAAATAAACATGGGTGTAAATAACATATTTAATATTAATTATTATGAGCACCTGAACCGGAGAATTATAGGATCCAAAAGTCCTTATCTGGAACCTGGTCGTTTATTTTATACTAACCTCATTATAAAACTTTAACTAACTGATAAAATGCATAAAACCATTCTAATATTCATAACTCTTTTTATAATATTTACTTCATGCTCCAACACCAATAGCAAGAAAGTAACATATGTTGCTACAGGAGCAATTTCGGCATACAATTTGCAATATATAAACGATAAAAATGAATTAATTACAACAGAGGTATTACCCCAAAGTGCGCAAGATAAATGGACTTACACATATATTGATGATGAAGGTGAATTAGTTTATATGTCAGGTAATTATAAAGACATTAATTCTTCTTTAAACATGATGATATTAATAGATGGCAAAATATATAAACAAGGTTCAAATGAAGCAGATACTTTATTCTACTTAACGGTAAGCGGGACTGTACCTTATGACTGATCCAAAGACCTTCCAGAGTGCGCTCCCGATATCTATCGAGACCCGGAAGAGTCTGAAGTAATAAGAAATAAAAACTCTTCCAGGTCTTATAGACTCTGGAAGGTTGAATAAATAAATAAAATGAATATAATTTTTAAAATCACCATAATTCTTAGCTTTCTCGTAGTAGTTACTACAATTACATCTTGCTCTACTGGTAACCCGGAACCTGAATACCAGTCGGGCAAACTAAAGCTTGAATTTGCTCACTATTTAAATGGACAAGAATTAATTTTCGACAGCTTAATGTACACTAACGAAGCCGGCAATAATTATCTCGTTAATGAAATTCAATATTTTATTTCAGATGTTACGCTACATAAAAATGATGGATCAAAAATACTGCTTGATGGTTGGGAAGATATTCACTATGTTGATACCGACATTTCTGAAAGCAGCACATATTCGTTAGCAGACGATATTGATATTGGTGATTATAAAAAAATCGGTTTCACATTTGGCATAAATGAAGAAAAAAATAATACGCTAATGTTCGTCAACCCGCCAAAATCCTTCATGTTTTGGCCTGAGCTCCTTGGCGGTGGATACCATTATTTAAAGCTTAATGGCAAATGGATTAATGAACTCCAGCAAGTTTCACCTTTTAATTTTCATTTAGGTATAGGGCAGATTTACCAAAGCTATCCCGATTCCATAATCGGCTTTATTCAAAATTATTTTAATATTGAACTACCTGATTATAATATAATTATAAATAATAACGAAACCACAACACTACAAATAATAATGAATGTGGAAAACTGGTTTCGTACACCAAATACATATGATCACAATCAATGGGGTGGCGACATTATGCAAAACCAGGATGCTATGCAGTTAGGTGTTCAGAATGGACACGATGTATTTTCATATAATATAAAGTTAGTAGAATGAAATTTAAAGTTTCTATAATAATTAGTCTTTTTGCATTCCTAATTTGGGGGTGTGAAGACGAGCCCATTCCAACACCTTATGAGCCTACGCCTTACGAAATTGATATACCATTTGGATTTCCCACTAATTTAAATATTCCGGATGATAACCCAATGACAGTTGAAGGAGTTGAGCTAGGACGATATTTATTTTATGATGGTAGACTTTCAGGAAGAACACACTCTGACTCGTTAATGAGTTGTGCAACCTGCCACCGACAAGAGAGATCGTTTGAAGCTGGTGTTGACCATCCCGACTTCCCTGGTGGATTCCCTCATGGTGTTACAGGTTTAAACACGCATCATGTTATGCTACCATTAATAAATCTGGTTTGGAATAGTACAGGGTATGGATGGAATGGTTTTCTATATCCTGACAATCCCGCTGAAGAACTAAGAAATATTGAAGATTTTGTACGTCTTACTATACTCGCAAAAGATGAAATTGACAGTGATACTACTACTGTTAAAAATTTATTTCAATCAATTCAAGGTTATCCACAACTATTTGAAAAAGCATTTGGAAGCAGTACTGTAACATTCCAAAATATTGAACGAGCTGTTGCACAATTTGTAAGAACCCTAATATCAGCAAATTCAAAATTCGATAAATATATGAGTGGAGATGTTCAATTAAGTCAATCAGAACTAAATGGTTATGTGCTTTTTACGACAGAAGAAGGGGCTGACTGTTTCCATTGCCATGGTGGGTATGGTAATCCATTATTCACTACACATTTATACTATAACAATGGAAAAGATACAGAGTTCACTGATCCAATGGACAGATTCCTGATTTCAGGCGACCCCATGGATCATGGTGCTTATAAAGCAACTACTCTTCGTAATATTGAAGTCCAGGGACCATACATGCATGATGGCAGATTTGCTACTTTAGATGAAGTTATTGATTTTTACTCTCATGACCTCCAAGTATCGCCATACATAGACCCACTTATGCACCATATTAACGATGGTGGGATACAATTAACCCCAACAGAACGTGAAGATTTACTTAATTTTATCCGAACCTTAAGGGACGATGAATTTATGACAAACAAAGAGTTTTCAGCTCCTGCAAAATTTCCGGATGAGTGATGTGAGACTATTTCAATTTTCTTTGTTCAACTGCGTTTATAATAATATCAACAATTTGCTTTTTAGAAAATTTAGCACAATTTATTGTTAGATCGAAACACATAGCTTTGGATTTCTTCTCACAAAAAAAAGTCATAAGCTTTTCTCTTTTTTTATCACCATCTACTATATACCGTGTAGTTTCATCATCTGATTTATTGCTACGTTTCATCAATGAATCAATACGCCAGTTAATAGGAGCAATAAGGCGTATATGCATACTTTTTTTCATATTTGCCGTAATTGCAGCTCCTGCTCTACCAACTATAATTACCCTACCATTTTTTGCGAAATGTGTAACAACATCAGCAATGGTTTTTCTAACTACTTTATCACTTTTATAATATTTGTTAGATAAAGCTGAAAGAATCTCATCAGCATGACTTCTTGTTTTTGCTTCAAAAACATAATTAATTTTTGAAGAATCGAGTTTTAACTTTTTTGCTGAATCAAATAGGACATCCTTGTCGATATACTTCCACTTTTCACGCCTTAACTCAAACTCCTTTATAAGTAACTTAGCAATATCAACAGCACCGCAGCCAGTTTCTCGTGATATTGTTATAAATGGAAGTTTCTTAACCTTTTTAGGTTCGGCTTTATTAAACCTACTATCAAAATATTTTGCCAGATCCATAATCGAATAATTTTATATTTGAACACCAAACAATCGCATAAAGATAGTAAATTTTTGAGGGAAAAGTAAATTTGTTTGAAGACATACACCAGAGCCTATAATAGACAATACCACAGTTAGTAATCATATGTATATAGTTGCAAGCTAATATCATCGAGTAAATAGGTTTGTTTTTCAACATTCCAAGTATAAAACTTAATAAATGCCATATTTTGTGATATTTCAGGCAGCTTAAAGCCTATGGTTCCCAGCTGCCACAAATCAACAACATCATCAGGTAATTGTTTAATAGGAAATGCTTTATAAAATACACTATTTCCAATTGTATCATTTATATCGACCACAAACACTGCCTTTAATGCAGCATTCTGAGTCAATTCATAATAGTGAGTGTTAAACCTGACATATATATTATTGTAGCCAACTATAGTATCATTTATTATAAATTTGAATGAAGGACTATAAATATCCGTTGGATTTTGAATAACCGACAATGAATCAGAATATGCATTTTCCCAGTTAATATTTATGGAGCTAGACCAACCATCATCAAAATAATCAATATGATTATATGCGTCAAAAAATGGTTCCTCGTCAAGCTTACCATAGAATGTTTCATCGCCACCTGAAATAACTTGTTCAGATTTTTCATCTAACTTTAAAAACACATGCCAATATGCTTTTTTCGTCATTGAGTCGGGATGAATGATGCCAACAGCATACTGATATGTTTGAACCACATTTAATAATATAACAAGAAAAACAAAAACAGCGGCAGCAATTTTTATCCAGCGTGCTTCTATATTATCGATTAATAGGACAATTACAACAAGATACAACCCATAGTAATCAACCATTGGTCTCATACCAAAACTGTCACCATAATACCAGTTCCACCACGAAGAAAATATATACACCTGGAATAAAAAAAACAACAAGAAAGTAGCAAAGGCATATACAGACTGCCTTTTCCATAAGTTTATTAAGGCAGGAAACAGCAATAAAAATAATGGGGAATATACAAACCATCCTTTTTTATAACTAAACAAGAAATTAATTATCTGGGGATCTGAAAAGTAAAATCCTTCATTTTTATAACCATAAACAATGATATTTCCGGTTTGTAGATAATTTATAATCAACTGAGGACTTATCGCTAACAGAAATATCAAAGCTGCAGGCAAATAATCAATATTGGTCAACTTTTGTTTTATTGCATTAATAAAATTTTGAGGTGTTCCGGCAATAAAAGGGAGTGATACAATAACAATCAAATTAACCGGGCGCACCAATACTATTAAACCAAGTAAAAATGATGCAATTAATACATATCGCTTTTCATAATCAACAAACACCTTTCTACTAAAATACAGGAACATTGAAATTAGAGAAAATGAATATGCGTGGGAAAATGAAGGTTGTACAAAAACATAGAAAAACAAATTTGTTCCAAATAAACCAGCAACAACCATCATCCAGGCATATACCAGCTTTACGTTGTAGGTACGCATTAGCTTCACAATATAAATAAAACCCAGTCCCGTCCAAAACAATGTAGACATAGCCACACAGTACTGAAATATTATATTGTATCCATCAATCGGAAAACCAAAAATCAAGCTAAGAAGTATCCCAAATAAGAAAAACGGCAATTGTAGAAGAGCTGTTCCAGCAGAAAATTTATTAATTACGATATTACCTTGTTTATGATAATTATGCCCCATATAATCAGGTGACTTATTAAGCTTTTCAAAATCATATACTTCTTCAAAATCAATACTTTGATAAATTAAAAGAGAAGGTAAATATGCATAATGGCCACTCCCGTCACCATCAATAAATATACTACGAAAAGAGTTAGTCCCTAAAAAATTAACTGCAAAAAAAACACTAATTAATACCAAATAGAGCAGTGAATATTTTCTAATTATCTTTTTCACAAAAAAATTTAAGTTTCAGATGCTAATTTACTAAAAATTACATAAACCTGCTAGATAGTTTATTACTTTTGCAACTTAAATTTTAATCAAAAAGTCATGTCAAAAAAATACGATCCGGCAACAGCCGTGCAGGAACTTGAGCAATTTGGTGAATTTGGTGGTGTTAACCCGTCAATAACAGATTCAGCTACATATTCATTTTTACAAGAAAACACAATGATTGACGCCTTTCATGGAGAAGCTGAGGGTTGTTTTTTATATTCACGTCACTGGAATCCATCTAACAAATACCTTGCTGATGCTCTAGCAGCAATGGAAGGTACTGAATCAGCGTGGGTAACAGCATCAGGGATGGCTGCTATAACAACTGCCATTCTTCAGATTTGCAATGCGGGCGATCATATTATCACAAGCGTTACAACTTATGGTGGTACTTATGCATTTCTGAAAAACTATGTTAAGAAGTTTAATATTGAAGTAACATTTGTTAACATTAATGATATTGAAAGTATTAAAAATGCCATAAAACCAAATACAAAGGTTATTTATACTGAAAGTATGACTAATCCGATGCTGCAGATAAGTGATATCCCGACAATCTCAAAAATAGCACACAAACACAACATAAAGCTGCTAGTTGATAATACATTTACACCTATGGTTATTAGTCCTTTTAAGCTTGGTGCCGACATTGTTGTTTACAGTATGACTAAATTTATAAATGGTAAAAATGATTGTGTTGCAGGTGCCATTTGTGCGTCGGAACAGTTTATTAATGATATAAGTAATGTTAATGATGGTACAGCTATGTTATTAGGTCCTGTGCTCGATCCATTGCGTTCATCATCCATACTTAAGAATATGGGAACATTACATATAAGAATGGTTCAACATAGTAAAAATGCCATGTTTCTTGCTAAAAAATTCAAAGAGATTGGCGTTAAGTTTAATTACCCCGGATTGCCTGATCATCCTCAGCATGAGCTTATGAATAGCCTGATGAATGATGGCTTTGGTTACAGCGGCATAATTGCCATCGACCTGGAAACTGCAGAAAAAGCAACCCCTTTTATGGAATTGATGCAAGAAAAAGGTGTTGGTTATCATGCTGTTAGCCTTGGGTACTTCAAAACTTTATTTTCAAATTCAGGGAGAAGCACTTCATCTGAAGTTCCTGTTGAAATACAAAAAGAAATGGGATTATCTCCGGGCTTAGTTAGATTTTCTGTAGGTCTCGACCATGATATAGAGCATACTTTTGAGCTTATTCATGCATGTTTTGATGAACTAGGATACTTGTAAAAAATAAATCAGAGTTTGACTTGAAGTCAAACTCTGATTTTAGTACTATTTAATATCACCCAATATCAATGGCATTCCCCCATCGGTATTACCAATAATTACAATTTTCGTATTATTTGATTCGGCAAGTTTTATAGTTGCACTTATCCCTTTCTCTCGAAGGATATTGACTGTAAGACTAGCATTTAATATCCTGTTTGCCTCGGCTTTACCTTCAGCATCAATAATCTGGCGCTGTGCTTCTTTTTGAGCTTTCTGCAATTTAAATTCATACTCTAGAGATTCTTGCTCTTGCTTTAATTTTCCTTCAATTGCCTGCTTTATAGTTGATGGCAACACAATCGAACGAATCAATATTTGTGTAAGGTTAACATATTTCTCATCAAGAATCTGTTTGGCCTCTTCAAATATTTCATCCTGAATAGCATCCCTCTTTGTTGAGTAAATCTGCTCAGGCGTATAACGTCCAATTACACTTCTTGCTGATGCACGCAAAGCTGGTACTACAACACGGCGCAGATAGTCTTTTCCTATGTTCGCATGAAGAAAACCTAACTTTTCGTATTCAGGACGATACCATGCACTTACATCCGCTTTTATCTCCAATCCGTTAGAAGAAAGAACATTCATATCTTCAGCAATTTCCTGCTGACGAGTTTCATAAACTATCATCTCATTCCATGGAGCTAAAAAATGAAAGCCTTCACCATAAGTATGTTCAGTATCAATACCTCCTCCGAATGTTTTAAAAAGTACACCCGCATGTCCTGCATCTACTGTTGTTGTCATCCTACTCCAGAATATTATTATAAATACTACTACTACAATCACAATTCCGATTGGTAGTATTTTTTTTACGTCAAATTCTTGTTGTTGCTGTGCCATATTTCTTTTTTTTAAGTGAAAAGCAAAGTTAGTAATAATAATAGTACTAAGCACGAAATATTGGAGTACGGAAAAAAAGTAAAGGAAAATGGTGGGAGCTTAGGTCGTTAGAGTATTATTGTTGTCGTTGTTAAAAACTATAACCCGATAACCTGATAAATTGACAAACCAACCCACCTCTTCAAATCAATACTTGTTAAAACTAAGTATAAAAATATCCCATCCTGATTTAGTAAGAACAGACAGTGCTATTTTAGTTCCGTCTGGCGATACTACGGGAAATGCTATCTCTATTTCATCAACGGTGAGTCGCTCCCGATGACTTCCATCTTTCCAAATGCTGTAAAGTTCCTTATTTTCACTTTCCATATCCGACACAAAAAAAAGTTTTAATCCCAATGGACCCCATGACAGATTTGCTCCAACTAAACTATCAAAAGTAATTTCAGATTCTCCATACCAATTAATAACTTCAAAACTTTCTGTTCCCTTAAATGGGTTTGCCTTTGAGTAAACAATTTGCTTACCATTATCGCTGACATCAGGATCACTACAGCCAAGTTTGTAATCTGTTAACTTGTTAAGGTTATTATAAACAAAATCATAACTATATATTTCCCAGCTCCTTGCTAATTCATCATATCCGGTAAAATAAACCTGACGTGCAGAGGCTGAAAATGAAGCATTGCGACATTTAATATTACGGGTGAACAAAGGCCTTATACTCGAGGTGATCAAATCCATTAAATAAAGATAATCAAACCCATAAATATCAGAATCAAAAATAACTTTATCACCATCAGGGTGCCATACGGGATTCCTAAAATTATATTCCTGATTACTCAAATTAAGAAGGGAATCACTTTCTAACATATATAAATAAATATCACTTTTACCATTATGTACCTTCTGAAACAGGATACTTTTACTATCATTTGACCAATCGGCCCTGGTTTCATCACCAGCTAAATTAGTTATATTAGCTCCGTTTTTAATATTAATATACTGCCCGTAAACACTATAATTACTAATAATTAGGATAATAATAAAATACCATTTGAAAATCATTAGCATACTATCTGGTTCTTTAAATTTTTAAAAAACTGCCTGTAAAAATATAATAAACCACAACAACTTAGCAAACAACAGTAAGGAATCATTATTTTTGCCACCTAAATATTAATTAATATGATTACTACAGAATCGATTTCAAAAATGTTCTCCGAGTTTAGCAACCAAAATGCACTGGTTATTGGTGATGTTATGGTTGATTCATACATATGGGGAAACGTAAGTCGTATTTCGCCTGAAGCTCCCGTCCCGATTGTTGAAGTTAAAAAGCGAGAGAACCGACTAGGTGGTGCAGCTAACGTGGGACTTAACTTAAAAGCATTAGGTGCAACAGCAATATTGTGCTCAGTTATTGGTACCGACCAACGTGGTGATGATTTTACCGGATTACTTAAAAAAGAAGGACTTCCTCTTGATGGCATTGTTAAATGTAACGATAGAATTACGACAACTAAATTCAGAGTTATTGGAAACAATGCTCAATTGCTACGTGTTGATGAAGAAACAACTTCAATGATAACCGAAAGCCAACATCAACAACTCTGGGAAAAAATAGAATTTATTATCGAAACCAAAAAAATTGATATAATAGTTTTTCAAGATTATGACAAGGGTGTTATTTCACAAAAACTTATTGAACAGGTTGTTAGTTTGTCTATCAAAAGAAATATACCCGTTGTTGTTGATCCAAAGAAAACTAACTTTATGAGTTATAACAATGTAACTTTGATAAAACCCAACTTGAAAGAAATAAAAGAGGGACTCAATCTTGAATTTATAAATAACAACGAAGCAGATATTGAACTTGCAGTGGCAAAACTACAGGATAAGTTAAATGCGCATATTGTTTTGAATACACTTAGCGAAAAAGGTGTTTTTATAAGTTGGAGAATTGAAGGTGGATTTGAGTCGATGCTGTTACCGGCACATGTACGAAATATTGCTGATGTATCAGGTGCAGGTGACACTGTAATTAGTGTTGCAGCCCTTTGTGTTGCCCAAAATACAGCCCCCCCTGTTATGGCTGCAATTGCGAATCTTGCCGGAGGACTTGTGTGTGAAGAGGTTGGAGTAGTTTCGGTTAATAGAGAAAAGCTTCAGGCTGAAGTAAACAGATTACTGGCACGCTCATAAGAAATCAAACCGAAAATTATGAATAAAAAAAACATAGTAACTCCAACTTATGTTCACAAAGCTGAAAAAGAAAAGGTAAAAACAATGTTCAACGACATTGCTCCAAAATATGATTTTTTAAATCATTTTCTATCAGCAGGTATTGATATACAATGGAGAAAAAGAGTTAGAAGATTGCTAGCCGCCGATAAACCTAAGACAATACTGGATGTTGCAACAGGAACAGGTGATTTAGCCATTGAATTATCAAAACTGGCACCCGATAAAATTATCGGAGTTGACATTGCAACCGATATGCTCAATATTGGAAAAGAAAAAATAGTACGTAAAGGTTTAGATAATATAATCGAACTACAGGAAGGCGATGCAGAAAACCTTAAGTTTGCTGATAACAGTTTTGATGCAATTACAGTTGCTTTTGGAGTAAGAAATTTTGAAACCCTTCAAAAAGGACTTAAAGAAATGAACCGGGTATTAGCACCTGGAGGAAAAGTAGCAGTTCTCGAGTTCTCCAAACCAAAAACATTTCCTTTCAAACAATCATATAATTTCTATTCCAGGTATATATTACCAGGTATGGGAAAAGTAATTTCTAAAAGTAGTACTGCCTATACTTACCTGCCTGATTCGGTACGTGGTTTTGCCGAAGACAAAGCTTTCTTGTTGGAACTTGAAAAAGCCGGATTTAAACAACCCAAACAAAAAAGACTCACAATGGGTATAGCAACTTTGTATTATGCCACAAAATAATTGGCAATATTATTTATTATGATATTTATCGAAAAATAATCTTCTTTGCAACCTTATAGAAATAATTAAAATAATATTTTGCTACTTTTGTCCACATTTTTAAAATCAAGATTTTAAATTAAGATGCCTATATATACTAACATGTTATTTAGCACGTTTAACATTAAAAAATTCAAATTGAGTAATAGATTAATAATATTTTCCGCTTTCCTTTTCTTATTGCTTTCTGTTTCAAATAACACAAACGCACAAAGGAGAAAAGTATTAAACCTTCCAACATACGATCAACAGCAATATCATTTTGGATTCATTTTGGGAATTAACCATATGCTTTTTTCAATTAAGCCGGTTGATAATGTTCAAGATATAAAGTGGGGACCTGATCAATCTCCTGATGTTTTTGGTGATTCGATGTATGTTTATAGCATTACATCATCACCTACTCCTGGGTTTTCAGTAGGCATACTTGCAAATTTAAGACTGGGAAGATTTACTGATTTACGATTTATTCCTACATTGTCATTTGGCGAAAGATTACTGAATTACAACATCTTAAGATATAGAAATAATGAACCTCTATTTGTAGAGATACAAAAAAGTATCACTTCTACAATTGTTGAAATTCCTCTCGAATTCAGATATAAATCTAAAAGAGTAAATAACATCAGTGCCTATGTACTAGGCGGTGCTAAATACTCGTTGGATTTAGCATCTCAAAAAAAATCGAATGATGATGCTGCAAATTCCAATGTAAAGCTTAACAGAAATGACTTTTCGTTAGAAGCAGGTGTAGGATTTGAGTTTTATACAACATATTTTAAATTTGGTGTGGAAACTAAAATGGGATATGGTTTTCGCAACTTAGTTATCCCTGAAGACAACATTTATTCAGGTAGTATTGATCAGCTACGTTCTAAAGTTTTCCTTCTTTCATTTACGTTTGAATAAAATCTTAATAAAATGATACAAAAAACTGATAATGAAGATCTTTTCAAATTAGTTACCGAAAAGTCTTCGTTAAAAAATGAGGTATATAATAATACTTTAGCTGCATTTGATTTAGTTAAAGATGTTATTCATAATTTGAGTAAGCAATACGAAAAATATGAGGATAAAAGTGGAAATGAATTATCCACAAAATTTGAAGCAAAAAATGTTGGTAAATTTGAACTCGATTTAAAATTTGGTGGTGACATTCTTCTTTTCATGATGCACTCTAACGTTTTTGAGTTTCCACGAACGCATGATGTTATGCATACTTCGTATATTAAAGAAGATAGCAACAGGTCGTATTGTGGAGTGATAAATATTTACAATTTTATTGCCGATTCATTTAAATACAATAGGGTAAATGATGTGGGCTATTTAATTGGCCGCATATTTATTAATAAGGAAAATCATTATTTCATTGAAGGAAAACGAGAACTGGGCTTTTTGTACAACAACTTTGGTAAGAACAAATTAACACACGAATCGCTAGAGACCATTATAGTTGCTGCAATTAAATATACTACTAACTTCGACCTTCTAACACCACCTTACGATCAGATGAAATTTGTTGCCGTAAACGAAATAAAAAGTACTCTCGACTCAATCTCAGTAAAAACAGGGAAACGTCTTGGTTTTAAATTTCAGGCTGATGAAGGGGAATAGTCTTGATCTATGTATTTGTTATTCTAAGGTCTTGAAGCTATTTTATTCCAATTACTCCATAACTCTTAACCACTAAAAAATTCCAGATATTTTATTTCAAAAAAGGTTGCATAATTAAAAAAAATATTATTTTTGCACCTCCAAACAAAAAAGGTCCGTTCGGCTAGTCAGGTCAGGCCCCCAGGTTTTCATCCTGGTAACACGGGTTCGAATCCCGTACGGACTACTT
>CAYWRM010000032.1:0-47843 GCA_964460905.1 uncultured Lentimicrobiaceae bacterium
TATGAGTGGCACAATAACTCCGGTATGGGTGGCACAAGTTGGAGCGGTCTATCCAGTTTCAATGTACAAAGCAAAAAAAAATGAATTATGCAAGTTTTTTGGGAAGTTTTTTTTAACAATGGGGTGGAAGGATGGGAAAGGTTAGAAGGTTAGAGGGTAAGGTGCGCTTTAGCTCCTGAGGTACAAAATAAAAGGTTGAAGAATGGGGATTTATTATAATTGAGAACAATGATTTAAAGTGAGGGCGAACGCATTGCAAATGCGCCCGAGGTTGGGGTACTGCTATGACATAGTGCTTTCAATTGTATAAAAAAGCTTTCATTTCATTATAAACTGCTTGACTATTGTTAGCATCTAGCACTTCAACTTTTATTATCGTATTGTGTTTTAAAAAATAAGCTTTTGGGGATATATCTACCAAATTATACCTGTAAGCTATACCTGTTGTGTCAAGAAAAATGTTGTCTGAAAACTTAACAGTATCAGAAAAACTATTCAGAATATGTTTCTTGTAATATGAAGTTACCACAAACATTATTTGTGCTTCATTACCATTTTTTTCAATAATGTTTAACCATGTTTCAATACAAGAACCACATCCCTGCAAAGGAACAATAACAACAACGGATGCAGAGTCAATAACATCAACAGAAAGCTCATTAGTAAAATTAACAAATTTTTTATTAAATTCACTATCATTTTGTACGCATCCTATAAAAGTTAAAAAATATATTAATACAACAATATTAATTCTTAACGAGTTTAAAAAGCTTAAATTTAAGTTTGTTTTCATCAAAATCAGGGTTATTAATATTATTTTCAGATATATACAGGCCTTCAGAGGAAACAAAATACATTTTATGATAATATTTGTCCTTATCAAGTAGTACTTCACCAATCTTATTTAAGTCACTATCCAAAATAATTATTGAGAACTGATCTGGAAATGAATTTTTCTTAAATAAATCATCATCTCCTTTTAAGACGCTTCCTCTATATGCAAACCTGTAGAAAACTTTTCTGAATGGGTCATAAATAATATCCAAATATCGTGGGTTTTCAATACGATGTTTAAGATATTTAGTAAAACCAGGTTCGCTCTTTAAAAATGAAAACTTAGCGAAATAATTGCTTTTTGCGGGTTTTTTTATAAAAACACTATCAACAGTAACAAATAAATCATGATTGAAAGGGAATGAATATACAAACCTGTTCTCTGAATACGCCATGCTATAGGTTGCACTTGAGTTCCCTTTGCTAAAAACTTCTGAAGGATAATAACGAGATAAGAGCTTTATTTCTTCTGTTTCCAAACCAACCTCCAACATCATCTTCGACTTGTGCTTTTCTTCATCACTTAGCTCCCATGGATTTACAAAATCAGGCTTAACACAACAAAATATACTTTTTTTAAAGAAAACTGCTGGTAAGCCCGGTAATATATTAATCATGAATAATTTGTTATAACTACTTTGATTCTCTAAATTAAATACTTCATATTTTTTCAGTATTTCTGATTTATTATTGACCAAATATAAAGTTCCATAATTCTTCGATATAAGAAATATTGAATCCATGGTTTTCACATAAAACGACAACAGCTCGCTAACCCCGTTAGGCCCTACTTTGTCAAATTTAAGCGAGTATTCTTTGATTCCATTATTTATGCAATAAAATTGAATCTCGTTATTAAAATTATTTAAATATACATAATATGGCTTTCTTGATACTTTATCAAAAAAATAATACGAAGCCAGACTTTTCGGATTAGTTTTTTTATCCAACTCAAATTCAATTGATTTTATCTCAATAAGATTAGCGGTAACAAGCGCTTCTATTTTAGTTGCTTTGTTTTTACTAAAAGGTTGGACACTATCTTCGCAAGAAACAAAATAAATAGTAAATAATAATAAAAATGTAACTTTTACAATTTTTCCCATATCTTTCAATTCAAAATTAAATTTCACGTCATATAGTTCAATCAATTGTAATGCGATTTGTGCTACTCTTTATTACTATTAATAAAAAGTAACACATCGCAAATAAATAATTAGTCATCTTCTTCAAGTTCTCCAAGATAAGTGCATGTCGGCCACTCATATAATAAGCACACAATTGTACCAGATATGGGCATGCAATCTCCATATTCTTCATTCCATCTACAATAATTAGCTCCATCGGAGTTATCTATGGGTTCAGATGCAGAAAATACTCCTCCACTACTAATTAATATCATAGCTGCTCCCAATAAAAATCCATAAATTTTTTTCTTCATAACACAAAAATTTAAAAGGTTAAAATTAATAAACTATGAAACATGTATCGAAGAGCATTTATCAGGGTTTGCCGGCTAATAATTACCTGTTTTGCAATTATTTACTTGTTTCAATGTACAAAGTTATTAAAAAAAAAAATGAATTACGCAAGTTTTTTGGTGATTATTTTTTAATAATTTCGCATTTCCTTATGATAAAAAGCAATCATTCAAATATTAGTAAAAGCACTTCCTATTCGTTGCTTGTAATATTTACTGCATTAACCATTGTTGGTTTTGTTTTTATTCCACTTTTATCGGTAAACCTTACCCCATCAACTTATTTGCCCTCAATATCAGTAACATGCAGGTGGAACAATGCATCACCAACAATCATCGAAAATGAGGTAACATCAATATTAGAAGGCTCGTTAAATGTTATTGCAGGCATCGAAAAAATAAGCTCTGTATCTTCAAACGGGAAAGCAAAAATAACTCTGGTATTCGATAAACATACTGATATTGAACTTGCCCGGCTTGAGACAGCCTCAATAATCCGGCGCAACTATCCTACATTACCCAAAGGAATAACCTACCCCTCAATTACTCTGAATCAACCTGATAATTTAGATAAAAAACCACTTTTAAGTTATACATTGAGCGGAACGGGTGATGCATGGCAAATACAAAGTTATGCTGAAAATTATATCCGTAAACAGTTTTCATTTGTTGATGGCATAGAAAAAACAGAAATATATGGAGCGACACCATATGAATGGCAAATAACATATCTGCCCAATCAATTGGAAATATTGGGCATAAAACAGGACATAGTACTTAAAGCATTAGATAACTATTTTCATGAGGAATCGCTTGGCGCAGCAATAAAAAAGATTGAATTAAATGGAATAATGTCAACTAATCAATTGTCGGTAAAGTTATCATCCCCTTTAAAAAATAATATTGTTTGGGAAACCATACCAATAGTTAGAATAGATAATCGCATTATTTATCTTACAGATATTGCAAAAATTGAGAAAGCAGAGCAAAAGCCATCTGCATATTATAGGATAAATGGACAAAATGCAATAAATATTGTGGTTTATCCCGAGAAAGGTGCTAACACATTAGTAACAGCTTCAAAAATTAAAGAAGCAGCTGTTATTTTAAAAGAACAACTACCATTAAAATATAGTTTGATAAATAATTATGACTCAACTATATTTGTAAAAGACGAACTTTACAAAATTATCAGCAGAACAATTTTTACTATCCTAATATTATTGTTATTTGTCCTTTTAGTTAGTTTGAGTTTTAGATACCTGCTAATAATATTATTGAGTATTATTGTCAACATCTCCCTAAGTTTTATTCTATATTACTTTTTCAATATCCACATTCACTTGTATTCGCTTGCCGGCATAACAATTTCGTTTGGGCTTATTATTGATAATACCATAGTGATGGTGGATCATATAAAGTATAAGCATAATATTAAGATATTTATCCCATTGCTTGCCTCTACACTAACTACGATGGCTGCCCTGTCATTTATTTTCTTTCTTCCGGATGAAATAAGGTTAAATTTATGGGATTTTGCATCAATAATAATTATCAATCTTGGCGTTTCGTTGGCAGTTTCGTTGTGGTTTATACCGGCTTTACTAATATTTGTCCCTTTAAATTCAAAGTTGACACGCAG
This sequence comes from uncultured Lentimicrobiaceae bacterium, assembly GCA_964460905.1. GTDB lineage: Bacteria > Bacteroidota > Bacteroidia > Bacteroidales > F082. The sequence continues at coordinate 3,957 of CAYWRM010000032.1, forward strand.
GCTTTACAAGAGGAAAAGAATTATTATATCCTTAAATAGTTATTATGCCATAATTTTAACGTTTTTACAAAAATATAAAGCCATTGCCATAATAGTTGTAATACTTGCCTTTGGCACACCTGTTTTTATGTTACCAAATAATATAGACAAAGACAGTTGGTATGCACTTACATACAATAGTACTTTGGGCAGCGATTGGTATATTGATAATGCAAAACCTATTGTAAACAAAATACTGGGAGGAAGTTTAAGACTATTCTCATATTATGTTTTTGAAAACTCGTATTACTCAAAGCCGGAAAAAACAGCTCTTTATGTATATGCATCGTTACCAAAGGGTTCAACCATAGAACAGGCAAATAGGGTATTTTTAAAGATAGAGGATTATTTAAAACAATTTAAAGAAACAGACCAATTTATCACAAAAATATATGGTCCACAATATGCCGAACTAACCATTTCATTTAAAAAGGAATTTGAAAACAGCTCATTTCCATATTTGCTTAAATCCAGATTAATTTCACGCAGTCTTGATTTAGGTGGTATTAACTGGAACATTTATGGAGTTGGTAAGGGATTCTCAAACTATACTGGTGTAAACGAAATGGTTAACTACAAAGTGGCATTGTATGGGTACAACTTGGATGAATTAACAAATCAAGCTTCGCAACTAAAAAATAAATTGCTTCGAAACCCACGTGTAAAAAAAGTAAATACAGCAGCTGGCAGGTACTGGTATGAGCGCGAAAAATCATACGAATATAATATTACACCTAACGAGCAACTTATGGAGCACTATAATATTTCGTTGCAAGATATGTATTTACAAACTAAGCAATTTGGTTTTAACGGAGGTTCTGTTTTGAATATATTAACAAATGAAGGTATTGAGCAGATAAGAATTATACCTGATATGCCGGCAAATATGGATATTTGGAATATATTTAATAGTCCTATTGGAGATAAACAATTAAAACTTGATGTGATAGCCGAAATAACAAAAGAAACAGAAACACAGAGCATCTATAAAGAGAACCAAAATTACATAAAACTTGTTAATTTTCAATACCTTGGTAGTTCAAAATTTGGCAACAAACATCTTGAAACAGTACTAAAAGAGATGAAGAATGAAATGCCCATGGGCTATGAAATTAAGTCGTTATCACACGGTTATCTATTTAACAAAGAAAATGAACAATATGAACAAATTATATTATTAGTAATACTACTTGTATTTTTTATATGCGCTGTATTATTTGAATCATTAAAACAGCCATTAATAATTATTTTTGTTATTCCATTATCGTTTACAGGCATTTTTCTAACATTCTATCTTTTCGACTTCAACTTTGACCAAGGAGGGTGGGCTGCTTTTGTACTGCTTAGCGGCTTGGTTGTTAATTCGGCCATATATATTGTAAATGAACACAATAACATAAAGAAATCTGGTAAAAAACTTTCTGACTTAAAAACATATATCAAGTCATTTAACAGCAAAATTGTTCCAATACTTTTAACAATTCTGTCAACAATACTTGGGTTAACTCCATTTGTTATTTATGGACAAAACGACGTGTTTTGGTTTGCCCTTGCTGCGGGTACAATTGGTGGTCTGCTGTATTCTTTAGTTATAATTGTTCTCTTTCTTCCTTTGTTCATTATTAAAAGAACAAATTAACCATCAACTATTCCTCAATCCAGTTAATTATTTTTTTATTGTAGGGTTTAACCCATGGATTGATAACATGTTCAAGCTTTCCATCTTTGCTTATTAAATATTTTTGGAAGTTCCACCTCACAGAGGAATCATCAAATCCATTTAGCTCTTTTTGCGTTAACCACTGATACAAGGGTGCCATATCATCACCCTTAACAGATATTTTTGACATGATAGGAAAGGTTACTCCGTAATTCAATGTACAGAATTCTTTTATCTCTTCATTTGTTCCCGGCTCCTGATCTTTAAAATTGTTAGCAGGAAATCCGATAATAATAAAACTACTATCTTTATACTTTTCGTACAAACTTTCCAACTGCTCATACTGAGGTGTTAACCCGCATTCAGATGCCACGTTTACAACCATCACTTTTTTTCCTTCAAGTTTCGACATTTGAAAATTATTGCCATCAATATCTACTACAACAAAATCGTAAAAGTTCTGAGCTTTTAAGGATGTTCCGATAAATAATATAAGACTAAATAAATAAATTAGAGTTTTTGTTTTCACGTATTTATAGTTTTTTATTTGCTGAAAATGCGAAAAATCTTTTGCACATTTCATAATAGTTTTTTCTATTCAATTATTGCGGAAATGGGATAGTGATCAGATTTTTCAAAACTATGACGAGTAAACCCATGGGTTACGATCTCTTTACTAGTTAATATATAATCGATTCTCAAAAAGGGTATGGGACCAGCATAAGTACGACAAACACCTGTACCTTTTTTTACAAACGTATCAACAAGGTAATTCGCAAGTTGGTTGTAAACCCATGATGATGGAGTATCGTTAAAGTCGCCACAAAGTATAGTTTTGTATTTCGTTGTTTCAATTTCATCAATCAGAAACTTTAGCTGCTTCTCTCTTAAATCAAATGCCTGAAGTAGTTTGTCGTATATTTCTAATGAATGATTTTTCAGTTCGCTACTATTTTCCGCATCCGGATTTACAACAAAATCGAGATCTTCAGGTTTTAGTTTTATACTTGCAAGATGAATATTAAAAATCCTCACAGTATCATAGTTAATTATAACATCTGTATAAATACCAAAAGTCCGTGAACCTGAAAATTTAAGTTTTCCTTTGTTTACAGCCTGATATTTTGAAAATATTACCAGCCCTGAAAGTTGATTGTATCTTGGGTTAAAATAACTTTCATAATAATAAGTAACTACACCTAATGTATCTCTAATTTCTTTTAAGGGTCTATATAGGTTATTGCTTGTAGAATGATATTCTTGAACACAAACTACATCGGCATTCTGCTCTATCAAGAAGTTAATTATGCTACTTTTGGTTGCTAATTCATATGTATTATGATTTCGTTCATTAAAATTTTTAACATTGTATGATAACACACTTGTTTGATCAGGATGTTTATCAATAGCATTAAATATGGTTACTTGGAAATTATCAAAAATATTACTAAATCCCAGTAGTAGAATAATTATTGTGAAGAATACTCTCCTACTCACTAGAATTACCCAGTAGATTAAAAACACTGTGTTAATAATAAAAAATATTGGATAAATAAGCCCAAACACCTGAATCCAGGCATTTTGAGATGGAGAGGATTTTCCTGCCAAAGAAGCCAATATCAAAACAATACCTGCAATAACATTTAATACAAAAAGTATATTATTAACTATATTGAATTGTCGTTTGCTGATCAAGTTTGTAATTATTGATTTTTAAAATTATAAGCAACTTTGTGAGTTGTATATATCAAAAATAGTAATTATTTTTTGTTACTTGTTTTAAAAAGGAGTTCCTTTTCTTTACTAGATAGACTACTATAACCTGATTTAGATATTTTGTCGAGGATATAATCAATTTCTTCCTGGGTAGCAGCTCGCTTTTTATTGTACTCTAAATCGCTTATGGGTCTTCCGCTCTTCGGCCTGGAGGTACTATATTTTGATTGTTTCTTATTCCAGGTAAATTTAGGCAATTTAAATCTATATAATATCTTATAAATATCGTTTCCGCTTTTTAATGAAAATCCATAAATAAATCCCCACAAAGCACCACCAAGATGAGCAATATGCCCACCAGGATTCCCTGACTGAATGCTAAGTAAATCTATTACAATAAAAGCAATGGCAAGATATTTTAGCTTTAACTGACCAAACAGAAACAACCGAACAGTGTAATCAGGTACATAAGTAGAAATTGCAATAATTATAGCTAATACTGATGCTGAAGCTCCCATGGCAATTGCACCGCTTGATATAGATGTAAAGACAGGGAATAAGTTGAATGCTAAGATGAAAAATGCTGCTCCGGTAACACCCCCAAATATATATGTCCAAAAGAGTTTTTTCTGACTCAAATACTCTTGAAATATCATACCACCAAAATAAAGCATAATCATATTAAACAATAAATGGAAAAAACCTTCATGCAAAAACATATATGTAAATATAGTCCATGGTTTTAAAGCTAGAACACTTAAATCAGCAGGTAAAGCTAGCAAGCTTGCCAAAGGGCTTGATGCAATACCATTTGTTAAGTTAAACAATAAAGCAAAAAGCCCAATGATATTAACAATCAGATAAATAACTGTATTTACAAGTATAAGGCGCGATAATATATTAGGGCTTAAGAATATTTGTTTTAACAATTCCCCTGTATTTCGATGCGATTGTTTATTTGAAAACATTTTGAATTAAAAATTTTGAATTAATATCTATTGAGTGTACCCTTTTTTTTCCAGTACGTTATTAATATGAAACCAAAAATCATACCACCCAAATGAGCAAAATGTGCTACATTATCAGCAGGGTTATTTGAAAACCCCATGTATAACTCAATAGCACCATATATCATCACAAAATACTTTGCTTTTACGGGAATTGCGAAGTAAACATATATGAGCGAATTAGGGAACATCATTCCAAATGCAAGTAGAATACCGAAAACAGCTCCGGATGCACCTACTGTAGGAGTATTAATAATCAGGTTCAAATCACTCATGCCAAGGTTTTCATAATTCATACCTCTACTTAGTACACTTGCTCCTTCTTGAATAACGATGGCTATTTGCTCGGGTGACAGGTCAGCCTCTATCGCACTTATGCGTATCCATGCTACAATAATTTGGATAATCCCAGCTCCAATTCCGGTAATCAAATAGTAATTTAAAAAACGTTTGGGACCCCATACATTTTCAAGTGTATTACCAAACATCCAAAGAGCAAACATATTGAATAGAATGTGAGCAAAACCACCATGCATAAACATGTAGGTAACTAATTGCCAAACTCCAAAATCACTTGAAAGAGGGTAATGTAATCCTAAATATTTAACCATATCAATTTGAAATGTACTTTCAAGAGCAATAGTTGCAAGAAAAAATAAACCATTTACTATTAATAGGTTTTTTACAACCATTGGTAACATTGAAAATCCTGATGGACGATATTGTTGCATTTGCTAGTTTATGAGTTAAAAGTGTAAGTTATTAGTTATATGTTGTCGTTGTAAAAAATGTTAATAAAATTATTAAACTAGTTATTAGATTTTACCAGATTTTCCAGATCGGCAACTCCTAATATCGTTAGGGTTTTTTGCCCATCTGGAGAAACTTTAGGTACCTTGCACATGAATAGTTTATCGAAAATTTCCTGCATTTCTATTTCATTTAACCTCGTACCCGACTTAATTGCCATATTAACTGCAATCGAGCGGGCTAAATTAATATTTTTGTCATAATTCAAATCACTTACTTGTGCTTTATGATTTTCAATTATTTTTTCAATAATACTTACGACATCATTTTCAACCATATCAGTTGGAATACCAACCACTACAAAGCCTTTGGTTCCAAGTTCTTCAAGGGTAAATCCAATTTTTGTCATTTCAGCCAGAAGTGACCTTACAATCTCTGCATCTCCGGGTGAGAGGTTAATATTTTGCGGAAACAACTGTTGTTGTGAAGGTTGAGATAATCCTTTTAGCTTGTCAAGAATTTCCTCATAAACTATTCTTTGATGTGCTAACTGTTGGTCGATAAGCATCATGCCGGAGCTAACATTACACAATATAAACCGATTGTGGATTTGAAGAAACTTATTTCTCTCAAAATTAGATTCAGCATCAATTGCCTTGTTTATAATATCTTGATTGCCTCCAGATGTATCAGAAACTTTTTGATCCCGATATAGCGTTTCCCAATTTTCAACATTTGGTTTTTTAAACGACATAGTATCTCTAGAAAAACCAGACTCCTGTTTTTCAAAAGGATTATAATCAGGATCAAGATTTATGGAAGGTTGCTTTAATTCATCTTTAGGTTTAGTTTGAAATGCATTTTCAATATCAGGAATCACATCAAAATCCAATGTAGGTGTAAGTGAGTATTTCCCAATCGACTGTTTAACTGCTGCTTGTAATACAGCATATGCATAACGAGCATCTTGAAAATTAACCTCTGTTTTAGTTGGGTGAATATTAATATCGATATCCTTTGGGTCGATTTCAATATTGATGAAATATGAAGGAAATGAATCTACCGGAATCATTTCTGTATAAGCATTATTTACAGCGTGATTGAGATAAGGATGCTTAATAAACCTACCATTAACAAAGAAATATTGTTCACCCCTTGTTTTTTTTGCAAACTCAGGTTTCCCTATAAATCCTGATATATTAATTCGATCGGTTTTTTGACTAACCGAAAGTAACCTTTCATTATAAACATTTCCAAAAAGTGCAACTATTCTTGATTTCATACTGCCCGGCATGAGTTTATAAACAAGTTTATCATTATTGTAATAACTAAAGCCTATATTGTAATTTATAGATGATATTCTTATGAATTCTTCAATAATATGCCGTATCTCAACTGTGTTTGACTTCAAAAATTTTCTTCTGGCAGGAACATTATAAAATAAATTTTTAATCAAAATAGTTGTACCGGTACTACATTGGCATGGTTCCTGGCTTATAACCTTCGATCCTTCAATTTTAATACAAGTTCCAATATCATCGTCTGAAGGTTTTGATTTTAGCTCCACTTGAGATATTGCTGCAATTGAAGCCATTGCCTCACCTCTAAACCCCATAGTTTTAATGGCAAAAAGATCATCAGCTTTACTTATTTTTGAAGTAGCATGTCGCTCAAAACACATTCTGGCATCAATTGCCGACATCCCACATCCATTGTCACTTACCTGTACTAAGGTTTTTCCGGCATCTTTTATTACTAAGGTTACTTGAGTAGCTCCTGCATCAACAGCATTCTCTAATAGCTCTTTAGCTGCTGAAGCAGGGCGTTGTATTACTTCACCAGCAGCAATTTGGTTTGCAACCGAATCAGGAAGTAATTTTATAATATTTGACATGAAAATGTAATCTATTTTTTAATTATTAATGATTGAATGCTTAAATAATATTCAGCAGTTCTCTCATTTTATCGTTCTCCAATTCTCTCATTGCTAATTAGTAACCCCAAAAGTCTGTAACAACTTTTCAATAATGTCCGTAAACATTATAAAATAAATACTGCCACCAATAAACGTAGCATAAATTAAGTACTTAACTACTTTTGACAGGGTTGATCTACCTTCATCTACACTCCCAGATTTCCATCGTTTCGACATTCTAAGATGAAGCTCTTCATTATGACTTAACTTGGTATCCAACCCCATTGCAGCTTTTTTCCTCTCCAGTTCTTCCTTTTTAGCATCGTAATAACGAGGTGAATATTTAAAAGACTTTGGTTTTGGTGTTCTAAAAGAAACTATTCGCATTATATCAATCTTTAATTATTTGCAAAATTAGCTCATTTTATAAGATTTGCAAAAGAACCATTATAACAAAATCACTGTAAGTTTGCAAAGAAAAGAAACCATGCATGAAATGAGCATAAACTTTTTTAAGCATACCATACAGAAAATGATTAAAATAAGTTTATGCGAAAGCGAAGCGGTTGCAGATGTGCATAAATTTTTAATTAATTTAAATTCAGACAATTAATAAATTTTAAACAGATGAAAATTGACTTGATAATTTTTGATTTAGACGGCACTCTTGTAAATTCAATTCCTGATTTGACTAACGCGATAAATCATGTTGCTACTCATAATAACATGGCTGCTTATAGTGAAATAGAGGTAAGTGAAATAGTTGGTAGTGGAATTACCAAGCTTATTGAAAGGGCTTTTAATGTTAATAAGGACGATCTCAGTTTTTCTCAATATCTTGATTCATTCATAAATTTTTATAGTCAAAACCATAGCCATCATTCTCATTTATATAATAATGTAAAAGAAACGCTTGAACATTTTAAATCAAAAAAACTTGCCATATTGAGCAATAAACTCCAGCCTTTCACTAAACAAATTGTGGTAGATTTAAATATTAATAATTACTTTGATCTAGTAATTGGCGCAACAAAGGACTTGGCAAAAAAACCTTCAGCAGAACCAATCAACTATATACTACAAAAATTAAAAATCGAGCCTGCTGCTGCAATAATGATTGGTGATAGTGAACCCGATATTCTAGCAGCAAGAAGCGCAGGAATTCACAGTGTTGCGGTTACATACGGATATCGATCCAGGCTTCAACTGGAAAAACACAACCCGGATTTTATTATTGATGATATTAATGAACTAACTGAAATTGTAGAATAATTTTATATTTGCCGCTTGGAATTATTCTAAATAAGAACACGAATTAAACAAACAAAGTATGTCTTATAATTTGTTAGAAGGAAAAAAAGGGATTATTTTTGGTGCACTAGATAACAAATCAATTGCCTGGAAAGTTGCAGAAAAGGCATTTGAAGAGGGTGCTTCGATTACATTAAGCAACACTGCTACAGCGCTTAGGTTTGGGCAAATTGATGAGCTTGCAAAAAAATGTAATGCTGAGGTTATTGTTGCCGACGCTACTAATACTGATGACCTTCAACATGTTTTTGAACGATCGATGAAAGTACTGGGTGGAAAAATCGACTTTGTCCTCCATTCAATTGGAATGTCGCTCAATGTAAGAAAGAAGAGAGTTTACAATGACCTTAATTATAGTTTTCTAGACAAAACTCTTGACATCTCAGCTATTTCTTTCCATAAAATGCTGCAGGTAGCTTATAAACTTGATGCCATTGCCGAATGGGGATCAGTTGTAGCACTTTCATACATTGCTGCTCAACGGTCACTTTACGGGTACAATGATATGGCTGATGCAAAGGCCTTGTTAGAGTCGATTGCCAGAAGCTTTGGATATATTTATGGCCGTGACCGCAAAATAAGAGTCAATACAATTTCTCAATCACCAACATTAACTACAGCCGGGTCAGGGGTTAAAGGAGTAGGTAGTTTGCTTGACTTTACTAACCGAATGTCGCCCCTTGGAAATGCTGATGCGCAGGAATGTGCTAATTATTGTGTGACTTTATTCTCCGACCTTACTAAAAAAGTTACAATGCAAAATTTATATCACGATGGTGGATTTTCAAATATGGGTATGAGTTATGATGCAATGAGTGTTTACGATAAAAATCTTGACAGCACATTTGAATAGTGTATGTTGGATTGTTAATCTTTTATGCAACGGATACCATAACCATTTCCACGCTTTTGTAAACTAGCTGTATTTACACTGCCGCCTGTACAACAGAAAAATAAATATCTTGCTTCGGCACCATCAATTGTACTGGACCAATAATATCATCGCTAACAATACTACCTAAAATTGGAGCAGTTACTTCCCATTGTCAGTTTAAAAGATGATCTGTAGTACACAGGACTTGATCTACCAGATTTAATTATTCTGACTCTATATTACATTATCAAATTTATTCATTTATTTCAATAATTACTTTAGAACAAGCTTTTTAACTACTATTTCACAACTTGTTCTAACCTTAATAAAATATGTACCTTTTGCTTGGTTGCTTATATCAACCTTACACTTCTGATTTTTCGGTAGTATTATTTTAACAGTTTGTCCATATACATTTAATACTTCTATATTGTCCATGTAGCTTCCATCAACTATAATAATTCCTGTTGTAGGATTAGGATATATGTTAACCTCAGCGTTTTTACCATTTATGATATTACTTACAATAATAGGTTCCATCCGTAAAAAAAGTACTGACGGACTTTCCATATCAAATATGTTAAAGTTATTTACTCCCACAGGAAGTGTCAAAATTGATTCAGTGAAATTATCAGTATTTGTGATTACATTTTTTGTAATTTTTGTTTCGTACTCACTATACCATGGGAGATTCGATAATTCAATTTGGTAATTGGAATTAGTACTGGCAAAGTTGGAAACCAGCATAAATAATTTGCTATTCAAAGTGTCTTTTGCAGCAAATACCATAAAATTAAGTGTAGTATCATTTAGATCATTTTCAACAACCTCATTTCCTGTAGATTGAACTATTATTGGAGTACTGTCATTCATTATCTCAAATGCCTTCATTGCGTATGCACTCTTTGTCCATGTATATCCAGGGATATTAATATTTGGTTTAATAAGACCCACAGCAGGATAAAGTAAAAACATATCAATATCCGATTCCTGCGCCGTTAGCATGAGCGATAAATAGTATGCAGCACCCTTAGATGATACAATTAAATTATGGAGATTATCATCAAGCTCAGCATTTATTTCCGATATATGGCTTTCTGTTTCTGTAAAATTATTATCGTCAAGTATTGTCCGTATTTCGGAACTTATTTGATTTAAGCCATATGGGTTTTTAAGCCCATAAACATGCCACGAATAAAAGTCTAGTGCGAGGTTCTCTGCGTTGCAGAACTCAATAAAACCCTCTCTATATTCTGTGTTAATACCAAGTGTTGTTGTAGGCACAGCACCTGGTGCACCAATTTTTATGTTTGGGTTTTCAGATTTAATAGCATTACTGACTTCTTTATACATCAAATAAAACTGAAATGGATTACCATCCCAAAATAATCCTCCGGGTTCATTCCATATTTCCCAATATTGTACACCGTATTCAAAACCATTATCCCAGTTATTATTATAATGATTAACAGTATTTGCAGACAACTGGGCAAATTTTGAAAAATTCAAGGGAGTTACACTTGAGTTTGATGGCGGAATCATTGGTTGCAATATAAAATTTGAATTTGGATAGCTTGCACCTATTCGAAAGTAAGCTGAAAAATTGTTCTCTATTATACTTTCCAGCTTTGTGTCGGTATCACCCCAGTAATAATCAGCTGGGTTAGCCGGATCGAAATTAGTATTTATATCAATAAAATTTCCTGCCCCATCTTTATTCCAGAAATTGGAATAATAAAAGTAGTCAGCACCGCCATGATAATCGTGGGTTCGTATGTGCTTTATGCCTATTTCATGTAAATATGGTATAGCTTCCAGAGTATCAGTACCTTTATTTCCTCCGTATATATCTTTAATATATCCTGTTTCAACACTAAAATCAATGGTTATGTATTTTTGACCAAATAAACTTACATTAATTAATGCGATGGAAAAAATTATTAAGATTTGTTTTTTCATTACTCATGCTTTTTTCAATATTAAAATTAGATGTTTACAAATTCAGTGTGAAATTAGTGTTACTAGTTATTCCGCACTTCTTTAGTCTCCCATAAACTTCTAACTTTATATAAAGCATAAGTTAAAGCTGCTACAATTAAAAATATTGTACCATTGCCAATAGGAGCACCACCACCAACCGGAGGTCCCCCCCCGGTGGGGCTTCCTCCAGGATCGGGTGGTGATGTTCCTGCGTATATTTCTTGTGAAATATAAGTTAAAGTAATTATTAGCAATAATTTTAAAATAATACGTACCGGGGATTTCATCTTTTAATTATTTAATTATTAATTTTTTAGTTTGAATTTCTGTTTTATTGCAAATCATTGCAATATAAGTACCTGAGCGCAAAAATGGTTCAAAGGTCTGTTTTGTACTTCTTCCTAGATCTTCAACAAACTGAAGTCTACCAAGTAAATCAAATACTTTAATTTCACCTGTTAATATATTTCCTTGTGTATTTTCCACTACAATATTTCTATCAGATAAATAAATAAGAATCTCATTTGGCCTATCAAATTGCTCTATATCAACCGTATTTGCATCAATATGAAGAATAAACCTATTTGGGTCATCACCGGGTGAAGCAAAATATGTATAAACCGAATCAGCTCTAAGATTAATAGTTATACTTTCTTTAATGTCTTCCAAACTAACAATAACAGTCTCATCAAAGTTCTCAACTCCTGATGCTTTTATTGTGTGAGTTTCGGTGCTTCCCGGAATAAATCCGATTGGGACATTAACACTTTGATCAACGAAAGGTAAATTATTTACAGATAGAATTTCTGTTTCTGTACTACTATATAATTGAGGCGCAATATCAATACCATATAGTTTGTACGCATCAAATTGCTTATCAAAGGCATTTGTTGCATTCTCATTTATATTAACTACTAATTCATCAGAATAATCAGAAGAATAGACAGTAAGACTTAATGATTGAACACCGCTCTTTGTTTCCCTAAATTCTTGAAGATTATGAGTTCGTGATTCTTGAGGAATTGTTAATACAGGACTTGAAGCATTAGCGTGAATAAAAAAGCCTTGCATTGATGCGATGTATTGTCTTCCTCCATTTGTTCCAACACCATCACCCGAAGGATTATAAGTAGCATATTGGATACCTGTCCAGTAATAAATTGTATTATCTACATTAGTACGTATAAAACCTGAAACAGGATTATTTTCAGTACCCCAATCAATTGCAGAAGGAAAACTATTTCCTATTAAATTCCATCCTACTGCATCAGGATCTCCTGAAAGTGTTATTTCAGGGTTATAGTTTCCTGTATTTAGTATTCCTGGAAACTCCAGTATTACTGAACCCGTTGAGCCACTACTTGCCCAGGTTTTATAACCTTTTCCAGCTAACAGATCTTCTGTTGTTGATGTAATTGGCGCCCAAGTATTGTTATGTTCATTCCAATATTCCAGCCACAAGCCCGTAAAAACATTAGCTTGAGCATTTGAAACTGGTGGTGTAATATAATGCCACTGATCGTCAGTTATATAGCGCTCCACTTTTACTTCTCCACTTACAGAAAATGATCCGTTATCGATAAATGATGCATAGCCATTTTCATCTGATTCAAGAGTAAAATCACCATTTATAATAAGGCTCTTATCACTATTAATTGTTATTGCAGCCCCTGACTTAACACTTATATCATTTGACTTACCAAAATAATCTATATTTATAGTCCCACTCTCAATAATGGTATTTGCTATATCATAAGGCACTCCATTCGACCATTTCGAATCGTCAGTCCAATTTCCATCACCATTCCATATTGTAGTAACACTACCTGGATCTTCAACTAATTTATAAAGACCTGTAGTTGTACCTAGCAAAACTGAACCTGTCTCAAGATCAGGCACAAACTCTCCGGGCAAACCGGTAAAAACAGTAGTTGTTGAATTTAGCAAACTATTATACCTAAACAGATTTCTGCGTGCGGCAACATTAACTATAAAGGGATCTGTTTTTTTTACAAGTACTGATGAAAATGCACCATGTCCTGACACATTGAGATATTCATAGGTTGTACCGCCGTCTATTGTTTTGCAAAATGCATAATCCAAATTTTCTCCTGATGCAATATATAACACTTCATTGCTATCAGGATTTGGATGAACATCAATGTCATATATAGGCATAAGAGTAGTCCCTCCATTTAAACCCGTAGGGCCATAATTTATAAATGACCATGTACCACCAAAATCATACGACTTCCACAATTGTCCACCGGCTTTTGGGTCACTATTATCCCAATAACCCGAGGCCACATAAATAATTGTGTCGGATGTACCAAATCCAACAACAGTTGCATTTCCCTGCTCGTAATCAACTGTATTTCCACTTCCGTCAATATCTGAAGGAGCAGTTTTTGACCAGGTAGCACCACCATCGTAACTTATCCAAATATTTCCATACTCAGCAGTAGGAACAGGTAATCTGTTTGAACCTGTACCGGAAACTGCAACTATCGTATCCGATGTAATAAATTTAACATCAGTAATCGAATAATCGTATGGTGTTCCTGAGTCCCAACCTGCTGGCATAACATGTACGAATCCGGTAGGTCCTGTTGTAGTAATATAAAATCCATTTGTAGCACCCACAACTACATGAAGTTCATCATCGGGATCAACAGCAACACCAGTAACTCCAGAGTCAGTACCAACTCCGTCAATTGGGAAATCACCATAAGGTGCTATCCATTGATCTATACCTGTAACTGCAGGATCATGATATGCTACCGTATAACCTAGTCCGGCTTTAGTTGCAACATAATAAATATCAGCATCTCTTCTTGCAATTTTTGTAATACTAACTGCCGCATGACCTTCATTATCAACGGTATTAAAAGTACCCATGGCACCATCAGTACTTAATTTCGGCCCCTTGTTCTTTGAACCAATCACATAGCTTGTATCAACGGGATGTGTTGCCGTTGCATTATCAGGTAACATATGAGAGCTCCATGAATCACCCAAATTGTCTGATTTTTCAACACCAGGATAAGATAGACGTAAACCATTACTAATGGGCATTAATGATACCCAATCAGGATTATAATCGGCATTTTGTAAAGCCCATTGCGTTTCGAAGCCACCCGGAGTAATATCTGTCCAGGCTGAACCACCATCGTATGAACTATATAACTTTCTAAGATTAGTAGTTTCATTTACTGTTGATACAATAAGAGTATCCAAAGATGTATCAGCAGGATGAATAAAAATTCGTTCAAATCCATGTGTTGGCATAATTCCGGTTCCGGTTATTTCAGTTATTGAAGATCCATCATAGCTGTATAATTTTCCTGATTGATTACCTGGAACATTTGCAACCATTAAAACAGGATAACCTGTCGGATCGCTAGATACTGCTAACCAATTTATGTTTGTATTGCTGGAAACTGTATCTAGTTTTAAAAGAATATTATGAGAACCATAAGTGCTTGTATCATTTATCCTTGTTAAAGCATTGGTTAAGCCAATATATAACCACGAATCTGAAATAGCAATTGCAGAAGGATTAGTATTATCATTAAACGATGGGTCTTGCTGATGTAATAAATAACCATCATAAGCTGTTCTAAAAGTACTACTATCACCATTGTTAAAACTTACAACCGAGCTGGAAAGTGTACCCCCTTGTTCTGCTGTTATTAAAGCAACCCAACCTGTCCAGTTAGAAACCACAGTTCGACCACCACCTCCCCAGCCACGTGTTTTTGTGTCTGTTATAAATTCAAGTGAATCCTTATGAAAAGGTTGAATCCATGTAGCACAAGTATCATCACTATAAAATAAACTTGCCGGTGTTTCAACTGATGAAAATATCCTATTTGTTTGATATGCCCAGCTAAAATCTTGGCTTGCCCCTCCATATAGTCCTAGATTGATCACTTCGCCGCTACTTTGGGCAACTATTGTTGATGTGGAAGAAATTAATAATACAATAAGTATTATGTTTAACTTCGTTTTTAGTTTACTGTAGATATTAGACCTCATAATAATTGATGTATTAATTTTTATAAATTTGTATATTTCTAATACGGTTTTATATTTTGATGAAGCAAATCTATTACCGAATAGTAGGTATAACAAGTACAAATGAGGAAACGGCAGACAAGAATTATTAAACGGTATTTTTAGATCATTTTATGGAGAAAATTTATACAAACACCATGTTCATCCAAACCAAACAATTCAAATACTTTAAAGTATTAATATTATGCCTGTTAGTCTTTAAAACAATAACTACAGTAGCTCAACAATCATATATTGATAGCTTAACTATAGTTGTTCAAGAAGCATTGGAAAATCCCAAGCCAAATAAGTCAGACATAAAAGCAGCAATAATATTAGTTGATTACTATTCTAAGGTTTCATTCGATACTGCTAAATATTACGGTTTCGCTGCGTACGACTTATCAAAAATTGTCAGAAACGATACCGGCATAGCTGTTTCACTTAACTCAATAGGAATGCTGTATCAAATTTGCGGATATTTCGATAGTGCTTTTCCATACCTTGACTCCTCAAGAGCAATGTTTTTATCGATGGGTGATAGTACAGGATTAATATTTGTCAGGAATAATATGGCTGTTGCTATGATGAGAAAGGGTGACTATCCCAAAGCTTTAAAATATTATCAGGAAAACCTTACAATTGCCAAAAGCAGAAATGAATTAGAGAACATGATTTTATCGTATAATAATATCGGCATTACTTATTTTGACTGGAAAAAATATAAACATGCTTTGGAGAACTATCATCTTGCACTTGATGTGCTTGAAGAACTTGGAGAAGAAGATCGTACCGGGCCTGTTTACAATAATATTGGAGAAGCATATTTTGATATGGGTGAATTAGATACAGCTCTTATTTATTTCAACAAAGCTCTTACAATAAATCTTAAGTATGGAAAAAAACGCTCAATATTAATATCAATGTCGAATATTGGTAACATATATCTTGCAAACAAAGATTACCAAAATGCACTTAATACATACAAAGAAGCTTTAAGTATCAGTAAAAGTATCCCTGACAAAGTGCATACTGCTATAATAAATATAAAACTTGGAAAAGCATATAATTCAATTGGAGAATATAAAAAAGCAAATTCATTTCTGTTAAGGGGGCTAAACATGTCCAAGGAAGATGATATGTTTAATTCAGTTTTGGATGCTTATAAAGGTTTAATTGATTATGCCAGAGGTATTAAAGACGCTCAAAAAGTATATGATTACAGTAATCTGTATATCAGCCTTAAGGACAGTTTGTTCAGCGAAAACAGCCTCAACAAAATAAGTGAATTAGAAACAAAATTTAAAACTGTTGAAAAGGAAAAAGAAATTGTTGTTCTTAAGTCAGATCAGCAGATGAAAGAAATAGAGATACGATTGCAGAAGAATTTAAAGTACAGTCTTGTGATTTTATTGCTCATTCTTATACTTACATCATTACTACTATTTAATCGCTATAAGCTGAAAAAGGAAAAAGAAAAATCTGAAATCGAGAAAGCAAGAATTCAAATTGAACAGCGACTACTTCACTCTCAAATGAATCCTCACTTTATTTTCAATTCATTGAACTCAATAAACAGTTTTATTAGTGAAAACAACCCTAAGGAAGCACAAACTTATTTATCTAAATTCGCAAAGTTGATGCGTCTCATCCTTGAAAATTCAAGAAAAGCCACTGTTGTATTACATGATGAAATTCAAGCATTACAGATTAACCTTGAGCTTGAACAACTGCGATTCGATGGTAGGTTTGACTTTGATATAAATATTGATCCTAATATTGACCCGGAGAATATTTATATTCCACCCTTGCTAATTCAACCATTTATCGAAAATGCAATAAAGCACGGAATAAAAGGAAAAAAAGGAAAAGGATTAATTAACCTGTCGATAATTAATGATGACAACATACTTAAATGTATTGTTGAAGATAATGGTGTGGGACGTGATTTAACAATGAAAAATAAAAAAGACAGAGCGCATGTTTCATTAGGCACACAAGTAACTATGGAAAGATTAGAGATACTCCAACAGGAGAAAAACTCTAAAGCAGGAGTTCAGATTATAGATTTAATGGATGAAAGCGGAATAGGCATAGGTACTAAAATCATTCTTAATATTCCATTTGAAGAAGATTGAAAATTAAGTAGATTAATGATATAATAGCTGTTTGAAGTATTTCATTCATTAGACCTACTAATAATCTAAGTGTTTCATTTAATAGTATATTTGCTGACAATGAGAGCAGTAATAATTGATGATGAGAAACGAGCCAGAACGTATTTAAGAGGTATTCTGGAAGATCACTTTAAAGAAATTAGTATTGTAGGTGAAGCTGATGGTGTAAGTACAGGTAAAGAACTTATTGAAATCAATAATCCGGATTTATTATTTTTGGATGTACAGATGCAAGATGGCACCGGCTTCGACCTATTATCTATGATTAACAGATCAAAGTTTAATGTAATATTTGTTTCGGCTTATGACAGGTTTGCTATTACAGCCATTAAATTTAGTGCAGTGGATTATCTTTTAAAACCTGTTGAAGCAGATGATTTGAGCCTTGCTATTGAGAAAATTAAAAATAGCAAATCAACTGATGAGGTTCAACAAAAATTAGACCTTCTTCTAAACAACATAAACAAAATTGATAAGATTGCATTACCTTCACTTAACGGTATTGAGTTCGTTAAACTCGAAAATATTGTTAGATGCGAATCTGACAATAATTATACAAATTTCTATTTAACATCAGGTAATAAAATAATTGTTTCAAAAACTTTAAAGGAGTACGAAGATATGCTTAATAACAAAGGATTCTTTAGAACCCATAAATCTCACATTATTAATTTAGCATACATAAAAAAATATATTAAAGGAGAGGGTGGAATAGCGATAATGGAGGACGGTTCTGAAGTAGCAGTCTCACGACGGCGCAAAGAAGAATTTATGGAAGTACTTGCAAATTTTATTTAATTAGGATTAGAGCAAATGTTCATTTTATAAATTTCCAGATTTTTTCACTGAATAACTGATAAGTTACATTGTTTTTTATATTTTTGCACCCTCAAAATTTGGCGAGGTAGCTCAGTTGGTTAGAGCGTCGGATTCATAACCCGGAGGTCCCGAGTTCAATTCTCGGTCTCGCTACTTAAAAATCAGACAGTTGCAATAGAATGTAACTGTCTTTTTTATCCCCTTAAAGCATACCTAAAACAAATCGAGATCTTGAACAAACCTCTTTCAGGATTTAAAGTCTCTGAATCTTTCTTCAATGCCTATACCATCAAAGGAAAAAAGAAAATCAACATTACCAATTATGCAGATTTTTTCTTCATTGTATTGTCTGCGTAGTAGATTAATTATTGGCTTTGATGCACACCTTAATAAAATTATTGCTCCTATTCCTATTTTTGTCTTCTCTGCTTTGATGGGTTTGAGAACCTTTACGCAGTACTTCATAAAAAATGGGTTAAAAAAAAGACCTCCCAATGCGAGAGGTTTAGGGTTTCTCTTCACTTTCGATTGCTAAAAAGTGGCAAGAATGTTCTTTTTAGCACAGAGTGTCGATATGCCGAAATGTTTTTCTCAATTTTCATAATTGCTCTTAAACAAGCCAGTTGGTTTCATCAATTATAGGTTAAAATAAAACCACAAAATTCTGCCTTCACTATGAAAAATTCAAGGAATGCTTCAGCATATATATCTTTGATTTTTTTGGAGAATTTAAAAGTCAAATAGTGAATTATAAATTACAATAAGTACTCATAATTGAATTAGGAGAAAATTATAGATAAAACCTACACTAAAAAATAATTCCAGAGATATAAAAATAATTGGTAAATTTGAATACGATTTAGACTATCTATTAGGTGAAAAAAGTTCTTTGATATTTTGAACAAAAAAACGATAGAATTTTAACCAATGACGAATAAGGCTATATTACAAATGCAAAATAGTAGCTTAAGTTACTGTGCAATAAATACATATAAATTTATAGCATTGAGGTGATCTATAAATTGAGACATTACTGAAACAAAAAGGAGCAATGGCCATTATGAATTTATGGGGGTTGAAGTGACCTATAAAAGCTACTAAAAAAATAGAAGTGAGTAGAACATAAAATTAAACATTTACTATCTACAAGAATTCCTATATCCTGATTCTTGCATACTGCATTTTAGCTCAATCCAATTTTTATCATTTTTTCGTTCCATTTATCCATAGTTTTTTAACTTTGAAGAAAAATAACCTAATGGATAATTTTTGTCTCGACTGTGGAACTCCTTTGATGGGAAGAGTGGATAAAAAGTTTTGTAACGACCAGTGTAGAAACAACTATCACAATAATGAAAACAGAGAAGATTCGGCTCTGATTAGAAATTTAAACACAATTCTCAGGAAAAACCGAAATATTTTAAAGAGTCTAAATCCTGTGGGAAAGGCAAAAGTTAAAAAACAGGAACTGGTTACAGCAGGCTTTAATTTCAAATATTTCACCAATTTATATAGCACAAAGGACAAGCGAATATATTATTTTGTGTATGAGCACGGGTATACTGACATAGGAAATGACTATTTCGCTTTAGTGATAAATAAAGAAATCTAGAAAAGTTTTCTCCCACTCCTTTTTTGATACATTAATACGTCAAGATAATTTCAAACGCAATCTAACCTGAGTATACTTTGTTTGAGTAAAAATGTTGATATTTGCCGCAAATTTGCAAATTGAATGGTTTTTAGCACAAGTTATTTCCTGACAATATTCTTACCCATCTTTCTGATAATCTATTATGTGGTTGGTAGAAAGTTTAAAAACTGGGTAATTCTACTTGCTAGTATTCTTTTTTATGCATGGGGTGCTCCTAAATTTGTTTTCATACTAATTGGCTCAACAATTATTACATTCTATCTTGTTAGAATGATGCACAAAACCGATGTATTGAATCGCAAACGTGTCTTTCTCATACTTTCTATTGTTTTAAACCTTGGTTTGTTGGTGTATTTTAAATATGCCAACTTTTTCATAGAAAATGTTAATGCTTTTTTAAATGTATTCGGTGTTAGTGCAATTGGATGGATAAATGTGATGCTTCCAATTGGCATATCATTTTACACTTTTCAAACACTTACTTATTCAATTGATGTTTACCGTAAAGTCCACGAGCCTCTCAACAAAGTAAATGATTACTTGCTCTATATAATGTCGTTTCCACAAATGATAGCTGGTCCTATTGTTCGCTTTAACACAATTGCTGATCAGATAGTTTATAGAGATGAAACCGTTGATGATAAACTAACAGGTTTTATTAGATTCTCAATTGGGTTGGCAAAAAAAGTCCTCATTGCAAATGTAATGGGGGAGCAAGCCGACTTGATAATGAACAGCAATATAGCTGGCATTGATTCAGTTACAGCTTGGGCTGGGATATTAGCCTATACTTTTCAGATATATTTTGATTTTTCAGGTTATTCTGATATGGCAATAGGCCTTGGCAAAATGATGGGGTTTAAGTTTCCTGAAAACTTTAACAATCCTTATGTTTCGCAAAGTATTACTGAATTCTGGAGACGTTGGCACATTACCTTGGGAGCTTTTATGCGTGATTATCTATACATCCCACTGGGTGGAAGTAGGGTGAGCACGAAACGAAGATTATACTTCAATCTTTGGTTTGTATTTTTAGTTTCCGGACTATGGCATGGAGCATCATGGAGTTTTGTTATTTGGGGAGCATATCATGGATTCTTTTTAGTTACTGAGCGACTTTTCCTTCTGAAGTTTTACAAACTAATAGGGAAAATACCCAGTATAATCATTACTTTTCTGATTGTAATTGTTGGTTGGGTATTTTTTAGGATTGAACAATGGGATATTGCAATTACCTATTTATCGAAGATGTTCATCTGGCAGAATAACGCATCTGAGCTCCAAACAATTCCTTCATTTATTTTATTCTTTGTATTGGCATTTATTTTTTCATTCTCAACATTGTTTAAATCTGGTTTAAAAATTAATAATTTTTTGTTTATCAAAGAAAATTATAGCAATTTGGCGTATTACAGTTTAGTTACACTTGGACTTATTTTATTTGCCTTGTCACTAACCTCTATTACTTCAACAGGGTTTAACCCATTTATTTATTTTAGGTTTTAAGATGACAAATAAGAATAACATACTTGTTAAGAAGTCAATCTTTTTTTTACTTGTAATTCTGCTATCCATACCAATGGCTCAGCAGATTATTAAGTTTGCTTATGTTAAGCCATTAAAAGGAGCTGTTAAAAAAGTTGAGAAGCCAGCTCTAACTTTGGAAAGCTGGTTAAGTGGCGATTACCAGATGAAAGAGGAGGATTATATAAATAACAATTTTGGGTTTCGTACTTCATTTGTCAGGCTGCATAATCAACTCGACTATTGGCTGTTTGGTAAAATAAATGCCAAAAGTGTTCTTATTGGGAAAGAAGGGTATTTGTACGAGCTAAGTTATATTTATGAATATTTAGGACGAAATTTTCTTGGGAAAGATGTAATTGATAAGAAGGTAGCATCCATTAAAAGTGTTAGTGATTCTCTTTCTGTAAGAGGCATTGATCTTGTTGTACTTTTTGCTGCCGGAAAGGCTAGTTATTATCCTGAATTCTTCCCAGACAGCTTACAATCCAAGTCAAAAACAATTTCTAATTTTGATTATTTCACACATGCTGTCGACTCAGCTGAAATTTTAAATATTGATTTTAACACTTGGTTTGTAGAAATTAAAGATACAGTGAGTTACCCTCTTTTCACAAAAGGGGGAATACACTGGAATAAGTATGGAGAATACCTGGTTATTGATTCGTTAATTGGTTATGTTGAAAATTTAAGAGGAGTTAAATTGCCACACTTTAAAGTTGATGAATTTATCATATCATCAACCCCCAGATATAGAGATAACGATATTGGTGAAGGGATGAACCTAATATTTCCACATTCAACTACATTAATGGCATATCCTGAAATAAGTATAGATAAAACTCAGCCCTGGGATACAATTAATGCTATGGTTGTTGCCGATAGCTATTATTGGGAGATGTATAACGAAGGGTTATCAAAGGATATCTTTAACAATGGTCAGTTTTGGTATTACAATAGGAAAATATATTCTCAGGAACCTGATTGGGCTACACTTCCAGTAAATGAAACAGATATCCGAAGTGAAGTTGAAAAAAATGACATAGTGTTTATACTTCAAACCGAAGCCACATTATATAGGTTTGGTTTTGGGTTTGTAGAAAAAGAATTCGAACTATACGCACAAAAGGACTACAAGCCAGTTAATGAATCGGCTGAAAAAAAGCAACTTAAAGCCCTTATCAGAAATATTAAAGCAAATAAAAACTGGTATGCTAAAGTTATTGAAAAAGCAAAGAAAAAAGGCATTTCTACTGAAGAAATGCTATTACTCGATGCCAGATATATAATTAAGCAGAAAAAGAATAATAATTCTGAATAAGCAAATAACCTAATAAAATATTAAACACTTATTTATTAGATAATTAATCGGTCTTTAAATGGCAGAAAAGTCATAAAATCAGCATGGTGAACAAGGTATGCTTCTGTTGTGCGCTTTACCATATTTCCTTCACCCGCATGAGTTGCGATTATATGACAAACTTCAGCAGGAACTCCTGCTTCTTCAGCCAAACTTACTCCACTAAAAGGATGACGTAAATATTTACCATAGTCTCCTTGAACTGCCTTGCCGTCTGAATCAAGAATGTATTCTAACAATTTACCAACATCTGCAAGAATAGCTCCTGAAATCAGCACATCCATATCCACAGGAAGTTCACCATGATACATTTCATTTATCTTATTACCGGCATCACGCACTATATGTACAACCGATCGCTTATGATCCATAAATGTAACCTTCAAATCTGGGCCGCAAAGCAAAGTAAAAGGTATCCTACTCAAGTCTTCTGGTTTAAGTACACTTCTCTCAAGTGCTAATTCCCAAGTTTTGGCTGTTCTATTTCGCAGATCTTCATCCTGAATCCATTCTAACTCAGGCCAAAGGTTTAATACTTCTTTGTTCATATTTACTAGTGTTTGTTATGAATTATTGCGCTCATTTTAAAAGAGTGCAGCTTTTAGTATATAAGTTACTCTAAATATGTTGTAAAATATAATTGATAAATAAGATAAACTCTCCAGGTCCGTTAATACGGACTCTGGAAGGTCTACAATAATAACTTACAACTTTGCAATTACTGCGTCAGCCATTTCTTGAGTAGATGCAGCACCATTTTCAACAACATCTGCTTTACCACGCATTTTCATCATATCGTAGGTTTTAACTTTGCCTTCTGAAATAACATCAGCAACAGCTTTACGGATACGGGTGGCCATATCATTCTCATTAATGAAATCAAGCATCATACATGCTGATTCAATCATTGCAATAGGGTTAACAATCGATACATCATAATCGGCATACTTAGGTGCAGAACCATGTGTTGGTTCAAAAACACCTATTCCTGAATCAGGGTTAAATTGAGCTGAACAAGCAAAACCTAATCCACCAATTAGTCCAGCAAAACCATCAGATACTATATCTCCAAACATATTTCCGGCAACTATAACGCCATAATTTTCAGGGTTTTTAGTGAGCCACATCATTTGCGCATCAATATTTGTATTCCACAATTCAATATTTGGATAATCAGCTTTTTGCATTTCCTGGGCCATTTTAAACATCATACCCGATGTTTCGCGAATTACATTTGGCTTTTCACAAACAGTTACCGATTTGTAACCATACTTTTTTGCATGCTCAAATGCACCTCTAAGTATGCGTTCGGTTGCTTTTTTTGTAAAAATCCTTGTAGAAACTGATATTTCTTCTTTAGGTGTGTCGCCAAAATTCTTAACAAACCTGGGATGAGTCATTAATGCATCATATACTTGTTCTGGCGGATCACTCCATTCAACACCGCCATAAAGGCCTTCAGTATTTTGCCTGAAAATAACCACATCTACTTCAGGTTCATCAAAGTTATCACCCTTTGCACGACGAATAAAGTTTAAAGGGTTTGCCTTATATGTATGACAAGGACGCATACAAATATCAAGACCAAAATGTTGACGCAAGCCAACTATTGGTGATGAATATATTAACCCTTTACTTTGTAATTCTGGCGACAACTCTTCAAAAGCTGCATCTTTAGGCTTTGAAGTAATAGCGCCAAATAAACCAATTTTATGCTTTTCAATTAATTTGATGGTTCGCTCAGGAAGTGGGTTACCCTCTGATTTCCAGAACTCCCAACCAATATCTCCTTTTACATAATCAGCTTCAAATCCGGCTGCATCAAGTACTCGAATTGTTTCATCCAATACTGCTTTTCCTATACCATCACCCGGTAAGGTAACTATCGTTCTTTTTGACATATCTCTTATTGTGTTTTCGGTTAAAAATGAAACCAGCAAATATACAAATGCAGGTTGAATTATTTGTAAAAATAATTGAATATTTGACACAAATCTAACCATAGATTTACAATTGACAATTCACTCATGGCTAATCACTATTTTTATACTTTTGCATTATGTTAAATTTTGCTGATAGCTTACAAAACAATATATTCCATACGATATCAAATGTTTGTTCCAAAATGAATATCAAAGCGTTTATTATTGGCGGTTATGTCCGTGATTTAGTGATTTCTCGTTCTTCAAAAGATGTTGATATTGTTGTAATTGGAAGTGGAATTTTAGTAGCTAAGCAAGTAGCTGCCGAATTTGGTTCGGGTACCCAGGTTAAATATTTTAAAAACTTTGGTACAGCTATGATACGAAAAAATGAATGGATTGTTGAATTTGTTGGCGCTCGAAAAGAATCATACAGAAAAGATTCGAGAAAACCATTGGTTGAAAATGGTTCTTTATCAGATGATCAAAATCGAAGAGATTTTACTATAAACGCAATGTCACTTAGTCTTCAAAAAAATACTTTTGGTAATCTCTTAGATCCCTTCAACGGGCTTGATGATATTAAAAATAAAATTATCCGTACTCCCCTCGATCCCGACATTACTTTTTCTGACGATCCTTTACGCATGATGCGCGCCATAAGATTTGCAACTCAATTAAATTTTAGTATTGAGGAAAATACACTTAAAGCTATTTCAAGAAATAAAACCAGGATAAACATTGTTTCACCCGAGAGGGTAATTGATGAAGTTAACTTAATAATAATGGCACCAAAGCCTTCAACTGGATTTAAATTAATGGACGAAACAGGTTTATTGAAAATAATTTTTCCCAAACTTGCTGAACTGAAAGGAGTGGAAATAATTAACAAAAAAGCTCACAAAGATAATTTTTACCATACTCTTCAAGTACTTGACAACCTTGCAAATAACTCTACTAATCTTTGGTTGAGGTGGAGTGCATTATTACATGATATTGCAAAACCTGTTACAAAAAGATACGATCCTGATTTAGGATGGACATTTCATGCACATGAGTTTATAGGTGCTAAAATGGTTCCGGGAATTTTTAAAATTTTAAAGCTTCCCATGAACGATAAAATGCGATATGTTCAAAAGTTAGTTCGGCTTCATCTACGGCCTATTGTACTTGCGCAAGATATTGTTACTGATTCTGCTGTACGAAGACTATTATTTGATGCAGGCGATGATGTTGATGATTTAATGATGCTTTGTGATGCTGATATAACATCAAAAAATGAGGCAAAAGTAAAACGATATCTTAATAATTTTCAGCTCGTTAGAAGAAAACTTAAAGAAGTTGAAGAAAAAGACAATATCAGAAACTGGCAACCACCTGTTACTGGTGAAATAATAATGGAAACCTTCGGATTAAAACCATCAAAAACTATTGGAGATATCAAGGTAGCAATTCGCGAGGCAATTCTTGAAGGTGAAATTGGGAATAATTTCAAAGAAGCTTATAATTTTATGCTTGAAATTGGAAAAACAAAAAAATTTAAAGTTGTTAAGAAAATTGATGAATTGGATAACAACTCTAGTACCCCGTAACAGTTTCAGAAATGTAAAAACCTGAAAGGCTTTTCAAACCCAAAACCAATAATGATCACTTCACCAAAATTCAGCGGTAAACTCATAGTTATTGAAGGACCAACAGCTTCCGGTAAAACAGGTATAGCAATTAAACTGGCAAAACAATTTGGTGCAGAAATCATATCAGCTGATTCGAGACAATTTTATAAAGAAATACCAATAGGTACAGCAGCTCCAACTAACAACGAATTAAATAAAGTTGTACATCATTTTGTTGGAACATTATCAGTAACCGATGATTATAATGTGTCTAAATTTGAACACGACGTACTTAATCTGCTAAACTCTAAATTAACTTCATGTCCAATTGTGATAATGACAGGAGGTTCAGGCTTGTATATCGATGCTGTATGTAAGGGCATTGACAACTTACCTGATATTGATGCAAAAATTCGGCGCAATACTGTAAAATTATTTGAAAAAGATGGTATAGTAGCTTTACAAGAAAAATTGATGAAGTTAGATCCTGAGTATTATCAGGAAGTTGATTTAAACAATCCAAAACGATTGTTGCGTGCAATTGAAGTTTGTTTACAAACAGGAATCCCATATTCACAGTTACGAAAGAACCAGCCACAAAAAAGAAATTTTGACATTATTAAGATCGGGATTAATGTACCAAGAGATGTACTCATTGAAAGGATAAACAATCGTGTTGATGTTATGATGCAACTTGGTTGGGAGAAAGAAGCTAAGGCAGTGTATAAATACAAGAACCTCAATTCGCTTAACACTGTGGGATATAAAGAGTTATTTGCATTTTTTGAAAATAAGATAACTTTTGTGCAAGCTTCTGAAAAGATTAAAACCAACACACGCAGATACGCAAAACGACAAATGACATGGTTTAGAAAAGACAAGGAAATTAACTGGTTTAATTATAATGATGTTAATGAAATGATTAAATTTATTAAGGGTGAATTATAACATCAAATAATCATTAAAAAAAAGTTGCTATAATGAAAAAACAATTATCCAATCACAATTCAGCAGCAACTATAATTCCTCTGCCAATTTGACGTAAATATACTCTTGGCAGAACTTTTGATATTGCATTGGTGCTTAATATAAACTATCGCAAATAAACCATAAAAAATGATTGAAGAAAATATAGACGATGTAACCTTTGAAGACAACAAAGATAATATCGACCATACACAAGATACTGAACAAGATACAGAAGTTAAAAAACCAAAAGCTGAAAAGAAAAGCAGGAAATTAAAAGCGGAAAAGAAGATTGAGGAACTAACTGAAAAAAACGACGAGCTTAATGACAGGTATTTACGTCTTTATTCAGAGTTTGATAATTACAGAAAACGTACTAACAAGGAGAGGCTGGAATTACTGAAAAGTGCCTCACAAGATGTTATTATTGACTTATTACCTGTACTTGATGATTTTGACAGGGCAATTAAAGCTATGAATGATCAAGAGGCTGATGAAGAAACAATAAAAGGAGTTGAACTTGTATACAATAAACTTTTTGGAATACTTTCGCAAAAAGGACTCGAACCAATGAATTCCTTAGGAAAAGATTTCGATACTGATTTTAATGAAGCCATAACAAAAATCCCTGCTACCTCCAAGGATATGATAGGAAAAGTTATTGATGTTATTGAAAAAGGATATTTATTAAACGGTAAAATAATACGATTTGCAAAAGTTGTTGTTGGAAGTTAGAGATAAAAAATTGTGATTTGTGAATGATGAGTGAAAAGTTATGCATCTTGAGCAAAAAATAATATTACGTTAGAAGATAGTTATGAGTAAAAGAGATTATTACGATATACTTGGTGTTGGTAAAAGCGCCTCTCCAGAGGAAATAAAGAAAGCATATCGTAAGATGGCATTAAAATATCATCCCGACAAAAATCCTGATGATAATAATGCTGAAGAGATGTTCAAAGAGGCTGCCGAAGCTTATGAAGTGTTGAGTAACCAAGACAAGCGTTCCAGATACGATCAATTCGGTCATGCCGGGATGCGTAATGGAGGAATGGGTGGAGGTAGCCATATGTCAATGGATGACATTTTCAGTCATTTTGGTGATATTTTTGGTGGTGCTTTTGGTGGCGGTGGCTTTGGAGGCCAGCAAAGCAGAAGGCGAGTAAACAGAGGCTCAAATTTAAGAGTAAAAGTCAAATTATCTCTTGAAGATGTAGCACACGGTGTAGAAAAGAAAATCAAACTCAACAAGTATATAGGGTGTGAATCTTGTCGTAGTACTGGTTCTGAAAAAGGAAGTACACCTTCAACTTGTCCAACTTGTCACGGACAGGGTCAAGTATCACGAATTACAAATACATTTTTAGGCCAAATGCAAACAGCCTCTACTTGTCCCCAATGTGGTGGTAGCGGCGAAATAATAACAAATAAGTGTAAGGAATGCCATGGGAATGGTATTGTTAAAGGTGAAGAAGTTGTAAGTATTAATATTCCTGCAGGTGTAGCTGATGGCATGCAATTATCAGTAAGTGGTAAAGGAAATTCTGGTGCTCGAGGTGGTGTACCTGGAGATTTAATAGTTCTGATTGAGGAAAAAGATCATCCTGACCTTATACGTGATGGCAATAATTTATTATACGATTTGTATATTAACTTTGCTGATGCTGCCCTTGGTTCGTCTAATGAAATACCAACAATCGATGGAAAAGCCAGAATAAAAGTAGCCCCTGGCACTCAGGGTGGAAAAGTGTTAAGGCTTAAAGGAAAAGGCTTGCCTGATATAAATGGTTATGGCAAAGGTGATTTATTGGTCAATATTAATATTTGGACCCCACGCGATCTTTCGAAAGAGGAAAAAGAAATTATGGAGAAACTAAAAACCTCTAAAAACTTTGAACCTAATCCTACTTCTAAAGATAAGAGCTACTTTGATAGAATGAGAGAGTTTTTCTCATAAGTATTTTCACAAACCTTCCAGAGTCTGAAAAACCTGGAAGAGTCGTGATAGACCCTAAAATAAAGCCTTTTAAATCATAACCCTTTGAATTTAGAATAAAACCAGATGTTAAGTACTGTTGTGGAAATCCAAGTTTGGTATTTCGTTGACCGAAGAATCAACGACCAAAGATATTCGCCCTAAAAATTCTTCCAAACACACATGATTATAAATACAGAAGAGCAATAAAAATCAATAACGTTGATTAAGAATTCTTTCTAAAAACTTCTTGAAATTAAAAATTATTGCTAATTTTGGTAGCCGTTCAAAGTAATCATATTTAATTCCATTTTAAGAAATGAGAAAAGCTACCCTTGTAATCATTTTGATAATAACCTGGAATTCTGCCTATAACCAAAGTTTTCCGTCTCCAGAAGATTTCTGCGCATATTTTGATAATGATTCTATATATCTAACTTGGCAGTCTCCTGAAAATAAGTCATTCTCGAATTATAGTATTTATTATTTTGGTTTGAATAATGGTCTGCGTATTCATCTTTGTTCAATAACAGATACAAATTATACAATTCCAGCTCCAACTTTTATGTATAATATATGTTTTGGATTAACTGCAGAATATGTTGACCCACCCGGAGTTTCAGATACAGCTGTGTGTTGCATCACCTGTCTTTTAGCATTGACATTGCCCTCTATTTTTGATTTTGAAAGCGGCTTATATGTCTGTGGTCTTGTTGCAAATATATTAGAAGGAAGCGACAATTGGGTATTATATGATAGCATATTTTATTCTCCACAACATTCAGCAGCATTTATTTCTGATACAAATAACTTTAAATCGGCTTTAACAACAGCTCCTTTTGCAATAATGCCAACACAAATACCCAAATTAAGTTTTAAGTGTAAAATTCCACAAACAGGGGACTATTCAGACACATTAAAACTATATTATTTAACAGATGGTAGTTGGATTCAATATTCTGACCCTATTTATTCTATTGATGATTGGCAATTACACACTTACTCTCTAGAATCATTACCATCATTTTCTCGTTTTGCATTTGAAGCTACTTCAGGAGGAGGTAGTGGAGTATTTTTAGATGATGTTGTATTTGAAGACGAATTAGTAAACATTCAGAAACAAGGTATTAATAAGCCATTTATGGAAATTATGCCTAATCCGGCAACATCGACATTGACTTTAAACTTAGTTATAGAAGAAGACACTAAATTTTCAGCAACTATTTTTTCAATTGATGGTAAACCTGTTAAATCAAATATCAATCAGGTGTTAATTCCTGGGAATCATAAAATAAATATTGATATTTGTGACTTAGATGCAGGAATCTATTTTATTTCAGCTAACCTAAATAACAATATTTTAACAAAAAAAGTATTAATTTACTAAATTCCTACTAAAATAGTTTTAACATTTTTTAGATTACTTAAGTCTTTTAAGATGTTACTTTTGCTAACATAATTCAGAAAATAAATTCCTTAATATGGATAATAATATAGCCCTCCAGGCCATAAATGTTTCTAAAAGTTATGCTAACCATAAAGCTCTTAATAAAGTAAGCATTGAGGTTCCGCAACAAAGTATTTTTGGTTTGCTGGGTCCGAATGGAGCTGGCAAAACAACATTAATACGAATAATTAACCTCATATCTGTTATGGATGAGGGGAGAGTATTATTAAATGGAAAACCGATAACTACAAAGGATATTATAAATATTGGATATCTTCCGGAAGAACGCGGACTTTACAAAAAGATGAAAGTTGGTGAACAAGCTGTTTATCTTGCCCAATTAAAGGGAATGACAAAAAGAGATGCTATAATCCAGTTAAAATTATGGTTTGATAAATTTGAAATAGGATCGTGGTGGAATAAAAAGATAGAAGAGCTTTCGAAAGGAATGCAACAAAAAATACAATTTATCGTAACGGTACTCCACAAACCTAAGCTATTAATTTTTGATGAACCATTTAGCGGCTTCGATCCAATAAACGTAAATATACTTAAAGAAGAAATTCTTAAGTTCCGTAATAATGGCTCCACAATTATCTTTTCAACACATAATATGGCATCAGTTGAGGAGTTATGTGATAATATAGCTTTAATTAATAATAGCCAGACAGTACTTTCGGGTAGTATACATGATATAAAAGAAAAATACAAATCAAATATTTTTGAGATAGCTTACCGGGCGAAAGAAAACCTCCAATTATCACAGATCGACTATTCAATTAATAGTTTAAAGGATATACGCGATGTTCATTATTCGACAGTTAAAATAAATAATGGCAAAACACCAAATGAACTCCTTCAGCAAATATTGCCCCAAGCACAAGTAGTTTCTTTTAAAGAAGTACTTCCTTCAATAAATGATATTTTCATTCAGGAGGTCTCAAAATAAAAACGATGAATAAAATTCTTCTCATAATACAGCGCGAATACCTCTCCAGAGTTAAAAAACGGTCATTTATTGTAATGACAATTATTGGGCCTATATTAATGGCAGCAATGATAATACTTCCGGCATTCCTTGCCGATTGGAGTGAGGCTACAGAAAAGCGAGTTGCAGTACTTGATGAAACCGGCTGGTTTTTAGAAAAATTTAAAGATCAGGATAATATTACTTTCTATTATGTTTTTGATGATCTGGAAACCGAAAAAGAGAATGCTCTAAATAAAAATGGCGATTTGCTACTGTATATACCAGCTACCGAGCTTAATATTCCGGTAAATTCTGAACTCTATTCGATAAAACAGCCAGGTTTAAATGTTACATCCTATATTAAATCGGTGATGAAACAGATTGTTGAAAACAAAAAACTCCTTGCATCAGGCATAGACCCTGAAATTATTAAATCATCCAAGGTTACAATTAACCTTAGCACGATAAAAGTAGAAGAAGACGGTATTGAGAAAAAAAGTAATACTGAAGTTGAAGTTGGCCTTGCTATTTTCGCAGGGATTTTGATTTATTTTTTCATTTTCATGTTTGGCGTTCAGGTTATGAAAGGGGTTATGGAAGAAAAATCGAATAGAATTGTGGAAGTTATTATTTCATCAGTTAAACCATTTCAATTAATGCTAGGCAAAATAATTGGAATTGCTTTCGTAGGCTTAACACAATTTACTCTTTGGATTCTTCTAACATTTATTTTTATAGGCATTTTCCAAACTGGTATACTCACCGATGCAAGTTCAGGCATGGAAATGCTAGGTAGCCAAAATGAAATTATTCAAAAAGTAAGTGAAAGTAATTCCGGAGTAGATCCTATGGTCATGGTAAATGAAATAATAGGAGGCATAAATATCAAAGTTATGCTATTTAGTTTTATTTTCTATTTCTTAGGAGGGTATCTTCTTTATTCATCACTATTTGCAGCCATTGGCGGAGCAATTGATAATGACACCGACAGTCAGCAGTTTATGCTACCTGTTTCAATACCTCTGATTTTCTCAATTGCACTTTCAGGAGTAATAATAAATCAACCCGACAGCACACTGGCTATTTGGATGTCGATGATCCCATTTACATCGCCAATAACAATGATGATGCGTATTCCATTTGGTGTACCAATGTGGCAACTTTGGACATCGATGGGGTTGTTAATCATTGGCTTTGTTATCTCAACATGGATTGCCGGCAAAATATATCGCACAGGCATTCTCATGTATGGACAAAAAGTTAGTTACGCGATATTATGGAAATGGCTTACTAAGAAGTATTAATACTAACCTTCCAGAGTCTGCAAAACCTGGAAGAGTTAATTTTAAAACCGACCTGTAAGAATTGATTTTGAACTCTGTTCTGTAAGAGTTGGTACTAACTCTATTCAAGACTCTGGAAGGTCTTGCAGGCTCTCGAAGGTCATTTATTGCATACTTTTCTGCAGGTAAAAATGCTGCTTTTTATTACCTCTAATATCTGAAATAGTTACAATAAGCAAACTATCTTTTTCAACTGAATATTTAATTATCGAAGGAAAATCATTTTCAGGATTCATAAAAGTCCAACTATTTATAGATGCATCTATCAATAAAAAATCAACACTTTGGCTTTCATCTACCAAATTAACTTTATAGTAAATAGAGTCCCCTACCCTTTCAATCGACAATGATTCAAAAAATGAAGTATCCACACCATTCATGCTAAAACCCTCTCCTTCAAACCTGTTTTCACTCGTACGCCTCCAATTTTCATTGAACTCTACACCTTTATACGACAACCAATTACCCTCAATATTTCTTAAATTAATCATACTATAGGAAGGGCTAGGATCAATACATGAAGAGTCAAAAAAAAGTAATAATAAAAAAAGTAATAATGATCTCATTTACAGCTACAATTAAAGTGTTTAAAGTTAATTAAAATCAATTTGCTAATTCACAAATATTATTTTACTTTTGCACCCTCAAAAAAACGAAGTAATTAATTAATAACTAAGATCAAATGCAGAATAGAGGAGCTATTAAGTTTTTTGCCATTGCTTTTGCGTTAGTTTGTCTTTATCAACTAAGCTTTACACTTGTAACCAGCAGAGTTGAAAAGAAAGCTAAAGAATATGCGAGAAACGAAATCGCGGTTCAGCAGGCCAATGAACTTGCAGAAGGAAATAAGGTTCTTGAAACCTATTTAATGGATTCTATTGCTATTGCAAGAGAAACCTATTACCTTGACAGTATTTCTAATGTTGTAGTTTACAATATATTAGTAGCTGAATACACTTTTAAAGATTGTAAAGAAAGAGAGATAAATCTCGGCCTTGACCTTAAAGGCGGTATGAATGTAGTACTGGAAGTATCAGTAGGAGACATCGTTAATGCCCTTTCAGGTAATAGTCAGGATCCTGTTTTTAGAGAAGCCATGAAACTAGCCTATCAAAAGCAGAAAAATAGCGGACAAGGATTTGTTACATTATTTGGTGAATCATTTAACGAAGTAGATCCAAATGCCAGACTAGCTTCAATTTTCCTTTATGAATTTAAAGATAAAGGAATTACTACAAACTCCACCAACGAAGAGGTATTGTCTGTTATCAACAAAGAAGCCGATGAAGCTATTGACAGATCATATCAAATACTACGTACTCGTATCGACCGTTTTGGTGTAGCACAACCAAATATTCAAAAACTAGCTACCACCGGTCGTATTGCAATAGAACTACCTGGTATTAAAGACCCTCAGCGTGTGCGGAAACTCTTACAAGGTACTGCTAAACTTGAATTTTGGGAAACATATAATTTTTCTGATCTTTACACATACTTTGATGAAGCAAATGCTACTTTAAAAACTGAAGAGGTATTAGAAGAAGAAACTATAGAAGCAAAAGCAAATAAAGAAGCTGCTACCCAACAAACCGCAGATAAAACAAAAACTGATGGCGAAGCTGGTGAAGATACTAAGATTGAGGAGGACGAAGCTCAAGAATCAACAAACAAACTGCTAGAGCAAATTGAAGCTGATACAACTGCTGATGCTGTTGATGAATCAAACTTTGCTGATTATGCAAAAAAATATCCTCTTTATGCATACCTACAACCATCATACGCTCAAGATGAATCAGGGAAACCTTATCCTGCAAACACCGCTCGCGTTGGGGTTGCTGCCATAAAAGATACAGCACGTATTAATAACCTACTTAAAAAGGTTAAAGATATATTCCCTAGAGACTTAAAACTTGTTTGGTCTGTTAAACCAAATCCACAAACTCCTGATGTACTAGAGCTAGTGGCATTAAAAGCAAGCTATCGTGATGGTAGTGCTGCTTTAGGTGGTGATGTTATTGTTGATGCCCGTCAGGATTATGATCAAAATGGTGGTATTGCTGTTGATATGCAGATGAATGCTCAGGGTGCTAAAGTTTGGAAACGACTTACCGGCGAAAGCATTGGTAAACAAATTGCTATTGTTCTTGATAATTATGTTTATTCCTTTCCAGTTGTAAATGGTGAAATCCCAAGTGGACGTTCATCAATATCAGGTGGAGCCATGGAATTAAATGAGGCACAAGACCTTGCAAACATTCTTAAAGCTGGTAAATTACCAGCACCAGCTCGTATTGTTGAAGAAGCGGTTGTAGGTCCTTCACTTGGACGTGAGGCTGTAAGTTCGGGAATGAATTCATTCATCCTGGCATTTATACTTGTATTGGCATATATGATTGTTTATTATAATAGAGCCGGCCTTGTTGCAAACTTTGCACTACTTACTAATATGTTCTTCCTGTTTGGTGTACTTGCATCATTAGGTGCTGTGCTTACCCTTCCGGGGATGGCAGGTATTGTACTTACGCTGGGTATGGCTGTTGATGCAAACGTAATTATATATGAACGTATCAAAGAAGAAATTAGAGCAGGTAAAGGTTTAAGGCTTGCAATTACTGATGGTTATAAAAATGCTTATTCTGCTATTATTGATGGTAACGTAACAACATTGTTAACAGGTATTGTGCTTTACGTATTTGGTACAGGTCCGGTACAAGGTTTTGCTACTACATTGATAATTGGTCTGTTATCGTCACTATTTACTTCGATCTTTATTTCCAGAATGATTTTTACCTGGATGTTAAATACAAACAAAAAGATTAACTTTTCTACAAAAGCTACGGCTAATATATTGGCTAATACCAAGTTTAATTTTATTGATTCCAGAAAAAAAGCTTATATATTTTCAGCCATTCTAATCATTATCAGTATTGGATCGTTAGCTACCAAAGGATTGAACTTTGGTATTGATTTTACAGGAGGACGGACTTATATTATTAGATTTGACAAAGATGTTGACACTGAAGAAGCAAGAAAGTTACTTACAGCCGAGTTTGACAATAATGCTCCTGAAGTAAAAACTTTTGGTGCCAACTCTCAGATAAAAGTAACTACAAAGTACTTAATTGATGAAGATGGAGTTGAAGTTGATGGTATTATCCAGGAAAAACTTCATAACGGACTAAAAGGCTTTTATACTGAAGAAATAAAATATTATGACTTTTCATCTGACACAGAAGGCGAAAATAAAATGTTAGGCATATTAAGCTCACAAAAAATTGGGCCTACTATAGCTTACGATATTAGAAACAAAGCATACTTTGCAATATTTTTTGCACTAATTATCATCTTCATCTATATTGCTGCGCGATTTAAGAAATGGCAATTTGGCCTTGCAGGTGTTGCTGCTCTGTTCCATGATACGTTAATCACTATGGGACTATTCTCATTATTCTATGGCATACTTCCATTTAGCATGGAAATCGATCAGGCATTTATTGCAGCTATCCTTACTATTATAGGATACTCTATTAATGATACAGTGATTATTTTTGACCGTATTCGTGAAAACACATCACTATTCCCTAAACACAGTATAAAGAGTAATATAAACACAGGGTTAAACAGTACTTTAGCACGTACAATTAACACATCAGGAACTACACTTGTTGTATTGCTTGTGATCTTCATCTTCGGTGGTGAAGTTATCCGAGGGTTTATTTTTGCATTGCTGATTGGTGTATCAGTAGGTACTTATTCATCATTATTTACAGCCAGCCCAATTGCATATGATTTGCTTAGGGGTGATAAACAAGAAAGAGAACTTGCTGAAAAAGAAGCCAAGTTAAAAGCTAAGAAAACAACTAAGAAAAAATAATTTCTGTTGTTAAAATTTATAAAAGTCCCTTTGCAATGCATGGGGACTTTTTTTGTTATTTGACTTTTTTTTCCTGAAATAGATTTACAAAAAAAGAAGTGTATTTGAAAAATCAGAATAAGTTGATTATACAAAGCACACAAAACAGGATTTCAGTTTATCCTTAAATTATACCAAATATACCCCCATAATATCGCATATAAATTGATCCTTTATGCCTGCGGCAGGCAGGTTTCCCATATTCTTCAGCTAAAAATATTTCCGTAGCTATAGCTATAGAACTAAATTATGAAGAATAGTAGGTGCAAAAGATGCATATAATATTACAAGATTCTATGATGGGTTAGTATAATTTCGAATATGAAAAAAATCACTCAATTTCTTATACGTCATTATGAAATATAATTTGTATTACAAATAGTAACAGAGAATGAACGCTAGTCCAGCTCATCGAAAGTGTAGTTGCTTTGATAGTGAAAATCAAACCCATTAAATAATCCAAAAACCTTAAACAAAATTTAATGATGTTATAACAAGAGGGTATATCCCTCAAGTAGCAGAATTGTTTTTTTAGAAAAGCAAGTTGAACAATCAGATAAGAAAGGGATCATAATTTGATATGATGATTTGAGTTGCTGAAAAGGGAGTTTAATATACGTCGGAAAAAAATCCAAATCCAAATAATAAGAAGTTTTGCGGACAAAAAATGGATTATTTGTACTGTATTATCCCTTTGGTTAATTATATATTACCTACCTTTACAAAAAACCTATATATATTATTTAGGACTAGTCATTTAACATTCTTAAACTAAATTATTTTGTTATGAAAAAAACTACTATTTTACGATGGCTATTTAGTATTTTATTAATAGCTTTCTGGGGCTTTGGTACTGCATTAGCGCAGGATTTTAATCGATACCTTGACCCAAATGACAAAGCTGCTATTGCCGAGGAAATGAAAACATTTCTTTTAGAAAGTGGCAGATTTGTTGATGAAAATAAATCTCCTGGAATCAGAGGATGTGCTACATCCCTCGATGAGGGGTTTGAAGGAGTAGATTTCCCTCCTGCGGGATGGACAGTAATTAACGGAGGAGAGCCATTTACTTGGGGAAAGTGGTATGGTATGGCGCATACCGGTAATATTGCAGCTGGTATCTTGTATGGTTCAACTGCTCACAATGATTGGCTTATTACTCCGGCAATTCAACCTGAAATTGGTAACGTGGACTTGTCATTTTGGTCAAGGAATTTAAGTTCAGTTCAAATAGACGAGTTTAATGTTATGTTATCAACCACTGGTAACGATGAAGCTGATTTTACAGTTACCCTGGCTGAAAATGTAGGTCCTCCAGCAACTTACACTCAATATACATACGATTTAACTGCATATATTGGGCAAATTGTTTATGTTGCTGTACAAGCCATATCTACAGATGAATTTGCACTTTTTGTCGATGATTTCTTAGGACCTGATTTCTTTTATCCAACTACTCCATATTTTAATGGGGCTAGTAGGGTTGATTTTTATTATAGTTACGACCTTGGAGTTTACGAAGAAACATATGAGATATCTAACTGTGGCACTACAGATGATTTGAATGTGTCTTTAAATGCAGCCAATCCTGAACTTGCAATTAGTGGATTACCCACTACAATACCGGCTGGTGGTTCAGCAATTATAACAGTAACCTTTACACCTGGTGTTGGTAATACGGGTTCCTATTATGGTTCATTTGATCTGAATACCAATGATCCTGGCAATCCATTAGTGTCAGTTGATGTTTATTCACAAGTTTATGAGGCAGTAATTACTACATGTTTGTATCAAAATTTTAATGCTATAAGTAATTATTACAAGCCTGATAATTGGAGAGGAGGTTTTTCAGTAAGAACCTCAGGAGGTGTTGACGACTCACATAGGTTTACAAGAAATTTGTACGGTGGTACTTATTCTAGTAGGGGTCAATTTTCAACCAATTTTATAGTATTACCTGCAAACTCTAAATTTCAGTTCGATTATAGGGCTGTTGATTATTCATATTATCCTACAACTCCTACGCCTGCCGATTATTTTGCATTTACTGTTTACATAAGCACTGATTATGGTGTAACACATACACCAATTTACGTATATGATGAAACAGCTCATGTTGAAACTCTTGATTATAAAAACGTTGAAATCGATTTATCAGCTTATATTGGAGAAACAGTTTTATTTACTGTGGAAGTAGAAAATATTGATGGAAACTTTTACCTTGATTTAGACAATTTGGGTGTTCTGACAGGTGATCATGGTTTAGTAATTAATAATCCTGTACTCAATATGGGTTATCGACCAATAGGTGCATGGATGAAAACAGCCAGCTACGAAATTGTTAATAATCCTCCTGATGGTGATGTTATAATCACACAAGCTGATATTGATGAAAACTTTGGTGGTTTTCTAGCTGTTGATGCACCTGTACTTCCATTTGAATTTGCTATTTGTGAAACTACCTATGAATTTGGAATAAGTACCACTGAAGAAGTAGTCACTGATGGTGCATTTGCCGGTAACTTTGCTCTTTTCTATGGAGGAGCTCGTGCCATTGCACATGCAACTTATTCAGGAAATGCCTATACACCTGATGAAGGTGATGTATGGGAAATTGCTTTTGATGGTAATGCTGCCACATTCCCTGAAAGTGTTCCAATGGGAACATTCCGCGATAACTACAATATGCCTGGTGCTGATGCTGATGGCTGGGATGTTGTTTATATGTTTACGTTTGGTACTGATGTAGTGTTTAATGCAGGTCTTACTGCAACAGACGCTAAAATGGCTATATACCCAGTAGGTTTTGATGGTATTGGTGGTCCTGATATGGATAACGAACTTTTCAATGGTACAACAGCTCTTGTTGACATTGAACTTGCCGCAGGTACATATTATATGGCAGTAAGTACAACAGGTACCGATTATGACCTGGATGTAACTTTCCCGGATATGCCTCTACCTGATGCTGCAACTTATGTTGCTCCTTTCGACGGAGAAACAGGTATCATTAATGGCAATAACCTTGAATGGACATTTGGTGCCAATACAATTGATTACCAGGTAATACTTGGAACAACTTATCCACCAACAGACGAGGTTGTTCCTTGGACAAATGATCTTGCTGAATTATATACTTTGGTTAATACTATGCCTGATCTCCAGTATTTCTGGCAGGTAAACACAGGTAATAGTACCGGAACTACCAATGGTCCAATATGGGGCTTTACGGCTACTATTACTCCTCCTTCAGGACTAGTAGTAACACTTGACGATCCTGGAGAAAGTTCACCTACAGTAAATACATCACTTACATGGGATGCACCTTTAATAAGAGCGTTTCTTGGATATAATGTATATCGTAATGGTATAAAACTTAATACTGATCTTCTTACATCAGAAATGTATTCTGACTTAGGTTTAGCTCGTAATATGTCATATACATATTATGTAACCTCTGTATTTGATCAAGGTGAATCAGAGCCTTCACATATGGTTACTGTAACTTCGTTGGGTGTGGGTACATTTAATGGTGTAGTAACCGATATATTAACAACCGATCCAATTGAAAATGCATTAGTAAAAATACTAGGATATGAGCATTCATATTACCTAACCACCAACAACCTTGGTGAATATTCAACATTAGCTTATGCCGGCACTTATGATATTGCTGTATCTGCTGAAGCTTATAATTTTGTTACAGATGGTCCCATAGCATTAACTCATGGGGCCACCGAAACAAATGACTTTGCATTAACAGAGACTCCTTTACCAGTTGGTGATGTTGTAGCAGAGGAAATTAGTGATGATGAAGTTCTTGTTTCATGGAGCGATACTGCCCCTGTGCCAATTGCTGAATGGATTGCTCACGATAATGGTGTTAATTATGGAGGTGTTACGGCATATGGTAATGGATTTTCATGTGCATCACGCTGGACTCCAATATTACTTGCCGAATATGCTGGTACTTATCTAACAAAAATTAATTTATTTATTTATAATACTTCAAATTTAGAAATAGAGCTGAACATATGGAAAGGATCCACTCCTACTTTAGTTTATACTCAGTCTGTAGCTAGCATAAACTATGGTGAGTGGAATGAATTCACTCTTGATACACCTATTTTAGTTACCGGTAATGAAGAATTATGGTTTGGTTATACTCTTATGGACGGATATATAGATGGTTATCCTGCAGGTAAGGATAGCAGTCTTGCCGTTGATGGTTTTGGTAATAAAATGTATTATTATGGAAATTGGTATGATCTTTCATATTTTAATATACCTGGAAATTGGAATATTCAGGGATTTGTAACAGATGCTGTTACAAACATGTCACGACCATTGGCATCTGTTGAAGGTGCATATTTTAACAATATGCGGCCAGTCTCTCCATCAGCAAAGATTGAGGATTCTGATGAAATTAACACAAGTCCAAGCGCTTCATTACCTGCATCAATAGATAATAGCACCCGCGGTATTGTAAGTTATGATGTATACCGTCATAAGGTTTATCAACCCGAAACAGCTGTACTTGTAGGAAATACAATTCAGCAAAGTTTTGTTGACTTTGACTGGGGTATCCAGGATTGGGGAGTTTACCGTTGGTCAGTAGTAGTAAAATACGACGCCGGTCAGATAAGTGAACCTACTTATTCCAACACTCTTGAAACAGATATGGAAATAATGGTATCAGCAATGGTTAATACCAATTCAGGCGATAGCCCGGCAGGTACTATGGTTGCCTTTACAAATACATCTGAATTGGATGAATTTGGCGAACCTATTTATATATTCAGTGCTATGCTTGATGATGCCGGATTTAAATCCTGGGATGATTTCCGTCGTGGTACTTATGATATAGAAGTTATTCTTCCGGGGTTTACTCCAATTGACGAAACAGGAGTAGATATATTCGATGATGAAGACTTTGAATGGATGCTTGAAGAAATTATCGCCATTCCTGGTGACCTATATGTAACCCCAACAGGTTGGGCAACATGGGTAGGTAATACAGGTACTAATCCATTTGAACCATTTATCGAAACCTTCGATGGACTTGCTAATTTTGAATTACCTGCCGGATGGACAACGTCTCCTGAATCAGGTAACTGGGGAGCACAAAATTCCGACTATGCCGGAGGTGTTGCACCAGAGCTGCGTTTTGGATTCTATCCAAGTTCTACCAATGAGTTTTATATAATGACACCTATGTTGAATACCGATGGTCAAGATCAACTTCAATTTTCATTTAAACACATGATAAATGATTATAATGGCAATTATACCCTAAGAGTTGTTGCTATTGCTGATGGTGTTGAATATATTATCGAAGAGTGGCTTACTCCTGAATATCTGCCAGCTACCGATATGAATTACACACTTACCGATGCACATGGTGTTGGAGCCGAAGAGTTCCAGCTAGCTTGGGTATTAAATGGAAATTCATTTAATATTAACTATTGGTATATTGATAATGTAGTGCTTAACGGACCAACCAGAAACAAAGCAAATCGTGCCTTTGAAGCATACAAAGTATATCATGATGGAGCATTAATTACAGAAGTAATAGACACCGAATATCAATATGGAACAGAAGGTGAAGTATTGGTAGCTGGAGAAACATACACAGCCGGAGTTGCTGCAGTATTCACAATGGGCCAATCAGAAACAGCTGAGTTCGATTGGATTTATGTTCCCTGTGATGACTATGCTGCACCAACAGCATTTACTGCTGCACAAGACGAAGGAACCCTCAATATTACATTGGAATGGATCAACGTTGATGCTGCTGCTTTAGATACAATTGCCGGTGTTGCAGTATATCGCAATGGTGATCTTTATGGTTTTGTTGATTTTGATACCGCCGTTGTCAATACATATACTGATGGACCACTTGACTTTGGTACATATAGTTATTGTATTACTTATATTTATGATAGTGGAGCCGAAACATGCCAGGGCGTAGTTTGCTCAGGAGATGTTGAATTAGATGGCAATGCTGCTGTAGATGGTTTTGTATTCCAGGATGCATATCTTGGAGGCGCACCAATAGAAGGCGCAGAAGTATATCTTGTAGATGTTGACGATCCTACTATGGAGTTCTTCTACTTTGCAGATACACTTGGTGCTTATGGTGGTGAAATTATAGCAGGTACTTATGATTATACAGTAAGTGCATGGGGATATATGACAGAAACATTGGATGGTGTTGTAATAC
Organism: uncultured Lentimicrobiaceae bacterium; assembly: GCA_964460905.1. Classification (GTDB taxonomy): domain Bacteria; phylum Bacteroidota; class Bacteroidia; order Bacteroidales; family F082. The sequence goes on from CAYWRM010000032.1 coordinate 47,171, forward strand.
CAGAAAATGGAACAGTATCTAACACATTTGAGTTAGACGAATTCCCTGCACCACCTGTTAATGTAATTGCTACTGAACTCAACGATGATGAAGTACTACTTACATGGAATAATCCACAGTTCTCATTATTTGAGCCTTACGTTGCAGATATGGGTACAGGAGTACCAGCAGGATGGATAATAGATCCTGCCGCTATGCCAACATGGTTCTGGACAGAAAGTGATGCCGGAAATCAATTAGGAGGCAAAGCATTTATGTTTGTCGATTCTGATGCAGCCGGGACTGTTGATATGGATGTAACCATGACAACACCTGTTATTGAGTACACAATGGGTCAACCTTTATTACTGTTAAATTTCGATCAGTATTACAATTATTATAGTGGTGATTTTGCTGATGTTGAAGTATATGATGGTAATAATTGGGTAGTTGTATTACATCAAACTAGCGATCAAGGTGGATGGACAAATCCTAGCCATAAATCAATTGATGTAACAGCATATGCCAATCCTGAATTCCAGGTACGTTTCCGTTATGTAGCTAACTGGGATTGGTACTGGGCAGTTAACAATGTAGTAGTAACTAATGCAGTAACCCGCACAGGTGAACCTATATTAACCAGCAGACCAATTACCACACGAGCTATGACAGGATATGAAATTCATCGTACAAC
>CAYWRM010000033.1:0-45183 GCA_964460905.1 uncultured Lentimicrobiaceae bacterium
TTAATTCTCAGTCACAATCCCCCCCGTCAACCTCAACAACTCGGTATGTGTGTCTATAATATCATAAATGGCGTTGAGCTTACGGTGTGCTGCGTTAAGGTATATCAACTGCACATCACGAAAGTTAAATGAGTTGATAGTACCATTACGGTATTTATCGGTGGCAATTTGCATATTTAGTTCGGCGCTTTCCATATTAGCCTCGGCAACATTGAGAAGCTGTTTGCGTATATCATAAAGCTCGTATTGATTTACCAGCAAGTTTGCGAGGGTTTGCTTCATTTCCAGTATCTCTAACTGCCCAACCTGTTCACTAATACCGGCCTGTTGGATAGCCCTGCGTGTATTTCCCCCATTAAAAAGGTTGAAACTAAGCGTAAAGTTTGCATAATAATCAAAGGAATAACTATCATAGTTATCGTCCTTTGGTAAATCGTACCATCCCTTTTTGTAATCAGTACCTGCGTTTAGCAACAAGGACGGATAGCTTGCGCTTTTTGCAATACCTGTACCCTTCTTCAGGATTTCCTGATTTACGTATTGATTCTCCAATGTTTTATTGCTCGACATCATTTTTTGTTCAAGATCATCGAGATTATAAGTATAGGTTTCGGTTTGAAAACTATCAATCAATACAAAACTTACTTCGGGTGGCTCACCCAACAATAGATTAAGGCGAAGAAACGCATTTCGAACATTTAACTCTTGAAGCAAATAATTTGTTGAATCACTTAGAAAAGAATTTTTAGCCTGCAGCACTTCAAATGTAACTGCGCTTCCTATGTCTTTACGTATCATTTCATATTTATACCTATCACCCGAAAGGTCTTTTACTTCTGCCAATACTTTCAATCGTTCCTGCTCAAGTAATGCAAGATAGTAACCAAGTATTATTGATTGAACAGTATTTTCAACTACTAAAACAGAATTTCCGGCAGAGTATCTTTCCAATAAATCAAGTTTTTCTTTATTCATCTTTACAGAAAAACCATTGAACAAAATCCAGTTTACATTAACATATGGTGTTAACCGATTAGTATATAACTCGCTTCTGTCATCAGGATTTTGTTGTGATGGTGAGTCATCGAAGCGGTTTATACTATTAACACCTAAAGATATTGATGGATATCGTCCAACGGTACCCCAGGTATTGTTCAATTGGGCCGATTTATAATATTCTTCAAATATCCGTACCTGAAAATTATTTTCAAGCCCTTTTATTACTGCTGTTTCCAACGATAGCTCTTGTTGTGCAACTACCTTATTTACCGTAATGATACCAAAAAAGAGTATCATTACGATTAGAATATATTCATTTGAATTCTTCATTTTTATTTCTTTTTCAAATAATTAGTAGGCTAGTCAATTGTCCGCTTACTAAAAATAATTGCTTTTTCAACCTCTTCAGGTTCAGGGTATTTCCTGATAGCTGCTATTTCTTCTTCGGTTAATAGTGACTTAGTATCACCTAATTTAATCCATAGATTAATATTTCGGAATGTCCATTTCCAGAATCGTTTAAAATCATTTAATACTAATATTAATACAGGGAAAAATATCAGAATAAAGGCTGTTCCAATTAATACACCATATGCCAAAGCAACCGCCAGCGGAATTAAAAATTGTGCCTGAAAACTCTTCTCAAGAATAATTGGATACAGACCTACAGTGGTTGTAATAGTTGTAAGCACGATCGCTCTAAAACGAGCTTTACCAGCCTGTACAACGGCATCTTGTACTTTAACGCCTTCTAAAAGTAAGGAATTATATTTGGAAAGGAACACCACCGCATCATTTATAATAACCCCTGATAAGGCAATCATACCCCATGTACTTAGCATTGAAACAGGTATGCCCTCAATACCATGACCCCAGGTAGCTCCTAACCAAGCAAGTGGGATCATTGCAACGATAATAATTCCATGTGTGAATGATTTAAAATGAATAACAATTACCAAAAACATCAATGCAAATGCAATACTAAAGTATTTAATAATTTGCTCCATGGTTTCATTTGAATCACGTTGCTGACCCTGATACTCAACAGTTACGCCCGGGTAAGTTTCTTCAATAACCGGCAGTATGTCGGTTTTGATTTTTTCAATAATCGGGGGTACTGCATCATATGGATTCAACAAATCAGCATCTACCCTAACTTCTCGTGAACTATTAAAGTGCTTAATACTTACAGGTCCACGATCAATTGTATATTCGGCAAGTTCACTAAGTGGATAATCTCCTGCAAAGGTTTTTATCTTCATATTTTCCAGTTGCCCTATATTGATACGATCACTTTTAGGATAGCGCACCCATACTCTTAACTCATCCTTTCCTTGTTGTAACCTTTGGGCTTGCCCACCAAAGAAACCCTGACGAACCTGATTTGTAAGACTTGCCTGACTAAACCCCAAAAAATATGCTTTGGGTTTAAGTGTTAATTGAATTTCACGCTTACCTGCCGGATTTACGTCTGTAATATTATTTAGGGCTTTGATTTGTTTCATGCCTCTTAATAGATAGTCCTTTGCTGCATTTAACTCATCCATATCCTTACCAAGTAAACTTATTGATACAGGCGTGCCAAATGTATGTCTACCAGCAATTTTAACTTTTTCAGCTTCAGGTAGAGGTCCTAATTTGTTTTGAACCCTAGATACAATCTCAAAACTTGATGTTCCTGAATTTTCCAGATCACGAAGCAGCACAAAAACATTACCAGCGTGTGAGCCAATTTCCTGACCGTTAAAGGCAGATCCAGTTGAAACAAATGTGTAATTTACGAAGTCGGCGGTATCACTTAGCTCATCCTTTAGCTCTGCGTTTACTTCCCAAATTGCATCATCAATCTTTTGTACGTACTCCAGAGTCTGTGCTTCTCCCGATCCGGGTTTAAAAGCTATCTCAGCTGTAAACTGGTCGAAAGGTATAGAAGGGAAAAAGGTTGCTTTGATTAAACCACCACCAAAAAGGCCAACTGTTAATATTATTAAAACAACAGGAGTGAATATGAAAATATACTTCCACCTAATTACAAAGTTAAGGGTTTTGCCATATAATTTATCCCGCATAAAACCCAGAAACCGATCCAATAAATCACGTATTTTTTTACCAGTGTTTTGCTTTTGACTTTTCCTAAGAATAAAATTGCTGCCAAGGTGGGCAGGAAGAACAAAAAATGCTTCCAATAAAGAAAAGGCAAGGCTAAAGACCACTACAAATGCCATTTCAAACATAAACTCCATTCTTCCTTCGATGAAAAATAGGGGGGAAAATGCAATTATAGTTGTGGTAACTGAGGTTAATACTGCAGGTAGTACTTCCATTGTTCCTTCAATAGCTGCTTTTTTGGGTGACAATCCTTTTTCAAACTTTGTATATACATTTTCAGCTATTACAATTCCATCATCAACCAGAATACCTATAACTAGAATCATCCCAAAAAGAGAGATCATATTAATGGTAATGCCGTATCCTGCAGCAAGTATAAACATCGATAAAAACGATGCCGGAATCCCAAATGCAACCCAAAAAGATAACCTAAGGCTTAAGAATAAACCTAGTATGATTAGAATAAGCAGTAGACCTATACCTCCATTTCTATATAGAAGATTTAGCCTGCCCTTAAGCATTTGAAGAAAATCATAGGTAACGTAAAGTTGTGCATCGGTATGAGTTTCATTGAACTCTGCAACAAGGTTCTTGCAGTAGACCGATATTGCGCTTAGGTCTTCGGAAGGAAGTTTATTAATATTAAATGAAATAGAAGGCTTGCCATTCATCAATGACTTACTGGCAACATCAGCAAATTGTTTTTTTACTGTTCCTACATCAGCAATACGTAAAAAGCTTCCATCAGGGTTTGCCCGGATTATTATTTGTTCAATTTCTTCCGGATCAACAGTACGATATCTTGATCTGATCATTATCTCTTCAACATCTGATCGGATTTGACCTCCAGACATGTCGAGATTGTTTTGAGCTATTGCTTTTGATACTTCATCAAATGAAAGATTATACCGTAATAGATTTTCCTCTGAGATTTCCACAGATATTTCCAAATCCGGGTAACCGCCAACTGTAATTTGAGACATGATACCTGAATTATAAAGGTCATACTCAATTTCATCGGCATACTTTTTAAGAGTTAGTTTATCAGCCTCCCCAGATAATCCCATGAAAATGGCAAAAGTGGATGACCGTTGTTTAAACACAATAGGTCGCTCGGCATCAACTGGAAATGAAGTAATGCCATCAACAGCATTTTTTACCTCCATTAAGGTTTCATCGATATCGTATTCACCAGTTGTTAAAATTCTTACGCTTGAAACATTTTCAGAAGAGGTTGAGGTAACTTCTTTAATCCCGACAATCCCTCTGATTGCTTCTTCTACTCTAATTGTTATTCCTTCTTCCATTTCCTTTGGAGATGCACCTGGATAAAAGACGGTAACAAAAACATCCTTCTCAGCCATTTCAGGGAAAAAGGATTTTTTCATTGACACAACACTTATGGTACCAGCAATAAGTATTATGAAAATAATGATATTAGCGTAAAAGGGGTATTTTACAAATATACTTATCAGCCTTCTCATATTAATTAAGTATTTCAGCGTTAGTACCTTTTTGGGCATTTACCAAAGGTTCAACTACAACCATAGTGCCTGGTTCGAGGCCTGAAATCAAAGCTGAGGTTTCGTTGGTTTTTAGTATGTCAACCTTATGTATTTCTAGTTTTCCATTTTCAACAGTATAAACCAACTCCTTGTTAAATATAGCGTTACGTGGAATTTCCATGCTGCCGTCAAGATTTTTTTCAGAGAATACGGCTTTTAAATATTGCCCCTGATATAGTGGTTTGGATTTAGTAGGTTCAATGGCTACAAAAACAGTTATCGACTGTGAATTGGGGTCAACATAATCAGATTTACGCACTACTTTTCCGTTCCAGCTAAGCAATCCGTCTTGCGTACTTGCAACAACATCATCCCCAATATTTACCCAGTAAATATCTCCAATCCTAACAGGGACTTCCAACTCCATCTTATCGGTTTTAATCATTGTTGCAATCCTGCTTCCGGGATTAACAACCGAGCCCACTTCCATCATTACATTAGTAAATGTACCAACAAAGGGAGCATAAATATTATATTTTGATAACCTGATTTGTGCACTTTGAATAGTAAAATAATCGTTAAGAATATTACGGCTTGCAAGAAATACCTTTTCCTTATCTGAATCAATATCAGGCATCCCTGGTAATGGCTTATCAATATTAATAGAATTGAAAAAGTTTATCCATTTATTATAACTTTCTGGAAAATCAATTTTCATATCAGGCAATATCCCTGCTATTCCATTTAAAAAACGGCTCTTACTGGCTTTAAGGTTGCTCTTTGCTTCCTCATCAAATATGTGAACAAGAAGATCACCCTTTTTAAAAGTGGTACCTTCCTTTAGATGTACATTGCCTTGTAATACCTGCCCCGATACCTCAGCGCTTAGGTCAACGGCGTGCTGCGAAGTTAACCGCCCGGTTGCTGAGATACCTGCATAATTTACTTTATATAAAACCGGTTCGGCTTTTACATATAATAATATTTCTTCTTTTTCCCTGGTTTCGGGAAGCTTCTTGTTATCGATAAAAAAATTTGACAACAGACCTGAAAGAATTATGACTACAATAACAACAGCAATAGAAATAAGTGCTTTACGAATATTCATTTTGAATTATTTTTTAAAACATTTTTTTAGGAAATCAGTATAAAATTAGCATACTAATTGCGCAGCGAAAATAAATTAATAATTTTTAATGGATAGAAAAAATCGGTGAACAGTAGATTATTCTCGGTAAAATGACTCTATTTAACTTTTACCAGTGATATTAAAAGGTTATTTAATTTTATTGATTAGCGTTAGATGCTTATACACAAATTTCAATTCAGAATAAGTCACTTTTTCACCTAAAACCTCTTTTATATTTGATAAGCTGGTGTTCTGGTTATCAATAATATAGTCTGAAATAAGACTTATCTTTTCATTATTCATAATTTCTTCAATGGGTAATTCCCCAATACCAATATAATGTGCTAAATGCCCTTCAATTGTTGAAACAGCAAGACCCCTTTCCTTGGCAATTTCCTTAATTTTCTTTCCCGATTTCCATAATTCGAAACTTATTCTTTTTGTGTCTATTTTTGGAATTTTAACAGGAATAACCGGCTCTTTTTCATCTTTAATTGTAATATTTTGTTCATCCCTATAGTCATTAATTATGTCGAGCAAATCATCACTAAACATTTCCATCTTAACTTTGCCCATACCCTTTATTAGCTTTAATGCATTAGGTGTAGACGGAAGTTTATTACATATTTCATTCATTGTTTTAAGCTGTATAACTCTATAAACCTGCCAATTGAGTTCATCAGCCTTTGCATCTCGCCATGCTTTAAGTATTCTGTACAATTCCTTTTGATCATTGTCTCCAGGTGAAGAAGTTACAGCTGTTTTTCTTTTTGCTAATTTTTTAGGTTCTTCTATTGAAGCAAGAGCTCTGGATTTAAGGTAATCATCTACAGCAAAACCATTCTTACATGCAATCAGGCTTTTTAATTTGAAAGAATATTCTTGCTGAATATTATCCAATACATTTTTTAATGATTTCCTGACAACCTTGTTATCTGTTTCTACCACAGTATTGATTATTATCGATTCAAGAATTTCCATTAATTTATCTGAAAAATATACAGCCCCTTTTTTGATCCTGTCCTGTAATTGTATATTGTTCTCAATTTCATTGTTTTCAGTAAATAATACTTGTAACTGATTTCTGAATTTATTGGACACTATTACAATTTCTGATGCAAACTTTCTGTTTGTTTCAGTAAACTCATCAACCGGATTATTTTGCAAGCTGGCATAATGTTCCTGCCATAACTTAATTGCATAAGAAATATGCCTTTGAAGTGTACTAAAATCAAACAGGTCGGTTAATAGTTGCTGCTGATACAATTTCTTTGAAGCTTCCAGATGACTCCTGTCAGGTTGATTTTCTTCAACACTTTTTGTAAAACTATTAATAGTACTATCATGCTTTACACTTTTAGGTTGTATGCGGGAACTTAGTACCAGTCCTTCCAGTGTTTTACACCTACTAAGCGCTACATAAACCTGTCCGTGAGCAAAAGCAGCCTGAGCATCAATTATGGCATTCTCGAATGTTAGTCCCTGGCTTTTATGAATGGTAATAGCCCACGCCAGTTTCAATGGAAACTGTACGAAAGTGCCTTCAATTGCTTCTTTAATTTCTTTGCTTTCACTATCAAGCGTGTATTTCATTTTTTCCCAAAACACCTTCTCTACTTCAATAGGCTCATCATCGCCTGTACAAACAACTGTTATAACATTGCTTTGCATTTTGGTTATTGTGCCAATTTTACCATTATAATATCTCTTTTCAGGATTAGGGTCATTTTTCACAAACATTACCTGTGCCCCTATTTTAAGCTCAAGCTCGAACTCAGTTGGGTAATTATATTCAGAAAACAATCCGGTAACAGTTGCTTTAAAAGTATGCGATTTATTGTTGAGATGGCTTAATCTGGAATCATTAATTTGCTTTGCTTTGGCATTGTGTGTTGTGAGAATAATATAACCTGCCTCATCAGAACTAAAATCAGGGTCATATCTTGCATTTAGTGCTTCAATTACAGAGTTGTCGATTTCATTATCCCGAACCTTGTTAAGCAATTTAATGAATTTTTCATCACTTTGCCTGAAGACATGTAACAATTCAATGCTCACATAATGAGTTTGTTGTAGTGCCTTACTGCTGAAGAAGAAAGCTGTGTCGTAATGATTTCTCAACAGGTTCCATTCGTCTTCTTTTACTACGGGTGCCAGTTGTTGAAGATCACCAATCATAAGTAGTTGAACACCACCAAAAGGAAGGTTTCTATTTCTGAATCTACGTAGTGTACTATCAATTCCATCAAGTAAATCGGCTCTTACCATGCTAATCTCATCTATCACCAATAAATCCATACTCCGGATAATATTGATTTTCTCTTTATTGAATCTCCTGCTTTTTGATAGCATTGAAGCAGATTCAGCACCCGGTATTTGAGGCCCGAAAGGAAGTTGAAAAAAAGAATGTATAGTTACTCCTTTTGCATTAATAGCAGCCACACCTGTTGGCGCAACAACTACCATTCGCTTATGCGAGATATTTTTAAGGTTATGAAGAAAAGTTGTTTTTCCTGTACCAGCTTTTCCGGTTAGAAAAATATTTCTCCCGGTAAAATGTACAAAATCGTATGATAATTGTAGTTGAGGGTTATTGAAGGAATCCATGTTACAATTAAATAATAGATGGTAAAGGTATGTTAATTAAAGATATTAGAATTTGAAAATTAGAATAACCTCTGGCTAATTACCAAATGGAGTATTTTCAGGGGTTATAACTTCTGCAATGCCCTGAAAAAATTGATTAGCAGGTTCAAGCTCATTACCCTGGTGAATATCAGAGTTTACTCCAACAATAATTGTAACGCCTTCTTCATTATTTCTATACATTGCAGTATTATACCCGGGAATACTTCCGTTGTGTCCCAGCCAACCGTTAACCATAGCAATACCAAAGCCATATTTTCCTTTAACAGGCATATTATACCATGTTTGCTGTTCTTTGAGCATCTTTGTTGAAATAAGCGTTCCTTCAGAAATTGACTCAATATTAGCTCTAAGATCAAATATATTAGATATTAATTGTCCTGCTGTAAATGCCCAGCTTGGACTCCAATGAGTTGCGTTAACTACCTGCCCGTCTATTGTTTGATTAGTATAACCATTAGAATACGGTGATGGAATAGTTAAATCTACGGGCCAAACGGTATTATTTAATGATAATGGGTTAAAGATTTTTTCCTCAAATACCTGCATAATTAGTTTGTCCGTTATCTTTTCAACAAGAAGACCTAAAATAATAGTATTTGTATTACAATAAAAATATTCAGTACCCGGATCAAAAAGGTTCGGATGACAAAAAGCTCTTTCGAGCAAACTATCAGGCGACCACTGTTTTTCAGGATTATCTATAAACTCCACCTGAAAAATTGAATCAAATGAATATGAAAATAATCCGCTTGTCATATTTCCCAACATTCTAATTGTAATTTCATCTCCTCTGGGAATATTTTTTTCCGGTAAATAGGTTTGGATCGGTTCATCAAGAGCAATTAAATTTTCATCAACAAGTTGAAGAACCGCAATAGCTGTAAATGTTTTAGTTACACTACCAACACGAAAATGAAACCCTGTTTCCATTGGTTCACTATCAGCAACATTACTTACACCTACTGCAGTTGTGTAACTACCCTGTTTGTCAATCCAAACACCTGCAATTACACCGGGAACTCCTGTTTGAACAAGAATTTCATGAATAGACTCATCTATTGCCACTTTAAGTGATTCAGGGAAAATCGGTTCAACATCTGTATTTTTATTTGTACATGATATAAAAACGAAAAAGATGGCAAATAATGAAATTACTACTTTTCTCATAATACAATAATTAGCTAGTAAAAATAATAAATTAATTTAGCTATATCAAACAAATAGTTCCAATATTAAAAAAATTACATTTGCACAGCATGATAAATTTTTCATAAATAAGTTGTATAAATTGAAAAAAATACTAAAAATTTTAGGCCCCGGATTACTTTATGCCGGAGCAGCTGTTGGAGTATCGCACCTTGTTCAATCAACAAGGGCAGGTGCATTGTTTAATTTCGATTTGGTTTGGGTACTTATAATCGTCAATCTCCTAAAATATCCGTTTTTTGAATTTGGTCCCCGGTATGCTGTTGCAACAGGGTCAAACCTGGTTGATGGATATAAAAAAGTAGGTACCTGGGCCGTATCACTATTTGCCATAATTACCGTAGCATCAATGTTTATATTGCAAGCAGCAGTTACAGTTGTTACTGTGGGACTAATTTCATATGTTTTTAAACTAACGATAAGCATTACTGCACTGAGCATCATAGTATTACTGCTCGCTTTAGTAGTGCTCGTTTTTGGGAAATACAACCTTCTCGATAAGGTTATTAAATTTATTATTGTATTATTAGCGGTATCTACTATTGTGGCTGTTTTTGCAGCTTTGGGTATTCATAAAGAAATAACTCCTGATGCCCTTCAGCATTTTACATGGACACGTAGTGCGGATATATTTTTTCTGATAGCTTTTATTGGATGGATGCCTGCTCCAATTGATGTTTCAATCTGGTCATCAGTATGGAATATTGCTAAGGCCAAAGAACTTGGTTATGTTCCAAGTCTTAAAAATGCTTTAACAGAATTCCGTATCGGTTATTTTGGAACGGCTTTTCTTGCAGCAGGATTTCTTGCCATGGGCGCGCTGGTTATGTATGGAACAGGTGAGGAGCTCTCGTCAAGTGGAATAAAGTTTTCAGAACAACTTATCAATTTGTACACTACCAGCTTAGGCAATTGGGCATATTGGTTAGTTTCAATAGCCGCAGTAACAACTATGATAAGCACAACAATAACAGTTATGGATGCTTATCCACGTGTGTTGAGTCCCATATTTCAGAATTTATTTCCAGGTAGTTGGAAAAAGATCAAAAACAAACAATCGTTGACTTGGCTTTGGTTTGCAGTTCTAACTATTGGAACATCTTCAATAATTGCATTTGCTGCAAAATCGATGGGAGCCATGGTTAATCTGGCAACAACACTATCATTTCTTACAGCTCCGGTTATGGCATGGCTAAACTATAAAGTTGTTACGGATAAGCATATGCCTATTGAAGCCGTTCCGGGGTTATTTTTAAAAATACTTTCGTGGATTGGAATTGGTTTTTTTATTGCGTTTTCGTTAGTATATTTGTATTGGAGATATCTTAGTTAAAATAGCTTTAACCCGGATTAAAACTAACCGTCCTGCTAAGGCATAAACTTAAACTAACCAACCCACTAAGTTATAAACTGATATAGGCTAACCGACCCGCTATGTCCAAGGCGACTTTAGCGGGACTAGTCAGGTTTATCTTCTCCAAAAAGCCGGGGAAATAACTATTAGTACAGTAAATAATTCCAATCTTCCAAGCAACATCAAAAACGACAAAAACCATTTCGCTAAAGGTGAGAAAAAGGCGTAATTATCAACCGGTCCCACATTACCTATTCCAGGCCCAATATTTCCGAGCGAAGCCAGAGTTGCTCCAATTGAGGTGTCAAAATTATATCCCAGTAATGACAAAGTAAGTGTTCCGAAGCCAAAAATAAGAATGTAAATAAGGAAAAATGCCATTACGTTGAATATGATTTGCTGTGAAACAGATTTGCCATTATATTTAACCGGGATTATTGCCTGAGGATGTATTGAGCGTTTCATTTCCAGGATAGAATTTTTTATCAATAATAAATGACGAATAATTTTCACGCCACCACCTGTTGAGCCTGCACTACCACCAATAAACATCAATGCAAATATTAACATCCATAAGAACGATGGCCACAATAAATAGTCAGATGTTACAAATCCGGTTGTAGTTAATATTGAAACCACTGTAAACAATGATTCTCTTATTGAGCTTTCGGGATCTAATCTTTCAAAAACAAATAACCCAAAAGCAATAAATACCGATAATATTACGATAATCCATATATAAACTCTAAATTCCTGATTATATCGTAATTTATCAAATTGACGATGCAAAGCAAAATAATGAAGAGTGAAGTTGGTTCCGGCAAAAATCATAAACAATATTATTACATACTGTGTGTACGGCATAAACCCAGCAATACTATCGTTTTTTGTTGAGAAGCCTCCTGTAGCCATAGTTGCAAACGAATGGCATACCGAATCGAAAAAGTCCATTTCACCAATCCATAATAAGATAACTTCAGCAATAGTAAACAATACATAAATAGCCCAAAGTCGTTTCGCCGTTTCAGTTATCCGAGGATGGAGCTTATCGGGAGTAATGCCCGGCATTTCCGCAATCATTAACTGTAGCCCACCTATTCCTAAAAAAGGCAGTATAGCAACGGTAAGCACAATAATCCCCATTCCACCAATCCAGTGTGTCATTGCTCGCCAATACAATATGCTTTTGGGAACAATCTCAATATCTGTCAGCACTGTAGCGCCAGTTGTTGTAAACCCTGAAATAGTTTCAAAAAATGCATCAGTATAATTTGTTATTGAACCACTTAACAAAAAAGGGAGTGTTCCAAACAAAGAAATTATTACCCATGATAGTGAAACAATTAAATAACCTTCACGCTTTCCAATATTTTTCCTGTAATTTTTTCGAGTTATAAACCAAGTTATCAGACCTATAGAACCTGTTATTAAGGATGATATCAATAGTGGCCAAATGGATTCATTAAAATAAAAAGCAAAACCAAGACCGCTTAACATAAATAGCCCCTCAACAATTAGCAAAAAGCTAAGCACCCTTAGAACAATTGGTATATTAATAAATTTTTTATTTGGCATAATTAGTTAATATCAAAATCCCAATTTTGGTTTAAGAAACATCTTTTCTATTTTACTTGATATACCAGGGATTGCAAATATAACAACGTTATCATTTTCCTGTATTTGGAAATCACCAATTGCAATAAATGAATCGTCGCCCCGAATAATACCACCAATTAAGGCACCTTCTGGCATTCGTAAATTTCTTATAAGTTTCTTAGTAACTGGTGAATCTTTTTTGGCAATAAATTCAGCTACATCAGAATTTATTCCGCTCAAGCATTTTAACGATGCCACTTCATCACCCATCGAATGCTTAATGATATAACTGGCAGCACTTAATTTTTTATTAATAATGGTATCGATACCAATGTTTTGAGATATTTCGATGTAATCGAGGTTTTCAACAAGAGCAATGGTTTTTTTAACTCCAAATTTCTTAGCATGAAGACAGGTTATAATATTTGTTTCCGAACTGCTTGTTACTGCAATAAAAGCATCAACACCCTCAATTCCCTCCTCTTCAAGCAAATTAACATCGCGTGCATCACCATTAATAATTAATGTTTCATCAAGCAAGTTACTAAGTTTTAACGACCGTTCATGATCTTGTTCAATAAGCTTTATGTTTAAATCTTGCTCAAGCTGTTTGGATATTACTTTCCCCACTCTTCCGCCACCAACAACCATGATATTATTAATTTCAACATCTTGTTTTCCTCCCATCTTAAGCAAATTGTCAAGTCCTTCAGGTTTTGTAATAACATACACAAAATCATTTGGAAGAAAAACGGAATTTCCATCAGGGATAAAAGTATTATCACCTCTATGGATAGCTACTGCTCTGAAATTTAGGTTTTTATATTTTAATGCAATATCATTAAGAGATTTATGTACTACCGTTGCATCAGGATCGATCCTTATTAAAATCATAAGCAATTTCCCATCTGATAATTCAAAAATCTCAATTGCTGCAGGTTGTTGTAATAATTTCACAACTTCATGACCTGCAATATCTTCAGGGGAGAGCAATATGTCAATACCTAATTCATTATAAATCTTTTGATTTTCTTCTGTTAAATTTTGAAGAGTATTTACTCTGGCAATAGTGTATTTAGCTCCTAATTTTTTAGCAAGTATTGCTGTTAATATGTTAATCGGTTCGCTATGTAAAACTGAAATAACCAGGTCAGCTTTAGCCACATTAGCTTTTTTTAGAACAGCAACTGAATTCGACTCACCAACAATTGTAAGTAAATCAGTATGAGAATCAACCATTTTTAACAACTCTTCATGAGGATCAACAATAGTTATATTATGGTTGGAATCAACTAATGCTTCGGCTAAATAAAAACCAACTTCGCCATCACCGGCTATGATAATATTCATGGTTTATGAACTAAATTTAACAGATAAAAATAAACATTCTTTAAACAGGGTACAAATCTAAAAATATTAACAATAACTAATTCAAAGATAATAATTACAATTTTTGTTTAGCTTTGAACTTCAAACCAATAAAAATATGAGAAAACAATTAATCAAAATAATCATGCTCTTATTTTTATTGTTAGTTGGTAGTATAGAGGGCTATTCTCAAGAAATAGAAAAAGAGAAATATGATACAAGGAAAACAGAGATAAACATTACAATTGCATATTTATTTACCAGGCCTAATCAAGCTAATTATTATAACATAAACAACTCCATTTTAGGAGTATATGCAAATTTTCATAATATAATATATTGTCTTCATTTTTAATGGTAATATTTTAATGTCAAAAACACCCACCTTAACCAAGAAATTAATTACCATTTCAATATGGATGCTTATTACAAGCACAATGATATTTATTTCATTTAACAGGCATAGTAAAACGGGTATTTATTTTTACAGAAGCCAGATATTTGCTGATAAGGCAGGGTATTATGTTTATTTGCCTGCTGCCATATTGTACCAATTCAACCCTCAATTATTCCCTGAGAATATTGATGATAAAACAGGTAATGGATTTCAATTGAATACAGAAAACAATACTGTTCAAACAAAATATACATATGGTGTTGCTTTTTTTCAGCTACCTTTTTTTCTGATAGCTCATGCACTGGCCACTCCTTTAAAATTTGAACCAAATGGGTTTTCTCTCATTTATCATTGGGCTGTTGATATATCAGCAATATTCTATTTTTTAGCAGGTTTATTAATTCTATATCAACTACTTCGACAATCTTTTTTGAAGAAAACTGTAGTCCTCACTCTATTCTTTTTAACAGTTTCCACTAATTTGTTTTACTATGCATTAATTGATACAGGAATGTCGCATGTTTATTCCTTCTTTCTGTTTTCTGTTGTATTATATCTTATGTATAATTGGAAAATCTTTATTGGTAAACCTATCTTGTTCGGATTTCTTTTAGGATTTATTTTTTCGGCAATTCTTATTATCAGACCCAGCAACCTTATTTTTTTAATTTTAATTTTATTTATTAATAAAGATTATTTACAACGGTTGAAATTTATGTTAAATCCGTACTTTATTAGTGCCTTTGTAATTATTTTCACCCTGTTAATATTGCCCCAGTTGATGTACTGGAAATATGCCTCAGGTTCATTTATAGTTTATTCCTACGTTGGTGAGTCTTTCTCGAGTTGGAATAATCCAAAAATAATTGAGGTGCTTTTTGCGCCAAATAATGGGCATATTTTGTACAATCCTATTTTGCTAATAATATTTGCCGGTTGTGCACTTATGATTAAGAAGCATATGAGTAATGCTTACCTGATACTTACCGTTGCCATTGTTGTAGTTTATTATACTGCCTCATGGTGGCTTTATAGTTTTGGATGCGGGTACGGAAATAGAAATATGGTTGAATACTATAGTTTATTAAGTATACCCTTGGCAAGTATTATAGAAGAACACAAAAACAAGCTCTATAATTATTTGCTCTTTGGAATCCTTTTAATTTTTAGCTTATATAATTTAAAGATGATATATTCATATGGTGGTTGCTGGTTTGGGGAAGGCAATTGGGATTGGAATGAATATATTAGATGGCTGAAAGTTTGGCCTAGTTAATTAGGATTTATTGTCTAGTGTCAAGTCATATATCCTTTGATATTGAGACTGCTTCCTGCCGGCCGGTCAGGCAGGCAATCTCAATATGTCCCTTTGAGATTGACTAAACACTAGTAATTATAGCTGTTTTGAATATCTAGATTTGAAATTATTGCTTTCCATTAATGTTTAAATTAGCTAATTACAAAATTTTTGTATTTTCGCCCCTGTTTTTAACTAACTATTATAACACTATGAATATTATAAAAAGATCATTTTTAATGATGATCATGACATTAGTAACGATTGTTGTTGCAGCACAATCGGTAGAAGATGCCGGAGCTAAATATAATGAAGGAAATGAACTTTATAAAGAGAAAGCATATAGTAGTGCCGTGACTTCGTATGAAGAAGCATTAAATATAGCAATTGGGGTTGGAGTAGATGCTGAAGATTTAAAAAGTAGTATTGAGAAACAATTGATGAACGCGTACTATAAAAATGGGTTACAATATAAATCTATAGGGCTAGATGCAGCAATTGCCTCACTTGAAAAGGCTTATGCGCTTGCTGAGCAATTGGGAGATGACAAAATGAAAACAAAATCAGCTATAAATATTGCAAAATTTAGATCTGGAAAAGGGAACTCATTACTAAAAAAGAACAAACTGGATGAGGCATTTGCAGAGTATGAAATGGCATTGGAAATTCAACCAACATGCGTTAATGCATTTTATGGCATGGGAAAATTATACAAAGCCAAAAATGACATGGCAAATATGGTTATTAATATGGACAAGGTAATTGAATTTGGTGCTGATAATCCTAAAGCTGCTAAGTATGTGAAAAAAGCAAAATCAACTGCTTCAAAAGCACTGGTAACAGCTGGTGCCAAAGAAATTCAAAAGGAGCATGGAAAAAAAGCTGCTGAGTACATAAATCAATCATTTAATTATGCACCTGGCAATGCCAAGACTTACTATTATCTTGCTCTTGCATACAACAATACAAATAATTGGAATGATGCAATTACAGCAGCAAACAAAGCTATTGGAATGGAAACAGAAAAAAATTCGGAAATGTATTTTGCTCTAGGTCAAGCCTGCGAAGGGGTCGGTAATAATGCTGATGCTTGCGCAGCTTATAAAAATGTAACTTCAGGACCAAATATTGAAGTGGCAAAGTATCAAATCACACAAGTATTAAAGTGTAATTAAAAAAGCTTTGTTCTAATAAAATTTTTAAGCAATCTGGAATTATTCAGGTTGCTTATTTTTTTTTGGATATTTTTTTAACAATGCTTCTTCTGCATTTTTTTCTGAGCCTAACATAATCGCTATCCATCGTGAATTTTCACGTGTTTCAAGACTTATTTTCATGGCCATAGTAATGGGAACGGCTAATAGCATACCAACATCACCAAGTGTCCACCCCCAGAATACAAGTGATAGAAATACAGCAAGTGTGCTTAAATTCATGCCTTTAGCTAAAAATTTAGGCTCAATTATTTGGCCAATAATAAAATTAATAAGCCCATAAGCAATACCAACATATAAAACACCTGAAAGACCATCCTGAATAAGAACAAATAACATAATAGGTATAGCAGCTATCACTGATCCAATATTTGGAATATAACGCATTAGCAATACTAATAATCCCCAAACAATTGCATATTGAATATGCATAACAAATAACACAATGGCTACAGATATTCCACCTATCAACCCTGTTATAGTTTTAATGCCAAGATATTGACGAATATTTTTCGAGATAATAGTTATACTTCCCAATGAAGCATCTGGATCTTTAAGAACAGCTTTTAATTTAATGGGGAAACTATTGGTTTCTCCAAGTATAAATGCAGCAACAAGTATCAGTAGTACAATTTGCCCGAATACTCCCCCAATTCCAGTAATAAACTTTGATGCATAACCAAGTGCGTTACCAGCATTAAAATCACTAGTAACTGAATCTTCAGTGATATTCAATCCGTAACCATTCAACAAAGTAATTGATGATTTAGTAATATCATGAAGCTCTTGTTTATATGCCGGTAAGTTTTTTGAAAATTCAATTATTGATCGGGTAACAGCACCTCCTATGCCAACAAATACAATTAATAGTCCTAGTACAACTATTAATATTGATAATACTCCATTAACACCTTTTTTTTTAAGCCAACTTATGGGATGAAAAATAATTATGCTAAAGAAAATTGCCATTAGAATTGGGTTTATTATTGGTGCACCTATTTTTAAACCAGCAATAACAATAATACCAGCAGCCGCATAAAACAACGGATGCAGCCTTGAATATTGTATAAGAGTAGGAGTCATAATTATAAGGTTAATTAATAATTATGCTAAAAATAAACATTTTTAACTAATTGGAATTATATTTTCTCTGAAAAATAATAGATATCGGGTAAGCACAGTTAAAGTTAAACTACATAAGACACATGTATAAACTTGTATTTACACCCTGATAATTAGACTATTACAAAAACACTTAATAACCGGAAGAGTAGAACAGAAGTTAATCTATCTTACTACCAGAATTTTTGTAACTACCTTTTCCGTTTTATCAATTGTTACGGCAAAAACCATGTAAATACCTGTAGCAACTTTTTGTCCATTAAAATTATTACCATCCCACACAGCCTGACCTCCTTCTGATTTTGTTTGATAAACCAGATTACCATAGCTATCGGTAATTTTCACATATGAATTGTTTTCTAATCCTTTAATAGCTATTAACCCGGTATAGTTCTCTCTTACAGGGTTAGGATAAGCATAAGCTTTCGTTCCTGGAGGGTTGGGTGGCGTAGCACTACCCCGATAAGATATAATACCTTTTGCAGTACCAATAAACACTTCACCCACATCATTTATTGCTATGCTAGTAATATTGTTAGAAAGTAATGGACTATTTTCTGTAGTGAAATGATGAATTTCTTCCAGTCCATCTTCAGAGAAAAGGAAAATGCCTGCACGTTCTGTACCTACCCATTTTCTATTAGCTCCATCAACTGCAATTGTGTTAATTAGTTCTGTTTCCAGTAAATAATCTGCTAATCCTGAGCCATCATTCCGGGGAACAAGAATTCTCTGTGCATCATAATTTGCTCCCGAAACAAAAATGCTCTCAGGAGAGTAAAAAACAGCTATGCCTTTATCGGTTCCAACCCAAACTTCACCATCCAAATCGGCAGCAAATGAATATACCTTATTACCGGGAATGTTACCTTGACCGGATGCTGAGTGCAATACTTTTACATCATCATCACCAATATCATCAATAGACCCATTATTAGTAAAAACGATAATCAAACCATCATTACGTTTAATAATCCACTTTTGGTCATAGTTATCAATCAATAAATCACCAATATCCTTACCGCTCAACGATCCACCAAAATTAAATGATTTCCACTCTCCGTCTGTTTTCATGACTGACAACAAATTAGGGGCACCAGAATTTGCAACCCACATATTATTTTGACTATCAAAATCAATCCCGCTAATATTTATAAGATTTGGGTTTGATATCCATGGCTGAACAGTACTATTTTGATCATCATATATCGTTGTAAGTTCATTATTAACAAATTTCACCACGCCGGCTTGCCAGGTTCCAATGTATGCAATATTGGAGTTTAACGGATCAACTTTTGCACAAACATAATCACTCATGGTGTCGAATGCTGGTGTTGACCATGCATTATGGGTGTACCAGCTATCCTCAATAAATGAAAAAACACCATCTTTCATATATAACTTCGACCAATTTGACTGCCTTCCACCCGAAGCGACCCAAACATTTTTTCCTCCGGCGTCAAGCCTGAAAATACTATTTGTTCCGGGGCCATTTGGCTTTATGTATTCTGCCTCTATACCTGTATTCCACGTTTTAACTAACCCTTTTGATTGAGCACCAACCCAAACAAAATCCTCATCCATATCTGCTGATAACGGTTTAACTGATTGTCCTTCGGGTTTCCAGATACTGTATTGAAATACCATATTCTTATCATAAACCTGAACTTCGTTTTCGTTTACCAACAGCATGTTATCACCCACAACATTCATCTGATGATGCTGACTGTTATTATCTTTCTCAAAATAATCCCAGCCAATGCCATTAAAAACAAACATAGTATCCTGTTCAGATTGATTGCTAAAATAATTGGCATAAACTTTTCCATTAAAACTAACAACATGGTCATATGGTAAATCAGGATATATTAATCGTTGATCTTTGTGCCATTGATGATAATCAGCAAGATTTAATCCAGCTACATCAGCATAATAAATACCACTTTCTGTTGATGCAAATAACGATGTATCGTTATAAGTTATTCCCATCACATCAATGGAATTACCATCAGGTCCAATATAATACGTGTCAAATATTTCTCTCCTATCCATATCAAGAATAACAATTCCAAAACCACATGATAAATAAGCATAGTTGTCCTTAAAAGTGATGTCGTTAATGGTCTTATTTCCAAGTATTTCTTTGTCTTTAATATCTGGTATATTTATGATAGTGCCATCCATCATTATTATATCCAAATTAGTATTTGTATATGCTACCAAGATTTCATCTGTAGTAGGATTATACCCTATTTTGCTTATTCCTATATCATTTAACCCTTTAACCTTATCAAATCTCTCAACACTATTATCAAGTTTGTTGTATGTAAAAATTGTTAATTCAGTTGCTGCATAAACCATGTCGTCAACCACGGCTACATCAACAAGTTTGTTATAGGGTAAATGAGTTCTCCAACTACCTATAGGGGGGCTCTGTGATACACTTATTTTTGAAAAAAAGCATACAATAAAAATTAAAATAAAAGTAAACTTGTATTTTCGCATTCTAAAGATTATTCGTTAGTTTATTTATAAACTGCAAATAACAAAAATTATTGTCATTTAAGCAACATGAAAACTAAAACCCTACATATAAATAATATGAACTATGATTGTTGTATCAAGGTTGTTGAAATGGAGATGAAAACTTTAAAGGTAACTGTCAAAAAAATTAAACTTGGTGAAGTAGTAATAAGTTACGATTCTTCAAAGCTAAGTATGCAGAATATTGAAAAAGCACTAAAACGAAATGGGTTTTCATTATTAACCAATAAGAATGATATTCTGGTTGAAGATATAAGAAGAACTATTATCGATCTTGTTCATCATACAACATATAATGCAATGGTGCGTAACTCAGATTATCTTGTGGGTAAATTTGGGAAAACTTATCCTTATTTATCTTCTTTATTTTCAAAATATGAAGGAATAACACTTGAAAAATATATCATACTTCAGAAAATTGAAAAAGTAAAGTCGCTGATAAAAGATAATGAATTAACCCTTAGTGAAATTGCTTTTATGATGGGTTATAGTAGTGTTCAATATTTATCAACTCAGTTTAAAACCATAACTGGCATTTCTGTTTCAGAGTTTAAAAAGCCACATGGTAAATAAAACAGTTCATTAAATGGCTTAAATATTTTCACCCTGCGACACAATAATCTCTTTAATTTCATCAACAGAATATGCATTAGATACTGAAAAATCACCAATGGCAGTTCTTCGGAGACTGCTCATATATGCACCATTGTTAATTGCTTTACCAAAATCATCAACCAGTGACCTAATATAGGTTCCTTTGCTACAGTTAACCATGAAATCCATTTCAGGTAATTCAAAATTTAACAATGTAAAATCATAAATTGTAACCTGTCGTGATTTTATTTTTACCTCATTATTTTTACGTGCATACTCAAAAGCACGTTTCCCATCAACTTTTACAGCTGAGTATACAGGAGGAGTTTGCTCGATTTTTCCGGTAAATTGTTTTGTAGCTTCGAGCAACATTTCTGTTGAAATATTATTAGTATCAAAAGTCTGATCAACTTCGGTCTCTTTATCAAATGAAGGGGTTGTTGCTCCCATATACATACTGCCTACATAAACCTTGTCAAGACCCTGAAACGAATCTATTTGTTTTGTAAATTTTCCGGTACAGATAATTAACAGTCCCGTAGCCAATGGGTCTAGAGTTCCTGCATGACCAACTTTTATTTTTTTTATATTGAATGTTCGTTTTATGGAATATCTAATTGAATTTACAACATCGAAAGAAGTCCAGCCTATTGGCTTATCAATTAATAACACTTCGCCTTCAAGAAAATTAAACTTTTTTTCTGACATTTTAATGTCGTTGTTTTGCTAACATTATTTAATAAACATTGTAACAATAGCAATTATCCCAACCACAAAGCAATAATATGCAAAATATGAAAGCTTGCTTTTTTGCACCAGCTTAATCATCCATGTACAGGCTAACAGACCAGTTAAAAATGCAGCAATAAACCCAACCGAAAGAGGAAAAATATTTGTATCCATGGTAATCATGCCGCTAGTAAGGTCTTTAGCCATTTTTCCAAGAATAAGTGGCACAACCATTAAGAATGAAAATTTAGCTGCTTTGGTTCGGTCAATTCCTAATAATACACTGGTAGAAATTGTTGCTCCTGATCGTGAGATACCCGGCAAAATAGCAATTGCTTGTGATATTCCGATTATAAACGCATTTTTATAGCTTACTCCTTTATCAATTGTTTTTGCTTTATCAGCTAACAATAGTAGAACCCCAGTTATTAGTAACATAAATCCAACCAAAAGTATTTGACCTTCAAAAAGCAATTCCATTTGGTCTTCAAAAAAGAAGCCTACCAGGCCGGCAGGAATCATGGAAATAATGATTTTTAATGAAAATTTGGTTTCATCATTCCACCTGAACTTAAATAATCCGCGAAAAATTTCTAACACGTCCTTCCAGAAAACGCTGACTGTTGCAATGGCAGTGGCTCCATGTAACACCACTGTTGTTAGCATACTTTGTTGAGCAACAGAAGTGTCGCCAAGAAGAGCCTTTGCAATTTCCAAATGACCACTACTACTTACAGGTAAAAACTCTGTTAATCCTTGAATAATACCAAGAATCAATGCTTCAATCCAGCTCATCTGTTAAAAAATTATTGGGTTTCTTTTGCACGAAACATTATTGCATATATTTCAATAATATAACCTGCCAATATTAAAATTGGTGCAAGAGTAAGTCTTCTAAATCCAAAAAGAGCTTCACTAAAAACCTCAGGATCATCCGAACCTCCACCTATCATTAATAAAAACCCGACTATAATAACTAGTAGCCCGACAATTAAAATCATATAATTAGTTCTGTTAAAAGCAAACTCTAACTTGTTTACTTTTTCTTCTTGTTTTTTAACTTTAGCTGACATAATTCTATTTTTTTTCAAAAATACAATAAAAACAAATTATTTATTTTCACTATATTAATAGAGTTGTTGAATAAAAAAATTTAACCAAACTGTTTTACCTCTGATTATCAAATTATCAAAAATCATTGCTTCCAACACGAATTAACCATTAATCACTATGTATTAACCATTTATCGCTATCCATACATTGCATCTGTTTTCATCTTTAAATACTTACCCACAGCAAAAAGTGTTGATATACCTGTAATTAACAAGCCAGAGATTAATATCAAAACATTAAGATAAATTAACATCTTACTGCTTGATAACAGCACTAGTTCAGGTATGCTTTGTTGAGCTGCAATAAGAATTCCATGCAATAGAGCCATGGCAACTATCGCGCTGATTAACCCCTGTGCAAATCCAATTACAATAAATGGTCTGATTATAAAGCCTTCGGTAGCTCCAACAAGTTGCATACTTCTTATAATAAACCTCTTGGTATAAATTGAAAGCCTGATAGTGTTGTTAATTAGAGCTACAGCTATTAATAGCAGTAGTAAACTAAACCCAAATAAAATCAGGCTGATTTTTTTAATATTCTTATTAATCAGATGCACTACTGATTTTTGGTAATAAACTTCTTTTACTGCATTATTTTCGAGAACATATTTTTCCATTTTTACAATGCTGTCGTTATTAGCCCAATTGGCTTTAAATCTAACATCAATTGATGGCAAAAGCGGATTATTATCATCTTCAATAAATCCAGTAAATTCATCACCCAATATACTTGTAAGTCTGCTGGTTGCCTCTTCTTTTGTAATATATTCAGTTGATTTAATTCCAGAATGTTTATCCAATTGTTTTTGTAAATATACAATGTCGGCCTCTTTTACATTATCCTTCATTATTATTTCAAAACCTATATTTTCTTTGATATAATTAGATAAACTTTTTGCGTGAAGAACAAACAATCCCAAAAACCCTAATGTAAACAGTACCAAGGTAATACTTATTACTGAAGTAATATAAGAAGTGTTGATTTTTCTTCTATAATATCTATCGTTGTAAGAGGTCATATTGATGGCTAAAGTATAAAAATAAACAACCTGTATAACTCTCAAAAACAACCTTAAAAAAGGGGGGCTTTAATTTCAAATCCGAATTCTAATTATACTATCAATGTGGTTTATATTTCATAATATGAATTAAAAATCTTCTATATCATTACTTTCACCACCTTCATTAGAGCGTGATTTGCTATTTGCCTTATAATTGTTAAATCGGTAATTTATGGTAATAGTTACTACCGGAGCTTCACGACGATATTCACTGTAGTTATAGAAATCAGGGCCGCTTGATGTAAAGTCATGCTTTGCAGTAGAGAAAATATCTCGAACTTGAAGTATTGCAGATAGTTTTTTATCCATAAAATCTTGGCGTACAGCTGCATTCACCATGTAATAGCCTTCTGTTTTGCCTTGTACATTTACACTTGGGCCATTATACATACTGTTAACTTGTATTTTCGTGCTCTTCATAATATTGAACGTGTTGTTAAACCTTGAACTCCAGTTATTACTTTTGTTCGAGAAAGGTTCATCGTATAAAGTGCCTTCTACTTTATATTTATAAAAATCACCCATTAAATCGGTTTCCCACCAACTAAATAATTGAAAACTAACCATAAATTCAATTCCCAGACTATAATCTTTCCCAACATTTTCAGGTGTTGTTAACATTACATTTTCTTCATAAACACTTCTTACCCTTTCAACTTTGTTATTGGTAATTCTATAATAACCTTCCAAAGAGAACATATTTGATTTTCCAAGTTTTTTCATATATCCCAACTCAAATGAATCTATGTATTCGGGAAGTAGCTCCGGGTTTCCTTGCCTAACGTTATATGCATCACTCCATGTAATAAACGGTTCTAAATACCAACCTCTTGATCGTTGTATTCTGCGAGTATAGCTCGTCATAAGTTGATGATCTTTTGGCAATTTATAGGACATATGTATTGAAGGAAAAAAGTCCCACCTATCAATATTGTAAGTTTGAATATCATTTCGCGGTTCTATATTTCTGAAGGTGTACTCAGCCCTAACTCCTCCCTGATATCCAAATTTTCCAATTTCTCCTGCATAAATTGTATATAACGCATGAATATTTCTAATGTAAGAAGTGATGTTACTGTACTCGGGCTGGATGTAGTAGATGCCATTACTGGTATCAAGAACGTGAAGTTCGGTATTGTCTTCACTTCTTGAAAAACGAGTTTGAAATCCTGCTTCAAATTTGTCATTTTTTCCCACAGGTAAGGTATAATCAATTTTAGCTCGTATCCTGCTTGATGGACCCGTCTCCACATTTTTTTTACCATCTACAATAATATTAAACACATTTATTAATTCGTTGGTGGAATTATCTTTAAAATCACGATTATCATAGGAAAGCTCAAATTGCACCTCATGTCCTTTTTTTGTAAATTTATGTTGATAATTACTGGTAAAAGAATAGAAATTGCCTCCTCTGGCAGACTCTTCATAATTTTTATATAGATTATGAATTTCCCCAGGTGTATACCACTCATCGTAATTTAAATCTGAAATTCCGGTTCTTTTACGTTCTCCGAGTCTAACTCCAAACCCAATAATATCATTTTGGCCAAAACTATAATCCAATCCGGCTCGTATTCCCCAAGTGGTTCTTTCTCTAGAGTTAGTACCATTCATAATAGTTTTAAAAGTTGTATCCTCAGAATAAGTATGTCTTTCGTTATACCTGTCTCCGGGATAATTTCTCACATTATAATCAGCACCGAAATAGATGTTTATATTTCTTTTCTTGTAGTTAACCAGAACATCGCCACCATATTTATTGTTAAGTCCAGCATTCAAATTAACCACACCGCTAAACCCTTGAAGTTTATTTTTTTTGGTAATAATATTAATTATACCAGCAGTTCCGTCGGGATCGAATTTTGCTGATGGATTGGTAATAATCTCTATATTATCAATGGTGCTTGCCGGAATTTGTTGTAATGCATCATTGGCATCTAATACAGAGGGCCGCCCATCAATTAGCACGGTAAAGCCCGAACTCCCTCTTAACATTACATTACCTTCTATATCTACTTTAACAGATGGCACATTCTCAAGTACATCTACTGCAGTTCCGGATATTGCCGTAATTTGTTTACTTACATTAATAACTTTTTTATCAATCTGATAATCAATTCGTGGAGAACTTCCGTTAATTACAACTTCGTTCAGACTTTCAACAGATGTTTGCAATTTAATTTTCCCCAAGTTTATAAAGTAATGTTCTTTGTTTATTTTAATATCAGGTATTATATAATCCTTATACCCCATAAAAGACACACGCATAAAATAACGTCCGGGAACGATTTTATCCATAAAAAACCGACCGTTTTTTTGAGTAATTGTCCCATTAATCACTTTGTTGGTTCGTTTTTGAAACAAACCTACTGTTGCGTATTCAACAAAGTGTCTACTTACAGAGTCGATTACAATACCACTAATTTGACCAATTTCCTGTAATTTTCCATCGCCACCGGGGCTGCCTTTTCCTTGAGCATGTTGACCACCCTGACTGAAAACATTGAGAGTTGTTGATATGAATAAAATAATTATCCCTAACTTTATATTTTTTATTAACATGAACTTTTTCATTCTGAAAATTTGATGTAATGATTAGACAGTTGGGAATAAGGTTCTATTCCAACTTTTTCATTAAAATTATTATTTTATGACTACTTGGCTGGTGCTAATTATGGATTAATTCTATTTTATAATAATCGGTTGTGTCAGCAATGCTTTACTTGTTTGTAATGCTAAAATATAGCTGCCACTCTTGAAATTTTTTAAATCCCAGTTTATTTTATGATGGCCAGCATGCATGTTTTTCTCACAAATCTTATCTAAAGTAACTCCCTTCATATTGGTTATAAACAAAATTATGTGCTCTGAAACTAATAATTCAAAATCGATCTGTACTTCAATGTGCGCAGGATTTGGATACACTTTTAGAACGCTTATATTGTCAATTTTATCATTAAAAATACTATTTGGAATCTGTTTTTCATATGCACCCATATCAATGGTATCATCAACTATACGTGTTTTTCCGGCTAGATCAAGTTCAGGAATCATCATACCAACGGTATCTACACTTCCTGAATTTATGCATGGTGATAACAATGCGGGAAAATAAGTGTCTTCTTCAAAAAAAGGATCCTGATCTATATTATTCACGTATTTTCCTATAAAATCATCTCCTCCTGTTCCGGCAAAATTTACAATCCCACCCTGAATATCATTATAATAAAAATTGGGTTGTGATAAATTATCCCACAGATAGATCTGGTTTATTTCACCTCCATATTGTGTATTTCCATATATAATATTATTGAATAATATAGGAACAACAGAGTCTTTGCAATAAAACCCACCACCACCTCCAAGACAATTGTTGTTGACAATCGTATTGTTTAAGTAAGTTGGACTGCAATCTCCATTTGATATTCCTGCTCCAAAAAACTGAGAACCATTGTTTATAATCAGATTGTTATTAATAACATAATTACAAGTATCAATATGAAGGATTCCAAAACCACCTCCTAATGCACTGAAATTATCCTCAAATATATTGTGTACTATCAGACAGTCGACAAATCTTACACATAATCCCCCACCAATCCCTGTGGATGAATTCCCTCTAAAATAATTCTGTTCAATAATTGCCTCACTAAGATCAACGCATACCCCACCTCCGTAGCCATAGTATATTTGTGATTGACCACATCTGTTATTCTCAAAACTATTTCCTATAACCCTTATTGATGCATTTTCCAGATAAACCGCACCTCCACTGAAGAATGCATAATTATTTTTAAAATTACAATTAGTAATAGACACACGATTAGTATTTCTGATACATATTGCCCCACCATACCCATGAATAGAATCCTCCGCCATTGCCTTTCCATACTCAAAATTACAATAAGATATTTGCGTAGTATCCACTTCAGAACTTAGATTTTCAATCCGAACGTGTTTCCATCCGCCATTGGTTATGGTGTCGTTTTGAAAACCTGTAGTATCATAAATGCTAAAAAGAATAGGGTTTTCAAAACTCCCAAGTGCTTTCAAACAGCCTTTCACTTGTAAGGAGTAAGGCCCCTGAAATATAATTGTAACTCCTTCACCAATATTTAGAATTTCTGATTGTGCTATCTCAATATCGCTAATCACATTTACAGTATCAACATTCCAGTTTCCTGAAACACTTCCTGAAGCCTCAATAGATGTTCCCCAAATAAAATTATGAATAAAAAAAAAGCACGCTAGTGCCAGCAGACCAATTATTTTTTTATTCATCATATATTTTTAATATAGGTGCAAAAATATCAAATTTAAAGAGCTAATCTGTTATTTCCATTCGAACCTCTATTGTAAGCTGGTAATTTACGGCTAATAAATGTGCCCTCTATTCCGTATTCTATACCAACTATAACACCATATTGCTTGTATCTTCAAACAATTTTATTTCTGGTTTTCATTTATACACAACGGATCGCAGCTATGGCAACCGGGCTTTCTTCGGTTTGTTAGCTTAGAATTGAATAATCTTTTTCAATATTGACCTTTTACCTAAAATTAATCGGCAATAGTAGACTCCTGGTAGATTAAACCCTGTTTGCTTTTTATTGTACCATTTCATTGAATAATCTCCTGTTTGTTTGTTTTTTTGAGACAGAAGATAAATTATTTGTCCCTTAGAATTGATAATTGAAATTTCCACATCTGATGTTTCCGGAATTGTAAAATCAATTGTAATTCCAGAAGAAAATATAAACGGATTGGGGTAACAATTCAATAAATTATTTTTATCAGCAGTATTTATTGGGTCGTTAGTTTTTTGTATCAATCCCTTGTTTTCAAAATAAAATATGCCACCATTATCACCTCCCAAATACAAATCAATATCATTGTCAAAATCGGTATCATAAAAAGTCAATGCTGAAAACATATCAATATCAATGGGCAAATAGTTTGTATTTGTTAAACTAAAATCCGGATTATAAATATCACCGGTATTTTCATATAAATACAGGCTATCATGCAACTGGAGCAAATCAGTGTATCCACTAAAAAATGCATCTAGGTCACCATCTCCATCTTCATCCATAAAAGCGATTTTACCCCATTGGGCTGGTTGGGAATAATCGAATTGCCAGTCGGATTGTTCTGGAGTACCTTCATTTTCATAATACCAAATCATTGGATCATACCCCATGACTGTTTCCTGGGCTGAAATATACATATCAAAGTCATTATCGTTATCGATGTCTACAAGTACTGGGTTGAACATGATGTTTGAGGCGGGATTGAACTCTAACGCAATAACACCAGCTGAATCAAAATGAGGATTATTGGCATCACCTATATTTTTATGGATCATGATTTTATTGCCAAAGCCCAACCCGATACACAAATCCAGATCCATGTCATTATCTGTATCCGCAAAGCAGAGTGAGTTTATCCAATCATCAGGATAATGAATGTTGCAAAATGAGCTTGTTTCGACTTGCCAGAAAGGCTCCTGGCTAGTCCCTGTGTTTTTAAATTCTGTGATAAAATTGTTCATTAAATCCAAACCCGTTTCAACAATAAACAATGACGGCTGACTATTTCCATAAATATCTGCAATTGTAATATTACTGTTAAATCCAATATCCATTGTAAAATGATTATCACCAAGGAAAATCCAATTAGATGATTGATTCTCATAAGACATTATTTTTCCGTTGGTGAGGCCAACAAACATATCAAAATCCTGATCGCCGTCTATGTCGCAAAATGAAGGTGCAACATTTTGATTGTAATCAAATTCTAAAAAATGTTCGGTAACAAGATTCCAAATTGCTACTCCTGGTGTTCCCGTATTTTCAAAAAACATAAAATGTGAATTGGTAGTTCCAACAAAACAGTCAAAATCGTCATCATTGTCAATGTCAAAAAATGTTGGGTTATGAAAATTCCAATAACCACTTCCAAAATCAAAATAATCTGAGTCGCCGAGAATAAAATCAGGATTTTGAGCATCGCCAATATTCTCGTAATAAATATCTTTTCTATAATTCCCGAATAGTAAATCCAAATCACCATCATTGTCCATATCGGCAAACGTAGTTTTACAATAATTGTAAATTGAAGTTGGATTAGTTTCGATATTCATGTATTTGTTGGAAACAAAAACCCAATCAGGCGCAAAAGCATTTCCGTCATTTCGGTAATAAAATATTCCTGTCTCATCACTGTTGCGACCACCGCCAAAAAACATGTCGAGGTCTCCATCGGCATCAATATCAACAAATGTTACATTACTTCTGGATATTTCAGGGATGTTAATGTTATTGAACTTATTTGTAACAAAATTCCATATAGCAGAATTTGCTGTGCCAATATTTTCGTAGTGGATAATTGAGCCTTTGTCGCACCCGATAAAACAATCATAATCACCATCGTTATCAATATCGGCAAAAGTTGGATTTGAAAATGACATTCCACCAGTAAATAGTGATCTGCCTGAATCGTCGTGAATAACTTGTTCCCATTCAATGAATTGAGAGAAAGAAAATATTGAAAGGAAACAAAAAACTGAAAGTAATTTAATTCTTTTCATACTCATAAGTTTTTGCTGGTAATAGTGTAATCTATAGCTAAGACATTATTTTTGACATATTCGTTGTCGTTATATATGTTTTTTGTAAAAAGGAATTATTGAATCACTTATAATTATGGTTTGTTTTTAATGCCTGTATGATAAGGCACTTGCTTTACACTATGTTAATACTTAGTCTCACTATTTTTTCTTTAGATTCCATAAAGTTTTAGTTTCAATATCCTCAAAAATCTGCTATCCGTTGTAAACACCGGTTTCTCTAGAATAGTAAAGTTTATCATAAATTACTGGACTTAATAGCACTCCTGCATTACATACTCCACAAAAAGTTATAATAAAATCAACATTGTTTATTTGTCCTTGTATTATGTGATGATAAACAACTTCTCGCTGTAAAAATCCAACAGCTTGTCCAGATAGGTCAATTATAATTAGTTCTTCATCAAGGTTTAAATCCAATTCTTTAATTTCTATAGGTTTTTGATTTAAATACCAGGGTTTAAATTTTCCCTTTTCCCAATGAACTCTATTTATATCAAAAGTTTCCATTAAAAATTAAATTTTGTGTTTTTGTTTCTTAATGTTGCCTATTGGTACTGCTATGCGCTGTTGCCGTTTTTTTTCGATTTTTTGATTAATTAATTTCTATTCAAATTACTAAATCTTGTCTAACCGAAGACTTAGTCGCAGCTATGGCGTATGAGCTGTTGTTCGCGGTTTGTTGATTATTGGGGCTTTGAATATCGCCAACCTTTTTTAAGATGTTCCGATAGTTCTTCAACGACAATTTTATTTGCAGGTTCTGATACTATGTTTTTATTTTCCTGTGGATCTGTATTATGATCGAATAATTCACTACAGATAAGGGTATCGGCTTTGTTTTCTTCCTTATTCCAGTTATACCATTCCACATAGCGGTATTGGTCCGTCCGGATAGCATAACCCATTTGTTCACCATCCATTGTTTTTGTGCGACTATAACGCCCCAAAAGGAACTGACTATACGCAGCTGTTTTCCATGCTGCATCAGGATTTTCCAGTAAGGGGACAACACTTGTTCCCTGTAAATGTTCAGGTACAGGCAAATTTGCCATTTCGCATAGTGTAGGGTAAATATCCACAAATTCAGTTAATGCATTGCTGTATTTTCCTTTGGCTTTTACACCCTGTCCACTGATGATCATAGGAACTCTTGTGTCAATTTCATAATTTGTTTGTTTACACCATCCATTATGCTCTCCAAGTTTCCACCCATGATCGCCCCAAAGAACGACGATAGTATTTTCAAGTAAGCCCAGTTTTTCCAACTCATTGAGGAGCCTGCCAATTTGTGCATCTGTATAGGAAACACTGGCATAATAGCCATGCTTTATTTCTCTTTGCTGGTTTTCATCCCAAGGATCTTCATTAGGCAATGGCAGGTCATGACAATCGGAATATCCCCGTAGCTCTGCTTCTCCATGAACAAGGTAAGCAGGAGTTCCTTCAGGTACAAATTGGTTTTTTGCCAAAGGAATTTCATTTCTGTCGTACATGTCCCAATATTTTTTAGGGGCATTAAACGGAAGGTGTGGCCTGTAATAACCTACCGAAAGAAAGAAGGGTTTATTTGCGTTTTTTAATTCCTGCAAAATATCTATTGCTCTGGTAGTCTGTGCTCCGTCATAATATGCATCATCATCTACATCAGCATTTTCAGTGGCATTGGCTTTCACATACCAGTGTCCCAACTGGTCAATCCTAGATTTGCCGGCAGCCTTCATTTTTTCGATTTTCATTTTTTGGATTTCCAGATTCTCATCGTTTAGATAAACTGCATCTGGATCAAAAGGAAAACCATTAATATTTTCGGGTGTAACTGTCCACGAGATTGTATCAGGATCGTTATTGTGAAAAATTTTCCCAAGCCCAATGGTTATATATCCATTTTGCTTAAAATACTGGGGTAAGGTTACAATATCGGGGACATTATCTCTGAAATTTGTTTTCAAGTCCCAAACCTGAATAGAGTCAGGGCGAAGACCGGTAAGTAAACTGGCTCTTGAAGGATTGCAGACAGCTTGTTGACAATAAGTCCGTGTAAAAGTAACTCCTTGCTCAGCCAATAGATCCATATTAGGTGTTTTTATAAATTCATCTCCATATGCACCCAATTCGGGTCTAAGGTCATCTACAGGTATAAATAGGATATTAGGTAATGTCTTTTCTTCTTCTGATTTTTTCTCATTTGAGGAACAAAAAGAAAAACAAACAATCATAAGAGATAAGATTAGAAATAGCAGAAAATATCTTTTGTTTTTCATTATATAAATATTTGGTTTAAATTTTCAATAATCGCTATCTTGAATATAAAAATAGCTCTGCAATAACTACTAATAAGCCGTAATAGTAAGTGTGGCTGTTATTTATGCGTGTTTAAATATTTACAGGTATTTTATTTTTATATATTAGTTAACGAAGTTTCGGATTTTGAAGTGTAAATGTAATAAAATTAAATACATTGTTATCAATATTTTGATTATAATATAATCATGAATAAACAGGAAGCAGATAAAATTTTACTAGCATGCAAAAAGCATGGTATTTCTTTTACAATGCGTAAGGAAGGGAGTGTATATTTGGTAACTTTTCTTAACCGTATTGAGATTAAAAGCTTTGAGGGAGCTAAACTTATTACAAATGGGTTGGTGGTTGAGGGGAGACACAAAACAAAAATTAAAGAGCATATTGTTAAAATGGGAACAAATGCTAAGTTATCTTTTTCAAATACGCCGAAGAGGAAAATCAGGGGAGATAATGGGATTACTTTTGCTGACAGGCATGGGGGAATCGAGGGGTAGGGCAAATGCATCTAAATTTGAAAACCTTATAACATCTACATTAACTGTTGTTTAAGCAATATTATTTCTCTTTTTAGGACTATCTTATTGAAGTATATTTTCAGATGCTCAATAGCATAACTCAGAAAAATATTAAACGGATACTAATACCAAATAGCCACCAAAATGAGCCTTAAAATCTTTATCTTTTCCATCTTATCTTCTTAAAATATTTCTTCCGTAACTATGGCTATGCAACAAATATTTTAATTTGATAAGCAGAAAAATATTTTGTTTTATAAGGCTCATTTTGATAACTAATTGGTATAACAAACTATTTTCGGAAAAGACATCACAAAAAAAAACGGCCCCAAAATGGAACCGTTCTAATGTTTAACTATTCTACTTTAACTTATGGTACAACATAAATATTACCACTATTTCTGTAACCACTAAGATCTTTATACCAATCTGCAAATGAATTACCACCACTAGTAGCCCAATCAACAAATTTCAGATGGGTAGCTGTAATATTTGCTTTTTCAACAGGGTAATCAAAACTCTCATAAATATTGACTACCCATGGAAGGTTATTTTCTGTTTTATAATACTTTTCAGAAGTTGGATCACTATCATCATTTGCAGTTCCAAATAATGATTCATCTACTAAATCCGTAGGTTGATAATTTGGCAGATGAACTTCAACACCTCTATTCTGATTAACAATTAAAAATGGATTAAAGTTTGCAATATCCAAGTCAGCACTTGTATAGGTGCCCATTGGGAAAGTAATGGTAATAACTATCGTTACCGGAGTTATGTATGTTGCTCCCGGAGTAGTATTAACACCAATACTACCTCCCGGAGGTGTCATTTCATTGTAAGCATTATCAAAAACTATAATAGTTGGTTTTGATTGCCCGTCTTCAACACCATTTCCTGCAAAAGTAATATAGCTGCCTGTTATGTGAGAACCACTTACACTAATTGCAGTTTGATCAATGTTATCTGATAACTGAAATCCAAAACCATTTTCTAATCCAGCACCAAATGCTTTAATTACAAATGTTCCCACAACTTCATTAATATAGTTACTTGAATTAGTAGTTATTTCAAATTTATAATCAAGCACTAAATCATTAAAATCATAATCACCTTTACCAGGCCATAAATCTTCAAAAGCTAAAGTACCGAATCCGGTAGCAGGGAAGTTATTTATTACAGGTACAGTTTCCGTTACATTTACTGAAACGGTATATGAATTATTAGTAGTCACCGGATCGTAGGTTGAACTGCTTACAGTAGCCGTATTATCGATATTCCCAGTAAAACTAGCCGAAGTTTCAACTGCAATAGTAAGGGTTGCAACATCGCCACTAGCCATGTTTTCAATTAACCATGTTGGATTGTTCCATGATCCACCTACTACAGTATAACTAAGCACACTCAGGTTAGTTGATAGTATATCACTCACCTCAACATTAGCAGCCATTGAGGGACCGTTATTGGTTACAGTTAATGTATAAACAAATGACTGGCCTTGCTCAACCTCAGTTATTGAAGCTGTTTTAACTATCTCGAGATCAGCACTTGCAACAGTTACTGTTACTTTTGCAATGCTACAGGCTTCTGGATCAGATTTGAGACAAATTTTGTAAAAAAATGAATATTCACCAGCTGGAGTACCGGATTGAACTGATACTTTACCATTACTGGTATTAAAAATAATGCCAGTGGGAGGGTTTGTAATAATTGAAATATCAACAATACCTGTTGTTACAACATTACCGTTATATATATCATTAACAAGTACATTACTTATTGCAACACCTCCGTTTGGGCTCATTATTGGACTTACATCATCGAATGCAACTGGTAATAATGGGTTAATAACCTCTTCAGGATCTGTAAATGTTCCACCTTCTTGTCCAAATTGTACTGAATAATATCTCTCAGTATTTTTTCCTGATTGCCCCATGACAAAAGTTATCTCATTATTTGGGTTCTCAAAATTAGCCATCCATGATGCTTTATTCTCAAAAGTAATTCCACTTAAACTAGGAGACCTTCCATAAAACTTTGTCCTTCCATTTGAGGAAGCGGATATGGTCAATTCACACGCCGCATCAACAACATAATTAGTATAACCACCAACTTCTTCATACTCTCTGTTATTTCCATCCCCATCAACATCTACGCCAGTCATCCAATAGTTATATAGAAATACAGGTAAATCATCAGCAGTATTAAAAAATTGTAGTTTATAAACAATATAGCCTCCATTGTTATAACCAGAACCTATACGTGGCTGAAAACGGTATTCATCTCCATTTTCAGAATCATCATCAAAGGTTTTTATTTCGGCATGATGCACTTTTTCTAGTGTAAGAAGAGCATAAATTGTTTGTTCATCAATGGTGGCAATGTTGTCGTATCTGTGAACAGATCCTTCATCAAAACCGTTATGCCCTGTATTAGTTACCACATTCCGATCGTCCTCAATAAAACTCATAGGGTTATATTGTAAATCTATTACATATGATTGACTAAATCCCATTGCTGAGAAGACCAATAACAATGCAATTATTCCTGTCGCTTTAAGCGTTTTTATCAATAGTGTTTTCATGGCTTCAGATCTTAATTAAATTGGTGAGAAATAGTTCCATTACCTAGTTCGAAAACAACATCCTGACCCATGTAGACCAGATGCACTTCCGTTTCGTATGAAGGAACAGTTATTTTTCCAGTATAAGGAGTGTTTTTATGCAAAACCAATTTTTGATAAACAACACCTTCGGTTGATTTAATCTCTAAAATACTCGTTGCATATCCTGTTACTGATATAGAGATATTATTGTAGGTTTTCCAGTCAAAGTCGGAGGGAAATACCATTTCATCCAAAGTTTCTGGCTCCGAAGGAACTGGTGTATTAGTTTGTTTCTTACACGAAGTAGTAACTACTACAGTGGTGATAAACAAAAATAAAATAAGTCGTTTCATAGTGGTAAAAATTAAACATTAGAAAGAAAGATTATCAATAAACACGCCAAATAGTTTTATATGCCTTATTTAAAGCCATTTGCATCTAGATTAAAGATTGAAAATCCAATTTATTTCTTCCACTAATGGAACTCTGTTCCCAAAACGGGAAATAATGATAATTATATTGATATTACCTACTCTAGCGTAAGATAAAAGGGGTGGGACTTGTACTCAGCTCTAGGTTTAAGTTTAAAACTTAAACCGGTGACTAACTTCAATAACTACTACTCATACTCACTAATAATCCCGCCTGTAATCCTTAATAAATTAGCATTTACGGATACGAGATCATAAATAGCCCTGAATTTCGCAATGGCAGCATTCATGTAAATATTCTGAACATCACGGTAGTTAAATGAGTTTATTGATCCGTTTTTAAACTTGGCTTCTGATAGCTCCAGATTTAATTTTGCAGCATTTAATTTTTCATCTGCCAGCTCAAGAATTTCCTTTTTCACATTGTAGTTGCTATACAATTGTAACAACTGATTATCCAGGCTATGCTTTATTTGCGTGGTTTGAATTTGTCCGGTTTCCTCATTGATTTTTGCAATCTGAACACTCCGTTTACGAACACCACCGTTAAAAATATTAAACGACAAACTCACACCAACATAGGCATCCGAATAATTTCTGACATTATTTGGAGTATCACCTGAATAATAACTACCAAAATCTGTATTCCCAATGCCTGAACTTAAACTTAAAGAAGGATAGTAACTGCTTTTGGTAAGTGATGTTTCCTTTTGAAGTAGACTTTGGTATAAATACTGATTCTTCAGGGTTTGGTTGTTTGACATAAGTTTCCCGGATAGGTCTGTAAGATTGTAATCCGGTGTATTAGTTTCAAGTGGTGTAGTTAGTTTCCACATAGAATTGTCCTCAACAGCAAGAATAAAATTTAATGTTCTCACTGAATTCTCATAATTCACTTTTTGCTGAAGATAATTCGACTGATCCTCAAGCCAGGAGTTTTTAGCCTGCAGACTTTCGTATGTGGTACTTACTCCTAAGTCTTCGCTATCCTTAGATCTATTGTATCTATCTCTCGATAAATTTGCCAGTTCCTGAAAAACATCAACCATTTCATTTTGTAAGATGCAATTATTATATGCAACAATTATGTCCTGAATAGTTGATTCAACCAATACCACTGTATTTCCCTGTGATTGTTTCTCAAATTCTTCAAATTTCTGCTTGGTAATTTTTGCAGCAAATCCATTAAAGAAAACCCAGTTCAAGTTCAAATCGGGTGAAATAGTTTGCGTACGATAATCCTCATTATCATTTATATTGTAGTTTTCACGACCACTTAAAGTGAAGTCAACTTTCGGCATAATACTGGTATTTCCCCATGTATTATTTATGGAAGCTACATTTTCACTTTTTCTAATAATTTGAAGGTCATAATTGTTCTTTAATCCTATTGCAATTGCTTCCGACAACGATAGATTATTTTGAGCATTTGAATTAATTACAGTTAGTACAACAATTAAAAGTGTTATTATTTTTAGATTTTTCATTTTAGTCGAATTTTTTAGCCATGTTTTTACTTAGCACTTTCTCGATATTGGCATTTATAACAGCTGTTTCAACAGATTCAGGAGTAATCTCTGTTTTTGACCTGAAGCTTTTGATATAGAAAGTTGCCTTGTTAGTAATCACAACTATAACAGGAAGTATAATCAGGATAAAAATGGTTCCAAATAAGATACCATATGCTAATGCAATTGCCATTGGAATTAGCATACGGGCATCAGGACTATTTTCCAGGATAAGTGGCATAAGTCCAGCTGTTGTTGTAACCGTTGTTAAAAATATCGCCCTGAAACGAGATATTCCAGCATTTTTTACTGCATCCAACACTTTCATGCCATTTTCGAGATTCTGATTGTATTTAGCCATGAAAACAATGGCGTCATTTATTATAACTCCTGATAAGGCAACCATTCCCCACAGACTCATCATCGAAATAGACTGACCATGGATACCATGACCCCATATTGCTCCGATAAACCCCAATGGAATCATTGCAATAATTAACAATCCCTGACGGAATGATTTAAAATAAATCATGATTATCAGGATGATAATTAAAAATGCCAATCCAAAATAGAGTATCATACTTCTCATCTGCTCGCTTGTGTCTTTTTGCTGTCCCTGATGCATATAAGTAATACCTGGATGATTTTCCATAATACCGGGTAATATTTCTACTTCAATATAGCTCAATAAATCAGGTACTGATTGGCTTTGATTCTGCTGGTATGCATCCACTCTTATTTCACGTTTTCCGTTAAAGTGATTAATAGTACTAAGACTTCTTGCGGTTGTTATTTCAGCTACCCTCCCCAGTGGGTAATTTCCTTTGGCAGTGTGTATGAGCATGTTTTCCAGTTGACCAACATTTTCACGGTTATCGAGTGAATATCGAACATAAACCCATATCTCATCTTTCCCTTCTTGTATACGTTGCGATAGCCCACCGTAGAATCCCTGACGTACTTCCTTCATTAACGATTGGGTTGTTAATCCAAGTGAATATGCTTCAGGTTTTAGTTTTAAGCGAAGTTCCTGGCTGCCTATCTGACTATTGTTGGTAATATTATATAGAGCTGGCATTTTCTCCAGTTCAGCTTCAAGTTCATTTTTAGCTATTTCCAGTTCATCGGGATCATAGCCCAATAAGCTAATTGAAACCGGTGCCCCAAAACGATTGGATGCACCTACAGCGAATTTATATGCCTCAGGGATTTTTCCAACTTTCCCAGCAATAGCCTTTTTCAAAATTTCATCCGACACCTTTGTGTCCTCAAGTGAATTAAGAAAAACTCTTATCATTCCGGCATTGGTTCCATTTTCCGTGCGTGAAAATGAACTTCCCAAAGTAACAATCATCGATGAAATATATGACGTTGTATCGCCATTTTGTTCCATTATCTCACGATTTACTTCCCATACCTGATCTTCAATATCAAATAGCTTTTCTTTGGTAATTTCATTATTCACACCTGGTTTTAAAGCCAGATCGATCGTAAACATATCAGATGGTGCCGGTGGAAAAAAGGTAAAGGCAATCTTCCCCCCTACTACAAGACCAATGGTAACAATAGATAAAGCTGTTACTGATGCAATAGCTAATCCCTTATGTTTTAAGATCCGATTTAAAAAAGGTAAATAGACTTTATCTCTTAATCCGAATATCATCTTATCGAGAACCACACGAACTTTACCATAAATAGATTTTGTGTTTAATGGTTTGAGCACCTTTGGATTTGCCAAATGACCGGGTAGTACAAACATTCCTTCCAATAGTGAAAATAGTAAAGCTAGTACAACTACCAGAGCCATTTCATACATCATCTCCATTTGACCTTCAATAAAGAAGAGTGGAGTAAATGCAATAATTGTTGTGGCAACCGAAGTAATTACAGCAGGTAATACTTCCATAGTTCCATCGATGGCAGCACGTCGAGGCGATTTTCCCATCTCAAAATGAGTAAATATATTTTCACCAATAACAACACCATCATCAACCAGAATACCTATAATTAGTATCATGCCGAACAATGAGATTAAGTTAATTGTAACTCCCAAAAGTCCTGCCACAATAAACATTCCCAAAAAAGAAGCCGGTATTCCCCATGCTACCCATAACGAAAGTCGAATATTCAACAGTAATGAAAGGAGTAAAATTACCAGCAATACTCCCAGAATACCATTACTTATTAAAATTGAAAGCTGACCATCTATCAAACTAAGAAAGTCCATTTTAACATCAAGTTTATAATCATCATGGGTTTCATTAAACTTAATGATATAAGCATTTAATTCTTCGGAAATGGCCTGAAGATCTTCCGTCATCAACTTTTGAATCATGAAAGTTACACTGGGTTTTTTGTCGGAATAACCATTGGTTGGATCTTCGGGAACCTGAAGTGTAACTGAGGCAATATCACCAATTTTCACAATCTGCCCATCAGTATTTGCTACTAGTACAATTTGTTTTACATCCTCCGGATCAACCGAACGCTGACGGCTTAATACTTTAATTTGCTCACGTGGACTTCTGATTGTTCCTCCGGAAATATCAATATTATTTAAAGAAATAACATTTTGAATATCAGTAAAAGTAAGGTTGTAACGGCGCATTTGAGTTTCATCCAGCTCAATGGCCAATTCAAGATTGCTAGGAACACCAAAAATACTTATCTGTGATATTTTCCCAGTAGCCAACAGATCGTCTTCAATACGATTGGCCATATTGTTAAGCTCGAGTATATTATCAGTTTCGGACGTAAGTGAGAAAAACATACCCATATCCATTGAACGTTTCTTAGAAACTATGGGTTTCTCAGCCCCAGCAGGGAAATTTGAAATTCCATCCACGACATTTTTTACATCCGAGAGGAGTTCATCCATATCGTAGCCATTCAATGCTGTGACGGTAATTGTTGCAAATCCTTCACGTGAACTTGAAGTAAACTCCTTAACTCCTGATATACCGCGAATATTATTTTCCACCAAAGCAGT
This sequence comes from uncultured Lentimicrobiaceae bacterium, assembly GCA_964460905.1. Taxonomy (GTDB): domain Bacteria; phylum Bacteroidota; class Bacteroidia; order Bacteroidales; family F082. Next base: position 40,975 of record CAYWRM010000033.1, read on the forward strand.
AATACCTTCATCCATTTCCTTTGGAGTAGCTCCGGGATACATAACAGAAACAGTAATAACTTTTGATTCCCTCAATGGAAAAGTTGCCTTTCGCATATTAAAAAGCGAAATTCCCCCAAGAAGTAAAAATATGAGGATAACCATTTTCCCGTAGAAAGGATATTTAACAAATTGTGATACTATATTTTTCATTTTCTAGAATATAAGAAGTGGGCAATCGGTAATGAATAAGCAATAGTGAATAGTTTATTATCTGGCTAAATATTTAACGTTTGGATTAACCGATGCCAATGATTCGGTAACAATAGTTTTTGATGAATCGATTCCATCAATAATTATCACATCATCAAGAACACGAACTATTTCTATCTTCGTTTTTAGGAGTTTATTGTTTGCAAGTTCATACACAAAATAATTATCAACCAATGCTTCGCGAGGAATTTCAAATCCGGAAATTTCTACACCAACAAAATTTACATCAACATACTCACCCTCAAGCAATTTATTATTTTTTGTGGCAATATATGTTAGGTAAACATATACCGATTGAGTTGCCTCATCCACAAAACTTGAAATCCTGGAAACCTTAGTAGCTTGTTCTATCCCACGATTATCTGTAATAACTACTTCTTCACCTTTTTTTATCCAAACCAAATCCTTTGGAAATACAGGAACAACAACTTCCAGTTTGTCGGATCTGATTATTGTTGCCAGCTCGGCTCCCGGACTAGCAACAGCACCTATCTCCTTGTTTACCGATTTAAAGCTTCCTGTAAAAGGAGCACGGATAGTATAGCGTTTTAGCTTTATCTGCTGCTGTTTCAAATTATAATAGCTTGTAAGTACATTATTGGAAGCTAGAAATACTCTCTCCTTATCGGAATTTATTTCAGGTAATTCAGGCAAGGGTTTTTCAGGGTCAATGGCAATAAAAAAAGCAATCCATTTATCATATTGATCTTTATAATCAACCTTTAAGTCTGGAAGAATTCTAGAAACTGTTTGCAGAAAACTACTCTTTCCAGATTTCAATGCTGCCTCAACATCTTCGCTGTAAATTTTGATAATTATATCATTCTTATTAAAACTTTCACCTGTTTTGAACCTAACATCACCTTGCATTATTCGGCCTGTAACTTCCGAAGCCAGGGAGATCTTGTCGAAGGCGGTGATACGTCCGCGATAAACCATGTTGGAATTCATTTTGGTAATTTCACCTTTTTTGGTTTTTACATACATGATGTTCTCCTTATTATTATCTTTCTGGGGTGCAGGCTTAGCCTTAATAAGGTAGGCTGAAAATCCTATTGCCATAAAAATAATTGCCAGGCTTACAAATCCATATAGTATCTTTCTTATCATTTTCCTTTGTATTTGATTGCTGATTTTTAATTATCACCGCAAAAGTGTTATGTTATATACTAGAAATAAAATATAATGAACCAATGGACGAGATTTTTGAACAAAGGGGTGTTTTAACCTAATAACAGTATATTTATACGGTTGTTCGATCCACAAAGGCGTTTATTAATGAAAAGGTTACTTTTGTTTAAAGTATTTTTTTTTATGTGTATGTGTGAATAATTTTGCCTGTTAAAACAATATTCAATATGAGTGTTTCAAAAAGAAAAGCATGGATTGCCATAGTTTTTTGGATATTTCTATTCATCATGCATTTTCATATGGGCAATTTTTTCCAGCCCTGGAAATATGCAATTATTTCGGCTACATATAATACAATCACATTTGCTGTAATGTATTACCTTACAGTATTATATTTGTTTCCAACTTATTACGATAAAGGCAAGAAATATTTTATTGTTTCTTCTTTAATAATAATAATATTGGGCACTGTATTTACCCTTATCAACATGGATGTTCTTCCAGAAATTAAGAATATAAGTCATACTAAACCTCCTATCCAGTTTCATTTTGCAAGATATATTATGTCGATGGCATTTACCTTCTTTGTTGGGACATCCATAAGTTTAATGGAGCGGACAACAAAAATGAGAGAAACCGAGAAAGTTCTTATGGAAGAAAAACTAGAAACTGAGATGAAGCTTCTGAAGGCTCAAATTAATCCACATTTTATATTTAACGCATTAAATAACATCTATTCGCTAACATATATGAAATCGCAGAATGCACCGGAAAGTGTGTTGAAGCTATCGGAAATGTTGCGTTATGTTTTTTACGATTGCAGCAAAGACCGGGTACCTCTGTCTGCCGAATTGAACTATATCGAAAATTTCAATGCTTTTCAGCAGATGAAATCTGAGTATGAGCAAAATATCGAACTTAAAATGGAGAAGGAACTTGGGCATATTGAAATTGCACCTATGCTCTTTATTCCATTTCTGGAAAATGCATATAAGTATAGTCGCATTGAAGAAAATGAAGATGCATATGTGAAAATCCTGATCTCCAGTGATAATGGCAAAGTACAGCTAAGTATTAAAAACAGTATATCTCAAAATGTTAAATCATCACATGGCAGCGGAATAGGAATAAAAAATGTGAAACACCGTCTCGACATTATTTATCCGGGAAAACATGAATTGATTATTAATGAACAAAGTGAATTTTTTAGTGTTGATTTGATAATTGAAACATAGTTGATTATATAACAGTTTGTAAGAATCTGTATAAAAATAATAAAACTATAAGAAATGAAAATCAGATGTCTTGTAATAGATGATGAACGGTTGGCCAGAGATTACTTAAAAAACTATATAAGTAAGGTTCCTGAATTGGAATTGCTGGGCGATTTTAACTCACCACTGAAGGCTACCGAATTAATTAAATCAGGAAATATTGATTTGTTATTTATTGATATCCAAATGCCTGATATTACGGGTGTTGATTTTGTTAAAAGTTTGAGTAGAAAACCTGAAGTTATATTTACCACAGCTTATCAGGAATATGCTTTGGAAGGATTTAATCTGAGTGCTGTTGATTATTTGCTAAAGCCTTTCTCATTCGAGAGGTTTTATCAGGCAGTAAATAAGGTAATCGACAAGCTTGAAAATAAACAGATTTTTGATGAAAACGAAAATTTGCCACTTCAATCGCAAACTTCATATGCCGATAAATACTTAACTATCAGGGCAGATCGTAAATTTTATAAAATTAACTTTGATGATCTTGTTTATATAGAAGGGCAGAAAGCATATGTTACTTTCCATACCAGCATCAAAAAGATTACAGCTCTGGCTTCTTTAAAAGAATTGGAGGAAGCCCTACCTAAAAATCAGTTTATACGTATCCATAAATCATACATTGTAGCCATCCGTGAAATTAACTCACTCGAGGGCAATATGATCGAAATAAACGATACTCAACTACCCGTTGGAAAAAGCTATAAGGAAGCTGTTATGAAGTTGTTTGGGATATAAATATGTGTTACCTCTACACTGGTTTTAGTTCAAGCCTTAAACTAGTTGCTGTTATTAGTGCAGAAATGAAACTGAAAGCATCAATAATGACCACCGAAAGTCGATGCAACCATTACCGTCTGGATTATCCTGAGCCTGATTTTGAAAATTGGCAGGCTTGGATAAATATTTTCAAGGCTGATGATGGTAATATGCAGTTTGATAAACAGGCGTTTGGGAGCTGGTCAGTAACTTAAATTATTTGTCTACCTACTAAATTATCCTATTTTTGGGAGATAATAGACTCAACTTTACACGCAATTATGAAAAACATAATATTATTTTTAATCCGTACAATGGCAATTTCATGCTGCCTGGATATTTCATAAAAATCGGTTGAAGTTATAGTGTCCATAATATAAATTTTGAAGTTAAAGAAACAACAAATAACAATACTGAGATTATGTTATCGTGATAACTAATACAAGAAAGGCTGTTGATATTACATTGTTATGTTTTTCTATGGAGTTAATAATTATCCTCAACATTCCAAACAAAAGCCCGCAAACCTTGTTGTTCAACTCTTTCATCAAGCGCTTTTAAGCGGTCAAGCAAAGGTGCAACCTTTTCATCTTCAACCATGGTTAAATGAGCATTGTTCAATTCGGGCCAAGTGTGCGTACCTTCATGTGGTTCTCCTTTGTCGGATCCTTTTCCTAAAACATCCATCCATTGGGTATAACCACGAATGGAAAGTTTGTCTAATATTACCTGAATTTCAAATGTAAGTGATTGATTATATGATATAAATACTGCTTTCATCTTTTTATCT
>CAYWRM010000034.1:0-8751 GCA_964460905.1 uncultured Lentimicrobiaceae bacterium
TAATGAGAGACAAAAGATTAAATATGTGTTATATTTGTTCGTAAGGATTGACTAATTAGTGTAATTATAATGCTATTACATAGCTTTAAAACAAACTTAGAAACAGAGTTTGATGCAAAATACTCACTTATCAAAAATGAATGTGATTTAGTTGAAGATATATTAATGAATAATTTAACAAATTCAAATGTTGGATTTAAATTTAGTGATGGTATTGTTGTAGAGGATACAGCTTATAACAAGGTAAAGTTAACAAATTTAATCAATAAAGAAAATGTTCTAATATATAGAATATCAGATACTCATTGTTACACATGTGATGTAGCTGGTATAAATAGTTTGTTGAGTACTAATTCAAAGATCCCTTATAATAGTATAGTTATAATAGGGTCATTCAATAATACTCAATTATTGAACTCCTATATTGCTGAAAATAATATTGAACATAGATGCTATAATCTCAAACAGAGTATAAATCTCAAAGCAGAAGAATTTAACTTCCCTTACTTTATTGTACTAAATAAGAATTTAGAAGTAATAAGTTGTTTTTTTCCGGAAAAGTCAAAACCATATTTAACAGAATATTATTTTTCTGGGATTGAGCATTTATTTGATAATTAATAGTAACCCCCTCGTCCTTGTTTCATGCCAGAGCCTGTCAAATAACACATTCGTCATCAGTCATAAACGAAATCAATAATCAGGCAAGCTAAGTTATGAATCGGATTATTAACAATCATCAAATTAGAGATTCTTTACTTGTTTCCGCAAAAAACCAACGCAAATCTGTTCAAAATGACAATACGAGTATAAACAGCCAAAAGCCAATACTACAACAAGGATATTTCCTAACTTAACACGAAAACACCCTCTTCAATTCATGTTTAAAACATATTATTATATTTCCTATATTTGTAGCTAGGTTGGAAAACAAATTGAAAAGCATTATTACCATTCATATTAGGCAAATGTTTTTCTGTAACATTTATTTAATAGTAATTATGCGATAGCCTTAATTAAAAATGAAATTTATAAAACCCTCGTTTATTGTATTATCGTTTGTAGCAATTATAGTGTTATTGTTGAGCATAAGTTCATGCGATTTATCGAATGCAAAAGATGCCGAAATAAAAACCGATAGTATCAACCCTCAACCCCAGCAAGTTTCAATAAGTTTACTTAAAAAAACAAGTTTTCCCTTGCAGATTGTTTCAACGGGTGTGATACATGCTACCCATAGTGCTCAACTTAGGTTTAACACATCGGGCGAAATTATCAAGATTAATATTAAAAATGGTGATATTGTAAAAAAGGGAATGTTGCTTGCACAACTGGAGAATGCAAAACAAAAACTAAATATCGAACGTGCAAACCAGGAAATAGAAGCAGCTAAAATTGAGCTTAGCTCGCAATTGCTTGGTTTTGGCGGCGTTGTTGGCGATACAACAAGTGTTAAAAGCAGTTTGTTGCAGAGTCTTAAAATACAAAGTGGATACAATCGCGCCAAGCTTAATCTAAAGCAGGCAAATCTGGAATATGAAAATACTTTATTGAAAGCTCCCTTTGCCGGAATAATAGCAGAGTTGAAGCTGCAATCAAATAATTTTGTTTCGCAATCTGATGTGTTTTGTACGCTTATGGATAATTCACGGTTTTTTGTTGTTTTCCAACTAATGGAATCAGAAATTACAAAAGTGCAAATAGGTCAAGCAATTGTTGCCATGCCATTGGTAAACACTTCATTGGGTATTAGAGGAAAGGTAAGTGAAATAAACCCTTTAATAGATGAGAATGGCTTGGTTGAGGTTAAGGCATCTTTAGTTTCTAATACAAAAATTAGAAAACAATTATTTGATGGCATGAATATGAAAGTAGTACTGGAGGAGATAGTTGCAAACCAGTTGGTTGTACCTAAACAGGCTGTGGTATTGCGCTCTAACAAAAAAGTAGTATTCACATTTAGAAACGGGCTTTCAAAATGGAATTATGTTACAATTACGGGTGAGAACACTAGTTGCTACAGCATAAGCGAAGGGCTTAATAGTGGCGATTCGATAATAATTAGCGGCAACCTCAATCTTGCTCACGATGCAAAAGTTGTAGTTGTACAAGCAAATAAACAACAATAATTGTGGTTAGGTTTTTAATAAAACGCCCAATAGCTGTTGTGGCAACATTAATTGCCTTTATTGCACTTGGTATTATTTCGGTTATTCGTATGCCTGTGTCATTGTTGCCTGATATCGATATTCCCGAAATTTCTATACGGGTTTATTATCCTGATATTGGAGCGCGCCAATTGGAAAATGCTGTTGTTATGCCTTTGCGCCGTAATCTGCTTCAAATTAATGGTTTAAAAGATATTGAAAGCGAAACACGGGATGCAGGAGCTATAATTACACTAAAGTTTAATCATGGTACAAACATCCATTATGCTTATATTGAAGCTAATGAGAAAATTGATGCAATGACGGCAGCATTTCCGCGAAATATGCCCCGACCAACCGTATTAAAAAAAGCAGCATCTGATATTCCTGTTTTCTATCTAAACATAGTTTACGATAGCAATTCAATTGTGGATAATAGTACTTTTTCTCAATTGAGCAGTTATGCTGAAAATGTAATTAAACGCAGGGTTGAACAGCTTGGTGAAGTTGCAATGGTCGACATTAACGGATTGGTTCATACTGTAGTTCAAATTGAGCCTGATAAATCAAAAATGCTTTCACTCGGAATTTCCAATGAGGATATTTACAGCATACTTTCAAAAAACAATATTAATTATGGTAGCCTGTTATTTAAAGACGGACAGTACAGGTATCAGGTACGGTTTACTTCTAAATTACGTACTGCTAAGGATATTAGTAATATTTATCTAAAAAGAGATAATCGAATCCTGCAAATTAAAGACATTGCCAACGTTAACATGGCAACTGCCGAACCTGATAGCTACAATATTTATAATAATGCAGATGGAATAACCCTGGCAATTTATAAACAGTCGGGAACACGTATGGAGATGGTACGTGAAAAGATGTTGGAAGTAGTAAAAGAACTCCAATTAGAAAATTCCGGCATAAAATTTGAACTTGGTCGCGATCAATCTGCTTTACTCAGTTATTCGCTTAAAAACCTGAAACAAACCTTGTTGTTGGGCATGATACTTGCCGTAATTGTTATGTTTTTTGTAATGCGAAACCGAAAGCTACCATGGCTCATTGCAATAAGCATTCCTGCTTCATTAATCATATCATTGTTTTTTATGGATATGTTTTCGGTCAGCATTAACATAATCTCACTTTCAGGATTAATTCTTGGTGTTGGAATGATGATTGATAATTCTATTATTGTTATTGATAACATAAACCAGTACAGGGAGCAAAAATATACTATTAATAATGCTTGTATTTTGGGTACAAACGAGGTGATTCGCCCATTAATAAGCTCTGTATTAACAACATGTGCAGTGTTTGTACCTTTAGTTTTTTTAAGTGGTATTGCAGGATCATTATTTATTGATCAGGCGTTGGCAGTTGCAATAAGTTTGTTGGTTTCACTATTTATCTCAATTATGGTATTGCCGGTATTGTTCCGTTTAGTACATGGTAAAAATTCAAACCAGGGGCATTTTATAGAGAAGAAGATGAAAATTGAGTTGCTTTATGAAAAGGCATTGTTGGTTGTGTTACGAAAAAGGGTGCTGTTTTTAGTGCTGTTTTTTATGCTTATTCCCATCGGGTTAATATTTTTTTATATCGTAGATAAACAGACCTTTCCTGATATTGAAGAAACTGAGATGCAAGTAAATTTAGAATGGAATGAACCTGTAAATCCACAGGAAAGTAAAAAACGTGTTTTGCAACTGCTTAATAAACTAAACACTCCTGTTGTAACAAGTACGGTTGCTATTGGTAAATCGCAGTTTATGCTTACTGGTGTTACCGATCAGTCAGAAACAGAAGCTTCCTTTTATTTTAGCACATCAAATATAGGTCATCTAAATAAATTGAAAAAAGAACTTACCACTAAAATTGGACTATTATTTCCCAATGCTGTAATTAAATTTATACCTGTCGATAATATTTTTCATCAGATATTTAATAATGATGATGCGCCTTTGGTTGCAAAAATCAGGCTGCAATCAGCTGAAAATAATAATAATGATATTTATACAGAGATTGCAAATTCAATTACCGATATTAATGGTTACGGGGATAAAAATCATGTACCAATTGTTGGTACAAGTTATGTCGTTAATATAAGCTTTGAACGGTTATTGATGTATGGAGTTGATTATCAGAAATTATTATCGAAGCTAAAGGCATTGTTGAGCAACTATAAAATTGGCTCATTATCAGCGAATAATAAATTTGTTGATATATTAATTGTTTCAGAAAATGCTGATTTGAATACGCTAATTGTAAATGAACATGTTAGAAATGAAAATAACAAGCTTATTCCGTTAAATATACTGGTTTCCATAAGCGAACAGTCAGTATTAAAGATTATTAGTGCTGATAAACTTGGCGAATATTTCCCTGTTGATGTAGAGGCTGATTTTTGGGACTACAAAACAGTAATAAGTAGGATAGTTAGTATGTATAAAGTAGATGATTCATTTACCCTAAGTTGGGGTGGTAGTATTTTTGACCGTATTGAGCTGTTTCGAGAATTTATGTTAGTATGGTTCGTGTCTATTTTACTATTATATTTTATTCTCGCAGCCCAGTTCGAATCACTAATACAACCAATAATTGTACTGCTTGAGGTTATGTTTGACATTTCAGGAGCACTAATTATGTTGGTTATTTTTAATTCATCGCTTAATGTTATGTCAGCTATTGGCATTGTTGTGATGAGCGGTATTGTTATTAATGATTCAATTTTGAAAATTGACACTATTAATAGAGTGTACAGGTCGGGGAGTACGCTAAAACAAGCAATAATACAGGGTGGTGGTCGTAGGTTTAAACCAATAGTAATGACGAGTATAACTACAATCTTAGCATTAATTCCAATGTTGTTTTTGTCAGGCATGGGGGTTGACCTACAGCTTCCGCTTGCACTTTCTGTAATAGGAGGTCTGTTTATCGGCACTTTTGTCAGCCTGTTTTTTATTCCGGTGTTTTATTTTATTGTATTTAAAAAAAAGAATATTAGTATAGTGTACTAGTTTTTTTTATGAAATGAAGAATTAAAACTTATTAATAATCGGTGTAATTATGTTTATTTAAAATATCCAGGAGCAATTTTATAAGTATCGTATTTTACAAGATCATTATATTTAATTACACTTTTAACTTCATCTACATAGGCTTCTCTTCGTTCAGAGTAATCGATTAAATAATTTACCAGAATAAAAGGGTCACTTGTCTTAAGTCTTTCAGCTCTAAAATCTGTAAAAGGGCCTCCAGTTGATAAAGTTGTATAGTAAGCATCAATAGCCTCCTCCAAATTATTAAACTTTCTCAAATATACTTTTGTACCATTTCTTGTTGATGAAGCTTCAATTCTTTCCTGATTAGGATCGAATGACCAAAGACCAAACGGATTATTTGCATCGAGAAAAAATCTTGAAGTACCCCAAGCACTTTCAATTGCTGCTTGCGCAAGTACGATACTCACCGGAAATGTGTGAAGCCTACTTTTAAGCATTTCAATATTATTGGCTTTATATTTTACTTTCAAACTTTCGATAAACGATTTCTCGTCAGGTGCTAATTCAGGTTTTAGTGACAAAGAGTTAACTCTCTGAAGTAGTATAGCAAGTTCTTCTTTTGCAACTAATACAGCAGGTAACATCATGTCAAAAAATTTCTGCTTTTTTTCAACTACCGGTAGATTATTTAATGAAATAGCACTTGTATATACAAATGGTATTACTAATGAATCATTGATGGGAACTATATCACTGGCAGCATTAATAGGTTTTTCAATAATTTTTATTCTTTCGCCCGAATTACGATTGGCTGAGGCAGTCAAATATATGAATAGTGAAAAAAATATAATACTTGTCGCTTTTATATTATAGTTCATAATAAGATTATGTTATTGTGTAAGCCAAAAATATAAAAATAAATCATTAATTTGTTACATTTGTTTTTTCAAAAAATTACCTAGTGAAAGCAACATCAAATTTTGTACTCAAAAGTATGGGCTGGGAAATTAAAAACCAAATACCTAATAATATAAAAAAAGCTGTTATCATAGTTGCGCCTCATACAAGTTTATGGGATACTGTTATGGGTAAAATTGGCTTTTGGCATATGGAAGTGGACTCAAAGTTATTGATTAAAGGCGAAGCTTTTAGTTGGCCATTTGGAGGCTTTTTAAAAATGATTGGTGGTATGCCTGTTAATAGAAGTAAATCAACAAAGTTGACAGATACAGTTGCCAAAATGTTCGATGAACACGAATCATTATTCATTACCATAACTCCCGAAGGCACCCGTAGGCTGGTAAAAGAGTGGAAACGAGGGTTTTACTATATTGCAGTAGCAGCTAATGTACCAATAGTATTGGGTGTGCTTGATTATAAAAATAAAACTGGAGGAATGAAAAAGTTATTTTATCCAACAGGAGATATTGAAAAGGATCTTGTTGAGATACAATCTTTTTATAAAGGAATTGAGGGTAAGAACCCTGAAAAGTCAAAAATATTTGATTAGAGATCGTAATCTTCCGCTCAAGATTGAAAACAAATGAATAAGTTCAAAATAAGCATCAGAAAAAGTGCATTCTTCATTTTATTAGCAATAGCTACTTTAACTATGTTTTCCATTAGTGCTTTGTGGGTTGTTACCGAAATTATAAAATCGAAGAAAAAGCTGGCAGAAATAAGTGAGTTTTATGAAGCTGACCAGTGCGAAATAATTAAAAGTGAAGTAACTAATGTAGTTTCATTAATTAATTATTCTCGAAAATATAATAATAATAATAAAAGTAAAAATGAACTGCAAAACGAGATATTGGATTTTGTTAGTAAAATCAGACTAAATCATGGAGGATATATTTTTATAAATACTTATGACGGGAGAGCATTAATTTTTGATGGTGTAAAAATTATTGGAGAAAAAAATATAAGGGACATTACGGATCCGGATGGATTAAAAATATTTGATATTGAATTAAATACAATTAATAATCCAACCGGTGGATATTTTAAATATAAATTTAAAAGGCTTGATACTTTCAAACCGGTTCCAAAATTATCGTATGTATATGGCTACAAAGATTGGGAATGGATTATTGGGGCAGGGGTTTATCTTGACGATCTAAACCTGATTATTCAGGATAGAAAAAACCAGCATTATGCAGCGTTGTTTAAAAAGGTACTTTACATTATAATATTATTTGTGGTGCTTTTGCTTGTGCTTATTGGAGTTACAATGATTCTTCATGGGTTAATTAAAAAAGAATTTGATGTTTTCATGTCATTTTTTAGTAAAACGCCAAAGGAAGATGCTTTCATAGAACGTAACAAATTAAATGTAGAAGAGTTTATAGAATTGGCTCATTCGGCAAACATCATGATAAAACAACGCAGGGTATCTGAAAAGCTTTTAAAAAAAGAGCGTGATAATGCTCGTAAATATTTAGATATTGCTGATGTGATAATCTTAGCTTTAGACACAAAGGGGATTGTTACTCTAATCAATAAGAAAGGTTGCAAAACATTAGGGTTTAATGAGGAGGCCATACTTGGAAAGAGCTGGTTTAGCAACTTTATTCCACTTGCCGAAAAACAGAATTTGCACACTAGATTTTTAAAAGTAATTTCCGGTGATAACAATCTGGCATTTGAAAACTATGAAAGCAAGATTATAACCAGATCAGGCCAAGAAAAGATAATTTTATGGAAAAATACTCTTCTTTATGATAGCAACGGATTAATAACGGGTAGTTTAAGTTCTGGAAAAGATGTAACGAAAATTAAAACAGTAGAAGATTCGTATTTCGAGAGTGAAGAAAAGTATAAATTGCTTTTTGATAAAACAAGTGACCCGGTTTTGTTAATTGGAAGAAATAATACTTTTATTGATTGTAATGATGCTACTCTAACGATACTAAAATTGGAAAAAAAGGAAGATCTTATCGGAACACATCCCAATACTATTTCTCCTGTTTTACAACCCGATGGCAGTTTATCTATTACTAAAGCATCTGAAAATATTGCCAATGCAAGGAGAGAAGGCTTTTTTAGGTTTGAATGGCTTCATATTAACAAAAACAAAGAAACTTTTCATGTTGATGTTTCACTTACATCAATACCCATATCAGGAGTTGATTACCTACATGTTGTATGGCGCGATATATCTGAAAAGAAAAAACAAGATCAAGAACTTTTAATTGCAAAAGAAAAGGCTGAGCAAAGCGATGATATAAAAACCTCATTTTTGCATAATATTCAGCATGAAATCAGGACTCCGCTGAATGCTATGATGGGATTCTCGCAATTGCTAAAGAATGAAAGCATTGATAAGAAAGAGTCTGAAGAATACTTTGACGCTATAATTAAATCAGGAGCTATGCTGAACAAGATTATAGATGAAATTATTGATTTTTCAAGATTACAAGCAGGTATAATTTTTCTTAAGAACGATATTACGGAATTAAAAAAGCTATTGTCAGATATTTATAAGGATCATTTTTTAAATTTTCAGAATAAGCAAGTTAAGTTTAAATTTAATGTTTGCCCTTCTAACAATAATACTATTATTAATATAGACATTGAAAGAATAAAGCAAGTTA
>CAYWRM010000034.1:8851-16583 GCA_964460905.1 uncultured Lentimicrobiaceae bacterium
CCTTCTAACAATAATACTATTATTAATATAGACATTGAAAGAATAAAGCAAGTTAAGTTTAAATTTAATGTTTGCCCTTCTAACAATAATACTATTATTAATATAGACATTGAAAGAATAAAGCAAGTTATTGGTTATTTAATTGACAATGCTTTAAAATTTACTGAAAAAGGTGCTGTTGAAATTGGATATACTATTTCAAACAATAATGTTACATTTTGTGTAACTGATACAGGTGTTGGAATAGAGAAAAAGAATTATAAGACTATATTTGAGAAGTTTAACAGACTAACTCATAAACATTCAGAAAAAATTTATGGAGGTAGTGGGCTGGGATTAAGCATATCTAAAACTATACTTGATTATATTGGCGGCAAAATTTGGGTTGAATCAGAAGTCGACAGAGGGTCTAAGTTCTTATTTACAGTTCCTTACAAGCCTCTGGAAATATCCGAAGAAATACAGAAACATTGGATGGATGGATGTATTATTACGATTGTGACAAACAAAAATGCTGAGTTTAATTTGATTTCAAAAGTACTAAAGAATAGTGGCGTCAACCTAATACACATAAAAAGTAGCATGGATGCCATCAAATATTGTCAGGATAATTATAGTACTGACCTTATGATTATTGATGTTAATCTAACTGGTATGAATGGTATTACAGCTACAAAAGCTATTAAAGCTTTCAGGAAGGAATTACCAATTATTGCTATGATTACGCATGGTCAAAAGGAACTAACCAAAGAAGCAGCTTTAATTGCGGGATGTAATGATTATTTCTCATTAACAGATTCAAAAAAAACTATTTGGCTAACATTAGCTCAATATATCAATAAAAGTATGTTTGCTAATACTGAAATGAGTTAAGAGAACATCCAATGAAAAACAAACTTATTTTCATTATTATACTCTAATGTTGGAAATGGAATTTTCACAAAGCTAAGTGCCTTAAAAACAAATCTTACAAACGACGAGTTTGAGTTAATTCGAGTCCAGTCAATATCAAGCGAAAAATAATATTGACGTGTCCGCTTGTAGTAAGGTAATACATTTTCGTTCCATTCAAAAGGATTTGAATATGATCCGATCATCCCTTTTGCTCCATAGCCAACCGCGACATTTATCCACTTAGGGAACTTTGTTTCATTTCTTAAGAATGAATTAATGTTTGCTGATAACCAATATGTTTGTCCATTATAATCTTTCAACATCTGTTGTAGTGCTGTTTCTCCTAGTAAATCAGGTCGATATTTTGTAAATTCAGTTGGATGATATGAAAACTTTAATCTAATTCGCTGCTCTTTCCAAAGCAATTGTTGGCCAGTAAAAAATGTTGCTCCTGCAGTGTTTGCAATCAGATCACCTGGTGAGGCTCCCCAATCATCCGAAAAACCATCCAGGATTTCAATCACTGTCATTGCCGACCATCCCATTAAACCGGCATACAGTGCCGACTTATTATTATTAACCCCAGCCCATCGTAACGACCAAAAAGCATAATTGCTCATTATGTAAGCTGTAGTTGAATGTCCAAATTTATCAACTTGCAGCCAAGCTTGATTATCGTTGTACCAATGAAATGATGTTAGTTTATTATCCTTATACCAACCAAAATACAGAACACCTAAAGTTGTTGCATAAAGCCCTGCTCCCGTAAAAATAACAGTATTTAATCGGGATTTATTTAGTGTATCAGGATATGCTTGTATAGGTTGGCAGTTAACTGATAACGTTAGTGTTATCAATAAAAACAAAGCTATTGAAAATATGTTTTTCTTCAGCCGACTCATATTTATGAATACTTTTCAAGGATACTATAAATTAATACTTTTTTTTCAGATAATAGTTCATCGCTTTTTGCTTCGGCCAGGAATCGTAAGTATGGTTCTGTATTAGATGGTCTAATATTAAACCACCAATCTTTAAATTCAAGCCTGTACCCATCAAAATCAAAAAATTTAACAGGGGGTTCACTATCGTTAAAATATGCTAGTACTGCGTCCATGGCTTTTTGCTTTTCTTCGATAACAAAATTCACCTCGCCAGTATTTGCATATGATGATATTCTATTCATTAATTCTGAAAATGAGATGCCCTCAGTATTATATTTTTTTACAATATTCAAAACTATTAATGCTGCCAGCAATCCACTGTCTGAGTAATAAAAGTCGCGAAAATAATAATGTCCTGCTAACTCTCCACCATAGATACCATCAATTTCTTTGAGCTTAGTTGCTCCAAATGTCCTTCCCACTTTCCAGATTTCTAGTTCGGTATTAAACATTTGTAAATATTCACCAACGGCCTTCGATGTTCTGATATCCTGAACAACTTTTCCTTTTTCTTTTCTTTCTTCAAAAAAATAATGCCCCAACAATGCAATGATTAAATCAGGTGAAACAAATTTGCCAAATTCATCAATAAACATAACCCTGTCTGCATCACCATCAAATATCACCCCTATATCACTACTATTTTTTATAACTTGTTTTTTAATCTGAGTCTGATTTTTCACTTCCAACGGGTTAGGGTTATGGCCGGGAAATAAACCATCCATTACATCATTAATATAATTAGGTTTTTCACCAAAAAGATCTTTGGCAAACAAGGCCGCCATTCCATTGGAGCAATCAATAGAAATATTTAAGCTCAAATAATCATGCTTATATTCACTAAGGAATTTAACATAATCATCAGAAAATAGATACTTTGAAATACTCCCTTTGCTCTTTTTAACAATACTAGTATTACTTTCAACCAGCTTCTCCAAAGTGTTTAATCCTGTATCATATCCAATTGGGGCCACATTTTTACCGGAAAATTTTAGGCCATTGTATTCACTGGAATTGTGCGATGCTGTTATCATAAGTGAAAACTCAAATTCAAATTTCCCGGTTCCCCAGTAAATCATTGGGGTTGTTGTTAAGGAGGCATCAAATACATCAGCTCCGGAATCGGTAATGCCATTGGCTAAGGCAGCAAAAAAAGCATCTGACGAAAGTCTTATATCCCTTCCTATGAGTATCTTTCTAGCATTAAAAACCTGAGGAATAAAATAGCCTATTCTGTAAGCAATATCCTCATTTATCTCACTACCCCACAATCCTCGTATGTCATATGCTTTAAATGCTTTCATTATTTATAAATTTTCATATTATCAAGTGCTTTTTGGTATTTACGCGCGTTACTGTTGTGCTGCACATTTGTTTTTGCAAAAACATGATAACCAGACAGATCATCTTTAGCACAAAAATAAAGATATCCATCATTTTGATTATTAAGCACTGCATCAATTGATGAAATAGAAGGTATGCAGATGGGTCCGGGAGGTAATCCTCTATATTTATATGTATTGTATGGTGAATCAAAATCCTTATGCGCATTTAGTACACGTTTAATACTATAATCACCAAGCGCAAATATTAATGTAGGATCAGCCTGAAGCCTCCATCCCTTGTCGAGTCGGTTTATGTAAACACCTGCAATCATTGGTTTCTCGTTACTTTTATTACTTTCTTTTTCAACTATGGAAGCAAGGGTTACAACTTCAGGGATACTCATGCCCAACTTTTCAGCTTTGTAGATTCTGTTGGCATTCCAGAAGTTAAGATATTCTTCATACATCCTTTTTACAAGCCCAACTGCTGATGTGTTCCAATAAAACTCATATGTATCTGGGATAAATATTGTTGAAATAGTTTCAAGAGATAACCCCATAGAATTAATTACTTCCTGATTTGTAAACTCAGTAATAAGAGATATGGAATCAGCTTCAATTTGTTGACTAATTCTACCGGCTAATTGGTAGATATCTCTGATATTATTAAAGATTACCTTTACGGGAATCTGGTCGCCTGATCGTAATAATTTTATAAGTTTATCATTTGTCATGCCATCCTTAAGTACATAGTGGCCCGGCTTTATCAAATCGGGATACTTCTTTTTTTCTGCCCACCATATAAAGTTGTTTCTATGTATTATTAGTCCTTTTTCAAAAAGCAATTGCTTTACATTTTCAAAGGTTGACCCGGATGGTATATAAATTGAAACGTTCTTTTTGTCAGGAGTCCATATATTTGGCTTGTAAATTATTTGATAAAGAAGATATCCTCCGGCTGCTGCAACTATCAGTATGAAAATAATTATAGTTACTGATAATTTCCAATACGATTTTTTGCTCTTTTTGTCAATACTGTATTTTGAATGATAGTATGCCATGGTTTGGTTGGTTTTAATTCATCGCTAATTTTTAAGTATTAGTAAATAATAATTGATACAGGTGCTCATCAACCCAATTGTTACTTACTAAATTCCAATCTTTTTTAATACCTGATTCTATAAATTTTCTACTTTTAAAAAGATTAATACTATCAATATTATTCTGCCCTATATTGCAATATATTTGGTGAAGATTCAGGTGTGAGTACATATATTTGATAAGAATATCCAAAGCAGTTCCTGCATAACCCTTTTTTCGTTGGACTTCAATAATTGAAATGCCAATTCCAGCTCTTTTATTATGTGCATCAAAGTCAAAAATATCAATAGTTCCAACTTTCTTTGCTGTTTCAACTCCATCAAGTTCAATTATGAACCTCAACTGTTTTGCAGAGTATATATCTTTATCGTTAAGCAAAATGTATTGTTCAATATCAAAGCGTGAAAACGGATTATTGGTGTTGCTCACGTGCCATAAATTGCTATCATTCTCGATGTTAAGCAAAAAATCAATATCTTCAGGTTCAGGTATTCTTAATCGTATATTATCTTTTGTAAGCATTTTATATACTATATATTTATATTGAAAAAGCGGATAAATTTAAATAATTTTTCATGATGAATACAGTTATGTTTGTTTTATTATTTCAATTATATTCCATTTGCAATAAATTATATTATTAACTATTAATCAGTCACGCTTTCTGAATACAATTTATAATCTATCTAAACTGCATCAAAATGGTTTAAAAACAGCATAATATGGATTTTATTTATTTTAATCAAAAGAATATCATTATGTTTGGCGGCTATTTTGCAACGCTTTAGAAAGAGTGATTGTCAAATATTAAATATGAACCAAAACTTATTAATTAGCAGGCTAAAAATTTGATCATAATAAAAAAAAAGGCTTGCTCAACTTTTTATTAAAAACTTAAAACATGAAAAAACGAATTACATCTTTACTAAAATCAACATGGGTAGCTTTGCTGATTTTAACCTTCACAGGATTATCTGCCCAAGACAGTAATATTCGATTTGAAAATAATTGGGGTGATCAAGGTATTACAATTAAAACACAAGACAGAAGTGGACTAGTAATAAATTCTTCTATTAAGTCTTACAATATTAGTAAAACTGTTGTTGGTACCAAATCTATGCAAACAATTACTACCGGTGGAGTTTTACTTCAAAATAATGAAGGAGCACCAAATATTCCTTCTTATAGTAATTATATAGCTATTCCACAGGGAGCTACAGTTACTGTAAAAGTAATTCGTAAGCAAGTTGAACAAGTTGACAATATTTTAATTGCTCCGGCACCTGTTATTCCAAAAGATGATGATATTGGACCATTAGTATTTAATATGGATGAAAAGATTTATTCTAAAAATCAATTTTATCCTAATGAAATAGTTAAGGTATCTAGCCCTTCAAAAATTAGAGGAGTAGATGTCGTAATGGTAGCTGTTAGTCCTTTTCAATATAACCCTGTAACTAAACAAATGATAGTTAATCGTGATATTGAAATTGAAATAACATTTGAAGGTGGAAACGGTCATTTTGGTGAAGACAGACTTAGAAATCGCTGGTGGGATCCTATATTACATGATGCAATTCTAAATCAGTCATCTATACCTGAAATAACTGGAAACAACAGGTCAACTAAAGATGTTGGTTACGAATATTTAATTATTGTTCCTGATGACCCCATATTTATTTCATGGGCTGATTCTCTAAAAGAGTTTAGAATTAGACAGGGTATTACAACTAATGTTCTTACAACAACTGAGGTTGGAGGAAATACAGTGGCGGCAATCGAAGGGTATGTTAATAATGCATATAACACATGGGATATACCACCTGCTGCTGTTTTATTAATGGCCGATTATGGTACTTCAGGTAATACAATCATATCCCCTATTTATAATAATTATTGTGTAAGCGACAATATTTTTGCAGATGTTGATAATGATCAAATGCCTGACGTTATTTTTGCAAGGATGACAGCACAAAATGAAGAACATCTGGAGACTTTTGTAACCAAAGTGCTTAATTACGAAAGAAATCCACCTACAAGTCCTGATTTTTATAATCACCCAATAACGGCATTAGGATGGCAAACAGAAAGATGGTTCCAGGTTTGTTCTGAAACCGTTGGTGGATATTTTCAAAATGTTCATTCAAAAGACCCCGTTAGAATTAATGCTGTTTACCAGGGTAATCCAAATTCTGATCCATGGTCAACTGCAACAAATACAAGTACTATAATAGATTATTTTGGACCTAATGGATTAGGATATATTCCTGCAACACCTGCTGAACTTGGTGGATGGAATGGGGGAAGTGCTTCGGATGTAAATAATGCTCTTAATAGTGGTGCTTTTATACTCCAACACCGTGACCATGGTGGTACAACCGGATGGGGTGAACCAAATTATGGTAGTAATGATATTAACGGATTAAACAACACTGACCTTTCTTTTATTTTTTCAATTAATTGCCTTACAGGAAAATATAATATTTCTGGAGAGTGTTTTGCCGAGAAATTTCATAGATATAAATATAATGGAAACAACTCTGGTGCCCTTGGACTTATTGCTGCTTCAGAAGTTTCGTATTCCTTTGTAAATGATACTTATGTATGGGGTTTGTATGATAATATGTGGCCCGATTTCTTACCTGATTATGGAACTACACCTGACTCAAGAGATGTGTTACCAGCATTTGGAAATGCAGGAGGTAAATACTTCCTGCAACAATCATCATGGCCATACAATACAAGCAATAAAGAAGTTACATATAATCTTTTTCATCATCATGGTGATGCTTTTTCCGTTGTGTATTCAGAGGTTCCTCAGTCTCTTACTGTTGTTCATGAACCAGGTATTATTGCAGGTGAAACAAGCTTCCAGGTAACTGCTAATGCTGGTTCTTTTATTGCATTAACTGTTAACAACGAAATTATAGGAACTGCTGTAGGAACAGGATCTCCAGTTACTATTTCAATAGCAGCTCAGATGCCTCCCAACCAAATTCTTGTAACTATAACCAAGCAAAATTATTATCGCTATGAATCATTTGTAGATGTGATACCACCATCGGGGCCATATGTTATTTTTAACGATTTAACTATTGATGATATAAATGGTAATGGCAACGGTATAATGGAAACCGGAGAATCTATAATGGCAACAATAGCAATGAAAAATATTGGTGTTGAAGAGGGAGTAAATATTACAGTAACTATTACAACCGATGATGATTATATTACAATTACAGATGGTACTGAAGATTATGGTAATATAAGTGCTGGTTCAACTTCTGCTATGCCTAACGGTTTTGCATGGGATGTGGCAAATAATATCCCCGATTTACATGATGTTATGTTTAATATTGAGACAACTGACGGCACTGAAATATGGACTTCAACAATGAGTATAACAGGTTATGCTCCTTCTCTTGCTGTTGGACAAATTACTATTGATGATGTTGATCAGGGTAATGG
>CAYWRM010000034.1:16683-44268 GCA_964460905.1 uncultured Lentimicrobiaceae bacterium
GAATATGATGCAGTTTCTAGCTTCTCCAAACCTGTTGGTTTGATCGTAGAAGATTGGGAATCAGGTGACATGAGCCAATTTGATTGGGAAACCGGTGGAAATATTGACTGGTTTGTTACTACAAGTGACCCATACGAAGGACAGTATTGTAACAAGTCAGGAGCTATAAGCCACAGTCAAAATAGCTATTTGTCAGTTACATATGATGTTTCTGCTGATGATAGTATTTCGTTTTATGCTATGGTAAGTTCAGAGCCTTCTTACGACTATTTCAGATTTTATATTGATGGAGTGATGAGGATGAATTGGTCCGGAGAAAAGTCATGGCAAAGAGTTGCAATTCCTGTAAGTGAAGGAACTCATATTTTTAAATGGGAATATACTAAAGATGTTTCAGCTACTTCTGGAGAAGATTGTGCGAGACTGGATTACATTATAATGCCAGTACCTCTTGTAACATCGGCATATGCTGGTCAAGATGCTGAATTTTGTGAGACAGATATAATGCAATGTGATGGTTCGGCTACATATTGCGATTCAACATGTTGGACAACTTCCGGTACCGGAACGTTTAATGATGTTTTGATATCAACACCAATTTATCAGCCAAGTAGTGAAGATATAGATGCAGGACTTGTGGTGCTGACTTTTACTGGCCATGGTCCAACAGGAACAGTTAGTGATAATGTTACTTTCACAATTGGAAAAACACCTATTGCTTATGCTGGTGAAACAGCTGAGATGTGTAGTGATGTACCATATACTATAGCTGATGCTTATGCAGAAAACTATGATAGCATTGAGTGGACAACGCTTGGTGATGGAACTTTTGATGATGCAGGTACTATGAACCCAATTTATACACCCGGACCAACTGATATTGAAAATGGTATTACATCATTAGTTTTAACTGCCAGCGGAGCAGAATCATGTGGACCAATGACCGATCAACTTGAGTTAACAATTTCTGCAGCACCAAGTGCTTTTGCAGGAGTTGATGTTAGTATATGCTCAATGCCATATGCTTTAAGTGAAGCGTCTGCAGAAAACTACAATTCGCTTGAATGGACAACTTCAGGTGATGGTGCTTTTGATGATGATACAGTATTAAATCCAATTTATACACCAGGGCCAACAGATATCGAAAATGGTAACACATTATTAACTTTAACTGTTGTTGGAGCGGAAGTATGTGGAACAATAACTGCACAGGTAGAATTAACAATTTCAGCTGCCCCAACTGTTAATGCAGGAATTGATGCTACTGTATGTTCAACACAATATACTTTAACTGATGCATTTGCAGAAAACTACAATTCGCTTGAATGGACAACCTCAGGTGATGGTGCTTTTGATGATAATACAGTATTAAATCCAATTTATACACCAGGGCCAACAGATATCGAAAATGGTAATACATTATTAACTTTAACTGTTGTTGGAGCGGAAGTATGTGGAACAGTAGCTGATCAAGTTGAGTTAACAATTTTTGAAACAACTACAGCAAATGCAGGAGTTGATGCAGATATTTGCCCAGGACTTAACTATACTTTAAGTGATGCAACTGCTTCAAATTATGTGGCCATTGAATGGTCAACTAGTGGTGATGGCACATTTGACGATACTACTAGTGAACATCCTGTGTACACACCAGGTGAAAATGATAAATTTAGTAAAGAAGTTGTACTAACATTAACAGCTGCAACTGGAAATGATTGTCCTATAGTTGTTGATGAAATGCTTCTAACTTTATACTGTACTGGAGTTGACATTAATAATCAGGGTAGCATATCATTATATCCTAATCCGAATGATGGTAGATTTACTCTAAAGCTTGAAAGTATATCTAATGAATATGTTGATATTATGATTTATAGCCCTATTGGCAAACTTGTTTATAACAAATCAGATGTACTACCTGGTGAAAATTACCGTAGTTTAATTGATTTGGATGTGCTTCCTGGAATTTACACAATCAAAATTGAAGGAAATACTACTAACATAACAAAAAAAATCATAATTAAATAGGTGATTTACTGAGGAATTACTAAGTCGTATATGATTTAGAAGTTCAAATTAAGTAAAGATTTTTATTCATCCCGCTGAAAGATTTTTTCAACAAATAAGAGAAAATATCTTTTAGCGGGTTTTTTATATACTTTTGCACTTCCATAATATTTCTTAAGAAAGATGATTGAGCAATTATTATTAAATACTTTACATAGTGCTGTGTCAAGTCTTTACGGACAAGATATTCAAAGCAATCATGCTCAGGTTCAAAAAACACGACCTGAGTTTGAAGGTGATTATACTATAGTTGTTTTCCCTTTATTAAGAATATCTAAAAAAGGACCTGAACAAACAGCTGAGGAAATTGGTAGTTATTTAGTAAATAACCTTGTTGAGGTAACAAATTTTAATATTATTAAAGGATTCCTGAATCTTTCGATATCTCATATGTATTGGAAAGAGTTTTTTCTTGAGAATCATACTAATAGCAGTTATGGTCGTCATGATGAAACAAGCAATGACCCTTTTGTTTTAGAATATTCTTCTCCAAATACTAATAAGCCACTTCATTTGGGGCATATTAGAAATAATTTGCTTGGTTGGTCGGTTGCCGAAATATTACAAAATAGTGGCCAAAAAGTTGTTAGAGTAAATCTTGTTAATGACAGGGGTATCCATATTTGTAAATCGATGCTTGCATGGCAAAAGTGGGGAAATGGTATTACTCCGGAAGCTTCGAATACTAAAGGGGATAAGCTTGTTGGTGATTATTATGTTCTTTTTGATAAAAATTATAAAAAAGAAATATCATCTCTAGTGGATAATGGTATAACCATTGATGAAGCTACCAAAACTTCCAGCCTTATTGTTGAAGCAAAGCTAATGCTTAAAGATTGGGAAGATGGTAAGGCTGATGTGAGAGAACTTTGGAAAACTATGAACAGTTGGGTTTACAATGGTTTTTATACAACATACGAACGAATGGGGATAACTTTCGACAAAGTATATTATGAGTCGGAAACTTATTTGTTAGGCAAAAAGCTTGTGGAAGAAGGGCTTAAATCAGGAATACTTATAAAGAAAGCCGATGGATCAATTTGGTGTGACTTGATTGAAGATGGTTTAGATGAAAAATTACTTCTAAGAGCAGATGGAACGTCAGTGTACATGACTCAGGATTTAGGGACTGCTCAACTTCGTTACGATGATTATCATCCTTCAAAATTAATTTATGTAGTTGGTAATGAGCAAAATTATCATTTTGATGTTCTTAAGCTTATACTTATTAAGCTTGGTAGAGCTTGGGCCGAAAACATTGTGCACCTAAATTATGGTATGGTGGAGCTTCCTGATGGAAAAATGAAATCCAGAGAAGGAACGGTTGTGGATGCAGATGACCTTATGGATGAAATGTATTTAACAGCAAAAAGAACTTCTGAAGAATTAGGTAAATTTGATGATTTTAGCGCTGAGGAAGCAAAAGAGCTTTATGATATAATAAGCATGGGGGCTCTAAAATATTTTATTCTAAAAGTTGATCCCAAAAAAACTATGACATTCAATCCGGTTGAATCAATTGATTTTAATGGTAATACCGGGCCTTTCATTCAATATACATACGCTCGGATAAGGTCTATAGTTAGAAAATCAGGGAAACTTAAAATAGTTAGTATCTTTAAAATTGACGATGATCTCGACTTTGAGCCTAAGGAAATATCTTTGTTGAAATTATTGCACGATTATAAGGATACTACAAAGCTGGCAGCTGATAATCTTAGTCCTGCTCTTATTGCAAATTATGCTTATGAACTAGCTAAAGAATACAATCAATTTTATCATGAAGTTGTTATTCTAAAAGAAGCTGATGAAAATAAAAGAAACTTTAGAATTGCACTTTCAAAATTTGTTGGCAACACATTAAAATCATCAATGGCTTTGCTGGGCATACAAGTGCCAGAAAGAATGTAATAACCAATAACCAATAACTAATAACCAATAACCAATAATCCATAACCAATAACCAACAACCAATAACCAATAACCAACAACCAATAACCAATAACTACCCACTCATGTCACGACGAAAACAACCACTTCCTTTTTTTGAAAAAGCTGAAATAACTGATGCAGCTGCTGAAGGCAAAAGTATTACCCGAATTGATGAAAGAGTAATCTTTGTTCCTTTTTCAGCACCTGGTGATATTGTTGATATCCAGGTATATAAAAAAAGAAAATCATATCTTGAAGGTAGAATAACCAAATTTCATACTTATTCAAAGCAAAGAGTTGAACCCCGTTGTTCGCACTTTGGTTTATGCGGGGGGTGCAAGTGGCAGCATGTAGCCTATGAAAACCAGTTAATTAACAAGCAAAAACAGGTTAAGGATAATTTTGATCGAATTGCTAAAGTGCCAGTTGGGGAATTTCTTCCAATAATTGGTGCTGATAACGAATATTATTACCGTAATAAGTTAGAATATACTTTCTCTGATAGAAGATGGTTAACTGATTTGGATGCTCCAAAGGAGGAAGGTGGTCCGACGGATACAAATGGACTTGGGTTTCATTTGCCAGGAATGTTCGATAAAATTCTTGATATTGAACATTGCTACCTCCAAAAAGATCCATCAAATAATATACGCTTGGCAATCAAAGAATACGCTCTTGAGAATGGTCTTGAATTCTTTAACGTTAGAAACTATGAAGGCTTTTTACGAAATCTGATTATTCGCACATCTTCAACAGGTGATTTAATGGTGATTGTAGTGTTTAGGTATGATGATTTAGACATTGCTGATTTTTTACAGGCCATTGCTGATAAATTTCCAGAGATTACCTCACTTATGTATGTGATTAATGAAAAGCTTAATGATACAATATGGGATCTTGAGGTAAAATTGTTTAAAGGCAAACCATATTTGTATGAAGAGATGAAGCCTGCAATAGCTGGAAGTGATAACTTAAAATTCAATATAGGTCCGGTTTCATTTTACCAAACTAATCC
The DNA here is from genome assembly GCA_964460905.1 of uncultured Lentimicrobiaceae bacterium. Classification (GTDB taxonomy): domain Bacteria; phylum Bacteroidota; class Bacteroidia; order Bacteroidales; family F082. Next base: position 21,698 of record CAYWRM010000034.1, read on the forward strand.
TGAACAGGCATTCAAATTATACAAAGCTGCTTTTAATTTTTCTGATTTTTCAGGTAATGAACTCGTTTACGACTTATATACCGGAACAGGCACAATAGCTGCATTTATATCAGGTTCAGTTAAAAAAGTTATCGGGATTGAATCTGTTAAAGAGGCTGTAGCAGGTGCAAAAGAAAATGCTGCATTGAACAATATTGATAACGTGGAATTTTTCGTAGGTGATATGTTAAGAATACTTACACCTGAATTTATTTCTGCTAATGGTAAACCTGATATAATCATTACCGATCCGCCTCGTGTGGGAATGCATGTGAAAGTAGTTCAGCAAATATTGGATACTGAACCTGAAAAAATTGTTTATGTCAGCTGTAATCCTGCAACACAGGCCAGAGATATTGCTTTGCTATCAGAAAAATATGATGTAATTAAGTCACAACCTGTTGATATGTTTCCGCAAACTCATCATGTTGAGAATGTTGCATTATTAATCAAACGTTAAATCTATAATCTTTATTTACCAATTAAGGTGGCTTAGTTCATTAAGAATGGAATCTGTGTTTACAGAAAGAGCAGAGATTGTTATTGTTGCTTTTGAGTAGGTGGGATTTCTTTCATCTAGTTTTTTCTGTATGAAGTCTTTCAATTCATTTTTTGATTTATTCATAACAAGCGGTCTCTTTTGTTTTGAATTTTGAAGCCTACTTAATATTGCATCGGGATTCATCTTCAGATAAACACTAATTCCATTGTTATTTATTTGATCCATTGCATCTAAATAGCAAGGTAATCCACCACCTGTTGAGATAACACAATTATTATTGTTAAAGGTAGTTTTTAATATTTCGTACTCAAGCTTTCTAAAAAGCTCTTCTCCGTATTTATTGAAAAATGTATCTAAGTTCAGTTTATATTTTTCTTGAAAAATCACATCTGTATCAATAAATTGCCATCCCAATTTTGATGCTAATTTCTTACCAACAGTGCTTTTCCCAACGCCCATAAACCCAATTAAGTATATATTATTCATCTTATTACTTATTAAGCCTTTTACTCAATCGATACAAATTTCCAAAAACGAGAATAGTAATTTTTCTAATGTTTTTTACAATACTAATAATCAGATAATTAAAAAAAATATTAATTTTGGTTCGATTATTGAAACTCACAATCTACAAACATAAAATATATTAGCTATGAAAACAAGAAACTTACTTTTTTTATGTTCATCTCTTCTTATTGCAATGATAATATTTCAGGGTTGTAATAAACCTGACTCTGAACCACCTATTCCGGATAATACCATGGACGATATGATTGTACCTGATGGTTTTACATTTGAAACTACACAAGATGTTCCTATCACAATTAATATGCCGGCAAGTGTTGATTTCACAGACCTTAGGAGTAGATTTGATGTTTATTCTGCAGATCCAAATGAAGGCGGAATGCTTATAACTTCTGGAAGTTTTGACGTAAACGGTGAATATAGTGGTACAATTAGGATACCAATTACACTTACAGAAGTAACAGTAGTTACTATTGCAGGAGTGGTTACGGTTTCAATACCCGCAAGTAGTTTTAAGCAAGATGGTGTTATTATAAACTTCGGAGATAATTATGGGTATTTACCACCTGATACGATTGAGCCTGGTACTAAAGCTAATCAAATTATCGATTTTCAAATAAATAATCAAAAGTCTATTGCGACTACAACCCTTATTGGTAATGGGGATTTTGAAACTAATGATTTTGGATCTATATATTATTGGACAACACCTCATCCGATCGACTTACGTTGGTATTTTACTCAGTATAGAAATTCCATGGAACAGTATAATGATAATGGAAATGAAGTGGTTAGAACTCCATATACGCAACCAGGTAATAATTATGTTGGAGGGGTAAGTCAGATGATTGCGGCATCGCCCGGAGATGTTATAACTTTATCAGCAGATATTAAATCAGTTGGAAACAATAATCGGCTATATAGTTGGATTTATCTAATACCAGTAAACTCATCTGGAAATGCTATAGAATTTTATAGTGTAATATATTACTACCCATCAGATACTTGGACTAATAAAACTCTTGTTGCGACTATGCCCAACGGAACGGTTCAAGTAAATGTATTATTATGGGCCAATGATTATAAAGCTAATTCTGCTGTTTATTTTGACAATGTTGTAGTAACGGGACCTGTAACTGATACCGATGGTGATGGTGTTGATGATGAATTGGATGACTATCCTAATGATCCTACAAGGGCATTTAATGTATATTATCCAAATGAAACCGACTTTGGAACATTTGCTTTTGAGGATTTATGGCCTGGAAAAGGTGATTATGATTTTAATGATCTAATTCTTGATTATAAATTCAAATCAGTCCTTAATTCATCAAATGGTCTTGTCGAATTCTTTACTGACTATTCTGTTAGGGCAATTGGAGCAAGCTTAACAAATGGATTTGCATTTATGATATCTGGTGATCCGGATAATGTGGCCTCTGTATTAGGTACAAATATTACTGAAGATTACCTTAGCTTGAATAGTAATGGAACAGAGCAAAATCAAACAAATACTGTAATATTTTTATTTGATAATGCTTTTAATATGATTGGGTCTTCGGGGTCAAGCTTTATAAATACTGTGCCAACAGGTAATCATGTTGAGCCTGATACAAATATGTTACATGTACTGTATACAAATGCTGTATCAAGTCCTGGATCGGCACCATATAATCCGTTTATTGTTGTTAATAGGGATAGAGGTGTTGAGGTTCACCTGGCAGGTGAGGAGCCAACAGCATTGGCTGATCAGGCATTATTTGGAACTTTTGCTGATGACACTAACCTTGCAACCGGAAAATATTACCAAACAGAAAATAATCTTCCCTGGGCATTGGATTTGCCTGTTAAATTTGATTATCCAATTGAGCAGGTGCAAATAATTAATGCTTATAATTTTTTCCAAGATTGGGGAGAATCAGGGGGTGCAGTACATACCGATTGGTATGAAGATAATGTGGGTAATAGAAATAGTGAAAATATTTATTCACCACCGTTGTAGTGTTTAAAATTGTCTTCATAGCTTAACAAGTTTGTTCCTGTTTGGGAGCAAGCTTGTTTTATTTAAAGCGGAATATTGTTGGATAATAAACTATTGTGAATGTTATTAACCTGAGGAATGAGAAAATTATTACCATCATTGTTTATTATAAAATGAGAGAGCTCGCATTTAATTTCATCACTTAATTGATTTGTCATTCTCATTTTTACTAATTCTTCTGAGATATCATCTCGTTCCATTACGCGTTTAATTCTAATATCTGAAGGAGCAGATACATTAATAATAGCATCAAAATTATTTTGTAAGTTGTTTTCAAATATTATTGCTGCTTCATGTATTGTGTAATACTCATGTTTATGTTTATTGCACCACTTATAATATTTATTGATAACCAACGGATGAATAATAGCATTAATTTTTTGTAATGCTTTTTTATCATTGAAGATAATTGAAGCTAATTTTTTTGTGTCCACCTCACCTGTAGGAGATAAGATAGAATCAGTAAATACAGATTGTATCTTATTTTTAACCTCCTCATAATAATACATGCTTCGAGCCTCAACATCAGCATTAAACACAGGTATTCCGAATATGTTAAAAATCTTAGCTACGGAACTCTTTCCACTACCAATGTTTCCTGTTAAAGCTACTTTAATCATAGTTACATTGTCTATTTTATGATAAGGAATTCTACTTCTGAAGGCACAATTCTTATGTTTCGAATAAAGTCAGGTTGTTTGGATAGTTTTAAAGGTAGTTTTTGCACTTGGAGAATATCCATGTTATTGAGAACAGGAAAAATGTTAAACTGATGAGTACGTACTTTATTAAAATCAAGTTGAGCTACTCTATAATAAATTTTAACTTTCGAAGGAAATGTTTTAAGCGTAAAACGTAGATTACTTAAGTTAATTGGCACCTCTATTTCTGATTCAGTAAATTTCTCTACTTTGAAGTACATAGTAACTTCATCATTATCAAAACTAAGGAGCGAATTATCAGGGTTTTCTAATTCAACTTTAACAACCTTGTCCGACATAAGGTTTTCCAAAATAAGTTTCTTTGTTGTAATATGATAGAGTGTGTCCAGTACATTCTTTGGTCCATATACCATAATATATCCAGGGTCTGTTTTTACTTCACTATACAGGTCATATTGGCGAACAAAGCTCAAAGAATAGTTAGGAATTACCGGAACTTTTTTCTCTTGTGTTTTTTCCATCTCAAAAGAAAGTGTTGCTTTAGAAAACTGGATATCTTTTTTATTTACACCAATAATTAAAGCAAGATTATCGGTCAATTTTTGAGTTAAAATTGAATAATCAACACCGCCATGGTGATCGATTGTATAATTATCAAGATTAATATCCAGTAGTTCTATATCGTTAAATATATTCATCTTTAAAATGGCAAATCCTCGGGCAGTTAAATTAAGGTCGAGGGTTGAATCAACCATTTTTGTTAGTCTTAAAGCAGAAGGGACATTGTTGTAAGTTACTCTAAAAGAGTAATTAACAGAATATACATCGGATAGCTTGATGAGTAACCAAAATAATGAAGCAAAAAGAATACAAATAATAAAAATTAATCTATCACTTCTAAAGCGAAAAGGTGATTTGTTTTTCTCCTGTTTCTTAGCAGTATTATATGTAGTAGTACTTTTCATTAATAATAATGTGCTTTACTATTAAACGAATAAAGCTAAAAGTTCGAGACTTTACTTTTAATACAATCAATTGATATATAACACTTCAGGAAAATACACCGAAACTTTATTATATATCGGGGCAAATATGTAAAGCTTTATTTTTTTTGCTGTACGTCAGCCGAATCCATTACAATGGCACTTTTTTCAACAGTTACTTTAATCTGGTTTCCAATTTCCATTATAATTGTTGTTTCCTTAACTTCTAATATTTTACCATGAAGTCCTCCAATAGTAATTACTTTATCTCCTTTCTTAAGAGCTTCTCTGAATTTCTTTTGATCCTTATTTTTCTTCGTTTGAGGTCTTATAAAGAAAAAGTAAAAAACTATCAGAATAAGAAATAGCGGTAACATTGACATCCAACCTCCATCGCTTGATTCAGTTGCCTGTAATAGTATAAATAATGTGTCCATTTTAAAAATATTTAGTTTAATTAATTTATTAGTTTATTAATATTAGTTTCTTTCCGGTAGTATTACCTTGGTTTTTATTCGCAGCATTGTAGAGTTTGGTTCAGTATTTGCCAAAATTGTTATGCTCTTATTTTGAAAACCTTTTCTGTTATGACTATCAAAAGTAACTTCAATAACACCTTCTTCTCCGGGGGCAACAGATTCTTTAGGATAATCACCTACTGTACATCCACAACTTGTGCTAACCCGGGTAATAACTAAATCGGAGCCGCCAATATTTACAAATTTAAAGCCATATACAACGCGTTCTCCTTGAATCATATTTCCAAAATCATGAACCGTTTCTTCAAACTGCATCATAGGAACTGACCCCTTTTCTCCCACCTTAATTGCTGATTTAGAGTTTTTAACAACATCGGTTGATAATCTTTTGTGATCACTATTCTCACATGATTGTATAATTAACCCAACTGTAACAAATAAAATTATAGTGTAAATTTTCATAATTAATTCTTTAATTTCCTCGTATTATTGTTACTGAACCTTTGAAAATATCAGTGCTTTTAACACCGTGACATTCAAGTACGAAATAATATACCCCATCAGGTAGATTATCACCATCCCACTTATTATCATAATTTTCAGATTCAAATACTGTTCGTCCCATACGATTAAACACTACTAAATGTGAATTCACATAAAACTTACTTAATGATTCATCAACCACTTGCTTATCAGGATCATCAGTTATAACAAAATATTCATTGATATTATCACCAGTTCCAGGTGTAAAAACATTTGGAATATAAAGTTTCACAGGCTTAATATCTATACTTTTGGAAAAAGTAGTATCACATCCTTCTTGATTGTATACAGTAAGTACAACATCATAACTACCAACTGCACCATAAGTGTATGTGGGGGTTAATAAATCACTTGTGTTTACATAATCCGGATCAGGTATAGTATCTTGAAACCACCAAAAATGATTAGTGATAGGAATGCTGTCTTCACTCAGGTTCACATATGAAAATGTAATGAATGGGTTTTGAAGATAGGCAGTATCCGGATCTGCATATATTTCAACCTCAGGGTTATCATATGCTTTAGTCCAAACAGTATCAGTTTTCGGACACCCATAATTATCCCTTACTGTAATCATATAATATTGATGTGCCTTAAGTCCTATGGCAAGAGATGAATCGCCAGGTGCAATATATAATGGTAGTACATCCCAAAAGTAATGATACTCATCAGGCTGAAACTCACCAGTGGCAATTGCCCTAACTTTTGCTGAGTTACCATTAAGTTCATCACCGTTAGTACAGGTTAGTTGTAATTGATCGAATTCGATATTTATTTGCTGATGAACACTTACCCCCATAGGCTCACTTATACAAGTGTCAAATGCGATTGTATCAATAACTATTACTCTAAAAACAGTAGAATCAGAGATTGATGTACCCAGAACCGATTCGTTTCCAACGGTTGTAAATGTATTCCCTTCTTTTTTTTGCCAATTAAATATAAGATCAGGTTCTTCAAAAACACTCAGTTCAAAATAAATATCAGGACAAACAGGTGGAGGTGTATCAATTGAAATGTCACAAATTATTTGTGCCATGGTTCCATTAATAGGAGCCAAGGCTATACTTAGCAATAATACTATTAAACCAGTAATTTTTCCAGTTATCTTTTTCATTAATTAAGCCCCTAAGTAATAATTTTTATGAATCGCAAAATTAAAAATAAATACAACATGATATTGATAGTTAAAATAAACCATAATCAAGCATTACAAGTGTGCAATTTTCAACAACTTCAATTCCTTTTTCACGAGCAATTAATTCAAATTCCGGATTCTCGGTTCCCGGGTTAAATATTATGCGAGAAGGATTTAGTCTTAATAGATATTCATAATATTCGGGTTGCCGTAAAGGGCCGATATACATTGTAATGGTATGAATATTTTTAATATTAGGTTTATCCTTTGTGATATTGACAGTGTCGATTGTTGCTTCACGAGCTCCAATTGACTCAACAGGATGCCTATAATTAACTAACTTTTGGATTGCTTTATGGGAATACCGCATTGGCTTTGAACTTCCACCAATAACTAGTGTCTTCTTCTTCATAAAATTTGAAAATTGTTCTTATTAAACGAATAGTATGTATATTTATTTTGTAACTATTCAGTGTATTGAAAAGCAATAATGATAATGGTTACAATCAATCTTGTTTATACTTTGTGCTTCTTTGCGCAACTTTGTGTAATAGCTGTTTCACAAAGAGCCACAAAGAAGACACTGAGTTTCACAGAGTAATGTCGAAGTTTATTCTTCATTTTGACACTGATTAGTTACTTTATTTTTAATATTAGTAATAAAAGCCAATAATGATTATCACTTGTGGATAATTGTCATAACATTCTAATAATCAAGACAATTTGACAGGTTACCTGAAAATCACATGACATAATTTCTTATTAATGCAATAAGTATTTGAATGGTAAGAATTTTGATTTTCTAAGATTAGCAATTATTTAGAAACAAAAAAATTACATATATGAATTTAAATCAATTTACAATAAAATCACAGGAAGCTATCCAAAAATCACAGGAGATAGCATCAATAAATAATAATCAGTCAATTGAAAACATTCATTTGCTAAAGGCTATTATAACAGTTGATGAGAATGTTACTCCATTTTTACTTAAAAAACTAAATGTAAATTTTACAGTTTTTTCAAAGGCTGTAGATAGTATTATTGAATCGTTGCCAAAGGTTAGTGGAGGCGAAGAATATTTTTCCAATGAAGCAAAAAATGTATTGCAAAAGTCAAAGCAATATCTAAAAGAATTTAACGATGAGTTTGTTTCAATAGAGCATATGCTAATTGCTTTGCTTGAAATAAAAAGTACTGCTTCTAACCTTCTTAAAGATAATAACGTTAATAAAAAAGATTTGATAGAAGCTATTAAACAACTCCGAAAAGGGGCATCAGCTACAAGTCAAAATGCAGAAGATAAGTATAATGCCTTGAGTAAATATGCTCGAAATTTGAATGACCTTGCTGGTTCAGGTAAACTTGATCCTGTAATTGGACGTGACGAAGAAATAAGAAGGGTGCTCCAAATATTATCCAGAAGGACAAAAAATAATCCAATTCTTATTGGTGAACCTGGTGTTGGTAAAACTGCAATTGCCGAAGGACTTGCCCATAGGATTGTGAATGGTGATGTGCCTGAAAATCTGAAATCGAACCTTATTTACTCTTTGGATATGGGAGCTTTGATAGCAGGTGCTAAATATAAAGGTGAATTTGAAGAAAGACTTAAGGCAGTTGTTAAAGAAGTAACGGATGCCGATGGAGAGATAATTCTATTTATCGATGAAATTCATACTTTAGTGGGAGCAGGCAAGGGTGAGGGAGCTATGGATGCTGCAAATATTTTAAAACCTGCACTTGCAAGAGGTGAGCTAAAAGCTATTGGGGCAACTACTCTAAAAGAATATCAGAAATTTTTTGAAAAAGATAAAGCTCTTGAAAGAAGGTTTCAGCAAGTGCTAATTAATGAGCCTGATACTATGTCGGCAATTTCCATTTTGCGTGGTCTAAAGGAAAAATACGAAACTCATCATAAGGTTCGTATTAAAGACGAGGCAATTATCTCGGCTGTTGAATTATCGCAGCGATATATAACCGATAGATTTTTACCCGATAAAGCCATAGATCTTATTGATGAGGCTGCCTCAAAATTGAAGCTTGAAATAAATTCGCTTCCCGAAGAGCTGGAGATTGTTGAACGTAAAGTGCGTCAACTTGAAATCGAAAGAGAGGCTATTAAACGCGAAAAGGATAAAATTAAGCTAGAGGCAATAAAAGAAAATCTTGCCAACTTAAATGAGGAAAGAACCAGTCTAAAAGCTGCTTGGCAAGCTGAAAAAGATCTGGTGGATAAAATTCAGCTTAAGAAACAAGAGCAGGAAGAACTTAAAATTAGTGCCGAGAAGGCTGAGCGTGATGGTGATCTTGGTAAAGTAGCAGAAATACGTTATGGTAAACTACTTGATAATCAGGCTGATATGGAATCGTATAAAGCCCAACTTGAGGAGCTTCAAGGAGATAATCCATTGATAAATGAAGAGGTTGGGGCTGAAGATATTGCAGATGTGGTTTCAAAATGGACAGGTATACCTGTTAGCAGAATGCTCCAAAGTGAAAGGGAAAAACTTCTTAGTTTAGAAGACGAATTACACGAAAGGGTGATTGGACAGGATGATGCAATAACAGCAATCTCTGATGCTATACGTAGAAGCAGAGCTGGGTTACAAGATGAAAAAAGACCAATTGGATCGTTCATTTTTATAGGAACCACAGGCGTTGGTAAAACAGAACTTGCTAAAGCTCTGGCCGATTTTCTTTTCAATAATGAAAATGCAATGGTACGGATTGATATGTCGGAATACCAGGAACGACACTCTGTATCACGTCTTATTGGTGCCCCTCCGGGATATGTTGGATATGATGAAAGCGGTCAGTTAACTGAGGCTGTAAGACGTAAACCATATTCAGTAGTATTGCTTGATGAGATTGAAAAAGCACATCCTGATGTATTTAATATTCTTTTACAAGTGCTTGATGATGGAAGGCTTACAGATAATAAAGGAAGAGTTGTAGATTTTAAAAACACTATAATTATAATGACTTCTAATATTGGTTCACATATAATTCAGGAAAACCTTGCAGGATTAACCGAGCAAAATCAGGACGAAAAAATTGAAAAAACAAAGGTTGAAGTTATGGATCTTCTCAAAAAGACCATGCGACCTGAGTTTTTAAATAGGGTAGACGAGATAATAATGTTTAAGCCACTGACCAGAAATGAAACAAATGATATTGTTAAGCTCCAGTTTAATGGTGTTAAGAAGATGTTGCAAAAAAACAATATTGATATCGATATTACCGAGAAGGCCATAAACAAGATAGCAGATATTGGATATGATCCATTATTTGGTGCACGGCCGCTGAAAAGAGTAATTCAGCGTGAAGTGCTCAACCAACTGTCAAAGATGATATTATCAGGAAAGCTAATTCCAAATGAGAAAATTTTGGTAGATATTGAAAATGGTGAGTTTGTTTTTAAAAATGAGTAGAATTAGATTGAATGATAATTTTAAGATCCTTTAAGTAAAAGATAACTTAGCGGGTCTATAATATTGGAAATATTCCAAATAGTGATTTTTTAACCAATCTTAATTGTTTTTTTGGCATTGGATTTGCATTTTGTTGTAATTTTGAAATTCAGTAGATAGTTTCTATGAGGAAGATTTCGATTACAATAATTATTCTTTTTCTTTTTGTTTCGGCAGCTCTGGCAACGCACCAACGAGCAGCAGAAATAACTTATAAGCATCTATATGGGTTAACATACGAGTTTACAATTACTATGTATACTAAAACCTCGAGTCCTGCTGATGATTCCAGAATTTATATGCCAATTTCATGGGGTGATGGTTCGGGTGATGAGATACCACGAATATATTTTCAGCCAATACCTAATGTAAGTGACATGTCCTTGAATATTTATAAAGGTAATCACACATTCCCGGGGCCGGCTTCTTATACAATATCTGTTGAAGACCCTAATAGGAATTTTGGTGTTTTAAACATCCCAAACTCTGTAAATGTTCCAATATTTGTTAACACAGAGTTAGTTATAAATCCATTTTTGGGTTACAACAGCTCTGTTGAATTATTAAACCCTCCAATTGATCAGGGTTGTGTTGGGAAACCATTTATTCATAACGCGGCTGCTTACGACCCTGATGGTGATAGTCTTTCGTATAGATTGGTAGTTTGTAAAGGTGCCGGTGGTTATGATATTCCGGGGTATACATATCCCATGACTTCTGATTATTTTAAAATTGATTCTATTACTGGTGATGTTATTTGGGAAAACCCTGTATTGCAAGGTGAATACAATGTTGCTTTTGTGATTGAAGAATGGCGGTTTGGTTTTAAAGTGTCTTCAGTAAGGCGTGATATGCAGATTAATATTGTGGCTTGTGATCATGATCCTCCGGAAATTTACACAATTGATGATACATGTGTTCTGGCAGGTGATTTTCTACAGTTTGATGTAACAGCTATTGATTTTGATAGAACAAACGTTGAGCTAACAGCATTTGGCGGACCAATGGAGCAAAGTCAAAACCCGGCATATATTAACCCTGATCCTGCAACAGGTAACGATACTGTTACTACTACATTTAATTGGCCTACTTTATGTACTCATGTCAGGCTTAAACCATATACGGTAGTGTTTAAAGCCAAAGATGATGGCTTCCCTGTTAATCTTGTGAATTTTAAAACTGTTTTTATTGCTGTTGTTGCTCCGGCACCCGAAAATCTACAAGCTGTGCCATTAGGAACCGGTATTAATCTGAGTTGGGAAATAAGTTCTTGTAGTAATGCTATTGGCTATAATATTTATCGCCGTAGCGGACCTTCAGGCTGGGATCCCGGATATTGTGAAATAGGAGTGCCTGCTTATACGGGTTTTCGACTTATTCAAGAGATTGATGATATAAATATTCTTGATTTTCGTGATGATAACAATGGCGATGGCCTTGTTCATGGTATTGACTATTGTTATAGAGTAACTGCAGCATTTTTTGATGAAGCTGAAAGTTACGCATCAAATGAAGCATGTGCTTATCTTAAGAGAGATGTGCCTATTATAACTCACGTTAGTAACGATAGCCTTGATTTGAATATTGGGAAGGTTTTGGTGGTTTGGTCGAAACCAATCGAATTAGACACCATTCAATATCCTGGTCCATACAAGTATTTACTTTACAGAAACAATGGAATTGTATGGAATAACCCTGAGCTTATTAATCAATTTGATGGTCTAAATGATACAATATTTTTAGATAGCAGTGTTAACTTAAATACTAATTCCGGACCTTATAGTTACCGTGTTGATATTGAGAGTTTAACAATTGGATTTATTGGCAGTTCGCAAAAAGCATCATCAGTGTTTTTACAAACTGAACCAACAGATCATGAGATAAAATTGCTATGGTTACCAAGAGTTCCATGGGACATAGAATATACTGTTGTTTACAGAAAAGATCCGGGGGCAACTAGTTATGATTCGGTAGGCACTACAAGCACTAGTTTCTACCGAGATCAAGGATTAATTAATTATACTGAATATTGTTACTATGTTAAAACTGTTGGCCATTATTCGTTACCCGGTTTAATTGATCCGCTCATAAATTTCTCACAACTAACATGTAGTACTCCCATTGATAATATTCCTCCTTGCAAACCTATTTTAAGTGTATATACTGATTGTGAGCAAATTACTAATGAATTGGGTATGTATCTTCCTTTTGATTCTTGTAATTACGATGCAGTTAAATATTACATTTATTTTGTTCCACCGGGAGTAGATTATATAGAGCTTGTTGATTCGGTAGATTATGTTGCTAATGACACAACTTATTATTTCCATGAAGATATTAATTCGGTTGTAGGTTGTTATCATGTTAGTGCCATTGACTCGGTAGGTAATATTAGTGAGATGAGTAATATTGTTTGTATTGGATATGAAGAATGTCCGATATATGAGATTCCCAATGTGTTTACTCCCAACGGTGATAATATAAATGATTTGTTAGTACCAATGGGTTCTCGATCGAGTAACCCAAAAGCAAATGTTAACAGGATTGATATTAATATATTTAACAGATGGGGTAAAACTATGTACACAACTACTGATCCCGAAATAAACTGGGATGGTAAAAATCAAAATAATAATGATGAGTGTATTAACGGAGTGTATTATTATGTATGTGATGTGTATATTGTAACACTTGATGGAGAAGATAAAATTACTATGAAAGGATCTGTTACTTTGATACGATAGTGTCAAGTAAATCTCAAATGACGTCACTGCAAGGAAGTATGACGCCCGCCTGACCGGCCGGCAGGAAGCAGTCTCAATACCATAGGACATATGACTTAACACTAACTTTAAATTAACATCTATACGTTTATAATTTTATTAAGATTATAATAAGGGTCGGTTTATTTGAAGTACTTTTGATTATTCATTCGGTGGTTTATGTTTTTCAGGAAATATATTAATAATAAATATTTTTATACAGGCTTACTGTTTTTGATTTGGTGGATTTTTTTCGATCAGGAAAGTTTAATTGTCCAATATGAACTTGCCAGAGTAAGAATTGGTCTTGAAAAACAGAAAGATTACTATAATAATGAAATAGAAAAAGATGAAGCGTCGATAAATACACTACAAAATGATACTGTCTTCCTGGAGAAATACGCCAGGGAGAAGTACTTTATGAAAAAAGATAATGAGGATGTTTTTGTGATTGTGCGTGATAGTGAGTAACTTACCTATTTTTTCTTGTTTACTGCTTTACCGTTTTTAAATTCCCCTAAGGCAGTCACTTCTTTGATTTTACTGTACTCTTTTACTGCACGTAACATTTCTTCTTTAGTATCTCTACGGATTTTGATTCCGGTTTTTGAACCTTTATTTCGAATTTCTATATAAAACCCATCTCTTAGTTCCTTAGGTCTTGTTGGAGGTCGTCCCATAATTATATTTGTTATAACTAGCAGCTAAACGCAATAATATTATTTTTATTGTTAATTGTTGTAAACAGCTAATATTCAGATTTTTAAAATGCTTAATCATTCACAAATGTAGTTACAATTAGCAACCTTGATAATTGCTTATTAATTAACTCAATTTGCATTAATATTAAATACTGTGTAAATATATGAAAAAAGAAATGAAAATAAAATATTTGAGCTTTTTTATTTAAATTTTATGTTTTTTTAACAGCTTCAACCTTAGCTTATCAATAGTAATTCTTTTGCCATGAGCAGGGTAATAAAATTTCTTATCAAATTCAATAAGTTTTCCCCATGAATGAATTAATTGATCTTGATCATTTGCAAAAGGGGGATATATTTTGCCCATAATATTAAACATAGTATCTCCAACAAACGCAACATGATCTATAATAAGTGAAGAAGAGCCTAATGTGTGACCTGGTGTATGGATAATAGTACCTTCAAAGTCAAACTGCTTAAGATCTAGAATGTTATTAAAAGTAATGTCAGGTACTACAGCCTTAAATGCCGATCTGGATTTTTCATTTATTCTGCCCATAGCAATTATAAATTTAAAGAAAGGGGATGTGCCATTTGGGATTGGATGAAAACCATCAATAAGGTATTGTGCCTCACTTTCGTGAACAATTATCTTTGCTCCGGTTTTTTCTTTTAATGCAAAGGCGCTTCCCGCATGATCGTAATGTGTATGAGTTAGAAAAATGAATTCCAGATCTTGTGGATTTAATCCTCTGGATGTTATAGCAGCAATAATCTTTTCTTCATATCCGGTATTCCCGGTATCAACCAAAAAGAATTTATTGTTTTGAATTACAAGGAAGCAGTTTCCTACTCCAGCTTGTATTGGGAGTATTTTTATCATTGATTACTTGTTTTACTAATATAGGTAAATTATCAGGAAAATATGACATTAAATTGTAGTTGTTAATCTTTGTAAATCTCAGAATTAGGATGAAATTTCAACCAAGAAAAAGCAAAATGATTACTATGAGGCTCTATTACCAACTGTTTACCTTTTAAAGGCCCGTCAATACATTTGCCTGTAATTACCCATTCCGATTTAGTTTCCAAATCAAAAAACTTACCATCTTCTTTTTTGAAAGTTAATATCTGACCATCCAGATTAGTATTAAAAACTGTTGCTGTTCCTATTTCGCGAGCCTCTTCAATATTATATTCATCTAAATGAGAACGTGCACCTTTCTGATAGAAAATACTAATATTTTTTGTTTTGAACTGGTCATTAACTACCCCTTTTTTTATTAGTATGGTAAACGGATAAATTTTCGAGAATTCCCCATCTTGTATATCAATTAAGCGCTCCATTGCGGGTAATCGTTTATCTACATCATCAATGTTAAAATAGCGAGCATAAGGCAGGTTTCCTATGCTATCATATTTTGTATATCGATTTTTGCCATAATGCTCCATCGATTTTGTATGACCTGTTTCTTTTGATAAAATTAAACCTTCAGGATAGTTTTCGAAAAACTCCTCTACAGAGAGAATTAACGAAGGAATGATTGAAAGTTGTTCTCCGACAAATTCTCCTACTAAGGCTTTACCCATAGATTGTTGCCACCAACTTTCAGTTTCGGTATCAAAAATAACCATACCACTATGTCTAAGCATTCCTGAAACTTCAAAAGTTAGTACTTTATCAACTCCATGTGTTGTTAGTCGTCTGTCATAAACTACTGCTGAATTGCAAAGCGGACAATAGGAGGGAAGTATTGGAATTCCGGCAAGTACGTCATTACTCAATTCGTGAGAAGAAAATATATTCATGGAATATGCTTTTGCTTTCCCATTAATTTCTACCGCAATAACAGGTTCTGTCTTAATAAACATTTCCATGCCTTTTTCTTTATTTACAAATGCCGGTGTATCGATTATTGGAAAAGTTCGACGTGGTAGCACAAGGATAACTTCAGAAAGATCGACTATGGTTTTTGTTGTGTCAGTTTTAAAATTGTATTCAACATTTCGTGGATTCTGAATTTGAGCAGACAGGTTAACTGTAATTAGTAAAATGATAAGAATAATTGTGAGATTAAAATATTGTTTTATCATCTTTGTAGAGTTTGTAAGTTGTCAAAGATAGTGATTTAGTTAAATCAGAATACGTAACAATTATTCTGTGAGTACAAATCTCCGCTATTGCGTATTGCAAATTTTTAGCAGCAAATACGAAATTAGTTTTAATGCCTGTTAATTTTTTTTTGGGATTATTAGCTCAACAATGTAAAATGATAAATATAAATTATGCTTCTCTTTAATTATGAAATTTAAAAACGACATTTAAATAATGTGTATTCCTTAAATCACCCCATCAATCAACTTATCGTCAGCAATATTTGGTAAAGTTACTTTCAGATTTGGATTACTATCCATTGCTATTTTGATAGTTTTAATTGCACTTTTACTACGTGCCCAGTTGCGTCTTGAAAGCCCGTTGTTTACATCCCAGTAAAGCATACTCTTAAGCCTTCTGTCAGCATCTTCAGTGCCATCTAATAGCATTCCAAATCCTCCATTTATAACTTCACCCCAGCCAACACCTCCACCATTGTGTATGCTTACCCAGGTTGCGCCTCTAAAGGAATCTCCTATTACATTTTGTATAGCCATATCAGCAGTAAAACTTGATCCATCGTAAATATTTGATGTTTCACGGAAAGGTGAGTCTGTTCCACTTACATCATGATGATCACGACCAAGCACAATGGGGGCAGATATTTTCCCTTCGTGGATAGCCTTATTGAATTCTGTAGCTATACCAATTCTACCAACAGCATCTGCATATAATATTCTTGCTTGTGAGCCAACAACAAGCTTGTTTGCCTTAGCTCCCTTAATCCATTGAATATTGTCGGCCATCTGACTTTTTATATCATCCGATGATTTTAGCATGAGTTTTGTTAGAACTTCAGTAGCGATATTATCGGTTATTTCAAGGTCTTCTGCTTTACCGGATGTACAAACCCATCTAAAAGGACCAAATCCGAAATCAAAAAACATAGGTCCCATAATATCCTGAACATATGAGGGATATTTAAAATCTATTCCATTTATAGCCATTACATCCGCACCAGCTCTTGATGCTTCAAGCAAAAATGCATTTCCATAATCGAAAAAATACGTTCCGCGAGCAGTATGTTTATTAATGGAATTGGCTTGTCGGCGCAATGATTCTTTCACTTTTTCCTTAAACAAATCAGGATTTGCTGTCATCATCTCATTGGATTCCTCATAAGTTAATCCTGCTGGATAATAACCTCCTGCCCAAGGATTATGAAGTGATGTTTGATCTGAACCCAGTTCAATAAAAATATTTTCTTTTTCAAATTTTTCCCACACATCAACAATATTTCCATCATATGCAATTGAAACTACTTCTTTGTTTGATTTGGCTTTTATAACACGTTCAGTTAGTTCGTCTAAGTCACTTATTATTTCATCAACCCAGCCTTGTTCATGGCGTTTATGAGAGGCCATTGGATTAATTTCGGCAGTAACCGAAACAACACCAGAAATATTTGCCGCTTTGGGTTGTGCACCCGACATGCCTCCAAGTCCGGAAGTAACAAACAACTTGCCTGCAAACGGATCTTCATTTGGTTTGGCAACTTTTCTTGCAGCATTCATAACAGTAATAGTAGTGCCATGTACAATACCCTGAGGTCCAATATACATATACGATCCGGCTGTCATCTGACCATATTGCGAAACTCCAAGGGCATTAAATTTCTCCCAATCGTCTTGCGATGAATAATTTGGAATTACCATACCATTAGTAACAACAACTCTGGGAGCATCTTTGTGTGATGGGAATAAACCCATAGGATGGCCTGAATACATAGCCAGTGTTTGTTCATCAGTCATAGTGGCCAAATACTGCATTGTTAATAAATATTGTGCCCAATTTTGAAAAACTGCACCATTTCCACCATATGTAATAAGTTCCTCCGGGTGTTGTGCAATAGCAGGATCAAGATTATTTTGAATCATGAGCATTATTGCTGCCGCTTGTTTGTTTTGGTAAGGATAGTCATAAATTGGTCGTGCAAATATCTTATAGTCAGGGCGAAACCTATACATGTATATGCGACCGTATAAGTCAAGCTCTTCAGCGAACTCTTTTGCAAGTATTGTATGATGCTTAACAGGGAAATACCGCAAGGCATTTTTTATAGCCAAATGTTTTTCATCCTTTGTTAAAATGTTTTTTCTTTTTGGAGCATGACTTACAGTTTTATCAAGCTCTCTTTTTTGTGGAAGTTCGTGAGGAATTCCTACTAATATTGCATTTTTGAATTCAGGATTATTCATAATAAATGATGTAAATTTTGAATAACAAATTTTTTAACTAATCTAATGTATGTGAATGTCAATTTAGTAACAATTTATACTCTAAAAATATTTATATAATATAGCTAAAAACATACAACAAACATTATATTAACACCTGCATAATTATGTAGGATCAAGCAAAAATACAATATTAAAAAGAATGAAAAATCTTACCTAATAATTTTTTGTCAGTAACTCAGTATAAATTGTTGATAACTCATTTTTTTGTTAAACACCATCCATTTACCTACTAAATTTACTCATATAATAAATTTATGCCCTTTTTCACAAATAAGACATAAATAAGAATAGAATTCAAGTAATTTCTTTCCTTTCAATAATTCAAATGAGAATTCTAGATTTCTCAGTTCCGTATTATTGATTATATTTATTGAAAAGCTCTAATTAGTATAAGCTTCGTTAATTTAAACTACTAGAAATAATGTCCTTACCTACTGAAAATTCAAAGATAACATATGACAAAATAGCTGAAGAAATTTCTGAAATTCGTGAACAGCTTCAATCAATTTATAGCCTTATAAAGGGTATGGTCGATGTGAAAACTGCAGCCAAAATTTTGAATATTTCTGTAGGTCATCTTTACCAATTAACATCTAATAAGGAGATTCCATTTTACAAACCAAGAAATAAATTAATCTATTTCGATGTACAAGAATTAATTGAATGGATTAAGCAAAACGACCTAAAGCGAAAATCTAGTAATATTAATGAAGCCGAAGTTAATGAAGCCGAAGTTGATGAAGCCATGTTGAGGAAATTAGGGTGAAGACTTTAAAAATATACACCTAACTAAATAAATTAATAATTTAAAATTTAACACTATGAAAATTGAAAAATGCTTATTGAAAAAAATGAATGGATATGACGCTTTGTTGTATTCTGCGATGTGTCAACTACTGCATCCTTATGATGACTTGCTAGAGGTATCGAATGAATATTTAATGGGAAGAATATTCGAGTTATCTAAATGTGATTTTAGTAAAAGTTTATCACGGTTGGAAGAAAACGGGTACATTAAAACATTTCACCAAGCTAAAGGTAATCCTTTTTACTATTTGAAGGAATCAATTACGCCTGGTGAGTATTTAGTTATTGATAGCATGGCAGATCGTATGATGAACCCAGCAGAAAGGGTCTTTAATGCTTACATAAACGATATTTTTAATTCGGGAAGGAAACGGATTAAAATTAAAGAAATGCAAAGAATCCTTAATCCTGTGGAAACTTATGATGATCCTATCAAAAATTGGGATGCTTATCTGGAAGAATACAATGTCTTTAGGACAGATAATGTATATTATACCCTTATAGAACCAGTCAACAGTGTTGCAACCTAGTTTAAATATATAAGTTGTAGCTATTGATGTTAACCATTATAATACAGCTTAACATCAATAGCTACAATAATTAAAAATATCATAAAAAATGGCTTTTAATAGAGAAAAATATAGAACAATAAGGGTTGCTCCTAATAAAGTAGACTCAAAATCAGTTGAATCATCGTTAAGTAAGAAGACGAAAAGTGGCGACAATGAAGAACCTTTAAACAATGAACATAATAGGAAAACTTTGGTTACAGATGACTCTCAAAAGAATCGGTTAAATAAAATAAGGGCTAGAACTAAGCCCAATAGCTTTGTAGAGACCAAGAAGTTTGATTTGGATTTAGGCAGATTATATTATGAAGTTTCATATGAACACAGAAAAGAATGGGAAAAGTTATTTAAGGAAATAACTGGATTGGATTGGAGTTTCACAAATATTGGGAAACTAACCTTGCCACAAAAAAGACACTTCTTCAAGCAATGGAAGGCAAGGGCAGTAGAACTTGGAATTTCAAAACATGATAAAGGAAGTTCCCTTGGTATGTCAGATGTTGAATTTGATAAAATGAATACAGAGTCTAAAATAATGTACAATGACGAATTGAAATATCCACCAATTGTATTATATATTCAAGACAAAATATGGGGAACTCTAGGAAGTATATCAATTGTAATGGGAGCTGCTAAATCCCGTAAAACATTCTTAATTTCTGTTGCCGTAAGTGCTGCATTGAGCAAAAAGATCATTATTGGAAAAATTACTGGATCACTCCCTATAGACAAAAAGAAAGTCTGGTATTTCGATACTGAACAAGCTGAGTACAATGTTGTTAAGGTTGCGAAGAGAATAGCTGAAATGGTTCACAATAATACAGCAATAGAAGATAATTTAGAAATTAGAAAAATTAGGGGGTACAACACTAAAACAAGATTAGCCTTCATTGATAAAGTAATTATGGAAAAAAGTGACGGGGTAGGTTTAGTTATTATTGATGGAGTTAGAGATTTATTAGATGATATAAATTCACCTCAACAAGCAACAATGATTTCGGATTTTTTGTTGAGGTGGACAGAAAAGGGAAATATTCATGTTATAGCAGCTCTACATTCAAATAAAACTGATAAAAATTTAAGAGGACACATCGGTACAGAGATGTTGAACAAAGCTGAAACTGTTATTAGTGTTGAAAAATCAGAGAATGATAAGGAAATCTCGATTGTTACATGCCGAGAGGGAAGGCACATTGATTTCGAAGACTTTGCATTTAGGATTGATGAAAATGGTCTGCCTGTGGAAGTAAAAGACATTCCTGTTTCAGATAAGAAACCAGGTCGAAAAAGTATCGAATTTGATGATTATTTAGGTAAGCACAAAGAAATACTTGAGATAATTTTTTCAAGGAATGATGAATATAGTAGGGGAGACTTTTCGACAAAAGTGAAACTCGAATTTGCAGATAAAGCAATTTCAATTGGAAACTCTAAAGCTGAGGAATGGGTTAGTATATATGAAAATAGGGGTTGGATAAATATCAAGAAGGTTGGTAAATCAAAAATAGTATCACGAGTTTAAATTTTGACTGAAGTATGTAAAAATATCCATTCAAGGTACACTTACTTACTTTTTTAAGAATGTCAAATTATTATTTGTATAATTTATTGACAATCTATGTATTATACTATTGAAAATATATTATTAATAATGTAAATTGATCAATATTACCTCATTCTTATTATTAAATAGCCTATATATATAGGCTATTAATAAGAATGTAATGATAATAGGAATAAAGAAATCGTTTGGTTCAGTCCTATGGATCAATGTCTTTGATTTATACCTTCAATGAAACTCTTAAACTCAACTGCATTCATTTTATTAAATTTGGGATCAAATGTTTCATTGATATTGAAATGAAACGTCAGAAATAGCAAATCAAAATCTTCAATACAGCTAAAATACAAATTACTCATTCATAAATAGATATGTATTAAGGTGATTAAGAATCTCTAAATTGAATACCTAAGTAGAACATTGATTTTTACTGGAATTTCATGGATTTCCTTAGTTCTAACAAGTTTTTTCAATAAACGAATACAAATATATCATTCAATAGGTAAATCGGTTTATATCAAAGAATATATTTCATAATTATCATATAGTCAGGATTATGTGATAAATTCTATCTGCTTTATAAGTTATTTGTTTTGAAATTAAATCTACATGTATCGGAATAATAAGTAGAAATGGCTTGATTCAATATGCTTTTCTTACCTTTGCTCATTGACCGATTAAGGATGTAGAATAAGAAATATTTATTACAAATTAACAACAATAAAACCATGAATTACGAAAATTTTGAAAAGCCAGAAGACGTATCGAAATACTTGCATTTTATTACCAATAACTATTATTCATTTGCTGCAGGAGCAGTTAGAAAATGGGGTAATGTAGAAAAAGTAGAACGTTCGGATGAATTACCCTTTTATCAACTTATGCCAGATAATCTTGATGATGGCTTCTTCAACTGGTATTGTGTTGAAAGACCGTATAATCAATTCTTTAAAACGAAGGAGATGTGTATTATATATTTCGTCAAGTATTGGTTAGAATGGAATAGAATGGGAAAACCGACTACTTAAGCTTATCAACAAAAACATATTACATATTAGAGTTGATGACCTTGGTATTTGAATTATTAAAAAACTATATCTAACAAATTAGCCCCTGTGAACTATACATTGGTATCAAAAACTCCTTAACTATTGATAAAACGAGTTTAACAACGGTATTTTCGATAAAATTCGATTAGGTCTATATTCGTTTATTGAATGTTCAACACTCAGACGCTGCAAGCGAAGACTTTGCACTCCTTTTTTAAAGTCTAAAACCTTGAAAATCATCCCACTGTAATTTTTAAGTTAAGATATTCATAAATGCAATTGTTGCTTAACGTTTGGTATATGAAAAGTAGGCGCTTCCGAAGCACAAAACTTTCAGCTTAC
>CAYWRM010000035.1:0-30672 GCA_964460905.1 uncultured Lentimicrobiaceae bacterium
TTATATTGCTGACTAATATTAATTCTTCCAAAAACAGAAAACATATCATTATTATCTGTTAACCGAAATTCTGTACCTGTAACATTGGATATATTATTATCAAAAGTAGAATCGCTGTCCTGAGCTGTACTGTTCTCAAGTCCTCTATAAACATTAGTATTATAAAGGCTGATATATGAATTGTTTTTTAAAGATTGGTCCAGGACAAGCATATTGTAATTTGTAGAAGGCTCTGTCATTTTTCTGGAAATATTCCCAAGCGAATCTTCTACTTTAGCAAAAGTGTTAGATGTTACAGCATTAAACACTCCTATTCCCAAACCACTTCTAGTTCTTCCTGATATTTTTGAAGCATTTATTAACTGGATCTCATGAGGGTTATCAATTACCTTATAATCAATATCTTCCTGGATATCTTCATAGCCGGAAGGTGTACCTCCCATCCTTCGGGTATAAAAAACCCCTCCCTTTTCAAAGAGTTCCATCCCTTCAGTAAAAAAGGATCTTTTCTCATCATAATAGGTTTCGAATGGAGATAAATTTAAAATAACATCATCCGATTGAACTTGTCCGAAGTCAGGAATCAGTGTAGCATCAAATGTAAAACTTTCACTTAAACCCAATTTTAGATCAAGACCATAATTATAAGAATAGGCCCAGCTTTTAGTATTTGGCATTTTTTCTACATATCCAGCTACATAAGGTACAAATGATAATCGAAGAGGAGGCACTATATTATTAAGGTCTGCCAGTCTTCCAGATTGCATCAGTACGCCATCAAGTTTGTTATTGACATAATTCCACGTATTCCATTCCCTGTATCGCTTAATTCCACGCCAGAAATTCAAACCCCAAACCTGCGTTTCTTCTTTAGTAAAGCGCAATGAAGAATATGGAATTTCAATTTCGGCAATCCAGCCACTATCGGTAATATTAACTGCACTTTTCCACACAGCATCCCACGATTTGTCACGAAAATCTGACGAAAATTTGGTATCACCTTGCACTCCTGAAGCTGAAATACGGAATTCAAGGGCGTTTTGTCCATCATTATAGGTTAGTATATCAACCGTAAATTCATCGGCATTCATGTTTTCTGCATCACGTATCCCTAATTCCCGCAGGATGCTATCGGGAGATGAATCGTATAGCATTGCTCCAACATATATTCCCCAATTATCATACAGGACTTTAATTTGAGATGGCTGAGAAGGTTTGCGACCATTATAAGGTTCATATTGAAAAAAGTCAGTAGCTACTTGAGCAGATTTCCATGCAGACTCATCAAGTACACCGTCAATCTTTATAGGAATTCCTATTTTTTCTGCACTAAGAGTTTTTGTTGTTGTTTGAGAAGCTATTTCAAGAGTAGGTAAAAGTATCAGAGAAAAAAACAGAGCACGGATACTTTTCTTATAGTTCATTTTAGATAAATATTAATCAGCTAATTTAATATATTTTAATAAAATATTAACAAGTAAATATTAAAGATTCTACTTCCAACAAGGTTATGTATTATTTGTATATTCGACCCATTGAAAAACAAAAGTAAGAGTTATAAAGTTTTAGGGAGTAGTATTTAACAAAACAACAACTACTTCACCAAAATACACAAATTTATGAGCCATTTTAGCAACGCAATAAAACAATTCCCCCGTACTTTTTGGGTAGCTAATACTATTGAATTATTTGAACGGTGGGCTGATTATGGGTGTTGGCACTGGTATACTTTATTTCCTGCCAGTACTAACAGGAGCAATTGCTGATAAATACGGATACAAACGAATGCTGTTTATTGCTTTTTCAATATACGCTTCAGCATTTATATTACTTCCATTGTTTAATACTTTTACAGGAGTTTTTATCATGTATTTGTATCTTGCCGTGGGAGCAGCATTGTTTAAACCAGTTATTTCGGCAACAATTGCAAAAACAACAAACGATACTACTTCTTCAATCGGGTTTGGTATTTTTTATATGATGGTGAATATTGGTGCCTTTTTTGGCCCAATGGTCACTCTGCTTTACAAAAGTAATTACACTCTCGTTTTTTATATATCGGCAGGTATTATTGCGCTTAACTTTATCCTGCTATTATTTTACCGTGAACCGGGAAGAACAAAATCAAATGAATCTCTTTCAACAACTATAATTCAGGTTTTTAAAAATATATGGTTAGTGCTGCTTGATTTCAAATTTGTTATTTTTCTATTGATTGTGGCTGGTTTCTGGTCAATGTATTTCCAGCTCTTTTTTACATTACCCGTTTTTATTTCCCAGTGGGTTGACACTTCAACAGTTTATAATTTCTTTAATACATACATACCTTTGATTTCTGAAAATTATGGCAGTCACGGGCAAATGGAATCAGAGTTTATTACAAATTTTGATGCAATGTTTATTATAATATTTCAGGTTTTTGTTTCTACACTTGTGATGAATAAAAAACCACTCAGCACAATGTTTACCGGATTTGTTATTGCTTCAATAGGAATGGCTCTTACTCTGCTTACGCAGAATGTAATTTTCACATTATTGGCAATGCTTGTATTCGCTTTTGGCGAAATGGCAGCTTCACCTAAGATTACCGAATACATAGGGAAAATTGCATCGCCTGATAAAAAAGCACTTTATATGGGCTATTCATTTATTCCGGTTTTTATTGGGACTATTTTTGCCGGTTTTATATCAGGTAGCGTTTATCAAAACTTATCAGACAAACACACTTTGCTTATTAAAGAAATCAATCAACAAGGTTTAGTTATTCCTGATGGGCTATCTCACAACGAGTATTTTAACCAGGCAGCAGCATCTTTAAACATGAGCCAAACGGAGCTTACTGATTACCTATGGAACACTTACCATCCTTCAAATATTTGGATTGTTATATTATGTATTGGCTTATTTTCTGCACTTTGCTTATGGTTATATAACAGGTTTCTCATGAAAAACAATAATCCTTACAGACTCCATTTTAAGAAAAACTAGAGTATAATTTTTTGGCGTAGCCACTCAAACAAAGCAATTGATAAAGCATGAGTTACATTCAATGAGCTAATAGGACCAGGAATAGGAATAAAAATTTTATGCTCAGCATGCTGTATTATCTCATCACTAATTCCATTTATTTCATTCCCAATTAGGAAAGCAGTTTTTTCAGGAAACTCAAATTCATAGATATTTTGAGCTTTATCATCAGTTTCAAGCGCAACTATCGTGTAATTAGGTGGGATATTGTCATTTAATTCTTTTGGTTGAATAGTTTTCCATACTACCTTTTTACTAGCACCCGAAGACGTTCTTTCAACTTTATTATTTTTAAATTTATGGTTCTCATCAGAAATAAATAAGCTCCTATCCGCTCCAATATTTCCAGCAAGGCGTAATATTGCACCAATATTTGCTGGACTTTGGATATTATCCGAAACAATTATTGGGCGACTTAGTTTCTCATATATGGTGTACAATTTCAATTGATTGTGAAATAATTGATATGAATTTTGAGAGCTCATATGGATTAGTTTTAACTATAGTAATAAATGCAATTACAAAAAGTATATCATTATAAAATAAAACCCCATTTCAAGTGAATGAAACGGGGTTTTAATTATGTAATTGTTAAATTACTTAACAATAATTTTTCTCGACACTGATCCACTTTGTGTATCAATATTAACAAAATACACTCCGGGTTTAAGTTCGTTCACATCAATAACAGCTTTATTTCCTTTTGCTTCCATATCTAAAACAAGTTGTCCGGTAATACTAATAATACGAATACTCAAGATATTCTCAGCTTTAATATTCAGCAGATTTTGAGTTGGATTTGGATATACTTGAATATTAGAACTTATGTTTTCTTCCATATCAGTTACTATAATAGTTACTATATTAGATGGATCGGATTCTCCACCTGAATAAACTGCTGTTACATAATACTCAAAAGAACCTATTGGAAGTTCTGTATCAGTATAAAACAAATCTTCAACTATATCACTGTTAATCTTTTGGTCATTGCGATATACATTATAGCCTTCCAAGCCTCTAGAGTCTTTAGTCTGGTTAATTATTGGCTTCACAACTGACAAGCTACTGTGATCAAGAGGATGAGTTGATTTCTCTGTTATCCTAATATTAGAATTTGAGTTTTGCGTAAACCCAATTTCTGAAATTTTACCACCAGGATACTCAACAACTGCCCTAATCAGATAAGCTTCAGTCCATTGTTCCCATAAAGAAACATTATCAAAATCCCAGCTTCTACCATTATTTAGATTTTCATCGTAACCTACATAAGTAGTAGCATTAATCGACCCAAATCCTACTACAAAGTCACCATCGAATGTAATATTCTGATCTGAAATATCTATTTCCAACCAATCATTATCAATTGCGGTTGCTGTTTCAGTATAAACTACAGTAGTACCAGGTTGAGTTCCATCCCAATCATAAACATTTGCATTAAATGTATTATCCCCAACATCAATAGTTGTGAAAAATTTAAGTGACAGCACTTTACAAGCACTTTGAGGAGACATTTGTGTTGACATAGTATAACCTTCATAGCTATAACTTCCAGTAGCTTCGTCATTATCGTATATTAATTCTTCGGTGCTACCTCCACCTCCTGGAGCATGCCAAGTTAAATCAACATCAAGTATATTAACAGTAGCTTCAAGGCTTGTGGGTGCAGGTGGATTTCCAAATATGTATACTCCACCTTCACTTGGTGTACCTTCTGCAAATGTTCCTACCCAACCAATATCTTCACTTAACCATGCAGATGCCTGAAATGGATAACCTGATGTTATCTCTTCCCAGTTATATCCACCATCTTCACTTATTGCTATTCCCATTCCTGCAGGATCTGAGGATGATCCAATAAGAGTGTTATCTGTACCTGGAATATGGAAAAAGTAGCGTGCAAATGCAGCTCCTGTAGGACTGAATTCTGTCCAGGTTGCTCCGCCATCATCAGTTACATTAAGACCATCAGATATTGCAATATTTAAGTATGATTTATAAGCAATACCATCCATGTCATTAAACATGATTGATCCAACTGTTTCTGTATCTCCAAATGCAGTTAGCGAAACATCCCATGTATAACCCATATCTGCTGATCTATAAATTCTCCCTGCGTTAGTTCCCCACCAAATATTATCACCATATGCACAATAATTACCTGTAATTCCATACTCACCAGATGTTGGTGCAGGAATATCAGTTTCGGGAACACGAATCCAAGTATCTCCACCATCAGTTGTTGTATAGAGCTCATAATATCCATCAACTGGATCACCCTGAGCAAAACCATCCATATCATTAAAGAAATGAATCACATTTGCAAATGAGCCACTACCATAAACACTACCTTTTTTCTCCCATGTTGTTCCTCCATCAATTGTTTTGTAAAGTCCCTGCGTTGAAAGAGTATTAAATACAGCCCAGCAAGTATTTGCATCTATAGCAAATAACTGTGAAAGTCCACTACCTGCGTTGAAGGTTCCTGCTTCCCAAGTATTTCCACCATCAATTGATCTAGTAAATCCATCATATACGGAACCATCATCGTTTATCGCCAAGCCCCATATGGCAGTATTATCATTCATCCCAAGCGACATTTGTCCTATTCCCTTACCATCAGGCAAACCAGAATCTACCTGATTCCAACCGGGTTGGCTCATCGCTGTAAGACCAAAGGCAATTAATATTGCCATTAAAAAAGTAATTTTTTTCATAATCAAAATATTTAGTTAAAATTAAAATAGGTTCATTTGTGTTCAAATTTATGAAAAATTATGTGAACAACTCGAATTAATTATTATTTTTTATTCGATTGATCTATATAAATCATCAAATTAACTCAGCCTGCATATTGTAATCTCCTCTATCGTTTTTTGTATTGCTCTATTTATGGGCTTACATTATTTCTTGTATGCCCTTAAAAACTCTCTTTTACCTGGTGGTCCGGGTAGCTTTTCAATTTTAAAGCCTGCTTCTTTTAACGACCTTTTTACATTTCCTTTGCACGAATATGTGGTTAATACACCTCCACTTTTTAGTGAATCATAAATTTTTCCAAATACTTCTGTAGTCCACATCTCCGGTTGTGAATCAGGTGAAAAAGCATCAAAATATATAACATCATAATAGCCAGGTTTAAGTTTTGAGTTTTGAATAATAGCCTTATTAATCAACAATGAAAATTTATCTGACAAATTAACAGGCGTCCCTATCTTATCATGAATATGAAAAAACAGTTTTTCATCCACGCCAAGTTGCTCAGGATAATTTAACAATATAACGTCCTCTTTGCTTATTGGGTATGGTTCGTAACCATGATATTCGATACTAAGATTATATTTTACAGACCATAAATATGTAAGTAATATATTCAACCCTGTTCCTGTTCCAACCTCAAGCACATTAATTTGTTTATAATTTTTATCAGTAACAGCAGCTAAACCTGCATCAATAAAAATATGCTCCGATTCTTGAATAGCACCATATAAAGAATGATAATTTTCGTCAACTTTATCACTACTTAATGTATGCGATCCATCATCTGTAACTTGCAATCTGCTCATGATCATTATATTTAATTTAATACATACAAATATAATATAAAACATATTTCATATCTTTGTAAAAATCATAACAATAAAACTAAATAATAAAACACACTATTATGAAACAATTATTTTCTTTAGCATTACTAACTGCGATTATATTATTAAGCTCATGTAGCGGAATACAAGTTACATCAGATTATGATAAAACAGTTGATTTTTCCCAATTCACAACCTATTCATTTCATGGCTGGGTAAAAGATAGCGACAAACTACTTTCCCCATTTGATAAGGAAAGATTTGAAACTGCCTTTAAAGAACAATTTGATAGCAGAGGAATAAAGTTTGTAAAAGATGGTGGTGAACTGGTAGTTGCATTATTCATCGTCACCGAAAAGAAAACTGAACAAGTTGCCAACACCACAAATATGGGTGGTGGTTATTATGGCTATGGTTATGGCGGATATTACGGTTATGGCCCTGGTTGGGGATGGGGAGCACCCATGGGTAATTCTATGACAACCATAAGCAACGTTGACTATACTGTTGGAACTCTTGTGGTTGATGTTTTTGATGCTGCAAACAAAAAGCTTATTTGGGAAGGTAAGGGAACAAAAACAGTGGATGATAATCCTGCTACTAGCGAAAAAAACATACCAAAGTCTGTTGCTGCAGTTATGGCACAATACCCTGTTAGTCCTGTAAAAACTAAATAGCAGAAAGAAATATCATTCTTCTAAATGTAGAGGTCATAATGCTCAGTTATTCTATAAATGTGGAATTTCAAAGCATTATGACTTATACTTAAGAACTTACATTACATATTATACTCAATCTTAAATATTTCCACATTATTTAAACAATGGCACATTCAAACCCAGGATCAGAAGGAGAAAATCTCTCGCGTATTAAAGACATTCTTTTTGGTGAAGATCTGCAGAGTATTGAACAAAAATTAGATGTAGTCAAAGATAAAAACTCTACTGAATTAGAAAAGCTAAGGGAAGAGCTTAATACTCGATTGAAAGAACTTGAACTTCTTATTTCGGAAAAGTCGAAAGAAGTAGATATCTCACAGGAAAAAACCATAGAAGCTCAAAAAAATATTACTGATGAGCTAAAACAAGAAATTGTTAATATTAACATCGAAGTTAAAAATGATAGATTAAAATTTGAGAAAAAATTTAATGAGAAGATTGAAGAGATTACCGAAAAGATAATAAAGCTAGAAGAAAATACTACACAAGCAATTAACAAACTCAAAGAAGATCATAAAACACAGCTTAACGAACTGAATAAAAATAAGATAAGCAAAGATACTTTAGCAGACTTATTTAATGGGTTAGCAGAAAAACTCAACAAATAATTACTAACTAGTTATGGCACAATCAGATCAAAACACCGGGGTTTTTGGAAGCATGTCGGAGATAAAACTTAACGAACTTCGGAGAATGATACTTGGACTCGACACCGAAGATCTTAGAAGGCTTGCTTTGCTAGTAAATGACCCAGAGGCATTTTCAGAAGATATTAGTGAGTTGTTGCCAAATAGTATTAAGTTAATGCTGGATAAAGGTAAGATTTCTTACACTGTACTTATTCCAATTATAGAATCAGCCTTAAAAGACAGCATAAAGAAAGATCCCAAAACAGTTGCCGACATACTTTTTCCAATTATGATGCCGGCTATCAGAAAAGCAGTATCGGAGGATCTTAAAAAAATGATTGACTCACTGAATACAACTCTTGAACACGGATTCTCACCAAAACGACTTGCATGGAGGTTTAAAGCAATGTTCAGTGGCAAATCATATGCAGAAATTGTTCTTTCACATGCTTATATTTATAGAGTTAAGCAGGTCTTCCTTATTCACAAACAGTCAGGAATTTTACTTAAGGAAATATCTTATATTGAAGATCCATCAGCAAAAGATGCTGATATGGTTTCATCCATGCTTTCAGCAATAAAGGACTTTGTACAAGATTCATTTGATGTTGAACAGAAAAATGAACTTGATACAATAAAGGTTGGACAATTTAATATATGGATCGAACAAGGCCCTGGTGCTCTGTTAGCAGCCATTGTAAAAGGTAATGCTCCGGCAGGTTTCAGAACTATTTTAAAAGAAACTATTGAAAAAATCCACTTAAAACAATCATACGAGCTTGAGAATTTTAAAGGTGATGTTGATGTTTTCAAGAAATCTGACCCATATCTGCAAAGCTGTATTGTTAGTGAGCAAAAAGAAGTAAAAAAGAAAAAGCCTGTTCTTATTATTATCCTTTTTCTTCTATTGATAGGATTTGGATCATATTGGGCCTACATTTCAGTTGAGAAGAAACTTAGAATACATAAACTTGAAAATGCCCTTCGTGCAGAATCTGGAATTCTTATAACTGATTATTATAATACCAATGGTAAAGTTGTGTTTGAAGGTATGCGAGATCCATTGGCAAAAGACCCAATTACAATTTCTGGCCTATATAATGTTGACAAGTCAGAAGCAGCTTTTGCATTTAATTTTTATATTTCCCTTGATAGTAGCCTTATATTAAAAAGAGCCTATTCAATATTACAACCTCCTAAATTGGTTATCTTGTCTTTCAAAGATGGTGTGCTGTATGCAACCGGGGAGTCAAATAATGAATGGATAACCAGTGCTCTACATAAATATCTTTATATTCCGGGAGTCGACAAACTTAACATTGAAAATCTCAATATACCACCTAACAAAGAAGTAGTAACCAATAAAGCCCATATTGAAAGTAAGAGACCATCAATTGAGAAATTCTATTTTGTTTTCAAGTACAATACTATCAAGATCAACGAAAAGCAAAAAGTTAAATTTAATAATTTTATTGATGAAGTAAAATCTGTTTACGACTTTAATTTCTCGCAAGATTCAGTTCCGGTAATTATTGTAATGGCTCATACAAGTTATCAAGGCAATGCTGTGGCCAACAAAAAAGTAGCCTATGAAAGAGCGATTCAATTTATTAATTTAATGATTAAAGAAGGTATTCCCATGGAGGTTTTGGTTCCTAAAACTGATTACATAGAAGATACAGATGATAATTACCCTGTAAGATCAATTTCATTTAAAGTTACTTATTCGAAACCTGAAAAATTATGATGAAGAAAAAGATTGTAATGTTAGGTTCATTTGCTGTAGGTAAAACAAGCCTTATTCAAAGGTTCGTAAATAGTATTTTCTCTGAAAAATATCAAACTACAATCGGAGTTAAAATTGATCAAAAGACTGTAGTTGTTGATGGTACAGAAGTAAACCTGTTACTTTGGGATATTCATGGAGAAGATGATTATCAGAAAGTTAAACCAATATATATAATGGGATCTTCCGGCTGCTTTATAGTAATTGATGGAACCAGGTTGGCAACACTTACAATTGGTAATGAATTAATTGAGGTGGCAAAAAAAACTGCTCCAAATTCTGTTATTGTAGTTTTAATAAATAAATCAGATCTTAAAAATGATTGGGACATAACCGAAAGTGATATTGATGACCTAAGAAATAAAGGGTATGAAGTAATTGAAACAAGTGCAAAAACCAGCGAGGCTGTAGAACTTGCTTTTAATAGAATATCGCAGCTTATGCTTAAAGAGTAACTCTGTTAAAATTTTCCTATATACATGCTACAAAACTTACCACAAGAAATAATAAAATATCTGATTGACGAATTACCACCATTCACTGGAGTTCTTATTATAAAAACAAATGAAGATGGCAACATAATTGATTTATATGGTCCTCATAAAGAATATTTAAGGGAAAAACCGGAGATTGGCAAACCTATTCACGAGTATATACCAGCTTTATTTTCTATGATTCCTCCACTTGTTTCACCAATGATTCTTAACAAAATACAATCAAATAGTACTGTATACGCAGATATTCATTTGGTTGAAACCGAACATAACGAATACTGGATATTTCTTGTAGATCAAAATCGAGAAGTAAAAAGTATAAGGCAAATAATACAAAAAATTAACGAGGATAAATTACGGCATGAGAGTGATAAGGCTACCGAAGTAAGCGATAGTTTTAACCCACTTGTAGTTTTTGATTATTTAAGTTTAAAAATTGAAGACGATAAAAATGCAATAATTAATTCAAGTATACCACAATGGTTCAGCATGCTTAAGCCTGATTACTCAAAAAATGATACTATTAATATTTCCGAAATATTCCCATATTTTGAAGTATTCTTCTTTGAAGCGTATGAATTCTGGGCTAAAAAAGAAACCGGAAAATTTAAATCGGGAATTTGGACGGAAACCCTTGTTGATGGAAAAGATATTGCTCTGTCTGCATACGCTATTTACTTTAATAACCAAAAGTATATTTTAATCCGGCCGGAAGAAGGAATTGGCAAAGAGCAAATTTCCCTTCAATTAGCCCGAGATCAGAAACTAGCTTATGAAAAACTTGAAAAAACAGAACGACAATTAAAAAATCTTCTTGATTACAAAGATAAATTTGTTTCAATTGTATCACATGATTTACGATCACCAGTAGCTGCTGTTCTGGGAATTGCCGATATGTTAGTGAATGATAAAAAAGAGCTCTCTAAACTTGATAAATTTTATGTTGAGATGATCCATAACATAAAAGATGAAATGTTAAGGTTGTTGGATTACAATGATAAATTATATCACTGGTCGAACCTGGAGTTGGGGAACTTTGAAGTAGTTAAGGAAAAAGTTAGTCTTAAAAAAATCATAGAAATAGCTCATCGAACAGCTGGTAAAAAATTAAGTTCTAAAAACATCAGCTTCTCCACTAACCTTAAAAAAGACCTTAAGATTAATATCGACACGACTTTATTTTTACAAGTACTTAACAATCTTCTCGCTAATGCAATAAAATTTACGCCTGAAAATGGTAATATTTCAATAAATATTACTGAAGGGAAAAAACTGCAAATTGCTGTTATTGATTCAGGTGTAGGAATACCTGAAAAAGTAAGGAAAAATATTTTTTCTGGTTTTTCTCGCAACAGCTCCATAGGAACAGACGGAGAAAAAGGCACCGGACTAGGATTAGGTATTGTAAAAAAAATAATAGATGCTCATGGCTTCACAATCGATGTAAAATCCCAGGAAGGCAAAGGCTCAGAATTTATAATTAGCATCGAAAAATGATGAAATATAAAATTGCAATTTATAGTTTACTGGCACTCTTATGTTTATCATGCACTAATACGGAGAAAATGGTTATTCAGCAAAGCACGGAGCAGGTTTCTATTGTGGATTATGTAAACCCTTTAATGGGAACAGATTCGAAATACAGTTTGTCTAATGGCAATACATATCCGGCAATTGCAATGCCATGGGGTATGAATTTTTGGACTCCGATGACATCAAAAATGGGTGATGGATGGACTTATAAGTACAATGAAAATAAAATTAGAGGGATTAAACAAACTCATCAACCAAGTCCATGGATTAATGATTATGCTGCTTTTTCAGTTATGGCAGTTACAGGAAAGTTAAAATTTAATGAAGATGAAAGAGAATCTTGGTTTTCACATAAAGCCGAAACAGTAAAACCATATTACTATAAAGTATATTTAGCAGATTATGATGTTGTTGCAGAAGTTTCTCCTACTGAACGTGCGGCACATTTTAAATTCACCTTTCCCAAATCAGATTCAGCTTACATTATGTTAGATGCCTTTTTTAAAGGATCGATGGTAAAAATAATTCCTGAGAAAAGAAAAATTATTGGATTTAGTCGAAATAATAGTGGAGGTGTTCCTGATAACTTTCATAATTATTTTGTAATAGAATTTGATAAAGACTTTGAAATGACCCATACCTGGGCTGATGGTTGGAAATTGCAAAAAAATTCTTTATTTAGTGAGGGACAGCATGTGGGAGCTATTGTAGGCTTTAAAACAAAAAAAGGAGAAGTTGTACATGCAAAAGTTGCTTCATCCTTTATTAGCCCCAAACAAGCATTACTCAACTTAACCAGAGAAATAGGACAAGATTCATTTGAGGATACCAAACAAAAAGCCAAAAACAATTGGGAAAAGGAGTTAAGCAGAATATTGATTGAGGATAATAATACTGATAATCTCAAAACATTTTATTCTTGTTTATATAGAGTCCTGCTGTTTCCCCGAAAATTCTATGAATTTAATGATAAAAATGAAGTTGTTCATTATAGCCCTTATAATGGTGAAGTTTTGTCTGGGTACATGTTTACCGACAATGGGTTTTGGGACACTTTTAGAGCTGTTTATCCTTTTTTCAATTTGATGTATCCTGAGTTGAATGGCAAAATCATGAATGGGCTTGCTAATACTTTCAGAGAATCAGGGTGGTTGCCCGAATGGGCAAGTCCCGGACACAGGAATTGTATGATAGGTTCAAATTCTGCTCCGATTATTTCAGATGCATTTTTAAAAGGGTCAATCGATGAAGATGCAGAAGTACTTTTCGAAGCAATTCTAAAAAATGCAACTGTTGAAGATGGAAGACCTACAAATTCAGTAGGAAGAGAAGGTCTTGATTATTATAATACACTTGGTTATATCCCGTATGACGTAGGTATAAATGAAAATGCAGCACGAACATTGGAATATGCTTATGCTGATTTTACTATTGCAAAAATGGCTGAAAAATTGGGCCAAGATAAAATTGCTTCTAAATATTTTAAGCAATCCATGAATTACAAAAATGTGTTTGACCCATCAACAAATCTAATGAGAGGTAAAAATAAAGATGGTAGTTTTCAATCTCCGTTCAACCCACTAAAATGGGGTGATGCTTTTACAGAAGGAAACAGTTTACATTATACATGGTCGGTATTTCATGATATTCAAGGACTAATTGATTTGATGGGAGGAAATGCTGA
The DNA here is from genome assembly GCA_964460905.1 of uncultured Lentimicrobiaceae bacterium. Taxonomy (GTDB): domain Bacteria; phylum Bacteroidota; class Bacteroidia; order Bacteroidales; family F082. Next base: position 13,457 of record CAYWRM010000035.1, read on the forward strand.
ATTTATTACACAACTAGACGGAGTTTTTGAAATGCCTCCTGATTTTGATGATTCATATTATGGATTTACTATTCATGAAATAAGGGAAATGCAAATTGTTAATATGGGTAATTATGCTCATGGGAATCAACCCATTCAACACATGATTTATTTATATAATTATGCAAATGTTCCTTACAAAACTCAAAAGAAAATTAGAGAAGTGCTCACTAATCTTTATTCTGCAACACCCGATGGATACTGTGGGGATGAAGACAATGGGCAAACATCGGCATGGTATGTATTTAGTTCCTTAGGATTTTATCCGGTTACACCAGGTACTGATCAGTATGTAATTGGGAGCCCATTATTTAATAAAGCAATACTAAGCCTTGAAAATGGTAATAAGTTTACAATTATTGCAAATAATAATAACAGTAAAAATTACTACATAAAATCAACTTCTTTGAATGGAAAGAAATATAATCATAACTATATTAAATTTGATGATATACAAAATGGAGGAGAGTTTATTTTTCAATTAACTGATAGTCCAAATCTGGATTGGGGCGGACAGATAGAAGATGTACCATATTCATTAAGTATTGAAAAACAAAATGAAGAATACTTAAATGAATAAAAAACCATCTGTAACAATTATACCAAATAAGTTTATCCCTGCCCCAACAATTTCTTAACCAGATCAGCACGGCCAAGTTTCATTAAACTATTTTTAATCTTGTTTCTATATTTGGGTTTATACCAAAAAAAGTACATGTGCTGCCGTTCCTTTTGCTCTTTAGTATGTGCCACATATACAGGCTTTAAGTCATAAGGATTTACACCTGTATAATACATTACAGTAGCATTGGTCATTGGAGTTGGTGTAAATGTTTGCACCTGCTCAAGCTGAAGTCCTGCTGCTTTGGTATCAGCGGCAAGTTGTGCCATATCCTGCTCCGTACTTCCTGGATGACTAGAAATAAAATATGGTATTATTTGCTGCTTTAGTCCCGCCTTTTCGCTGATGGCTAAAAATTTCTTTTTAAATGAATGGTATAGATTGAAGGATGGTTTACGCATAATCTTTAACACATTTTCTGAAGTATGCTCAGGTGCTATTTTGAGTCTCCCCGATACATTCTTTGTAATAACCCTTTGCAGATATTCATGTAAATCGTCGCCACCATTAACATTACACTCTTTCATTAGTAAATCATACCTGATACCACTACCAATAGAAACCTTTTTTATTTCAGGAAGTGCTTCAACCTTATCATAAAGTTCAAGCAATGGTTTATGCGATGTGTTTAAATTAAAACATATTTTCGGGAATATACACGATGGTCTTTTACACTGATCACAAATGCTAAGATCAACCCCTTGCATACGATACATATTAGCAGAAGGACCCCCTAAATCTGTAAGATAACCTTTAAAATCAGGCAATTGCACTACTTTTTTAGCCTCTTCAATAATGGATTTAGTTGAACGAGAAGAAACAAACTTCCCCTGATGAGCCGAGATAGTACAAAAGCTACATCCGCCAAAGCATCCACGATGGATATTTATGGAGAATTTAATCATTTCATAGGCAGGTATTGGTCCTTTATTATTATATTTAAAATGAGGCAGCCTTGTATACGGAAGATCATAAATACTATCAATTTCCTTTTCTTTCAAATATGGGATTGCCGGATTTACAACAAGGTAATTATCTTCTATTTGTTGTATTAACCTATAAGCAAACACTTTATTCGACTCAACCTCAATCACTTTAAAATTACGTGCAAATACAAGCTTATCTTTTAAACACTCATTGTGAGAAGCAAGATGTACAGTTTCCCATTTTTTATTTAAAGGGATATCTGATATAGAATTAACCAAAAAAGCTGTTTGAGGAATTGTATTTAGTTTATTAAAGGGCACACCCTTATTCAAGAGATTAACAATCTGAGTTATGGGTTTCTCACCCATACCGTAAACCATTAAATCGGCACCCGACTGCCACAACATACTGGGTTTTAATTCATTTTTCCAATAATCATAATGTGTGAACCTTCGCATTGAGGCTTCTACACCACCAATTATTACCGGAGTATCAGGGAAAATTTCCTTTAAAATTTTTGTATAAACAATTGTTGGATAATCAGGCCTGAATCCAGACTTATTATCAGGCGTATATGCATCATTAGATCTTAATCTACGATTGGCTGTATAATGATTAACCATCGAATCCATAACGCCTGCACTTACTCCAAAAAACAAACGCGGTTTGCCAAGCTTTTTAAAATCTCTAAGGTCATCTCGCCAATTTGGTTGTGGAACAATAGCAACTTTTAAACCTAAATCTTCAAGTACACGGCCAATTACAGCCATACCGAACGATGGATGATCAATGTAAGCATCACCTGTAAACAGAATAACATCAAGCTGATCCCACCCCCTTTCCTTAACTTCCCTTGCCGTTGTTGGAAGCCATCTTTGCTTTTCTGAATTATTCATATTCTCAAATACTTTTAAGACCTTCCAGAATGCGTAACTCCTGAAAGAGTCTAACATAAACTACTACTATTCCTGCAAAACACCAACAAATTCATCTTCGCTAGTTGATTTTAATGGAAGAATCTGATTTAAACAATATTAACTCTTCCAGGTCGTGCCAACTCTGGAAGGTTTATTAAACACCCATATCCCCTTCAAATACTAATTCTGCAGGTCCTCTTAACCACACGTCAGTAAACTTGTCTCCGTCATGATTAAAACTTACTGTAAAATCTCCGCCAGTTGTGTGAACAGGGACATTCTTCCGTCCTGTTTTCAAGAATACTGCAATTGCTGAGGCAGTAACTCCGGTACCACAAGATAAAGTTTCTTCTTCAACTCCCCTTTCATATGTTCTAACAAAAATTCTATCCTTACTTATCTCAACAAAATTAACATTAGTGCCCATTGGTGCAAAACGCTCACTATCACGGGTTTTCTTGCCCTCCGTTGCTACATCTATCTCTGCTGTATTATTAACAAACTCAACATAGTGAGGAGATCCTGTATCAAGAAAATAATAATCTTCGTTTTTATCCACATCAACTACATCAGCTAACTGCAATCTTACATCCCAAATTTTTCCAGCTATTATTTCACTTTCAATAATCGCTTTATGCAATCCATCCCATGCTTCGAATATCATTTCATCACCTACTAATCCAATAAACTTACTAAAGGCAGCAATACATCTTCCTCCATTTCCACACATGCTGCTAATATTGCCATCAGAATTATAGTAAACCATTTTAAAATCATATTTTGCAGATACATTAATAAGCATTAAACCATCAGCACCAATTCCAAACCTTCTATCACAAATCTTTTGAACCTGAGCAGCTGTTAAATCAAAATTATTATTACGATTATCGAATAAAATAAAATCGTTACCGTTTCCCTGAAATTTATGAAAATGCATATTCATGATTTTTTCTCACAACAATTAAAAACTACTTGCGTTGATTTTATATCAGCTTTTAACAATTATTAACCATGCAAAAAAAATTTGCATGTTGGTTTGCCGTTATAAAAACAAAAATACATGAGATTTATGAAAGTTACATCAACAATTAAAGGTTTTTTAAGCGGTGCTACAGGCGCCTTGTTAGTTATGATTGTGGTATTTATAATTGGTGAGTATAAAACTAGCACTCCAAATGGAACAGAAACCCACTATAATAAACAATTACCTGTGATTCACAAAACAAATTATGTTCCTCAACAAGCTGTTGATTTTACAAATGCTGCAGAGAAATCGTTGGATGCAGTTGTACATATAAAAACAAAGGTTGTTTCAAAAACAAATTCCTATGATGATTTTTTTGGTCAATTTAAAGATTACTTGCATCAATATCCTCCACGACAAAATAGCTATGTAGCATTTGGCTCAGGAGTGATAATATCCTCTGACGGGTATATAGTTACAAATAATCATGTAATTGATGGAGCCGATGTTATATCGGTAACCTTTAATGATGAACGCGAAACTGAAGCAGAGGTTATAGGAGTTGACCCAAGTACAGACTTAGCACTCATTAAAGTCAATAAAAATGATCTCCCTTTTTTAACTTTCGGTGATTCTGACAATATTAAAATAGGAGAATGGGTTCTTGCTGTTGGTAATCCTTTCGACTTAAACTCAACTGTTACTGCCGGTATAGTTAGTGCTAAAGCACGTAATATTAACATATTAGGAGGGCAATCATCAATTGAGTCATTCATCCAAACCGATGCAGTTGTAAATAGAGGCAATAGCGGAGGCGCACTAGTAAACACAAGAGGAGAATTAGTTGGTATAAATGCTGCAATAGCATCCCATACAGGTGTTTACGAAGGGTACTCATTTGCCATACCTGTTAATATTGTAAAAAAAGTAGTAAATGATATTATTGAATATGGCGAAGCACAAAGAGGTTATCTGGGGGTACAAATACAAGATATAAATGCTGAGTTTGCCGAAGTTATCGGCCTAGAAAGTGTTAATGGAATTTATGTTGCTGGTGTTGTTGAAAATAGCGGTGCATATGATGCTGGAATTATTAAAGGTGATGTTATTTTATCAATAAATGATATTAAAACCAATAGTTTATCTTCATTATTAGGTTTAATTGCTCAATTTAATCCAGGAACTACCGTGATTACCAAAATAAACCGTGACAATAAAATAATTACTCTTGATGTAATATTAAAAAATAAAAATGGAACAACTTTGATTGTTAAATCGGGCGATTCATTTTATAATGATATTCTTGGAGCTGAATTACAGAGTGTATCCATTGACGAACTTAAAAACCTCAAAATATCTAATGGCTTAAGAATCATTAATATAAATAGCGGAATACTAAACAAAAGTGGTATAAATGATGGATTCATAATTACTGAAATAAATGGTTTAAGAGTTAACTCTCAAGAAAATTTATCAATGGCTTTAAACAAATCACATAGAAATATAATTCGATTAAAAGGATTATACCCCAATGGAGTACGAGTTTCGTATGAATTTATGCTCTGATAATTTGTCACTTAAGATAATTTTTATTAAATTGCGTGGCTGTTTTTATGAAACTTAGATTTATCCCATTCCGAAAACATGAGACAACTCAAAATTACTAAATCAATTACTAACCGAAATACTGCATCGCTTGATAAGTATTTGCAAGACATCGGTAGAGAAGCACTAATTACGGCTGAAGAAGAAGTTGAGCTGGCTAGAAGGATTAAGAATGGAGATGCCATTGCTCTTGAGAAACTTACAAAAGCTAATTTACGTTTTGTTGTATCTGTATCAAAACAATATCAAAATCAAGGATTAAGTCTACCCGATATAATTAATGAAGGAAATCTTGGTTTAATTAAAGCTGCACAAAGATTTGACGAAACCAGAGGTTTTAAATTTATATCTTATGCCGTTTGGTGGATACGACAATCTATTCTACAAGCAATTGCTGAGCAATCACGAATTGTCAGACTGCCTCTTAATCAGGTTGGATCAATTAATAGATTAAAAAAGGCATCCTCACGTTTAGAACAGCAATTCGAAAGACCGCCTTCCGAAACAGAAATTGCACAAGAATTAGAAGTTCCCCGCCATAAAATTGATGCAACAATGCGAATTGCAACAAGGTACGTTTCAATGGACGCTCCTATGGCAAGTGATGAAGACACGAAATTTCTTGATTTCTTTGTTCCAACAGACATTGAAGAAACAGATGAATCTCTAATGAGAGAATCCTTAGGTAGTGAAATCCAACGTTCACTTGCCACCCTTTCTGAAAAAGAAAGGGAGATAGTAAATATGTATTATGGTATTGGAAGAACCTATAGTTTAACATTAGAAGAAATTGGTGCTACTTTTGATTTAACACGTGAAAGAGTACGTCAAATTAAAGAAAAAGCAATTCGCAGATTAAGAAATACTGCTAGAAGTAGATTACTAAAAGCATATTTAGGGCAATAGATTATTCTTTTCACCTCCTTATTTTCATAGGTTTACGTGCACATTTAACTAATGCACACTTATATTTATTAAGAACGCATATAAAAAAGGTAGTTTTGTTTGAAAATTAATTGCTTTTCCTATTTTTGCATACATAGCTTATGTTAAACATTCCTAAATAATAATTCAAATAATAATAAACTATGGCAAATAATAAAAATATTAACGGTAGTTACGAAGACTCTCTTAATGAATGGGCAAGGCAGGAAATGCATGCCAACGAATTTATTAGTGTATTGTCGAAACTGTTTTACAACAAATCAGTTGAGTTGGTACTATTCAGAAGCCAGCTTATTGACCGAAGCGCAAGTTTAATATTATACAGACATTCTTATGCTGAAAATATTATAAATAGGCAGCTTAACATAAAAGATTCACTAAAGTTGGCCAAAGCAATTCTGCATTGTAATATTAAACCTTCAAAAATTGACATTGGTAAACTCAACGCCGAGTGGTGCGACACAAAAAAAGACTATATAGATGCTGAAGATTTTGTAAAAATAAAATTGAAAAAGTTTATCGGATCTGAAGCTAAATTTAAACTGCCTGTTGATGTTGTTCTTTATGGCTTTGGACGAATTGGTAGATTATTAGCCCGTGAACTTATTATACAAGGTAATGGCCACCAATTGAGAGTTCGTGCGATTGTAACTAGAGGAAATGATGATGAACAAATAGTCAAACGTGCTTCATTGCTACGACACGATTCTGTTCATGGTCCGTTTAGAGGTGTTGCGCTTGAAAACCTGGATGATAAAACTATTTATATTAATGGGCATAAGGTGCTTATGCTAGCTGCAAGTAGTCCTGAAGAAATTGACTATACAGAATATGGTATTAACAATGCTATATTAATTGACAATACAGGTATATACCGTGACCGTGAAGAGTTGAGTCGTCATCTTAAAGCAAAAGGAATATCGAAAGTACTTCTAACAGCTCCAGGCAAGGGCGACATTCCAAATATTGTTTTTGGTGTAAACGAAAAAAGCGTTGACTATAATAAAGAAACCATTTTATCTGCAGCTTCTTGCACAACAAATGCTGCTGCTCCCGTATTATCAGTTCTTGAGAAAAAATTTGGAATTGAACAAGGACATCTTGAGACGATTCATTCGTACACAAACGATCAGAATCTATTAGATAACATGCATAAAAAAACACGACGTGGCCGTTCCGCTCCACTAAACCTTGTTATTACTGAAACAGGAGCAGCCAAGGCTGTCACTAAAATTGTACCTTCACTTGGTGGAAAACTAACTGGTAACGCAATACGTGTCCCTACTCCCAACGTTTCATTGGTAATACTTAAACTTACACTTAACAAAGAAACTAGTGTTGAAGAAATTAATGAACTTATGAGAAAAACTTCGTTAACAGGAGATTTAGTTGCCCAGGTAAAATATTCTACTTCTGCAGATGCAGTATCTTCAGATTTTATAAGTGAACCTGCTACTTCTGTATTTGATAGTAATGCAACACTTGTTTCAGCAAACAAAAAAGGTCTTATAGCATATATTTGGTACGACAACGAGTTTGGCTATGCATTGCAAGTTATTCGAGTTGCAAAAAATATGGCAGGAGTTAAGCGTCCAACATATTACTAGTGAACAACAAATTTTGACTTATATGTCAATTAAACAAATTTACAAGATTTTTTGTTAAACCAATGTTACATTTATTACGTAACTTTGGTTTAACATTTTAATACAATACACAAATTATCAATATCTTAAAAGTGTAAAATTTTAGTAATAATAAACTGCTAACACAACTGGGATTGCTATATTTGCATAATTATTTTACTTATAAACTCTTGTTGAGAAGATGAAAAAGAATGTAAAATACATTTTTGTTACCGGAGGAGTTTCGTCATCCCTTGGTAAAGGAATTATTTCTGCCTCATTGGCAAAGCTACTACAGGGACGAGGATTTTCAGTAACAATACAAAAACTAGATCCATATATTAATATCGATCCGGGTACGCTAAACCCATACGAACATGGTGAATGTTATGTTACTGATGATGGTGCTGAAACTGATCTCGACCTAGGCCATTATGAAAGATTCTCCAATACTCCTACCTCGCAGGCAAATAATGTAACTACGGGCCGTATTTATCAAAATGTAATAAGCAAAGAACGAAAAGGGGAATATTTAGGTACAACTGTACAAGTAGTACCCCATATTACGGATGAAATAAAACGAAGTATAAAAATATTAGGACAAACACATAAATATGATTTTGTAATTACTGAAATAGGTGGAACTGTTGGTGACATAGAGTCGTTTCCTTTTATTGAAACTGTTAGACAAATGAAGTGGGAACTAGGTAACAATTGTGCTGTTGTCCACCTAACTCTTGTCCCATTCTTAAAAGCTGCCGGTGAACTTAAAACAAAACCAACACAGCATTCGGTAAAAACAATGTTGGAACAAGGAGTTCAGCCCGATATAATTGTATGTAGAACAGAGCATTCGCTCAATGAAGGCATTAAACGTAAGATTGCACAATTCTGTAACGTTTCACCAACTGCAGTTATTGAATCAATTGATGCACACACAATCTATGATGTTCCCTTGTTAATGCGTGAAGAAAAACTAGATATAGAGGTATTGTCCGTAACAAATACACCCATTCCTGAGAAACTCGATTTAAAAAATTGGGAAAGATTTGTAGATAGACTGAAAAATCCGGTTGGAAATGTGAACATTGGATTAATTGGAAAATATGTTGAACTTAAAGATGCATATAAATCAATAAATGAAGCACTTGTTCATGGAGGAGTTGAAAATGAATACAAAGTAAATATTGTGAGTATTCAATCAGAAAAAATTAACACATCAAATGTTAATGAAAAACTTTCAGGACTAAATGGTATACTTGTTGCCCCTGGTTTTGGAGGACGAGGAATTGAAGGAAAAATTGATGCAATTAAATATGCTCGTGAAAACAATATTCCGTTTTTGGGCATTTGTTTGGGAATGCAGTGTGCTGCTATTGAGTTTTCAAGAAATGTATTAGGATTAGATAAAGCACATACTACTGAAATTGATGCTAATACGCCATATCCTGTAATTGACATCATGGAAGAGCAAAAAAAAGTAACCAACCTTGGAGGTAGTATGAGGCTGGGACTTTATGAATGTAGTTTGGAAAAGGACTCATTAGCTTTTAGTGAATACAAAACACATGATATCTTTGAAAGACACCGTCACCGATACGAATTTAATAATGATTTTAGAGATCGGTTTACTGAAAACGGTATGCAACTTTCAGGTATAAACCCAGGCAAAGATCTTGTTGAAATAATTGAGTTAAAAAACCATCCATGGTTTATTGGTGTGCAATTTCATCCGGAATACAAAAGTACTGTTAAAGAACCTCATCCATTATTTATTGGATTTATTAAGGCTGCTATTAAATATAAAAAGAGTAAAAAAGGTTGATTATAAAACAAGTCACATAAACTATTCCTTTACCTTTTTCTTCCTTCCGGCTTTTAACAGAGCATTATTTAGAATATATTCTATCTGTCCGTTAGTACTACGAAATTCATCCTGTGCCCATTTTTCAAGTGCAGCCATCATTTCCGGTTGAACTCGAAGTACGAATGCTTTCTTTTTCGCCATTATTATTTATTCTCCATTAATTTATTTATTGCACGTAAAAATGCATCACCCCTCTGTGTACCAATCAATACTTTCTTTCCGTCTTGTAGATATAGTTGCAAACCTATATTACCCCTTACATTATAAGCTTTTCCAACTCCTTTTTTTCCTTGCTTCATACCCCAACCACCATATTCTTTAATTGGTTTATATTCTCGGATCTCATACTTTTCAATATCAGATTTTGAATAACTTATCGATTTTCTGAAATAAGGCCAAAAAGTAAAATGTAGATTTTCGTTTGTTACCTCCACAACCAATTTTGAATTAAACAATAGAAAAGATGAAATAATAAGAACGACAAAAATCAACAATGCTGTTACTAATAAACCTAAGTCCGACATTGGTTTATCCCCCCATGGCTGTTTTAGAACAAATTGATAATAAAATGCTATTGAAAATATTACAACGGGTATAGCATAAATAGCACCCATACTAACGTATAAAGACCGAGACCCAAACTTTTGTTCTTCTTGAAATAGTACCTTTTTCATTTTATCATTTTACTCATGCTACTTCGGGAATAAAATTGCTAGAAATAATGACAGATTTAGGATTAGCAACTTTATAGTTCAGGGTTTCAAATCCCGAAATAAACATATTCAAACATTAATAAATGGTTCCCGTATTCACAATTGGTGAAACATCTTTATCAGAGGTTAGAACAACCATCAAATTGCTAACCATAGTAGCTTTCTTTTCATCATCAAGTTCAATAATTTTCTTTTTTTCGAGTGCGTCCAAAGCCATCTCAACCATGCTAACAGCACCTTCAACTATTTTAAATCGGGCAGCAACAATTGCTGTTGCCTGCTGTCGTTTTAGCATTGCCCCTGCAATTTCCTGAGCATAAGCAATGTAATTAATCCTTGCTTCAATCACTTTTATACCTGCAATAGCAAGTCTTTCAGTAATTTCATCTTCGAGCATATGGTTAACCTCTTCTCCTCCTCCACGTAATGTAATATTGGCATCCTCATCTTCAAAATTATCATAAGAATAATGTCCTGCGAGCTTGCGGATAGCAGCTTCACTCTGAATATCAACAAAATGTACATAATCATCCACATCAAATGCTGCTTTATATGTATTATCCACCTTCCAAACCATAACAACACCTATCATTACCGGATTACCAATTTTATCATTCACTTTTATGGGTTCACTATCCAAATTTCTGGCTCTAAGAGATATTTTCTTTCTTGAGAAAAACGGATTAACCCACCAAAAACCATTCTTCTTAATTGTACCCTTATAGGCTCCAAACAGCACTAGTACACTTGATTCATTTGGGTTAACAGTAACTAGTCCTGCAATAAAAAATATCCCTAGTAAAATCAATGCAATCATCCAAATCATTTTTACAAAAATAATCGCCAGTATAGGTGGTACAATAAATAAAAAGATAACAAATAAGGCTAAATAGCCAGATATTGGTGAAAATTCATGTTCTTTTTTCATAGTATTATATTTATATTATTATGATATTAATTTAATATCACAAATATACTTCATTTTGTACCTGTTGTCAAGTGTTTTTGATAAATATTTTTTTAAAAATAATGATGACTTAATTCCATTTAATAAAAACATGACACGCAACGCTTTCTATACACCTAAATATCTACAACTTACAACTTGAACTTAGCGGCATAGTATTTGTCAGTTATTTAATAATTCTCAATATATTTGCAAACTTATTATCCTGATAAGGGGAATAAACCGAAAAAAAAATATAGCATGAATAAAAACTCAATTTTAGGCTTCATCCTCATAGCAGGAATAATGATTGGTTATACCTATTGGATGACACCTTCTGAAGAGGAACTTGCAAAGCAACAATATGTAGCTGATTCAATAGCACATATTCAAAGGCAAAAAGCCGAAGAACTTGCAAGTACAACTAAAGTACTGGAGCAATCATCACAACCTGAAGCTCCTGCAATTGAAATTACACACGAACAACGCGAAACATTTTCTGACTTGCAAAATAAATACGATGTATTCGCAAATGCAGCTATTGGTGATGAACAATTATACATCATTGAAAATGATCTCGTTAAGATAGAAGTTAGTAATAAAGGCGGACATATTAAAACCATTGAATTAAAAGATTATCAAACTTATGATTCACTGCCAGTTATCCTGTTCAATCCCGAAACTTCAAAATTTGGATTATCATTCTTTTCACACAATAGAATAATAAATACTGAAAACTTTTACTTCACTCCTGATGAGTTTGCAAAATCCCATATGGTTGTTTCCGGCACTGAATCATTGTCGTTTAATATGCGATTATATATTGGCTCTACTGAAGGAGTTGTGAATAACAATAGCTACATTGAATATTTATATACTCTCAATGGCGACAATTATATGATTGATTTCACAATAAATATTGTTGGCATGGAGGGTGTTATATCATCAAATTCCAGCTTTGTTGATTTAAACTGGTACGCTGATCTTAGACAACAAGAAAAAACAATTGATCAATTTAACGGATCAACTATATATTACAAATACTATCAGGATGAAGTTGATTACATGGACGAAACTGATGACGATGAGGAACAAATTACCACAAAGCTAAAGTGGGTTTCATTTAAGCAACGTTTCTTTTCATCTACCTTAATTGCAAAAAATTCTTTCAATAACGGGAGGCTTAAGGTATTTGAAAAAGAAAATCCGGGTTCAGACAGATACCTCAAATCAATGCAGGCCGATTTTGAATTGCCAATTAATCTAAAGGGAAGCACCAGCATTCCGTTTTCATTTTATTTTGGTCCAAATAAATTTTACACACTTAAAGCATACGATCTTGAACTGGAACGTCAAATTCCAATTGGATGGGGGTTTTTCATACTAGCATGGATAAATGAATATATTGTAATACCAACATTTGATTGGCTTGGTGGTTACGGTTGGAATTATGGTATCGTTATTCTTGTATTAACCATAATGCTAAAAACACTATTGTTTCCAATAGCATACAAAACATATTATTCAACAGCTAAAATGCGTGTGTTAAAACCTGAAGTAGATGAACTAGGTAAAAAATTCCCCAAGAAGGAAGACTCCATGAAGAAGCAACAGGCTGTTATGGCATTATATAAAAAAGCCGGTGCTAACCCTGCAGCTGGCTGTGTTCCCATGCTTCTTCAAATGCCAATATTATTTGCTATGTTCAGGTTTTTTCCTGCTTCAATTGAGCTAAGACAACAACCTTTTCTTTGGGCGCACGATTTATCAAGTTACGATTCAATTGCTACTTTACCTTGGGATATCCCATTTTATGGTGATCATGTTAGTCTTTTTACATTGTTAATGACTGTTTCAACAATAATGTACACATACCTGAACAATCAGATGATGGCTAACCAATCTACTCAAATGCCAGGTATGAAAACCATGATGTATCTAATGCCGGTAATGTTCCTTGGAATTTTTAACAGTTACGCATCAGGATTAAGTTACTATTATTTCCTTGCCAATATTATAACCTTTGGCCAGATGTTTGTATTTAGATATGCAATAAATGAGGATAAACTCCGAGCAAAAATAGAACTGAATAAAAAGAAACCGGCAAAGAAAAAATCGGCGTTCCAGAAAAGACTTGAAGATGCAGCTAAACAAAAAAAGAAATAATAATTAGAAAAGGCCAATAGCCAACAACCAACAGCTTGATCCCCGATTCAAATTATAATTAACAACATCAAAGTTAGATATATCAAATTGAAAATAATGCAATTAAAGAAATTTGCCATACTAACTTCCGTGTTTTTAATTACTCTAACAAATGTAGTTTCACAAAATATTTTTGTGTTTGACCAACAATCAGGTAATCCAATATCAGATGTAGTAATTTTTAATGATAGCAAAACTAAAACGGGCCTAACAAACACACTGGGTATTGCTGATATTAGTGATTATCTAGAAAATGAGAACATTCACTTTCAGCATCCATCATATAATTCACTCTCGCTATACAAAAACACAATTTCAGAACTCAAGTTTAAAGTACCCCTAAACGAAAAATTAATCAACCTCGATGAAGTAATAGTGTCAGCAAGTAAGTGGGAAACTAAATCAAGTGAAATCCCAAATAAAATTGAACTGATAAAAAACAAAGATATTTTATTTAATAACCCTGCTACATCTGCTGATTTGATAGCATCAGGAAATCAGGTTTATGTACAAAAAAGCCAGCTAGGTGGTGGCAGCCCAATGATTAGAGGGTTTGCTGCAAACAAAATACTGATGGTGGTTGATGGCGTTAGGATGAATAATGCAATTTATCGTAGCGGTAACCTACATAATGTACTGCAGGCTGATGCAAATAGCATTGAGAGTGCAGAAGTGATTTTCGGCCCGGGAACAAATATCTACGGAAGTGATGCACTAGGTGGAGTTATTGATTTTCATACCCTTAAACCTAAATTCTCTGCTGGTGATAAATTGATTGGATATGGAAATGCTATGACAAGATTGTCAACTGCTGATTTTGAAAGAACTTTTCATGGGAATTTTAATTTATCAAATAATAAGTGGGCTTTAATGGCAAATATTTCCTACAGTAAGTTTGATGATCTACGAATGGGTAATATGCATAACGACTACAATCAGAGGCCTGAATATGTGGACTTTATTGATGGCAACGATACAATTATTCAAAATTCAGATCCTAATATTCAGCGTTTCTCAGGATATGACCAAATAAGTATGATGACGAAAGTTATGCACAGATATAGTGAGCATGTAGACTGGGAATATAGCTTATACCTGACACAAACCTCTGCTGTACCTCGTTACGACAGATTACTACAATATTCTGATGGAATACTGAAATATGCTCAATGGGATTATGAACCTCAGCAATGGTTGATGAACAGGTTATCAGTGAATATGAATAATAATGCATCATTTTATGATAATGCTGTTATTACATTAGCATACCAAAATGTTAAAGAAGGCAGGCATGACAGAAAATACAAAAATGACTGGCTAAGAAAGCGCGAAGAACAAGTAAATATATTCTCATTAAACGCTGATTTTGACAAGGTTCTAAACGGAGGAAATTTTATTTATTACGGTATTGAACTTGTGTACAATGATGTTACATCGGAAGGTATTAAGGAAAATATCGATACTCAGGAAACAGCAGAAATATCAACTCGTTATCCAGATGGTGGAACTCAGTTCTTTCAGTCGGGTGCATATTTTAGTTATAAAAAGAATTTAAGCAGTGTGCCAATAACCTTGCTAACAGGTGTAAGATTTTCATACATAAGTTTACATTCAAAATTCAATGACACATCCTTTTACCATCTACCATTTACTGAGATCAACATTAATAATGGAGCAATAACAGGAAGTGCAGGGTTTGTTTATCACCCCGGTGAATGGCAATATAATTTTAACTTATCATCAGGATTCCGAGCACCAAATTTAGATGACGTTGCAAAAATATTTGACTCAGAACCTGGTAATGTTGTAGTTCCTAATGAGAATCTTGAACCTGAATATTTATACAATGTTGATGTTGGAATTATAAGAAAATTTCATGAAGTTGCCAAAATTGAAATAACCGCTTTTTATTCATACCTCGATAATGCAATGGTAAGAAAAGATTTTACTTTAAACGGACAGGATTCTATTATGTACGATGGAGAATTAAGCAAAGTTCAGGCAGTTGTTAATACAGGAAGTGCTGTAATTTATGGAGCAAGTATGATCTTTAATATAAAGCTATTCAACAACATTGCTCTAAATACTGTACTAACTACAATTAACGGAGAAGATGACACCGGAGCAGCGCTCAGGCATGCTCCACCTTTATATGGAGCCACGTCTGTAACTTTTGAAAAAAACAAGTTAAAACTATCCATAATTACTGATTATAATGCCGAAATTAGTTATGACAAACTAGCTCCTAGCGAAAGAGATAAAGCTTATTTATATGCAACTGATGCAAATGGAAATCCATATTCGCCAGGTTGGTGGACATTAAACTTTAGGGGAAGCTATGCATTTAATGAGAAGTTTATTACCACTTTTGGAATAGATAATATTATGAATTACAGGTTTCGAACTTACTCATCTGGAATTACTTCCCCAGGAAGGAACTTTGTTTTTGCAGTAAGATATAGTTTTTAATAATTGGGATGTATTGGCTCAATATAGTTTCCTTTCATATTCTCTAAAAATCCTTATCCTTCATATAGGAAGCTAACGTACGAGATTTAAGATAGTCTCTGAAATTTCTTGTCATATCCATAGTAAGGTTCTCAAAAACACACTTACCAAAAGGACATATCTCTTTACCTAGTGGACAACGCGAAACAATTATCTTACCTTCAACCGATTCATAAACTTCTAGCAATGTAATATTTTTGGGTTTATCAACCAGATAGAACCCGCCGGTAGGACCACGAGTTGAGCCCAAAAACCCATCCTTCACTAGCTTCTGAAGCACTTTTGCAATATGAAACTTAGAACTACCTGTAGCCTTTGCGATATAATTAACATTTACTTGTTTATTACGGTGTTTTGCAATCAATATAACACTATGTAGAGCTATTGAAACCGCCTCTGTTATATTAACAATTTTTGCCATGACATTCTATTAAGTAATTAATTACCAAAATTACACAATTAATCGTTACACTCTTTATAGGAACTTATTTATCTATTTATTTTTTAACAAGTCAAAAAATAATATTATATTTGGCTTTCCCATCACTAAAATAGATCTTTTATGAAAATTAAAAATGTCACAATTAATCTATTACTATTCTTATCAACTATAATTCTTTCCTATAATAATTGCTACTCTCAAAGTTCAAATATAACACCTCCAAGCCTTACTAACAACCCATCATTTGATGTAATTTGCACAAATAGCCAACCTCTTCTAACTTTTTATAATGCAAAAGGTGGTATTGGCGAACTAACTTATACTATTCAAATTTCCACCGATCAAAAGTTTGAAAATGTTTATGCCGAATATAATAACATAGTTCAAAAAACCAGATTTATTACATCCAAATTATTAGATAATGATGACAAATTACCAATCGATAAACAATATTATTATTGGAGGGTAAAAGCTACGGACTCTAAGAATAATGAAAGCAGTTGGGCATCATCAAGGTTTTATTTAGACACAAAATCAGATGACAGTTTTATGAACCTTATTAGAGTTAAGGTTGAATCGGTAGTAGTATCAAATGGTGCAAATTCAAAAAATATAATAGACATTACTGACATCGGTAACACAACACATTGGGAACCTCCCCCACCCTATAATACTACTCCATGGGTAGAGTTTACCCTTTCTGAACCTACCGAAATCAGTAGAATATGGATGTTGTCAAACCCCAATTCAAAAGAAGGATGGCTAACCAACTTTTATTGGATGTTTAGCTTAGATGGAGAAAACTGGACTAAGATTAAAACAATATCCGAAAACTATACATATAGAAACATTATTGACATCGAACCAGTTTCTGCAAAATATCTAAAACTA
>CAYWRM010000035.1:30772-42628 GCA_964460905.1 uncultured Lentimicrobiaceae bacterium
AGTAAGATACCAATATTGGGGATTTGTGCAGGTCATCAATTGGAAGTTATGGCATATGGCTATACATATGCCCATAGTACAGGGTGGTTTGATAATACGATACTCGATATTGAAACTTACGTAGCTCCCGACTCAATATCAATAATAAATAATTCACCAATATTTAATAATATTCCAAACCCATTTTTTGGAGTAGAAATACATAGCTGGGCAACTGCCGAGGAAGTTTTTCCATTGATTGGATTCGAGGTTCTTGCTCAATCATCTTATGTTCAAGCACAAAAAATTAAAGGGAAAATGGTTTTTGGAGAGCAATTCCACGCTGAAGTAGATATTAAATCAAATCAAGGAAAACCTATGATTTACAATTTTTTATCGATGGCATTAAAAGAAAAAAATAAATCTGATTAAATATTATTAATCTCAATTTAACAAAAGGATCTGTTTATGTCATTAAAAATTAGTATTTTATGCGAGAATACAGTAATCCCTTTCAGCCTGGCAATAGCCGAACATGGTTTTTCATGTTTTATTGAAACACAAAATGGTAATTATTTGTTTGATACAGGTCAGGGGTTGGGAATTAGACATAATTGTTTTATTCTAAAGAAGGACCTTCCTAGTATAAAAGCAATAATTTTCTCACACGGACATTATGATCATTCTGGTGGATTTGTTGAGGCACTAAAACTCTCTGGGCCTAAACCTGTTTATGTTCATCCTGACTTTTTTTCTACTCGTTATAGTGTTACCAACGGAAAGATTAAATACTTAGGATTGTTTGCTGAAAGAAAATATTTGGAATACCTTGGAGCTAATTTTGTTTTCAATACTGAAATGGTAGAAATTCAAAAAGGCATGTATTTAACTGGAGAGGTGCCAAAGTTAAATGATTTTGAAAATAGTGGCAAAAATCTGGTAATATATAATGATAAAGGAGAATTTATTCGTGACCCAATAAAAGATGATAACACCCTTGTTTTTGATACAGAAAAAGGGCTGGTTTTACTATTTGGTTGCGCTCATGCCGGATTAGTTAACATTATGGATTATGTAACTAAAAAGCTAAATAAGAATAAGATTTATGCAGTTATTGGAGGTACACACCTAAAACCAGCAACAGAATATCAGTTTACAAAAACCATAGAAGCACTTAAAAAATATGATGTTCAACATATTGGCGTTTCTCATTGTACAGGGCTTCAAAAATCAGGGGAATTAGCACAAATATTTAAAGATAAGTTTTTTTATGCTAATGTTGGAACAGAGTTTATTTTATAGTTAATTATTTGCATTCTTATTATATTATTAATTATGTATGAAAATTTCAATCAAATTGTTTGATATAAAAACAAGAAGTCGTTTTACTTATTGTTGAAAAAATTTACTATTACAATGTTATAATTCTCAAATTTTTTAACTAAAATAATACGTTTATGGGACAAAATTCTACAACAAAAAAAATGATAACTACTGGTGGTTTTATCGCACTTAGTGGTTCGATGGTAGCAACAGTTTATGGTTATCCGGCTTTTGCTTCATCAGGATTTGCATTAGTATTTTACTTACTATTAGCTGGTATCTTTTTCTTTTTGCCAACTGCTTTAATTTCAGCAGAAATGGCTACCGGTGATGGTTGGCAAGATGGAGGTGTTTATAAATGGGTTGGCACTGCATTTGGTCCTCGATGGGGATTTGCTGCAATCTTTTTCCAGTGGTTTCAAATTACAATAGGTTTTATTACAATGTTGTACTTTATAACCGGAGCCCTATCCTATCTTTTTGATGCCCCTGTTATTAATGAGAATCAACTCTATAAGTTTTTGATAGTTATGGCTCTATTTTGGGTAATAACATACCTCAACCTTAAAGGTGCCGGTTTTATTTCTAAAATTACAAAAATATCATTTAGCGCTGGTATTATTCTTCCTGCATTGTTACTCATTGTAATGGCTATTATTTATACAATAGGGGGAAATAAAATTGAAGTTGTTATGAATTGGGATACATTTATTCCTGATTTTACAAAAATTAAAACAATTGTAATTCTTGTCGCTTTTATGCTATCATATCTAGGTATTGAAGCATCGGCAGTTCATGTTAATGAGCTTGATAATGCCAAAAAAAATTACCCAATTGCCATAATGATTCTTGCCTTTGGTGCGATAGTTATGAATATTTTTGGTGCACTTAGTGTGGGATTTGTTGTGCCTATTGACAAAATTGAATTGAATGTAGGTATTATGCAAGCATTTGAGCATTACTTAAACCTTTATCACCTAAAATGGATGCTACCAGTTACTGCATTTTTGCTGGCTTTAGGTGCTTTCGGCGAAGTTGCTGCATGGGTAAGCGGACCTATTAAGGGATTGCAAAACACTGCAGAAGATGGTTTGTTACCTGTTCGTTTTAAAAAACTTAATAAAAATGGTATTTCTGTTAGCTTAGTTATTGCTCAGGGTATTATTGTTAGTATTTGGGCTGCCTTATTAACGTTTGGAGGAACCGGTGGAAACCTATCCTTTTTACTCGCGATGGCATTAACTGTTGTTTCTTACTTAATGATGTATATACTATTATATTTTACATATTTCCGACTTAAAAGTAAACATGGTGATGTTCCAAGAGCATATATTGTACCAGGTGGTTTTGGAAGATTTATAATTCCCTTCCTAGGTCTGTTAATGAGTGTAGGTGCATTTATAATTGCATTCTTCCCTCCGTCAACAATCAAGGATTCTGAGATTAAATCATACGAAATGATACTAATTATTGGCTTTATAGTAATATTCTTTTTACCACATATTATTTATCATTTCCGACCTAATAAAAAAGTAAAAAATTAAAGGAGTGATTAAAGTAGTTACTTCAATGATTAAATTTAAAAATAATTCTTTATTTAATCATTTATTCAATTAATCATTAAAAAAATAAAAATGGCACTACACGAAAAAAACACATTAAAGGGTAACATTAATGATGATGTATTTGCATCCAAAGATCTTGCTGCAAAATTGCCCAAGTACAAATTCCCCGCGCACGAAGAAGATCCAACTCATGCATACCAGGTAGTTCGTGATGAGTTAATGATGGACGGTAATTCACGTCAAAATCTGGCAACATTTTGTTCCACGTGGGTTGACTCTGAGGTTCATAAGTTAATGGATGCGTCACTCGACAAAAACATGATTGATAAGGATGAGTATCCGCAAACAGCTGAAATTGAAGCCAGATGTGTGCACATGATGGCTGATTTATGGAATTCTCCAGATGCAGCTAATACAAAAGGGTGTTCAACAACAGGTTCAAGCGAAGCAGCAATGCTTGGCGGTATGGCAATGAAATGGCGTTGGCGTGATCGTATGCGTAAGGCAGGAAAACCAACTGATAAACCAAACATGATTTGTGGTCCTGTACAAATATGCTGGCACAAATTTGCAAAATATTGGGATGTTGAATTGCGTGAAATACCTATGGACAAAGGAAGGCTTATTATGAATGCCGAAGAAGTAATTAAACGATGCGATGAAAATACCATTGGCGTTGTTCCAACTCTTGGCGTTACATACTCAGGTCAGTATGAGCCCGTTAAAGAAATAGCCGATGCTTTGGATAAATTTCAAAAAGATAAAGGTATTGATATACCAATTCATGTTGATGGTGCAAGCGGTGGCTTTTTAGCTCCTTTTATTGAGCCCGAATTGCTCTGGGACTTTAGAATACCACGTGTAAAATCTATTAATGCTTCTGGTCACAAATTTGGATTATCACCTCTTGGTGTGGGCTGGTGCATATGGCGCGATGAAGAAGATTTACCAGAAGATCTTATCTTTAAAGTTAATTACCTTGGCGGCGAAATGGATACCTTTGCACTTAACTTTTCACGCCCTGCCGGACAAATAATTGCACAGTATTACAATTTCATACGTCTTGGTAGAGATGGTTATAAAAAAATTCAACAAGCATGTTATGATACTGCTGTTTATATTGGTCAGCAAATTTCAAAACTAGGACCATTTGAAGTTATTTATGACGGCAAAAATGGTATTCCCGCTCTACTTTGGCAGATGAAAGAAGGTGAAGATCATGGGTTTAATTTATTCGACCTCAGCGACAGGCTGAGAACCAGAGGATGGCAGGCACCTGCATATTCACTTCCTGTAAATCTTACAGATGTAGTTGTTATGAGGTTATTAATCCGACATGGAGTAAGTCGTGATTTAGGTGATCTTTTTGTTGAAGATGTTAAACGTAGTCTTGAGTATTTCAAAAATCACGAAATTGTAAATTCAGTTACTGAAAAAGAAGGTGGTGGTTTCCATCATTAGTATTTTCATTTTCTAGTTTTAGTCAGCACGGAATTCTTATAATTATAGGAGTTCCGTGTTTTATTAATAATTGTTTTCATACTTACACACAAAAAACAAATCATCAAAATACATTACATTTGTTTGAAATTAACTAGCTACTATGATTATTAGCATCTTTAGCGATATCCATTCAATTGATGGCTGGGATAAATCAGCATTTGACTATTTACCCAAAATATTTCTGGCAATATTGGCTTTAGTTACATTCTATATAATAGCTAAAGTCATACGAAGATATTCGTTTAGGGCTTATACAAAAGTGTTGAAAAAGCAAACAGAACTAGCTAAATTCATTTCATCTTCATTATATATAATATTAATATTTGCCGGAATATTTTTTGCGCTCGACATTCTGGGTTTAGAAGGTGTGGTTACTAAACTGTTAGCCGGCGCAGGAATTATAGGTATTGTAGCAGGTTTTGCGTTTAAAGATATTGCATCAAATATTTTTGGTGGTTTTATTATTAATATTCAAAAACCATTTAAGGATGGTGATTGGGTTATGATTGATGGTAAGTTTGGGACAATAAATAAAATTGGTTGGATTACCACAAGTATAAAAACTACTACAGGTCAGGAGGTTTTTGTGCCGAATCAAATAATATATAATAACACATTTACAAATTACTCCATCTATAATAAAAGACGAATTGTATTACAAAGTGCTGTTTCACATGGCGACGACCTGGATCTTGTAAAACGTGTAACAATTGATGAGATTAAACAAATAGATGTATTGCTAAAAACTGAAATTATCGACTTTTACTTTACAAGTATCGGAAGTTATGCCTATAATTTTGAAGTACGATTCTGGATAACCTTCACAAAAAATCCTGACTATTTAGAAGCTATGAGTGAGGCTATTATGCGTTTAAAGAAACGTTTTGAGAAAGAAAACATAAAAATTGCATACCCTGTTCAATCCTTAGATTTTGGTGTGAAGGGTGGTGTAAACATATTTGATGAACAGTTAATCGTTAAAGATTAAATTTGAATAAAACAATATATGGAAATCAAAATAATATCATGGAATGTTAACGGAATAAGAGCCCTTCAAAAGAAGGGTCTTAATGAAATAGTTGAAAATCTTAATACGGATATACTATGTCTTCAGGAAACAAAAGCTCAAGATGATCAGGTAAGAGAGGTATTGTTTGATTCAGGATACCATTTTACAAGTAATTCAGCTGTCAGAAAAGGATATTCAGGCACAGCAATAATGTGTAAAGAAGAACCAATAAAGTTTATATCGGATATTGGAATTGACAACCATGATCAGGAAGGACGTGTGCTAACTGCTGAATATGAAAACTTCTACCTTGTTAATGTTTATGTACCAAATTCAGGGTCAGAACTTGTACGACTTGATTACAGAAAGCAATGGGATGCTGATTTTTTGTCGTATTTAAAGGCACTGGAAGAAAAAAAGCCAGTGATAATTTGTGGTGACTTAAATGTAGCTCACCAGCCTATCGACCTTGCAAATCCAAAAAATAATTACAATAAAACAGCCGGATATACTCAGGTTGAAATTGATGGGTTTGATAACTTAATTAAAAGTGGTTTTGTTGATACCTTCAGAATGAAATACCCTACAAAAGCTGCTTACAGCTGGTGGAGTTACCGATTTAACGCAAGGGCACGAAACATTGGCTGGAGAATAGATTATTTTTTAGCCAGCCCCGATATTGCAAAAAATGTTACAGATGCATTTATTCTACCTGATGTAATTGGCTCAGACCATTGCCCTGTTGGAATTAATATAAAATTCTGATGATTCATAGGTATAATTATATACTGTAAATTAATAAATTCATTTATCCATCGTACCGTTACAAAATGAATAAAGCACATTTTTTATTTAGAATCATTTTTAATTACTTTTGCAAAAAACAGGATAGTTATTAATTATATGAATGAAAAAAAGAAATCTCAAAAGAAGCTTAACCTTACCAAAGCAGAAATACTAAACGATTACCGCATCGCTAACGAAAGCAGGCAGGCAAGTTTACTTGGAAGACGTGAAGTACTAACTGGTAAGGCGAAATTTGGAATTTTTGGTGATGGGAAGGAAATTCCACAACTTGCCATGGCACGTTCGTTTAAAAAAGGCGACTGGCGTTCAGGATACTACCGCGATCAGACTTTTATGCTGGCAACAGGAATGATGAAGCTGGAAGAGATTTTCTCTCAATTATACGGTGATACTGATCCAGTGGCCAGTCCTGCAAATGGTGGTCGCCTTATGAATAATCATTTCGCAACCCGAAGCCTTGATGAAAAAGGTAACTGGCTTAATCTTGCAAAACAATATAATTCTTCTGCCGATTCATCACCTACGGCTAGTCAGATGCCACGGTTATTGGGTCTTGCGCTTGCATCTAAACAATTCAAGCAAACCAAAGACCTTAATACTTTTACTAGTTATAGCAACGAGGGTAATGAAGTTGCTTTTGGTACAATTGGAGATGCTTCAACTTCAGAAGGTCATTTTTTTGAAACAATTAATGCAGCAGGTGTAATGCAGATTCCTCTTGCCATATCAGTATGGGATGATGGGTGGGGAATTTCAGTGCCTAATAAATATCAAACAACAAAAAGTAACATAAGCGAAATACTTACCGGATTCAAAAAAGAAAACAACACCAATGGATTTCATATTTATGTTGAGAATTGTTCAGATTATGAATCTCTAATAAATACATACCAAAAGGGAATTGCTATTTGCCGAAAAGAACATGTACCTGTTATTTTCCATATTCGCGGATGTACACAACCACAAGGCCATTCAACTTCAGGCTCACACGAAAGATATAAAACAAAAGATCAACTCCAACAAGAGAAAGATATTGATGGCATTATAAAAATGCGCCAATGGATTATTGACAAAGGAATTGCATCAGAAGCTGAACTTGATGAAATTGAAAGAGAAGCTGTTAAAAGAGCTCGTCAAGCACGAAAGAATGCATGGGGTAATTATTTAAAACCAATTATATTAAAGAAGGAAGAATTTCTTAATCTTGTTGATATTACAACATGTAATTGTGCTCAAACAGATGAAATTGATGCTATTAAGCAGGAATTAAAGAAAATAGGTGAGCCTAACTATAAAGACATTATTTCTTCTGCCAGGAAAATTCTCAGACTGATTTGCGATAGTTGCAGCAACCCACACAACTCACTTAAGGTAAATGTAACCAACTGGTTAAACAACGAAATGCAGGCAAACAATCGTAGATATAGTTCGCATCTGTACAGTGAATCAAAACTATCTGCATTAAATATTCAAAGTGTTGAACCTGTGTACGCAAATGAACCGGAATACTTGCCTGGGAGAGAAATACTGCGAGATAATTTTGACTATATTTTTAACAACAACCCACTTGTGGTTGCATTTGGTGAAGATGTTGGTAAAATTGGTGGAGTCAATCAAACCTTCGAAGGACTTCAGGAAAAATATGGAGAAAGCAGAATATTCGATACAGGTATTCGTGAAGCAACTATAATTGGTCAAGGCCTGGGAATGGCACTACGCGGACTACGACCAATTGCTGAGATTCAATATTTCGATTATTTACTTTATGGTTTACAAGTTCTTAGTGATGACCTCGCTACAACACATTACAGAACAAATGGTGGCCAAAAGGCACCTATGATTATAAGTACTCGAGGACATCGGCTGGAAGGGATATGGCATTCCGGATCTCCATTAAGTATGGTTATTAACTCAATTAGAGGTGTTCATATAGCTGTACCTCACAATATGACCCAGGCAGCCGGATTTTATAATACATACCTTGAATCCGATCAACCTGTATTAATTATTGAACCCCTTAACGGATACCGCTTACGCGAAAAGAAACCTGAAAATATTGGCGAATTTAAAATGCCCGTGGGTATTCCTGAAATTATGCAGGAAGGAAGTGATGTTACTTTAGTTACATATGGTTCCTGCGTACGCATTGCCGAAGATGCAGTCAAACAGCTTCAAGGTTTTAATATTAGCGTTGAACTTATTGATGTACGAACTCTGATTCCTTTTGACATTAATAATGTAATTGCCAGTTCGGTTGGCAAAACTAATAAGGTTATCTTTTTTGACGAAGATGTCCCTGGAGGAGCTACTGCTTATATGTTACAAAATGTTATTGAAAATCAAAAAGGCTATTTCAGTTTGGATGCTGAACCAAGAACTCTTACAGCTAAGGCTCATAGAGCAGCATACAGTACCGATGGAGACTATTTTTCAAATCCAAATGCAGAAGATGTTTTTGACGAAGTTTATAATATGATGCATGACTATAATTCTGAAAAATATCCTAAGATATTTTAATTTCCTAACCAATTAGCTAGTCCATATACCAAGTTTATTATTCTGAGACCCAATATCCGCCTAAGGTGGACAGAAGGGCAAAATCATACCTATTAAACTTCAGAATGCGCTTAATAAATCAATAGATTTTTAGTTTTAGTGAATTGAGAAAATATCTGCATAGCCTAAGCTACGGAGAAATTTTCTTAAGAAGATAAAATTTAAAAGGTGAAGATTTATCAGCACATTTTGATGTTTAGTTGGTATTATGCATATTGAGCTTACAATATCGATAGACTAAATGATAAAATTTCAATCGGTCTGAAATTTAGAAAATCCTATCTTTGTGCAATGTTACGGTTATTAACATATATTTCATTCTTAGTTTCTCTATTATTAATTACATCTTGTTCTCAGCAAAATAAGAAAATTGATGAAGAAACAAATACTGATAGTTATTACAATATACAAAGTAATCATATAGGCTTTATCAATAATAAAAAGGTAGATAAACTAGGTACTACAAATTCAAATCCCGATACCTCATTTTTATACCAAGCTAAAATAACTACTTCTGTCGGCGAACTGGTAAACCACAGTATGAGTGAGATAGCGCCATTAACTACTAAAATACCACAAGAAAATTTTTATTTCAACATCGCATATCCTAATAAAATACAATATAATCAAAGAAATCTAACAACACTCCGTGTAATTTTCGACAATGATATTTTCAACAATACCGATTACTACTATACAAATGGTATTAATATAGAGTTAATAACTCCGTTTGCACGACAATCTCCTCTTTCGAGGTTACTAGTAGGTTTATCTAAATCACAAATTAATTTTTATGGTTTTTCCATTAATCAAAATATTTATACACCTGTAAATCCTGATATAGCCGAAGTCTCCATTGGCGATCGTCCGTTCTCTGCTTTCCTTACAATAGGACAATTTAGAGAAAGCTATAATCTGCACAAAAACATTTCCATAAAAAGCAGTATAAATTTTGGAGTTTTAGGACCTGCATCAATGGGTGGATTTGTACAATCCTCAATTCACAACATAGAACCCATCGGATGGGAGAATCAAATTAATAACACTTTTGTGTTTGACTATTATATAAATTTCCAAAAAGGAATAATAAGCACACCCAATATTGAGCTAAATATTACAGCTGGTGGCAATATAGGCACAATATTCAATAAAATAAACACAGGTTTATATTTTAGAACCGGGAGCTTTATTCCTGTTTTAAGAGGCATAAAGAATAACAACAATGCATTTCAATATTGGTTTTTTGTAACAGGAGAAACAAATCTGGTATTTTATGATGCAACACTTCAGGGTGGAATGTTTAACAGAAATAACAATATGTATACAATACAAAACGCTGACATAAACCGATTTGTTGTTAATTTAAGTGTAGGTTTTGCTATGTATTATAAGAAAGTTGGAATAGAGCTTCAGAACTTCTATTTATCTCCTGAGTTTAAAAATGCTTATGATTTTAGATGGGGTAGGATTAAATTAGTTTTTCAATTGTAAGATTAGATTATGACAGAAAAGAAAGCAACAGATAATAATAATGCAAATCAATCAATAAAAGATGCAAAGATTGTATTTCCGGTAACTTTTGAGCTAAAAACTGTATTAGATGCATCTTCTGCTGACGATGAGAACATGAAAAATATTTCAACAGTTTTTAAAAAATTGAAGATTAGCAACTCATACATTAATAATAAAAAAAGTAGTAAAGGCACTTATGTAAGTTATAATTACAAGGTTACACTACTGAATAAACCACAGCTTGAAAAGCTATATTCCGATTTGAAAAGTGTTCCAGGATTAAAGTTCGCCTTATGATACATAAATTACTTGTGGTTGCACTTGGTGGTAGTATTGGAGCTGTACTACGATATTTGATTTTTGTTATCTCTGAAAAATCGCATGAACATTCATTTCCATGGGCTACCCTTTTTGTAAATTTGGCAGGATCGTTTTTAATTGGCTTGTTGTGGGGTATGTTTGATAAAATTTATGTGTCTCCCGGAATGAGATTATTCTTGTTTGTTGGAATTCTGGGAAGTTTCACAACATTCTCAACCTTTGCATTTGATGTTTTTAGCCTTAGCAAAGATGGCAGCATGAAATACCTGATTTTATATATGTTAGCTACTAATATTTTTGGTATAGGTCTTGCCTTTGGAGGGTACTATCTTTCAAAATTATACTAATGCACCAAATTGAACCACATTACAAATGGCGAGGCAACTATGTAGCTGCTAACGACCCCGATTCACCTTTCTTTAACAGAGAATACAGTGAATTTACCTTTTCTAATTCCATTTATGATTATCTAATTCACCCTCAATGGGATGAGTTCGACTCCCAAACACTTTTCATTAAAATATTGATGGTTAATTACGAGAAACAGTATTGCATAATTGAAATGTTAGGCGAATGGAACGACTTACTTTACAACGATATAATGTTTCTTTACAGAGATGTAATTGAAACATTGCTTGAAAACAACATTAAATACTTCATGCTTATTGGTGAAAATGTTCTTAATTTCCATAGCGACACAAATGACTATTACGAAGAATGGTTTAGCAATATTGATGATGGATGGATTGTTGGTATTAACTTCAGAGATTTTGTAATAAAAGAGTTTGAAGACTGCAACATTGATTATTTTATTGCATTTAGTGGTAAGTTTAATGAGTTCGCATGGCGAAAACTAATGCCCGATCAAGTGTTTAACAAAATTAACAGCATAATCACAAAACGACTTGAAATTTAATAATTAAAATACAATAACCAATTATCTAATAACCAATGACCATCTATAACCCCAATTATCCAATAATCAATTTCCAATGACTAATTATCCAATGACCAATTTCCCAATGACCAATATTCAATGACTAAAAAAAAATCGGCAATAATAAAAGTTTACGGAAGGGTTCAAGGTGTTGGATTTCGTTTTTACACAAACAAAAAAGCAGTTGAATTAGAATTATCCGGCTTTGTACAAAACAAACCTGATGGATCGGTTTACATTGAAGCAGAAGGCGAAGACACTAATCTGTTAACATTTATAGACTGGTGTAATATTGGACCTGAATGGGCAAGAATCAGCAAAGTTGAAACGCAATTTGTACCACC
>CAYWRM010000036.1:0-42122 GCA_964460905.1 uncultured Lentimicrobiaceae bacterium
TATTTGCTTCGATAAAATATCCGCATCAGTTTCGTTAATGAATTTTATGACAAAATTTTTTACATTGTATAACAAAAGCTATATGTAATGCGGGGTTCAGCAGGTAATTCAACCGCAGTTCTATGTTGCAATACCGCCAATTCGTCTTTGACGATTGGCGTAAAAGAAGAAAATATGAAAAAACGAATTGGCTCAGTGCTCCCGATAGTTATTGGGATGAAAGTGAAGTGCTTCGAAAACCCGCACTACATATTACCAAATCGTTAAATCAAAATAATTATTTTAATATTTTTTTTGAAAAGTTGATAGGTTTACCCAAGCTAAAAGACACCCCCTTTTGGTCTTATTATAGGTAATACCCCAATCTCTGGTGTTCTTTTTCTCTATTATTGACCTCAGTCTGTTGTTCAATAAATGCCTTAGAATGCTCTTAAAATAACATAACTATAGACTTTCTTTTATCAGTAAAGAATATATGTTATTTTTATACCCCTTAGGGTGTATTTTGTATTTTACAACCTAATTTATACCCGAAAGGGTGCAAAAGCACATGTTGTCAATAAACATATACCCTAAAGGGTATATTGAATCAATATTTTATTACTTTTGTACCCAAAAGGGTATAAATATGAACTTGGCAGGTTTTGTAAAGGAGAAGCGCAAATCAGTACAACTTACTCAACCAGAGTTAGCGGAAAAAGCTGGTGTTGGCTTGCGATTCTTAAGAGAATTGGAGCAGGGAAAAGAAAGCTTACGGTTAGATAAAGTAAATCAGGTACTGGTTCTATTTGGATATGAAGTAGGTGCTGTTCCCACTAATAAAGAAAATGAGTGATGAAAAAAGCTGCAATAAAAATGGATGAAAAATTAGCAGGATGGCTTACTCAAAATGAAGACGGATATCATTTTGTATATGATGAAGCCTACGAGTCAAAACCAAATGCCAGACCTATCAGCCTTACATTACCTTTTAGAAAGGCCCCGTTTAGTTCTAAGGTATTATTTCCGTTTTTTGATGGTCTTATCCCGGAGGGATGGTTACTGGAGATAGCTGAGAAGAATTGGAAGCTAAACCAAAGAGACAGAATGGGGTTAATGGTTTGTTGTAAAGACTGCATAGGAGCCGTAAGTGTAGAAGAAATAAAGGAGG
This sequence comes from uncultured Lentimicrobiaceae bacterium, assembly GCA_964460905.1. GTDB lineage: Bacteria > Bacteroidota > Bacteroidia > Bacteroidales > F082. The sequence goes on from CAYWRM010000036.1 coordinate 1,151, forward strand.
ATAGAAAATGATCCGTTGTTTATATTGTTACGAGTTATTGGGAGAGAATGAGCAGGATTTCCATCCAGCTTGTTCAAAAAAAATATTTGGCCAACCAGTTCCTCCCCAACTACCTTATTCTGAGGTGGACTTGAAACCTTTAGCATTGGAGGTAATTCAAAGCCAAACTGCTGTTACAGGAGTACAGGCAAAGTTGTCAATGCACATCATTGGAAACGATGATGATAAAGAAGGAAGAAGGTTTACTATTGTTGGTTTGTGGGGTGGTTATATTTTAAAACTTCCTACAGATAGATATCCCCAATTACCAGAAGTTGAAGATTTGACAATGCATCTGGCTGAACAAGCTAAAATAAAAACCGCTCCTCATAGTCTAATAAGACTAAAATCCGGTAATTTGGCGTATGTTACTAAACGTGTTGACCGAACAGATAAAGGAAAACTGGCAATGGAGGATATGTGTCAGCTTACAGAACGTCTAACTGAAGATAAATATCAAGGAAGTTACGAACAAATAGCGAAAACTATCCAGAAGTATTCATCTACTCCTGTGTTGGATATAGTGAATTTTTTCGAGTTGGTATTATTTTCCTTTTTAACAAGTAATGCTGATATGCACTTAAAGAATTTCTCATTGTTGGAACAACCGGGATTAGGAATGATATTGTCACCAGCTTATGATCTGGTTAATACAGTATTGGTTAATCCAGCTGATGATGAAGAGTTGGCCTTAACTCTTAATGGTAAGAAGAAAAAAATAAGAAAGCAAGACTTCACTATAGCAATGAATACCTTGAAATTGAGTGAGAAACAGCAAGAAAATATTTTTAAAAAAATGATGGCTGCTAAACCTAAGTGGATGACATATGTAGATCAAAGCTTCTTGAGTAATGAATTTAAGGAACAATACAAACAGCTTATTATGAACAAGTTTGAAAAACTATTCTAAAGAGCATAATTAATGTTAACAAATTGGTTCACCATAGTTTCACCAACAAAAGAAAAAACCGCTGTAAATAATTGATCTACAGCGGTTTATAATTGTTTGTTGCTCCTCCTCTTGGACTCGAACCAAGGACCCTCTGATTAACAGTCAGATGCTCTAACCAACTGAGCTAAGGAGGAATGTTTCCTTAAAAACAGGGCGCAAAGATAATTAATATTCTTATTATGCAATTTTTTTTGACAAAAAAATTTTGCGTATGTGTTCTTATCTTTTTTCAACAATTTGTGTAAAACTAATTATACATTTTTTATAACAAAATATCAATTTCAATTACTTTTACCAGTTATGCTTATGTATTTAAGCTGTTCTAAATAAAATGCAAACAATGGCAATATTTTCTGTTAAAAAAAACATTGTTCTAAAGCTCTTGTTCCTGGTGTTCTTTTGCACTTTCTATTTTAACTCAGTTGGCCAGAATCTTGAAGATATTACGATCACCATAACGTTTGAAAATGATACATCTGATTTTTCTGTAATAAAAGCACCACTTAAGTACAATAAACGTTTTGCATTAAGCATGCAGGTTACAAACAGTAGCAGCTCTGTTTTTGAACTAGGTTTTCCGGTATTTGAAGGAGGAACTGTTGATGGAACCACATATAGCGGCATGAAATTTTCTGATGGAGCTAATAATCTTCAGTCATTTAAAATGACGTCTGTAAATTATATTTTTCAGGGAGATGTAGTAGATGGTTTCGATATTCATAATAACCCAAGTAGCGGTAAAGTTTCATGGCAACAATTAGATACCCTATATCAAAACCAATGGGGTATTGCTAATAACGGTGTAACCACAGATGCTCTGGAAGATCCTGCATTTGTAGTTTATTCCATAAACAGAAACAAAAGCTACATCCGCAAAAAATTGTATAATTTAACACCTGGCGGAGTAATACCAAATGTATTTGTTAACCCAAACGGCAATACTTTTTGGTCAACATACGCATTTGAACTAGGCAGTATTTGTGCTTTTAATCAAAGTGCTACATTTCCCATTGGAACTACTGGCGGGAATGTTAATGATCCTTTAATTAACTGGGCAGAGAATAAGTATAACATCTATAAAAAAGACATTACCAGTACCAACCTGAAATCTTTTGTTGATTTATTATCAAGCTCAAGTATTGATGGTGAAAATTTTTGGAGCTCTGTATATACTAGTTCTTTAGTTGATAATTATTCATTTACCGAGTTTGTTAGCGATTTTAATTACATTAATACTACATATGGGGTTGATGGAACCGATGAAATACTAATGACTACTGATGAAGAAATTCTTGATTATCTAATTGTACGAGATGGAGTAATCCTAAATCAAACATTAAATGACAATGAATTAACCATAACTTTCAGTGGAGACATCCCCAATGATTTACTATTTTATGATCTATCAATTGCTTTAACTTCTGATGCCAATATAACTGATATATCAATTGTTGGCACTGAAAATTTTTCTGTTTCTGATATTGGTGGTTTGGAGGTTCTCATAAATTTTAGTTGGGATGGATTTGTTGTTCCTTCTGGTGAAGCTCTTGCAACCAGTTATACTCAAATTGCTACAACAAGTCAAGATGCATATGACGCAATTATTGCAATGGATTATGTATCAACACTTGAATATGGGAACACAAAAAACAATTTAGTTAATCAACTTTGTACAATGCCGGATATGCCATATGACGAAGGTTTTTGCGAAAGTGGATTTCCAAACTATGTATTAATTACCGGTGATAGCATAATATCTTATCAGGAGGAAGCTATATTGACTGCCACAGGTTATTTAAATAATTATGTATGGAGTACAGGACAGAAAACCAGATCAATAGTGGTTAGCCCTGATGCCAACACAAAATATTGGGTAAATGCAGTTACCAAATATGGAGCTAATGTTAGCGACAGCATAACAGTTGTAGTTCACGACTCTTATGTAATAAATCACTCACCTTTTTTTATTAATCATGTTGTTGGAGATCCTGATAGTTTGTGGGTTGAATTAGGCGAAGGAGCAACATGTTTATGGAATAATGGTTCAACTGAAAACTATATTATCGTTGATCCGGAAGTTACTACTACTTATCATTTAGACATATATGTTGATGAGTCGGTTGTTAACTTACTTGATTTTAAAGTGTATGTGGGTGATGTAATTGAGTTTACTTTCGATAGCGTTTGCTTTGGAGAAACAACTACTATGATTAATACTTCATTGGTAAATGATACTATTACAAAAATATTATGGGATTTAAATGGAGACACTTATTTTGACGATGCTGAGGGTGAAACAGCTACATATATTTTTAACGAAATTGGCATTCATCTTGTCGGAATGAAAGTTTATTTTAAAAATGCCCCGGCTGATGTTGTTTATAATCCGGTACCTGTTGGGGATATCCCAGAAGTTAATTTTAACTTTGAAAACTTGTGCCAAGGATCAACAACACTTTTTTACGACTTATCTACAGTGCATACAGGAGTAATAAGTAGTTGGTTATGGAAATTTGGAGATGGTAAAACAGACAATTTCCAAAATACAAGTAATTATTATGATAACCCGGGCATATATGATGTAACGTTAACGGTTAGGTCTTCAACCGGATGTAAAGATTCCCTGCAAAAAACTATTCAAATTTTCGAATCACCAGTAATTGAACTAAAAACTACAAACGACAGTATTATTGGTAATAATGATACAGTTTATTTCTATGAAGGCGGAACTGTAACCATAAGTATTTCTAACTTTTCAAGTTTTGACTCTGTTATTTGGTTTGACGACAGCCGTGCTGAATCTGTAATAATTGCCGAAGAAGGAACATTTAATGTATCTGTTTATCAAAACGAATGTACCGCTAATCAACGATTCTATACCTCATGGGGTGGTTCACCACAACCATCCGGTAAAAATATAATGAACTTGTTTACTCCTAACGGTGACGGAATAAATGACTTGTGGATAGTTAACGACCCCGAGCTAATATCTCCATTCAAAGTTAATATCTATAACAGAAGCGGTAAACAAGTATATGCTAATAATAATTATCAGAATACTTGGGATGGACACTACAACGGGAATCCATTACCACAAGCAACTTATTACTATATTATAGAAGATGTTACGGGAAATGTGTTTAAAGGTCCTGTTACAATTATCAGGTAAATTTAAAACTCAATGTTTAAACTGCAAAAATATATAATCACAATCGTGCTCCTAATGGGATGGCATGTGATGTATACCCAGCAGTTTCCAAATAGCACTCAATACCTTACAAACCCGTATGCCCTTAGTCCAACATTAGCGGGATATACAGGCTATTCTGAAGCATTCATGAATTACAGAAATGATTGGACGAAAATAGATGGCAGTCCACGTACTTTTAGCGCAAATGGATTTGGTAATGTATATAAACAAAAAATGTGGGTTGGTGGCGAACTTATAAGTGACAAAACAGATATTCTATCGGTTTTTAAAGCAAATATCAGCTATACATACAAGCTTCAAGTTGATAATAACCAATATTTGTATTTTGGTGTCTGGACCACATTCTATCAAGCCTCGGTAAACACTGGTAATGGAATTGGTATTGATCCTAATGATCCTGTTATACAAAATGCTGACAAGCTCAACAGTTCAGCCTTTAATGCCGGTTTTGGTATTAATTATAATTGGGAGAATTTTAATATTGGATTTTCTATTCCATCTTTGTTCGGACTGAATGATGAGTATGAAACAAACTCCTCCTTTAAATATCATGTTCAGAGACAATACCAATTTTACACATCTTATTTATTTGAGATAAATAATAAATGGCAGCTTCAATCTTATGGTGTTTTTGAGAAAACCGGCAATAACCCTATAAACGTTGAAATCTCAGTAATGGCAATCTATTTAAAGCGCTTTTGGGGTGGCATGTTGTACCGCAGTGGAGGTGCACTTGCAATTAACATAGGAGGACATATTTATAACGGATTTATTTTTAATTACTCATATGAAATAGGGATGGGAAGTATTAATAGCGGTTCCGGAGGATCACATGAAATTACTATCGGTTACAGATTTAAATTTATCGGCAATGATTACTTTGAAAGAAAAGATGGTGGAAAATCATCTAAAAAAGGCCGAAGATCAGGAAATATTTCTTATCCCGAAGTTCAGGACTTTAATTATAAAAGAAAGTAATGCTAAAAATTATTAAACATATTGCCATTATTTTAAGTTTAGTTGTCTTCAGCTCACTACAACTTATTGCCCAGAGTGGAACATCACCTGTTGGCATAAACTTTATTCTTGTAAACTTTAATCAACCCCCCACAACTTTAACTGTTAATCAAGCTCCATTAAAATACAATAAAGATTTTGCATTTAGCATGCAAGTTGATGATGCTAACCTTACTCTATTTACACATGGTTACCCGGTATTTGAAGATGGGGAATTTAATAGCACAACCTATCCCGGATTATTCTACTCTGACGGCTGTGGAAATACACATAGTTTTAAAATGAGCTCATCTGTTTATGTTTTTAATAGTAATGGGGAGAATGGCCCTGATACTCATCTTGACAATTCATATAATCAGTTAACATGGGAACAAATGAATACAATATATAACAATAATTGGGGGATCCTAAATCATGGTGTTAACGGCAATGCAAATACCGATCCAGCATTTATTGATTATTCAATTAAGCGGAACAAAAGCTATATAAGGCGAAAGCTTTATAACACAACTGAAGGTGGGGTAATGACTTATCTTTTTGTTAATCCAAATGGCAGTGTTAACTGGACAGATCCTGCTTTTAGCTTAGGAAATATTGGTGCGCTAAATCAGAATGAAACTTTCCCAATTAGCGATAACGGAGGTGATGTAAATAATCCGGCTGTCGACTGGACTCAACCATACAGTATATTAAGACGAACCTCAGATGATGTTGTTGTTCCTAGTTTCGTTGATGGATTAGCAAATTCAAGTGTTGGTGGCGCAAACTATTGGTGTCCCATTTTTACGCATTCTCTAACCAATCAATATTCGTTCAACACATTTGTTTCTGATTTTAATTATTTCGCAGATACTTATGGACTAGATGGTTTAGATAATATATTGATGGCAACTGATGAAGAAATTCTGGATTATTTAATTGTAAGAGATGCTACTACCATAAATTACAACCTAAGTGGCACCTCACTTCTAATAACATTTAGTGGAGAAGTTCCGGATAATCTGCTATATTATTCTTCATCTCTAGTTGTCAATTCTGATGCTCTTATTAATTCTATTACTATAAATGGTACCGACGATTATACATATACCGGAATTGGAGAAACTGACGCCCTTATTAACCTAAACTGGGATGGGTATAAACCATTTACAGATGAATACCTTGCCGACTCAATGGTTACAATTGCAACAGCTTCGCAAAGCCAGTATGACTGTTGGGTAGCAATGGATTATGTAATAACTATGACCAACGGGCAACATAAGGATTCACTACGGCAGTTACTTTGCAATATACCAAATAAAACTTATGATGATGGCTTCTGTAATTGTGAAATTACGCTTCAACAAAATGATACAACAATCCAATTTGGCGATTGCATAGATCTATATGGACCCGATGGAGATTATACATATGAGTGGTTTATTGAAGATTCTTTAGTAGATATAACACAAGACATTTTTACTTGCCCCACTGATACAACACAATATAATCATATAGCTACAAATCCACTTGGATGCCCTGCCGAAGATAGCATTATAGTAAATATTAACTTTCTAAGTTTTAATTTAGGTCCCGATACTACAATTTGTGATGGAAATTGTGATACTATTGCAGGTCCTCCTGACATGATAATTTATAATTGGTTTGTTGCTGATACATTGTATGATACGGCTCAGATTATCGTGCCATGCCCAATTGATACTACTCAGTATATTCTTTGGGTAGAAGATGAATTTGGTGCTAATGCAGAGGACAGCATCATTATTAATGTTCTTCCTACACCAATTATAAATATTCAACCATCTGATACCACAATAAACGAGATGGACTGCATAGAACTTTTTGGAGCAATTGGAGACTATACTTATGAATGGTTTATTGGAGATTCTTTAGTAGGTACAACCCAAGATATTTATACTTGTCCTCCAGATACAACACAATATAATCATATTGCTACAAATACATATGGATGTTCGGGCGAAGATAGCATTATGGTAAATATTGAATTTTTAAGTTTCTCTTTGGGGCCTGATACTACAATATGTGCGGGTGAATGTGATACTATTACCGGGCCTCCTGACATGATAGCCTATAACTGGTTTGTTGCTGATACATTGTATGACACAGTTCAGATAATAGTCCCATGTCCTGTTGATACTACTCAGTATATTCTTTGGGTAGAAGATGAATTTGGTGCTAATGCAGAAGACAGCATCATTATTAATGTACTGCCTTCACCAATAGTAGTTATTCAACCGGCTGATACAACCATAAAATATGGTACATGCGTTACTCTGTTTGGTACTGAAGGAGATTATTTGTATGAATGGTTTATAGGTGATTCACTAGTAGATACTACTTTAGATATATACACTTGCCCTATTGATACAACCCAATATAACTTTATTGCCACTGCTTCATCCGGCTGTTCAGGTGAGGACAGCACTATGGTAAATATTCAATTTCTAAGTTTTGATTTGGGTAATGATACTACAATTTGTAATAATGAGTGTATTACTATTAACGGACCTGATAGTATGGTGGTTTACAATTGGATTGTTGCTGACACTTTATATGATACTGTTCAGAGTATTAGTCCTTGCCCATTATTCACAACTAAATATAAACTATGGGTTGAGGATACACTGGGAGGGATAGCTGCAGATAGCATAACCATCAACACTGACGAAGCCCCAGTTTTAGAATTTGAATATGACTCGGTTCATACTTGTTTAGGAAATGACATTGAGCTAAATGTAATTGTTGAATCGATGACTTATATAACTGAATTAATATGGTCATACAATAATCACGATTCTACTTACAATTCTACAACTTACACTTTGGTTAACCCTGATACTTCAGATTATGTATATATTGAGGGGATTAATATATTTGAGTGTTCATCAGTTGACAGTACCTACCTCACAATATTAGATTATCCAGAAATAGTAGTAAGTAACGACACTTCTATTTGCTATGGACAGTCATTAAACCTAAGTGTTTCAGGAGGATCTATATTTAGATGGATTGTTGGTAATGATACGATTTCTACTGATTCAATAATTACTGTATCTCCAGAAGATACTACTACGTATATTGTACAAACTGCTTTTGCAGATTCGATGTGCTTCAGTGAAGATTCTGTAAAAGTTGCTATTCATAATTCCGCAGCAACAGAAATATTATATGATACTAATGTTGTATGCTCTTACGAGCAGTTGGTATTGACAGCAACTGGTGCTAACGAATATGTATGGATGCCGGGTGGCGAAACAACCTTAACTTATACATTTACAATTACTGACACAACAACAATCTGGTTAACAGGCACAACCACTGATGGTTGCCAGTCGGTAGATAGTGTTACTTTTTATAATAAACCTTCACCGGAGGTAAGTTTTACAGGGTTATTACCCGCTTATTGTGAGAATGATCCATATTCTGAACTTACCGGCACACCTGAGGGAGGAATATTTTCAGGATCAGGAATTGTTGGAAATAAATTCTATCCTCAAAACACACCACCGGGAGTGCATGAAATAAAATATGCATACACAGACCTGGAAAATTGTACAGGTAGAGATACAGTAATTACAACCGTTTATGGAAATGGTGGATCGATTGATATTGGTCCAGACTTCAATCTTCTTCCTGATGAAAGCCAAATTCTTGATGCTGGTTCCGGTTTCGATAGTTATTTCTGGACAACAGGAGCAACAACTCAAAGTATAACCGTATATGGTTATGAAAAAGAACCCGGAACTTATGAATATGCTGTAATGGGAGTTGTACATAGTTGTTCATCGAGAGGAAGCACATATATTACATTTGAAAATCCCGACGGTTATAACGAACAGTCAATTAGTGGACTAACAATATTCCCTAATCCAAACGATGGTAGTTTCTCCATTAAATTCAACAGTGTTGAAAAGAATATTCAATTATTCATCTATAATTTACAACAGCAATTATTATATGAGAGAAATAATATCTCGTGTGATGATGAATGCAATATTGATGTTAAACTTATTGGTGCCAAGCCTGGATTTTATTTCCTTCATATTACTACTCCAAAAGGTGTTAGTACATCCAAAATAATCTTAAAATAATTTTTACTTTTGCCACAAAATTTTAATCATGACAAAAATATTAGGTATTGGCAACGCATTGGTTGATGTGTTGACCCAACTTAAAAATGACGACCTCTTATTCACACTCGAACTACCTAAAGGAAGTATGCAGCTTGTGGATGCAAAGAAATCAGAACAAATTCAAGAGCATAGCAAAAACTTAAAAAAACAAATGGCTTCAGGAGGTTCTGCCGCCAATACAATACATGGGCTTGCTAAACTAGGAGTAGAAACAGCATTTATAGGAACTATTGGAAAAGACGAAATTGGCGACTTTTTTCATAACGACCTTAAAAATAACAATATTACTCCACTGCTAATAAAAAGCAGTTCGCCTTCAGGCATATCAAATGCCATGATAAGTAAAGATGGTGAACGTACATTTGGCACTTTCCTGGGTGCGGCAATTGAGCTTTCGGCAAATCATATTAACGATAACCAGTTTACTGATTATGATATTCTACATGTAGAAGGGTATTTAGTTCAAAACCATGAACTCCTCGAAGCAATATTAAAAACTGCAAAAAACAATGGATTAAAGGTATCCATCGACCTTGCAAGTTATAATGTTGTTGAAGACAATATCGACTTCATAAAAGAAATGGTTACTAAATATGTTGACATAATTTTTGCAAATGAAGAAGAAGCCAAAGCTTTTACTGGCATGGAACCTGAGGCAGCTCTTGAAGAAATATCAAAAGTTGCAGATATTGCCATTGTAAAAATTGGCAAAAAAGGATCAATGATTAAACAAGGCAATACTATTGTTAACGTTGATGTTAGAGAAATTGAACCAATTGACACTACCGGAGCAGGTGATATTTATGCTGCAGGTTTCTTGTATGGACTTATAAATAATTTTGGTTTTAAAAAATCTGGTGAATTAGGATCACTACTAGCTTCTACAGTAATAGAAAATATTGGAGCTAAAATTTCTGATGAAAACTGGGAAAAGATTAGGAAAGAATTGTAGATGAGTTTTTAATAAAAACAACAACTTGACAACCACCTAATTACTTCAACCATGCTAAGTACAATAACTACAATAACAATCCTTTAGACCCACTATAAATAAGGTATATTAACAACATGTTTAATATATTTTATTACATTTGCCCTCCCTAATTATTAGGAGCTAACTAGCTAGTAATTTGAAATTTACCTCGAAGCAGGAAAACTTCAGGAAAACTGGGTTAGTCTACTTTAGAAACAAATATTAATATATCAACTGCAAAAATAACTAAAGGATGAAGGTTTACGAAACTAATGAAATTAGAAATATCGCACTTATCGGAGGGGCGAAATCAGGGAAAACTACAATGGCCGAGGCTATGGTTTTCGAAGGAAAAATGATTAGCAGAAGAGGAAGTGTAGATGACAAAAACACAGTATCTGATTACAGAGCAATCGAATTGGATCGTCAACACTCGGTTCACTCTTCAATGTTATATACTTTATACAATAACAATAAAATAAATATTATTGACGTACCGGGTTTCTCTGATTTCGTAGGTGATACAGCTGCTGCATTAAATGTTTGTGATACTGCTCTTTTTATGATAAATGGGCAAAGTGGTGTTGAGGCTACAACCGAAACTGCTTGGAAACAAACAGAAATAGCTAATAGCCCTACTTTTTTTACTGTAAACCAACTTGACCATCATGGTGCAAATTTCAATGAAACCATTACCTCATTAAAAGATTATTTTGGCGATAAAGTAACTGTAGTTCAATATCCTGTAAATACTGGAGAAGGCTTTAATACTATCATTGACCTTATTCTGATGAAGCAGTTGAAATTTAATGCTGAAGGTGGTGAGCCGGAAATTACAGATATTCCAGATTCGGAAAAAGATAAAGCAGATGAACTACATCTTACTCTTGTTGAAAATGCTGCTGAAGGCGACGAAGCCCTAATGGAAAAATACTTCGAAAACGATACTCTTACTTTAGAAGAAATGAGAGAAGGTGTTAGATTAGGTTTAATTAGCCGATCGATTTTTCCTGTAATGTGTGCTTCTGCTAAACATGGTATTGGAGCAACACGAGTTATGGACTTTATTACAAATTCATGTCCTTCACCAAGCCAAATGCATGCAATAGAAACAACTGACGGTAAAGCATTTAACTACAACGAAACCGATCCTGCAGCATTATTTGTTTTTAAAACTTCTATTGAACAACATCTTGGTGAGGTATCATTTTTCAAAGTTTATGGCGGTACTATTACTGAGGGCATGGATCTTATTAATCCAAGAACAGGCAACAAGGAAAGAATCTCTCAAATGTTTCTGTTAAACGGTAAAAACCGTGAAAAAGTAGATAAAGTTGTAGCAGGTGATATAGCAGTAACAATAAAATTGAAAGATGTAAGAACAAGTGATTCGCTTATGGATCCTAAGGCTTCTAATGCTGGATTTATAGTTCTACCTCTTCCAATGCCTATTTTTACAGTTGCCATGAGCGCAGTAAATAGTTCTGATGATGAAAAAATTGGAACTATCCTTAATGAAATGCACCGTACTGATCCAACAATAGAGATTGAATATTCGAGGGAATTGAAGCAGATGTTGATTAAGACTCAAGGTGAGTTTCACATAAATACAATTAAATGGTATTTGAATAATATTCATAATATTGAGGTAGAAACTACATCACCAAAAATACCTTACCGTGAAACTATAACAAAAATTGCTAATGCCGACTATCGCCATAAAAAACAATCCGGTGGTTCAGGTCAGTTTGGAGAAGTTTACTTAAGAATTATGCCTTTTGTTGAAGGATATAAGAATCCTACTGATATTCCGGTCCGTGGCACAGACATTCATGAACTACCTTGGGGTGGTAAACTGGTTTTTAACAACTCCATTGTAGGAGGTGCAATTGATGCTCGATTCCTTCCTGCTATCCTTAAAGGGATTATGGAGAGAATGAATGAAGGTCCATTAACAGGATCATATGCACGTGATATCATAGTATATATTTATGATGGCAAAATGCACCCTGTCGATTCAAATGAAATCTCATTTAAATTAGCAGGAAGATTTGCATTTAGTACTGCTTTTAAAGCTGCAGGACCTAAGATTATGGAACCAATCAATGATGTTGAAATTAGTGTTCCTGAAGACATGATGGGTGCTGTTATGACCGATCTGCAAGGCAGACGTGGTATTATTATGGGAATGGATGCTGATGGAAGAAACCAGATTATTAAAGCAAAAATTCCTGCTGCAGAAATGACAAGATATGCAACTTCTATAAGCGCAATTACTTCAGGAAGAGGAACATTTAGTTCTAAACACGATCAGTATCAACAAGTACCAACAGATGTTCAGAATCAATTGCTAAAAGCTTATGAAGAGTCACAAGAAGAAGAAGAATAGATTCTTTTAAATTAAAATTATAAAATGGGTTTGTGGATTATTAATCTGCAAACCTTTTTTTTTATAAAAAATTTAAGCATTATTAGTTCCCACAGAAAATAGCAATTGAAGCAATGTATTTCTGGCTTTTCAAATCTATGTAGAATAAAAGAAATTGCTGATTGCTATTTATCAATATATTAATCACGCCAAATACCTTTGCTACATCGCACTTTTAGCTGAATCAATAGAAGGCTAAAATACTAATCTCATATTAAGAATATTTTTCCAATTTAGGAAAATTCTGTACATTTAGCATATTTTTATGTAATTGACTATCTGTGTGTTATAACTCATTTTTTCTTATGGCATAAATTTTGGTAGAACTAATTTACGAATTAGATAAAAATTACAAACACCTACTAGTCATGAAAAAGATGATACTAATTTTCGCAGTACTGACAATTTTTCTCGGTTCTTGCAGAAAAGACTTTACGGAGCAGGAACCACAGATTGATACCAAGACTATGGCTGACTTAAACATTGATGACAACTTTAACTGGAAAACAACAATGGATATTGAAGTGGTGCTAACGGGTTCAACAAAAGGTGTAGTTTTTATTAACTCTGCCAATGGTAATATTTACCAGAAAGGGCTTCTTTATCCAGGAGTTGATTATAAAACAAAAATTACTATCCCAACTTATGTAACTGAGGTTAGCATTGTTTACAATAACCAGAACCATCTTGTTTCAATTGTTAATAACAAGATTGAAAACAGATTTAACTAAAAAGTTGATTTGCCACAATATAAATATTTGAGTTATGAAAAAAAGAATTTATTTACTCACATTAATGACTTCCCTGTTTGTTGTTGGCCTTTTTGCCACTACAACCACCCGGTACGTATCGCTGACAGGTAATAATACCTTACAATATACTACACTGGCTAATGGTGCCAATGATATTGCGTCGGCTATTAGCGTATCTTCTCCAGGAGATATTATTTTAGTAGATGATGGAACCTATGTTTTGAGTTCAACAATTAATGTAAATATTGGCATCACCATTAAGAGTATTAATGGTTCTGCAGCAGTAATTGTTGACGGAAATAATGCTGTTAAATGTTTTCTTATTAGTAATAGTAATGCGGTTTTAGATGGATTTACTGTTCAGAATGCACATAATTCAGCTAATCAATATGGTGGTGGAATAAACATCACTAGTGGTGGTACTGTTAAGAACTGTACTTTAAAAAACAATTACGCTATTGATGGAGGTGGTGTAGCATTAGATAATGGAGGTCTTGTTGAAAACTGCTATATTTTTGATAATTCAGGAAAGTATGGCGGCGGCGTTCGATTACTCAATAATGGAGAAGTTAGAAACTGCGTTATAAAAGGTAATTCAGCAAGCCTTATGGGAGGCGGTGTTAATATTTGGAATGGTGGTAAGGTAAAAAACTGTGTTATCACTGATAATACAGCCCCATCAGGGAATGGTGCAGGAATAAGAACTCGGAAAAATGGAAAGGTATATAATTGCATTATCTATTATAATAATGGGGAAAATTATGCTGTAAGTAGTTCGGGTTATTATTACAAAAACTGTTGTACAACACCTGCCTTACCTACTTCGTATAGCAGTAATTGCATAAGTTCTATACCAATGTTTACAGCTACAACTTCAGGGGCAGAAGATTACAGACTCCTAGCTGGTTCTCCTTGTATTGATACTGGGATTAACTTTGGTTGGATGAATACTGTTGCTGATCTTGATGGAAATACAAGAATAGAAAATGGAATCGTTGATATGGGACCTTATGAATACTCAACTCCAGTACCTACCGATACCGATGGTGATGGTGTTGCTGATGTTAACGATGATTATCCTGCAGACCCTGACAGGGCTTTCAATAACTACTATCCTCCAGGAGGAAACGGCACACTAGCATATGAAGATTTATGGCCCGGACAGGGTGATTACGACTTCAATGATTTAGTTATTGATTATAGATTTATGACTGTTACGAGTGGTACGAACCATATTGTAGAAACTTTTGGTACCTTTATTGTAAAAGCATTGGGAGCCGATTTAGAAAATGGTTTTGGATTCCATTTTGCAAATAATAATATCGCTAACGCAGATATTACTTCAGTAACAGGCTATTACCTGCAAGAAGGGTATATTAATCTTGAAGCAAACGGCATTGAAGAGGGTCAATCGAAACCAACGATAATTGTTTACGACAATGCTTTCAATATTCTGGCACATCCAGGATCAGGAATCGGTGTTAATACAACTCCAAGTTCACCATATGTTGAACCAGATACTTTAAATATGTTTATGGCATATACACAAGGTACATATACATTGGCTCAATTAGATATTCCAAACTTTAACCCATTCATAATTGTTGATTTGAACAGAAGTATTGAAGTTCACTTACCAGATTATGAGCCAACTGACAAAGCAGATCAATCTTTGTTTAGCACCATTAATGATGATAGTAATCCTGCTACTGGGAAATATTATAAAACAGTAAATAATTTGCCATGGGCAATACACATAACTGAACCTTTTGAATATCCTATTGAAAAGGCAGATATTACATCCGTTTATTTAAAATTTACCGAATGGGCTGAAAGTGGTGGTCAATTATACCAGGATTGGTATAAAGATGAGCCCGGATATAGAAACAGCGCATTAATTTACACTCATAACTAAATACACATAGCGAAAAACGAAACCCTCCGGAACATTGTTTCAGAGGGTTTTTTTATTGAATTTCTCTAAAGTTTCTACTCCTTAAAAAAACTATAAAAAGTAGTGTTATACCAATTAGTTATCAAAATGAGCCTTATAAAACAAAATATTTTTCTGTTTATCGATTTAAAATATTTGTTGCATAGCCATAGCTACGGAAGAAATATTTTAAGAAGAGAAGATGGAAAAGATAAAGGTTTTAAGGCTCATTTTGGTGGCTATTTGGTATTAAATTCTACAACGGAATATTTCCGTGTTTTTTCGGTGGTGAATTATCAGTTTTATTTTTGGTCATTTCAAGAGCCTGAACAATCTTCTTTCTAGTTTCGTGTGGATATATTATCTCATCAATATAACCAAGTTCAGCAGCCTTATATGGACTTGCAAAATTAGCACGATATTCATCAACTTTTTCTTTTCTTTCTTCTACAGATAGGTTTCTGTATATAATATTCACAGCACCATCAGGTCCCATAACAGCAATCTCAGCTGTTGGATAGGCATAATTTACATCAGCTCCAATATGTTTACTCGACATCACGTCATAAGCACCACCATAAGCTTTTCGTGTAATTATTGTAATCTTAGGTACTGTTGCTTCTGCGAAAGCATAAAGCAATTTAGCACCATGTTTAATTATTCCACCAAATTCCTGTGCTGTTCCGGGAAGGAATCCAGGCACATCTTCAAAAGTTATAAGTGGTATATTAAAAGCATCACAAAAACGAACAAATCTGGCTGCTTTTGTGGAGCTGGCAATATCGAGCACTCCGGCTAATACGGATGGTTGATTTGCAACTATCCCAACAGGGCTACCACCAATACGAGCAAATCCTACAATAATATTTTGAGCATAATGTGGTTGAACCTCAAGGAAATGACTATTATCTATAACAGGCATTATAATATCGAACATACTATAAGGTTCTTTTGGATCAATTGGAACAATTTCATCCAGCTTTGGTTCTACCCTTTCAGGATCATCCGTACAAACCTTTTGTGGAGGGTCTTCCATATTGTTTGATGGTAAAAAGCTTATTAGCTCTCTAATCATCATCATGGCCTGTTCATCGTCCTCAGCAGTAAAATGAGCTACTCCAGATTTCTTATTATGCGACATGGCTCCTCCCAGATCTTCCATCGTCACATCCTCGTTAGTCACAGTTTTTATAACATCCGGGCCTGTTACAAACATAAATGATGTTTCTTTAACCATTAGGATGAAGTCGGTTATGGCAGGTGAATAAACTGCTCCTCCGGCACAAGGTCCTAACACTGCTGATATCTGAGGGATTACGCCAGAGCTACGTACATTTCTGTAGAAAATGTCGGCATAGCCAGCAAGACTTTCAACACCTTCCTGAATACGTGCGCCACCTGAATCATTAAGGCCAATTACCGGAGCACCCATCTTCATGGCAAGATCCATTATTTTGATTATTTTATCAGCATTTGCCCTACTTAAAGAGCCTCCATAAACAGTAAAATCCTGAGCAAAAACATACATTAAACGGCCTTCAATTTTACCATAACCTGTAACAACACCATCACCCAGTGTTTTGTTCTTTTCCATGCCAAAATCAGTGCAGCGATGAGTTACAAACTTGTCTACCTCAACAAACGTACCTGAATCTAAAAGTTCAAAGATACGCTCTCTTGCTGTAAGCCTACCGGCTTTATGCTGTTTATCAATACGTTGTTGACCACCACCTAATTCGGCTAGTTTTCCTTTTTCTTCAAGTATTTCTATTTTTGATTTTAACGACATCTTTCTAATGATTAATTAGTGAATGATTAATTAGTGAATGATTAAGTGAGTGAATAATTAAATGATTAAATGCGAAAATGCATAAATTAATCATTTTAGCATTCTATTATTTATTTATTCCAACATGATAAGGGGCTGATCGCCATCTATATTATCACCTTCTTTTACTAATACTTTTTTAATTAACCTATCTTTTACAACTTTATATTCACTCTCCATCTTCATTGCTGAAACAACAATTACAGTATCTCCACCTTTAACTTTATCCCCTTCTTTAACTAAAATTTTTACAATCTTTCCGGGCATTGGGGTTGAGATAAATGCATTATCTTCATCTTCTGATTTTTTTCTGCTATTCTTATATCTCGTCTCTGCATCAATAACTTCAATATCAAACGAATTATAAAGAGTTGTTGCATGATAATTATTATTGCCTTTTTTCAATAATTCTACATTGTATGATATTCCATCATAAATTATAGAGTAAATCCCTTTTTCAACCTCAACAATATCAACCTTATAATTTCTATCGTCAACAGAAATTTCCATAACATTACTTTCATTACTAAGTAATTTTATTTCTGATTGTTGGTCACCAACTTTAATTTCATATCCCATAATTAAATTTTAATAATGTGATTATAATCGTGTAATATTTTTTTTCCTTCCAAACGTTTTCCAATTACCCATATGTGGTTTACAGTAACACTGCTCTTTATGTTTATCAAGGTTAGCCAAATAATCAACAAACGTAGCAATGGATGCAATATCCTTAACACGTTGAGGTGTTTTATTAATAGGGCCAAGATATTTCTCATTATCCTGAATAAAATGAGTATTATATTTCCCATTAATAAAATCAGGAACCTCGAGTATCCTGCTAAGGAATGTTATTGATGTTTTAATACCAGTAATTTTATAAGCATATAATGCCCGTTTTAGTCTATCAATGGCTTCCGAACGAGTTGATGCCCATACAATAAGTTTGCTTATCATTGGATCATAATAAATAGGTATCTGATAACCAGCATAAACATAGCCATCATGTCTTACACCCAGACCAAGAGGCTCGGTAATATGTTCAATGGTGCCGGGGTTTGGCATAAAATTATTATCAGGGTCTTCAGCATATATTCTAACCTCTATGGCATGCCCTGTTTGTTTAAGGTCTTCTTGTTTAAATTCTAAAGACTCGCCATTAGCGATGTTAATCTGTGTTTTCACAAGATCAATACCTACAACTCTTTCTGTAATAGGATGCTCAACTTGCAATCTTGTGTTCATCTCAAGGAAGTAATAATTGAGGTCATCATCCACAATAAATTCAATTGTTCCTGCTCCAGAATAATTTACCGCCATTGCAGCTGCAACAGCATGTTTCCCCATTTCAGCTCTAACTTTCTCAGTCATTATTGGCGAAGGAGTTTCTTCAACAACTTTTTGGTGACGACGTTGTACCGAGCATTCGCGCTCAAACAAGTGAACACAATTACCATGCTTATCAGCAACAATCTGAAATTCTATATGATGTGGGGAGCTAATATATTTCTCAATATAAACATCCCCATTAGAAAAAGATGCAAGAGCTTCTGATTTTGCTGATGTAACTGCCGAAACAATATCTTTTTCTTTAGTAACCAACCTCATGCCCTTACCCCCGCCACCTGCAGTAGCCTTAATCATAACCGGGAGTCCAATATTATTTATATATTCAATAGCCTCCTTTATATCAGCAATGGGCTCAGTAGTACCGGGAACAACCGGAACATTTGCACTCAACATTTTTTTTCGTGCAGTGATTTTATCTCCCATTGTATTAATGGCATAGGATGAAGGTCCTATAAAAATAATTCCTTCTTTTTCACATCTGTCAGAAAATTCTGCATTTTCTGACAGGAATCCATAACCAGGATGAATTGCATCAGCACCACTCTTTTTTGCGGTTTCAATAATATTATCGATAACCAGATAACTTTCGTTGGAAGGTGAAGGTCCTATATAGTATGCTTCATCGGCATAGCGCACATGCATTGAAGTTCTATCAGCCTCTGAATAAACCGCTACTGATTTAATTCCCATCTCCCGGCAACTTCGCATAACTCTAATAGCAATCTCTCCCCTATTGGCTACAAGTATCTTTTTAATCATAGTAATTTTATTTAAAAGACTGTATTACTGGTACTTAAATATGTCTATCTTATATTTTCAAGTGGGTAAAGATATAAAAATATCAAAATAAGCTTTATAGCATATGTTTTTTATACCAATCATTTGAGATCATATTTAGTATTACTTTAAGAAATGAACTATCTTTGGTAATTATTCAGATGCTTATTTATGAAAATAATTCAAGCTATAATTCTCATTTTTGTGATTCTTTATTCGACACAAATTAAAGGGCAAAATGAGAAAACAGTAAAGTATTCCATTGCAAGATCTGCAATTATTATCGACAGCCTGGAGAACAGATTAGAATCATCATCAAATAGTGAAAACGCTGATTTACTTTTTGAATTAGCAATACTTTACAGACAAATTGATTCCAATCAGTCAAAAAAATATGCATTTAAATATTTATCCATTAACGATAGTATATCTTCAGTAAACAAGCGCAATATTATTTATGGATTTTTAGCTCATACTTATGAGCAACAAGGTAATATCGATTCATCATATTATTTTTTATCACTACAAAGCACCCTGATTGATGAACTATATAAGGAGAGAGGTAAAATCTTAAAAGAAAAATACTTAGGTAGTATTATTTCTCAAGATTACAACTCCAACAATGAAATATTCGGATTATCAAAATCACAGTATTTATCAATATTTGGGTTAGTAATATTATTAGCCGGCGGGTTAGTATATTTTTTTATCTCAAAATGGAAATTCAAAAAAACAGAAGCTGAAAGCAACAAGAAACTTGAAATAGCAAACACAAAATTATCTAAATTTAATGAGAAGCTTGAACGAGCAGTTAATGATAAAACTAAAAATGAAGAGGCTGCATTAGAAAAAAGCACCAACGCTATTGTTGGACTAAGAAAATCTCTTAAAAAATCAGAAGAATCAAATTACTTGAAGAATGCATTTTTGGGTAGCATGAGCCATCAAATAAGAACACCATTAAGCGGTATTATGGGGTTTTCTGATTTACTTGAAGTTGAGCTGGCTGTGATGGGTAATGAAGATCTATACGAATATGCTAAGAACATCCGGGAAAGCGGCGAAAAACTAATGAGCTTAATAACTAATATAATTGACATATCAAGTATTGAAGCAAATATACTTGATTACAATATTTCGTCATGCGACTTAAATAAAATATTTAAAGAAGTTGAGAATAACTATTTATTTAAAGCCAAAGAAAAAGGACTTGTTTATAAAACAAAATTAGATAACGACCTGCCAAAAATAGTTGCTGATACCGGCAGCCTTGTAAAAGCTCTCAATGTAATAATGGACAATGCGGTAAAATATACCGAAAAAGGCTTTGTAACAATTTCAACAATACACAATGTTAACAATAATACAGCTACTATTGAAATAAAAGACAAGGGTATTGGTATAAGTGAAAAAACACTGAATATGCTGTATGCTTCGTTCGAATATAAAAAACATGGAAGTTCGTTAACTTACCAGGGACAAGGGCTTGGATTAATACTTGCTCACAGACTAATAGACCTGATGAATAGCAAGTTAGAAATAACTTCGCAATTAGGAGTTGGCACAAATGTTAAAATTACACTGCCCTGCACATCAGAAACAGATAATATTGATATTTCAGATAATATATCTCAAAAAAAGGCATCTATAATAAGTGCTCCTGAATACGGTAGAATCAAAATATTCATTGTTGAAGATGATCGCATGAACCGCTTGGTACTTGAAAAAATGCTGAAAAAAACGGGAGAGATAACCACAGCTATTGATGGAAAAGACACACTTAAAATAATTGAAAAAAGTAGCAAATCAAATAAAATATTTGATGTCATGCTTTTTGACATCAACCTTCCTGAACCATGGGACGGAATAAAGCTGATGCATGAAGTTAAGAAAAAATTTCCGATCTATAAAAATGTTCCTTTTATTGCACAAACAGCTTATGCAATGATGGGTGATAAAGACTCATATCTAGAAGCTGGGTTTAACGATTATATAGCTAAACCTATTATCAAAACAGAACTCCTGACAATGATTCAAAAACAATTTGACTTATATAAAGTAGGTCCAAAAACAGAATATACTACCAATAAATAAACAATTTTTTTATAATAAAAAAATCTGTTTTGAGAATTACAGTAATTTTGTAATTTAAATTCATATTAAAATAACATACAAATGACATTAAAAATTTCAGATAAAATTAAACCCGGAGTTGTATTTGGCAACGACTTAAATACCATCTTCAATATAGCTAAAGAAAATAAATTCGCCCTTCCGGCTGTAAATGTTGTTGGAAGCGATTCTATAAATGCAGTTATGGAAGTAGCTAAAGATGTTAATTCTCCTGTTATAATTCAGTTTTCTAATGGTGGAGGCGCATTTTACGCAGGAAAAGGATTATCGAATGAAAATGAAAAAGCAGCTATTGTGGGGTCGGTATCAGGCGCCTTACATGTACATAAACTTGCTGAATTATATGGTATACCAGTAATTCTTCACACCGATCATGCAGCAAAAAAGCTTCTTCCCTGGATTGACGGATTATTAGATGCAGGTGAAGAATATTTTAAATCTACAGGCAAACCTTTATTCAGCTCACATATGCTCGACCTTTCAGAAGAGCCACTGGAAGAAAATCTTGAAATATCAAAAAGATACCTTGAAAGAATGAGCAAAATGGGAATGACACTCGAGATAGAATTGGGAATTACAGGAGGTGAAGAAGACGGCGTTGATAATACAAATATCGATAGCTCAAAATTATATACTCAACCCGAAGAAGTTGCCAGAGCTTTTGAAGTATTATCGGAAGTAAGCAGTAACTTTACCATAGCCGCAGCATTTGGCAATGTTCATGGTGTTTATAAACCAGGTAATGTGAAGCTTGAACCCGTTATTCTTAAAAATTCTCAAAGCTATATTATGAAAAAATATGGTACAGGAGATAACCCTGTAAACTTTGTTTTCCATGGTGGTTCGGGTTCTGAACCTGAAAAAATAAAAGAAGCTATTTCGTACGGTGTAATAAAAATGAATATTGATACTGATACTCAATGGGCTGCATGGGATGGAGTACGAGCATATGAAGCTAAGTATCACGATTATTTACAAAGTCAAATAGGTAATCCTGATGGTGATGATTCGCCCAATAAAAAATACTACGATCCAAGGAAATGGCTTAGAGCAGGTCAACAATCGATGGTTGAAAGGCTTAAGCGCGCCTATGAAGACTTGAACTGTATTGACAGAAATTAAAAATTGGAGTTGTGGAATTTTGGAATAATGGAAGGATATCATAACAAGACCTGGTACTTAACCCAATACTCCATTCCTCCAAAACTCCATAAAATTCTATAACTAATGCTTCATTATCCTCCTAAAATACTACTTGCTTTTGGAGAAACATTTAATGATAATGGTGACAATTTTCATCAATGGCTATTAGAAAATGGTTACCCTGAATTAGCTGCCCTTAGTAGTGGAATAAAAGGAAGCAAAGAGGCAATCGACTGGCTGTTAAAGAATAAGTATCCTCAATATGCTGCTTTTGATGATGCCATCGACAAAAAACCAGAAGCATATGCATGGCTTAGAAAATTTGAGTTTAGTTTTTTGGAAGTGTTTGCTGATGCAATAAATGAAAAACCAGAAGCCATTGCCTGGTTAAACAAACACGACCTAAAAATATTTATAGTACTAGCTGCGAAAATTAATAGCTATCGTAATAATCAAACATTCGATTATCACAAGTTGCACTTTTAAAAAATATTATTAATACCAATTAGTTATCAAAATGAGTCTTATAAAACAATATATATTTCTGCTTATCGATTTAAAATATTTGTTGAATAGCCATAGCTACGGAAGAAATATTTTAAGAAGATAAGATGGAAAAGATAAAGGTTTTAAGGCTTATTTTGGTGGCTATTTGGTATAAGACCTTCCAGAGTTTAAAAGAACCTGGAAACGTTTTGGTAAAACAAAAGCTTATGATCATGAAAAATAACATAATTAAAATTCTAAGTTTATTTGTAATTAGCTTGTTAGTATTCGCATCTTGTAACTCAAATACGGAGAAGAAAGTTGGTGGTATTAAAATTGGAAATATTGTTAAAGACAATCAGTCTGCTGCCAAACTAACCATATCTCTCAATGATGCTGCTAGCCTAATGCTAAAACATAACAGGCTAACAGAAGAGTGGTTAAGCTATACATATACTCGTGCATGGGTTGAAGTTATACAACTTGAAAAGAAAAAATTT
The DNA here is from genome assembly GCA_964460905.1 of uncultured Lentimicrobiaceae bacterium. Taxonomy (GTDB): domain Bacteria; phylum Bacteroidota; class Bacteroidia; order Bacteroidales; family F082. The sequence goes on from CAYWRM010000036.1 coordinate 24,827, forward strand.
AATTACTATTTAGGCGTTGAAGCAAGCCTTGTAAGCAATAGTAATAAAAAAGCACACAGTTGCTATTCTGTTTATTCCGAACTAACAGTAAACAATAGTAAGCTGTATTTTCATCCTAATTCCTTTCAACAATCATGCACAGGTAGTTGTTGTAATGGTTGTAAGCTTGTCCTGTTCGAAAACAGTAAAATTGGCTGTAGTTGTGAAACACCATCTGCCAAACCTGACTGTAAAGATGAAGGAAGATGCGACAGTAGCATCTCCAGGATAATGGATGAAGAACAGAAAAAAAATGATATAATATAGAAGTCAGAAGCCCGGAGTCAGAAGAACAAAGTTAGCTACTTATTTCTTCCAGCTTCGGGCTTCCAGCTTCCGCCTTCCGTCTAATATCTATATCGGGTAATCTTTGAAAATCTCTGAAGACTTCATCAATATATCAACATATTGTGCTCTGCGATAAGCAAACGGATCGTTAACATTTTTCTTTGATAAGTTGCCTCTAAACTCTTCTAAAGTTTCGTATTGTTTATTGGCCATCCAAATCTCCATGTCTTCCAGCATCTTAGTAATCTGCTGTGGACCATGTTTATAAATAGTGCTTACAACTTCAACAACATCAGCACCAGCAAGGATCATTTTAATCACATCTTCCCCTGTAAACACTCCCCTGTTTGCACAAATATCCGCATTAATATTATCATAAAGCAAACCAACGTAGCGTAATGGTAGTCGGCTATCATATTCAGAGCTTAGATTATATGGGAAGCTCATCTTTTCAAGATTAACATTTATATCAGGATGAAAAAGCCTGTTAAAAAGAACAAATCCATCAACACCTTTTTTGTCCATTTCATTAAATGTATAAAGAGGATTTGTATAAAAAGGACTAAGTTTAACACTAACTGGAATACTAACAACTTTCTTAACAGTTTCAATAATGTCGAGTTCCGAATTTAATATGGAACGACCTGTCATCTCAAAATCCTTGGGGTTATTGTAAAAATTAAGCTCTAATGCATCGGCCCCAGCATCTTCAAGTTTTTTTGCATATTCAGCCCAAGTATCATCATAAACGGCATTCAAACTGGCAATCACAGGAATATTAACAGCTTTTTTCGCTTCTGCAAAATGCATTAAGAAATCTTCCGGGCCCGCATCAAATGTATCGTTAACTCCAGATGACATTTCAGCATGTCGCTCATCAATACCTCCCATTGTTTGATCCATTTCAAGGTTTTCAAGTTGTATTTGCTCCTCAAACAACGATTTATAAACAATTGCAGCTGCCCCTGCAGCCTCTAGTTTTTTAATAGTTTCTATATCAGTTACAAGGTTACTTGCACCCACAATTATTGGGTTCTTTAATTCTAATCCAAGATATTTTACTGTTAGGTCCATCTTAATTTATTTTTTGATTTTATTTTCTGGTGTAAAATTACAACATTTTCATTTCAAAACAGAGTGACTTATATAAAATTGAATACAAAACTATTACAATCTCTGTCAAATTCTAATCTATACTGATTTTAAATTGTATATATATGCTTAACTAATTGATAAAAAGAAGCAGCTTAATTTGGTGAATTGAGTAATTTCGCAAAAATTAAAAATAATAATGATTATACTACTTTCTAAATAAATAAATCATGAGCAGAAAGAAAAATTTTATAACATGTGAAGGTAATTATGCTGCATCTCATATAGCCTATATGTTCAGCGAAGTTGCTGCTATTTATCCTATTACTCCATCATCAGACATGGCGGAATATATTGACCAGTGGGCAGCCAATGGACAGAAGAATATTTTTGGCGAAACAGTGAAGGTTACTGAAATGCAATCAGAAGGTGGTGCATCAGGTGCAGTACACGGATCACTACAAGCAGGTGCTTTAACAAGCACATTTACTGCTTCACAGGGTTTGTTACTTATGATACCAAACATGTACAAAATGTCAGGTGAATTACTTCCCGCAGTATTTCATGTTAGTGCAAGAAGCCTTGCAGCTCAGGCACTTTCAATTTTTGGGGATCATAGTGATGTTATGAGTACTCGCCAGGCTGGTTTTGCTATGCTTGCAACAAGTAGTGCACAGGAAATAATGGATATAGCCGGTGTTGCTCACCTTACAGCAATAAAATCACGTATTCCATTTATTCATTTCTTCGATGGTTTCAGAACTTCTCATGAGCTAATGAAGGTTGAAGCTATGAATCAGGATGACCTTGAAAAACTAGTTGATTATGATGCATTACAAAGATTTAGAGATAATGCTTTGAATCCGGAACACCCTGTAACAAGAGGTACTGCTCAAAATCCTGATATTTATTTCCAATCCAGGGAAGCTGCATCTAAATTTTATGATGATATTCCTGATCTGGTTGAAGAATATATGCAGGAGATCAAAAAAATAACCGGTCGCGAATACCATCCTTTTACTTATTATGGTGCCGAAGATGCCGAAAACATTGTTGTTGCAATTGGTTCAATTACCGAAACCATTAAAGAAGTTATTGATTTCAAAAATGCATCTGGCGAAAAATTAGGTTTAATCACAGTTCACCTTTACCGTCCGTTTTCTGAAAAATATTTCATGAAAGCATTGCCTAAGAATGTAAAACGAATAGCTGTATTAGATAGAACTAAAGAAATTGGAGCCAATGGCGAACCATTATATCTCGACATTAGGGATTTATTCTACGAAAAAGAAAATGCACCAATGATTATTGGTGGTCGTTACGGATTGAGTTCAAAGGACACAACTCCTGCAATGATGATTTCGGTTTATAATAATCTTGCTTCGGACAAACCCAAAAATGGATTTACAGTAGGTATTGTTGATGATGTTAAATTCACTTCACTCCCAGTATTACCTGAAATTAGCGTTGCTCCAAAAGGCACTTACGAAGCTAAATTTTATGGATTAGGTGCTGATGGTACTGTTGGTGCCAACAAAAACTCTATAAAAATTATTGGTGGATCAACCGACAAATACTGCCAAGCTTATTTTTCATATGATTCTAAAAAATCAGGTGGTATAACTATTTCGCATCTTAGATTTGGCGATAACCCAATCCGTTCTCATTATCTGGTTGGTACTCCTGATTTTGTAGCATGCCATGTTCCTGCATATCTTGAAAAATATGATATGCTTGCAGGTCTTAAAAAAGGAGGAACATTCCTTCTTAACAGCATATGGGATATTGAAGAAACAAAGGAGAGACTTCCAAACCATATGAAAAAATATATTGCAGATAATGATATTACTATGTACATCATTAATGCAACAAAAATTGCTCAAAAAATAGGATTAGGAAATCGTACAAATACAATTATGCAATCAGCCTTCTTTAAAGTTGCTGAAGTTATTCCTTACGAAGATGCTGTAAATGAAATGAAAACAGCTATCATGAAGACTTACGGCAGAAAAGGAGAAGAAATTGTAAACATGAACTATTCAGCTGTTGATGCTGGTAGCGATGTTATCAAAATTGACATACCTGAATATTGGAAAGAAGTTGATGTTCAACCTAAAGAAGAGAATGCTAATCTGCCCGAGTTCATTAAAAATGTTGTAGATCCAATTAATCTTCAAAAAGGAGATACTTTACCTGTAAGTGCATTTAATGGTCGTGAAGACGGCACATTCCCTAACGGAACAACAGCTTACGAAAAACGTGGTGTTGCAACAAATGTACCTGAATGGCTGGATGAAAACTGTATTCAGTGTAATCAATGTTCATATGTTTGTCCTCATGCAGCAATCCGTCCGTTTTTACTTACAGATGAGGAAGTTGCTGATGCACCTTATGACACAAAAGTTCTCCAGGGCGCAGGACCAATTAAAGCATATAAATTTAAGATTCAGGTAAGCGTATTGGATTGTACAGGTTGTGGTGTTTGTGTTGAAGTTTGTCCATCCAAAGAAAAATCACTTGTAATGAAACCTATTGGAAGTCAGTTTGATGAAATTGACAGGTGGAATTACATGAATGATAAAGTTGGTTATAAAGAAGATGTTGTAGCTAAAGACAAAAGCGTTAAGAACAGTCAGTTTGCTCAGCCATTATTTGAGTTCTCAGGAGCATGTGCCGGTTGCGGTGAAACTTCATATATTAAAACCGTTACACAACTTTTTGGTGAGAGGATGATGGTAGCAAACGCTACTGGATGTTCTTCAATTTATGGAGGATCAGCTCCTTCAACACCATATTGTAAGCATAAAGAATCAGAAAAAGGGCCTGCTTGGGCGAATTCATTGTTTGAAGATAATGCTGAATTTGGTTTTGGAATGGCTGTTGGCGTTGAAAAACTAAGAGACCGTATCACTATTAAAATGCATGAGGCCATAGATGGTAAATTTACCACGGAGACAAAGGAAGCAATGAATATATGGATCGAGAATAAAGATAATGCAAACGGTTCTGTTGAAGCTTCAAAAAATGTTATTGATAAACTTAAGAAGGAAGACAGCCCTCTTGCGAAAGAAATTCTTGCACTTGAGCAATATATGATCAAAAAATCACAATGGATATTTGGCGGTGACGGATGGGCTTACGACATTGGCTATGGTGGATTGGATCATGTTCTAGCTTCAGGTGAAGATGTAAATGTGCTTGTATTGGATACCGAGGTTTATTCAAATACTGGTGGTCAGGCTTCCAAATCAACACCATCGGGATCGGTAGCTAAATTTGCAGCATCCGGTAAAAAAATCAGAAAAAAAGACCTTGGTGCAATGGCAATGACGTATGGTTATGTTTACGTTGCACAAATTGCGATGGGAGCAAGCCAATCACAAGCTTTTAAAGCCTTTAAAGAAGCAGAAGCTTATCCCGGACCATCTCTGATTATTGCTTATTCACCATGTATTGCACACGGAATTAAAGGCGGCATGAGTGGAGCTATGAATGAAGAGAAATTTGCTGTAGAAGTTGGTTACTGGCACAATTACAGATATAACCCAACGATTGAGGGAACAGGTAAAAATCCATTTTCACTTGATTCTAAAGAACCAGACTGGACTAAATATCAAGATTTTCTTAACAATGAGGTTAGATATGCGTCGCTTAAAAAATCTTTCCCTGAGGAAGCACGTAAATTGTTTGCACAGAATGAAGCAGATGCCAAATGGAAATATAAAAATTACGTTAGGCAGGCTAATATGGATTTTTCTGAATAGATAAATGAATCAAAATTAAGGAATCGGGAAGCAAGATCAAAATCATTTATCGTGTTTCCCTGTTTCTGATTTATATTAGTTATACTAATAAAATAAAAAGGATGCTTTGAAAAAAGCATCCTTTTTTTTAGCTATTACTAATAAAATCATTTTGTAATTTCAATATATTCAATTAATATTGATGAAAATTAAATCCATGTCAATTTCTATCTTATAAAAACAATAAGTAAAAGCTTTAATCCTATGAAAAAAACATTAAAACATTTCGTTATTATCCTGCTTGTAACAGGCTTGTTTTCTGGTTGTACACTTGAACATAATGCAAAGGAAGGAGCTGATAATGAATATCTTTTATTAGCAACACTATTTCAACAAAAAGCCGCTGAGAAAAGAGCATTATCTTATCAAGCTTTTAATATTGCAAAATTGAGTCTTGATAGTCAACTTAAAGTTGCTGACTTGACGAAACCGTTAGCTGTTGTTGTAGATATTGACGAAACAGTTTTAGATAACAGCCCATTTGAAGCTAAAAGTATTCTTAATAATTCCGATTACCCCAAATATTGGAACGAGTGGTGCCAACTAGCAGCTGCAAAACCACTCGCAGGCTCAGTTGAGTTTTTAAATTATGCTAAATCAAAAGGTGTTGTTGTGTTTTATATTACAAACAGAAAAATTAAGTTAATGGAACCAACTTTAAAAAACCTTAATGAAAAAGGTTTCCCATTTGCTGATGAGGATCATATATTAATGAGATTAGATGATTCGAACAAAGAATCACGTAGAAATTTAGTGGCTGTCAATCACCATATAGCTTTACTGATGGGTGATAACCTAGGTGATTTTATGCACGTTTTTGATGATAAAAATATTAATGATAGGTTTTTGCTAACTGATAACTATAAAAATGAATTTGGAGTAAAGTTTATTGTATTACCAAATCCCATGTATGGAAGTTGGTTAAACGACCTATTTAATAATAATTCCGACCTTTTAAAAGAAGAAAAAATTAAAATACTTAAAATGGAATTAGAGTCATTCTAGAAAAAAAATGAAGCTGTCCAAAAAGTTAAAAACATCTGTCATTCTGATCCATCTGAGGCGGATCAGAATGACAAAAAACTAACTTTACAAGCTCTTGATAATAATTAGAATATAACTATTCTATAACTAATTTACTTTCATGAAGAACGGCACTCTTGCCTGTACACCTTGCATATTTTTCAAGGTCTGAATATTTTGATAATATGTGTAATACTCGCCAAGTTCATGCTTAATTATGGTTTGTCTGGTCTGACCTGTTAACTCCTCCATCAGCTGCACAAGAAATTCTTTTCTTATAGGATAAGTTGTTATTCTGTAGTCATCTCCCAGTTCAGCTTTTTCAGCGGCATATGCTACAGCATCTTCAATACCTCCAAATTGGTCGATTAATCCTAAGCCAAGCGCATCAACCCCAGACCATACACGACCTTTTGCAATGCTATCTACGTATGTGATATCAAGCTTACGTGTACGTGCCACTAATTCGGTAAAGTCAGTGTAAATTTTAGTAACCATATCATCAAGTTTAGCATGCTGATATGGAGTTAAAGGCTTCATAACGTCAATAAAATCAGAATTCTCATTTGTCATAACATTATCTATATTGATACCCAGCTTATTATTAAGGAGACCTTCAAAATTAGGGATTATTCCAAATACACCAATTGATCCTGTAATTGTTGTTGGCTGAGCAAAAATATAATCAGCGTTAGTAGAAATCCAATAACCACCTGATGCAGCCAGGTTACCCATTGATACAATAATTGGCATATCATTTCCTGCCAGCTCCACTTCACGCCTTATAACTTCAGATGCAAGAGCATCACCACCAGGTGAATTAACTCTTAAAACTATGGCTTTCACTTTTTTATCCTTACGAGCTTTGCTAATAGCATTTGAAATAGTAACCGATCCCATATTATCTCCATCACTCTTTCCCTGAATAATTCCACCTTCAGCAAAAACAATGGCTATTTGATTTCTTTTCAAACCTTTAGTGCTTTCAACCTTGGCATTTATATATTTTCCGAATGAAACTGAATTAAGCTTCTCGTCATCTTTAAGTCCGGTTTTTTTCTTTAATATTGAAATTACTTCATCACGATAAACAGCACCATCTACAAACTTATAATCGACAGCATTTTGTGCAGTTGCAAGCTCTAATTTATTTGCAATGGCCGTAAGCTCATCAATACTTATTCCTCTGCTATCAGAAATTGAAGTAATTAGTTTTCCCCAGATAGAATTGAGCAGCGTTTGCATTTGTTCAAGATTTGCCTCACTAATATGATCGAGCATCAGTGGTTCTACAGCACTTTTATATTTATTATTTGGCCCTCTAACTATCTGCATGTCAATATCTAACTTTTTAAGCATTCCTTTAAAAAACATTAGTTGAGCATTAAGCCCTTTAAAAAGAATCATGCCTTCTGCATTAAGATAAATTTCATCTGAAAGACTGGCAAGGTAATATGCCTTTTGATCGTAACCGTTAGCATAACTAACAATAAACTTACCCGATTCCTTAAATTCCAATAGCTTATTTCGAATTTCTTCTGATGTGGCCAGTCCGGCAGGAATAGTCTCCATGTCAAGAAAAATACCATCTATTCTTGAGTCTTTTGAAGCTTTCTCAATATTTTTAAGAATATCATACAAACCGATTGGCTTTTTCGATTGCATTGTGGCAAAATCAAATCCTTCCATTGGATTATCAGAAGACCTGTCTTTGATTTCAGCATTCCATACTATGTGTAATATCGAATGATCTTTAATTTTAACTTCCTCATCTCCAGACATGGCAACAAGCGAAGCAATCATTCCGGCAAACAATAAAAAGATAACTAATATTGTAAGTACGGTACCTACAAAAGAGGCAAACATAAATTTAAAAAACTGTTTCATGATATATTATTTTTTATGATTATTCTAAAACTACAATATTAACAAATAACTGTGAATAAAAAAACACTAATCTGGTAAAATATTAGCATATGATTATGACTTTTATCAAATGGTAAAACACCAGTCAATAAATTCTAATAATCTGATTCTTAAAAGAAAACTGTTATTGACATTTCTGCTTATATTTTCTAGTATCGGTTCATACACATATTCAGAGATTACAGCACATCCCCCCGATCAAAATAAACCAACAAACAAAAACTTAGAATTTATAAGATCAACAATAGCTGATTTTTCTATTTACTATTTATCTCCTGTTTCATATATAAAGAAAGAAACTAAAAAAACTGTTGACATTGTAGCAACACCTTCAGAAAATATTATGGGTCCTGGCATTCAAAAACAATCAACACTTGCCAAGTTTTTAAAAAATAATAATCAAAACATTGATTATAAGTATGCCCAAACTCTCGCTAGTTTGTATATAAAGGAAGCAAATTATGAAGGAGTAAACCCTGATATTGCATTCACTCAGATGTGTCATGAAACCGGCTTCCTTCGATTTGATGGAACGGTGAATAAGAACCAAAATAATTTTTGTGGACTTGGAGTTACAGGCAATGGTGTTAAGGGGTTATCATTTAAAGACTCGAAACTAGGAGTTAGAGCACATATCCAACACCTTAAAGCTTACGCTTCAACACATAAACTCAAAAACGAACTTATTGACGATCGTTTTAAATATGTAAAAAGAGGTAGTGTTACGCACTTAAGTGGCCTTACTGGTAGTTGGGCTATGGATACCAAGTATGATCTAAAAATAAGAAACCTGCTTGCCCGTTTATATAAAATAGAACAATAAATAATATCCAACAAAATGCTTTCCTTTAATTTAGCATAACACTTAACAACTTTTGTAAAACACCTGTAACAGGTGAGCATAGATTTGCTAATTTTGCTTTTATCATCATCCTAAAAATGTATTGATTTGAATAGCGTTTTTTTTCTGTTAGGAAGTAACATTGAACCAAGGTATAAGTATCTGGAAGAAGCTGAAAAGAAACTTGTTAAAGTTGTTGGAGCTTTGAGTCAAAGATCTGGCATCTATGAATCAGAGCCTTTAGGTTTTACTGCGAAACAAGTTTTTTTAAATCGTGTTTTGTTAATTTGCAGCAAGCTATCGACAACTGATATTCTAAAACAAATTCATAATATAGAAACAGAACTGGGAAGAGAAAGGTCAAATATTGGGTATACATCACGTACAATTGATATTGATATACTCTATTATAATAATGAAGTAATGAATACAGATATATTAACTATTCCTCACCCAAGAATGCATGAACGAATGTTCACACTTGTACCTTTGGCAGAAATAGCTCCTGATTTTATTCATCCGACACTTAATATTAATACCAATGAACTAATAGAACTTTGCCCAGATAATTCTAAAATTAGCGTTTTCAAAATCCAAGAGGATAAATGAAATATAACTTTATTGCAATAGAAGGAAATATTGGTGCAGGGAAGACTTCTCTTGCCACACTAATAGCTAACGAATTTAATGCAAAACTTATACTAGAGCAATTTGAAGACAATTCATTTTTACCGAAGTTTTACAAAGAACCTGACAAATACGCATTTCCGCTAGAGATGTCGTTTTTAGCTTCACGGTTTCAACAGTTAAAAGATAAGCTTGGCCCACAGGATCTATTCAAATCATTTACTATTAGCGACTATTATATTGTAAAATCGTTAATTTTTGCACAAAAAACGCTCGCTGAAGATGAGTATAAGCTATACACACGTTTCTTTAATATTATTCTTCAGCAACTACCTCGTCCTGATTTATTTGTATATCTACACGTTGAAACGCCTAAACTTCAAGAGAACATAAAGATCAGGGGTAGGTCGTATGAACAAAATATTAAAAATGAATATCTGGATAAAATCCAAGATGGATATTTCGAATTTATAAAGCAACAAAGCAACCTGCCAATATTAATAATTGACACAAACAATATTGATTTTGTTCATAATAAGAAAGATTATAACAATATAGTATCTATAGTTACCAAAGAATATTTACCAGGAGTACATCGAATACTGCTTTAATAATAGTATCATAAAGTATCAATCCATAAAAACCATAGACATAAAAAAAGCTCCGGATAAATCCGGAGCTTTTCTAAATCAAAAATATTATTTCTACTTCATATTAACAATTGCACTAAAGTCTGCATCGTCATAATATTTAAAAAATTCTCTATCGGTTGCAGCTAAAGCAGCTACTTCAGAATCAGCTTTAATTGACTGCCCTAAGTAATCTAACATGGCTGATTTATTATCCTGACGTGCTGCAGTAATTGCCAATAAGTATAATGTTTCAGCATCCTGAGGAGCACAGTTGAATGTTTTCTCAGCACCGCTTGCATTACCATTAAGTAATTGTGCAAGACCAAGGTTAAAGTCGCATGATGCACCAGATAAAAGACTTTCAGCTTTTGCATAATCTCCTAAAGCAATATTTGTCACACCTAAGTTATAATTTTCATCACCACCTAATTCTTGTGCTTTATTAAAACATTGTAAAGCTTTATTATAGTCACCTACCATCATATTATAAATACCAAAATTGTTACGAATTTCAAATGAGTTCTTATTTAATTCAACGCCCCTCATAAGCAATTCTTTAGCAATTTCCAGGTTACCTTCAGCTAATTCAATAGCAGCAGCATTACTAACTGATCTCCAACATTTAGGATAAAATTCGATGATAGAACCATAAATTACTTTTTTGGTTCCATTGTCTTCTGTTAGCGTTGCAGCATAGAAAAGCTCTTCCATTTCAAGTGAACTTGGATTTGAAGTTGAAAGGTTTGCTAATTCAGCATCTGTTTTCTTAGGAACAAAAGTGTTTACTTTAATGTCAGCACGTCTTAATGGAGGAAGAATATCGCGTTCGATTTCAGGATAAATAAGAATCATATTTCTTATTTCTTCTTCTTTCTTTGTTTGTTCAGCTGAATTAATAACATTTAAGATAGAATTCTTATCTTTTATTTCAGAATTTTTAACTGCTACCATGAAGCCATTCCAGTCAGGACCATTTGAATTTACAACAAACTCAATTCCTTCATTTTTAATAAGTTCATTTTTCTTGGCAGCTCTGTTAATTTTCTTTTCCATGTATTTTAATGCTGTCTGAGCTCTGCGCTCTGAAAGTCCGGCATTAAAAGTTTCTTCACCTTCAGGAGAAGCCCAACCATCAATTGTAATATCCTCTAATAGCCATCCTTTTTCCATATCCGACATATTGCCTTTAAGAGCAGCATAATTCTCCTCATCTTTATTAAGAGGAAGTTTCCAGTTTAGTGCTGAACGATTAACTCTAAAGAACAAGTCAGACTGCTGAGTACTAATTGTAACTTTTTCATATGCATGAGGTGCAAATGCTAACAATTCTGTGTTACGTAGATATTTTGAAGTATGAATTACACCATTATCAAGTTTTCTTTGATCAGCAGCATACATTTTATTTCCATTTGCAATAGCGGCATCACAATTATCATAAACTTCACCATCATAAGTATATACAACAGGAGTTACAAATAATTCACTAATATCCATTGCAGGATCATAAGGAATTTTACTTGTGTATGTAAATGAACCACCATTTCCATAGCTAACAAGAGTACCATCACCAGCAACATCTTCTCCTTTGAAATTCATTGTTTCAAATGCAGTTTCTCCACCAGCATATTGTAACACAGGAGTGAAACACATAATTGCTTTTTTATCGAAATATTTTGGGGGGAAAGTTCCTTTAATTGTAACTTCAACTAAATCACCTTTTTCTTCAAGTGGTGTTGGTATTACTTGTAGCTGAACATCCTCAAAGTTGGCAGCCATTTTTTTATTCTTATTTCCACCAAATTTATAGCGAGCACCTACATTAAAATGTGAATATGTATCATTTTTGAAAGCCATTTCACCATGAACAACATTATCGGCATAATCTGTCTTCATCCATGTAAATGTATAATCACCATAAACATCCCAGTTTTCAGAAACTGCAAATATTAAATCACCTCCAAAAGGAACTGTTAAGTCAATATTTCTATCATTAATACCATTTCCTGTTCCATTACTTTTTGTGCCTTCAAAACCCGATGTTGCTAATCTGGCATCTGTATTCATATCATCTGTTCTTGATTTCCATTGGGCCTGACCAATTCCACCATGAACACCTAAAGAGAAAAATCTTTCTTTATATCCAAAAAACAAGTTCGATAAATTAAGTCCTAACTGCAAATCTCCACTATAATAGTCCATATCCATCTTCATGTCTTGCTGAAAACCGGCACCGATACCAATATTGTTTTTAGCAATTACATTTTCTTTTTCACCTTTCACAAACCCTCTATTTAAATTACCACGTAAATCTAGCCATGGAAGAAGTTGATAACCAATACCAAGGCCTCCGCTTAATTGAGTATTTGCTAAATCCGGGGCAACTCCATATTTGGCAAGATCGCCATGAAACCAACTTGCTCCTATTTGTCCCTGAATGAATAAATGCCTACTGAAACTTGAGCTTTTGTTTTCTTTTTTAGCATCATTGTCTTGTCCATAAAAAGACATCGGCATTAGAATCATGCTTAAGATTAACACGCTTGTTAAAATAGAATAAATTTTTTTCATATTAGTAAATTTTTATTGTAGAAATAATTTCCGAATTATAAGTTAATAATAATTACTTTAAAAATAACTATAAGTAAGCTAAGAACACACTTATTTATATATGCAAAAGTATAAAAAAAAATAACAATTACACAATTAACTATGATTTTTACGATATTCAGTAATATTAGTTACAAAAAAAGCCAACTATTTAAATTTTAGCACGATATCCCATAAAACAATTCCAACACTTACACTTACATTGAATGAATGTTTTGTACCCCATTGTGGAATCTCAATACAGCTATCAGATAAGGCGATAACACCATCCTTAACACCTTTTACTTCATTTCCAAAAATTAAAGCATAACTACTATCTTTATCAATAACAAAATCGTTTAACATCACACTATCATCAACTTGCTCAACTGAAATAATTCTAAAATCTTTTTCCTTTAAAATTCTTACTGCTTCTTCGGTAGTATTAAAATACAGCCAATCAACTGACTCAGTGGCGCTAAGTGCTGTTTTATGTATTTCACGATGAGGCGGTTGAGCTGTTATTCCACATAAATAAACAGCTTCAATACGGAATCCATCAGCGGTCCTGAATACTGACCCAATATTACTAAGGCTTCGGATATTGTCGAGAATCACAATAATAGGCACTTTCGTTGCCTTTTTATAATCAGCTATACTCAGTCTTTCCAGCTCATCATTTAATAGTTTCTTTCCCATAAGTACAAAATAAAGCAAAAAACGGGAATTAAAGGGTTAGCACGGAAAAAAAGGAGTATAAAGGTGTAGGAGATAAGCGTGAAATAAAGGGAATAGGGGGTAGTAGGGAAATAGGAGATATAATGGAAATAGGTTACTCTTACCCCCCCTATTCACTTATACCCTTATACCCATATCCCCTATTCCCCAATACTTTCCCCATTCACAAATTCTCTGATTTCTTCAAAAATGAAGCTCCCCGCCACAAGCGGACGGGATATCTGTCTGGGAATTATTTTCCTATCGTTGTAAGCGACGGGGAACCAGCCTGCCGGCTAGCAGGTATAACCCTAAAGATCCCTCGGCTACGCTCGGGATCCCTGCCATGCCGGTAGGCTGGAGTTCGACTAAATAATTTGGCTTCACAAAAATAAAGTCTCACTGATTTAAGAAACTAACAAGATACATGTCGTATTAAGGCAGTCTGTGTATATTTGCTTAAATTTTTATTGAAATATTAAGTGGGAAAACAAACCAAATATGCTGAAACTCCTCTGATGAAGCAATATAATAGCATCAAGGCAAAATATCCCGATGCTCTATTACTTTTTCGAGTGGGTGACTTTTACGAAACTTTTGGTGAAGATGCTATTCGTGCTGCAGGTATATTAGGGATTGTTCTTACAAAAAGAAGAAATGGTGCTGCATCGTATGTTGAACTTGCCGGATTTCCACATCATTCATTAGATACCTACCTTCCTAAATTGGTGAGAGCTGGCCACAGAGTTGCTATTTGTGACCAGCTAGAAGATCCTAAACTAACCAAAAAAATAGTAAAACGAGGAGTTACCGAACTGGTTACTCCCGGAGTTACACTTAATGACAACGTACTAGAACAAAAAGAAAACAACTTTCTTGCTGCCGTACATTTAACATCGGGAATTTCCGGAATTGCATTTTTAGATATAAGTACCGGAGAGTTTTATCTCGCAGAAGGAAACATAGAATACATCGACAAATTACTCCAAAGCTTTGCTCCTAGTGAAGTTGTTATCCAGCGACAAAATAGAGCAAAGTTTGTGGAGCTGATGGGGGATAAATTCTATTTGGCATTTTTTGATGACTGGGTTTTTTCCATTGATTTTGCCAGTGAATTACTCCTTAAACATTTTAATACATCATCACTTAAAGGATTTGGTGTTGAAGGGATTAATAACGGAATTATTGCTGCCGGAGCTGCGTTACACTATTTATTTGACACCCATCACGACAAGTTAAGCCATATTAATAAAATAAGTCGTATTGATGAGGGTAAATATGTATGGTTAGATAAATTTACAATTCGTAATCTTGAGTTAATTTATCCACTTAGTCCTGGCGCAACTACCCTTCTAAATATTATCGACAAGACCGATTCGCCAATGGGTGCACGATTAATGCGACGATGGATATCACTCCCATTAAAAGATATTAATTCAATTAATGAAAGGCTGAACATTGTCGAATATCTTATTAATGATGAAAGCATTGCATCATCAATTCATCCGGAAATAAAAAAAATAGGCGATCTTGAGAGGCTTATTTCCAAAGTTGTTACCTTACGAGTAAATCCTCGTGAATTAAAACAATTAGAACGAGCATTAATAGCCACTGACAGTTTGCGGATAATATGTAAAAATTCAAATGAAAGTGAATTAAAGCAGATCGCAGAAAAAATTAATCCTTGTAGTTCATTATCAAATAAACTCGGTACCCAATTAAAAGAAGAACCTCCTGCATTGATTAACAAGGGGAATGTAATTGCTGAAGGTGTTTCCGGCGAACTTGATGAACTAAGAGCTATTTCAACTTCCGGAAAAGATTTCCTGAAAGATATTCAAAAAAGAGAAGTAGAAAAAACAGGGATCTCTTCTCTTAAAATAGGATTCAACAATGTTTTTGGTTACTACCTTGAAGTTACTCATACTCATAAAGATAAGGTGCCTCCTGAATGGCACAGGAAGCAAACGCTGACCGGATCGGAGAGGTATATCACTGAAGAGTTAAAGGAATATGAACAAAAGATACTTGGAGCGGAAGAAAAAATAATTGCACTTGAACAAAAGATATTTGAAGAAATAGTTCACTATGCAGCTGAATTTGTAACACCTATACAGCTAAATGCATCACTTATTGCCGGACTAGATTGCCTTGCTTCGTTTGCAAAAATTTCCGGCGAAAATAATTATGTAAGGCCAGAATTAACCAACGATTTTGCAATTCAGATTAAAGATGGCAGACATCCTGTTATTGAAAACAATCTTCCTCCGGGCGAAGAATATGTGGCAAATGACGTTTACCTCGATAACCAGAAACAACAAATAATAATTCTCACAGGTCCAAATATGTCAGGTAAATCAGCATTGCTAAGGCAAACAGCTCTTATAGTGCTACTTAGCCAAATGGGGTGTATGGTACCTGCATCCGCTGCTAAAATCGGACTTGTTGATAAAATATTTACAAGGGTAGGCGCTTCAGATAATATCAGCTCGGGTGAATCAACTTTTATGGTTGAAATGAATGAAACAGCCAGCATACTTAATAATATATCAAACAGAAGCCTGATATTATTGGATGAAATTGGCAGAGGTACAAGTACATATGACGGTATATCAATAGCATGGTCAATCTCCGAGTTTTTACACAACCACCCGGCTTACAGAGCAAAAGTACTTTTCGCTACTCATTATCACGAGCTAAATGAGATGATGCTAACAATGAAACGGATTAAAAATTTTCATATTAGTGTTAAGGAGCATGGTAATAAAGTAATCTTTTTAAGAAAAATGAAAAAAGGTGGTAGTGCTCATAGTTTTGGTATTCACGTGGCAGAAATGGCTGGAATGCCAAAAAAAGTTCTTGCTAGAGCAAAACAAATGTTGGTGATACTTGAAAAAAATCATTCAAGCGAGGAACTTAACAAAGCCATTAAATCCACCTCAACAGATGACAACCTGCAACTAAGTTTTATACAATTAGATGACCCATTGCTGCATCAAATTAAGAATGATATACTTAATATAGATATTGACACACTTACCCCTGTTGAAGCACTAATGAAGCTCAATGAAATAAAAAAAACTTTAGGATCGTAATTAAATTTATGTAACTAATCTGGTTATAAACTTCTAGCCTACATTATTCACAAAACCTCTCGCAAAGGCGCTAAGTTGCAAAGAATAAGTAAATTAAAAACTTTTCCTTAAAAAACTCAGTTTTATATGTTCAAACTAACTCATTCATAGAATTATTCATATCCAACACTTTGCGTCTCCGCTTCCCTGCCTGCAGCAGGCAGGTTTGCATGATGAATTTTTCAGGCTGGGTATGTTATTTATTACTACTACTACTCTCAATTGTTATATGGATATAGGATTAGTAAAATAGATGAAAGAAATATTTTTAAAATATATTTTTGTAAATTAAAAAAAGTACTACATTTGCACCTCCAAATTTTTGATGTAAGTCGTTAATTTGGAAACGCGGGAATAGCTCAGTTGGTAGAGCACGACCTTGCCAAGGTCGGGGTCGCGGGTCCGAGTCCCGTTTCCCGCTCAAAGTCCCGATACCGATAAGTCGGAGTCGGGATTTTTTCTTGAAACAATTACTCGTCCTGATAGTTATCGGGAGGTGAATTGCCTCCAGCGCAGAGGATTCACAAGACAATGCTCGAGTGGTGGAATTGGTAGACACGTTGGACTTAAAATCCAATGACCATTGCG
>CAYWRM010000037.1:0-40090 GCA_964460905.1 uncultured Lentimicrobiaceae bacterium
TGACGAATGTATTTATCCAATGGTTACTCAGAATATATATCCTGACAATCAAAGCGTATATGTTTTTTATCAGGCAGATTATATTCCAGGACTTGCAGTACCTACTACTCCTGATCATGACTATGATGAGAATAGAATGTATGTGGTA
Organism: uncultured Lentimicrobiaceae bacterium; assembly: GCA_964460905.1. Lineage (GTDB taxonomy): Bacteria > Bacteroidota > Bacteroidia > Bacteroidales > F082. The sequence goes on from CAYWRM010000037.1 coordinate 149, forward strand.
GATTACAATATTGGAGTTGGAATTAACGAAAATTCTGGATTAGCAGCTAATTTCTCAGTAACTCAAAATACTCCTAACCCTGCAAATAACAGTACCAGCATAATGGTTGAAACTGAAAAATCAGGTGTTATTAATTTAAGTATTAGCAATATACTAGGACAAGTTGTGCATCAGGAAAGTGTAAATAACAGCGCGCCTATTCATACTTTTGATGTTAATGTTAGTAACTTGGAATCTGGAATTTATTTCTATACAATTGAAATTGGAAATAGTTCAGTAACAAATAAAATGCTTGTTAACTAAGCGTTTGAAATAAACTTATAAAAAAGGCTGTCCAATATGGGCAGCCTTTTTTTTTGTCTTTAACCTTTCAGGTTTTTTCCAACCTGAAAGGTTAGGTATTCAATGTGCTTGCAGTGCTTATCCGGATTTGTAATCCGGATATAAAAAGCTATTGGATTTTAATCCAACACCATAACATTCGGATTGCAAATCCTAATGAGCAAGCGTTTAAAACTCAGAAGTAAAATAAAATTCAATATCAGTATATTTTTGTTGAGCCATTTGCAGGGAGAACTGTGAGTCGGCCAAAAATACTTCTCGCCCTTCTTTATCAAGTGCAATTTGGTTAGCTTTTCTTGCTCTAAAATCCTTAATTTGCTCTTCGTTATCGCTTTTAAACCATGTTGTTTTGTAAAGAGTAATATGTTCGAATCTGCAGCTAGCTCCATACTCATGCTCAAGCCGATATTGAATTACTTCGAACTGCAATGCTCCAACTGTACCAATAATCTTTCGTCCTGTATGTTTTCCTTTAAATAATTGTGCAACGCCTTCATCCATAAGTTGATCAATACCTTTTGCCAATTGCTTGGCTTTCATGGGATTTGCATTTTCAACGTATTTAAAGAGCTCGGGTGAGAAGCTGGGAATGCCCTTAAAATTCAATATTTCACCTTCTGTAATTGTATCACCAATTTTAAAGTTTCCTGTGTCATGCAGTCCAACAATGTCTCCGGGATACATCTCATCCACAATTTCTTTTTTTTGAGCCATGAATGCAGTAGGACTTGAAAATTTCAGCTTTCTATTTAATCTTACATGTTGATAGTAAGCATTTCTTTTAAAAGTGCCTGAAACAATCCTCACAAAAGCAATACGATCACGATGGTTGGGATCCATGTTGGCATGTATTTTAAATACAAAGCCACTAAATTGATCTTCATCAGGTAATACATTTCTTAATTCACTTTCACGACCAATTGGAGATGGAGCAATCTTAATAAAATTATCCAGAAGTTCCTTTACTCCAAAGTTGTTTAGTGCACTACCAAAAAACACTGGTGATATTTTTCCATCAAGGTATTCAGTAACATTAAATTTTGGATATACACCTTCAACTAACTCTACATCTTCTCTTAGCTGATTTGCATCATCTTCAAGGTAATCATCAACATTGGTGTTTGAAAGATCATCTATTTCAATACCCTTTTCCAAGATCTGTTTCCCAGGTGTAAAAAGATTAAGTGAATTGGAGAATATATTGTAAACACCTTTAAAGGCAGGACCCATATTTATAGGCCAGCTTAATGGTGTTACTTTTAAGTGTAGTTTTTGCTCGATTTCATCTAGCAATTCAAATGCATCTTTACCAGGTCTATCCATCTTGTTAATGAACACAATAATAGGTATGTTTCGCATCCTGCAAACTTTTACAAGTTTCTCGGTTTGGGACTCCACGCCTTTTGCTACGTCAATTACAACTACTACGCTGTCGGCTGCTGTAAGTGTTCTAAACGTATCTTCCTGAAAGTCCTGATGTCCGGGAGTATCTAAAATATTTATTTTTATGTCTTTATATTCAAAACCCATTACGGAAGTAGCTACCGAGATGCCTCTCTGGCGTTCTATTTCCATCCAGTCGGATGTAGCAGTTTTCTTTATTTTATTTGATTTTACGGCACCAGCTACTTGAATAGCTCCTCCAAAAAGTAGAAGTTTTTCTGTCAGTGTAGTTTTCCCTGCATCGGGATGGCTTATAATTGCAAAGGTTCTACGCCTTTTTATTTCTTTAGTATTACTACTCATTTGGGGTGAAAATTTTGAGGTGCAAAAGTAGGAAAAATGTTGGAAATGCCATCAACCTTCCAGAGTTGGTACAATCTGGAAGATTTGTTGTAGCTATTAAGACTTTTCTAGAAACTTTGTTTCAAAATTCAAAGACATTAAAGTGTAGTCTTCTGAAAGAGTTGTTGTATTAAGACTCTTCCAGGTCGTGCCGACTCTGGAAGGTCTACTATACCTGTCTTTCAACTTCTCGAATGTCAACAAGTTTATTCATCAAAGCAAAAACTGTTAGCCCTGAAACTGTTTTAATTCCCAGCTTGCGCGTTATTTTTTTGCGATGAGTCATAACAGTATGTACACTTAGGAATAGTTTATCCGCAATTTCCTGATTTGTTAAACCCATAGCCAGTTGTTGTAGTATTTCGGTTTCGCGCTTACTTAATAAATGTTCGTTACCTGGTTCCTCCTTGTTTCTCTTACCAACAATTTTTTGTAATGCTTCAACTAGTTGATATTTATTGTCTTGGATGTTTAATGTATAAGAAAACTTACTAATGATATTTTGGTTTGAAGTTGATGATATAATACCAATTACTTTAATGTCTTTTTCGTCATTTAGTTCTCTTAGAAGTCTTATTAATTTTTCGTTAAGGGATTCGGGGTCGATAATTACAAACTCAGGCTTTCTACTTATTATTTTTTCGCATAGATTTCTTTGAGAACCGCTATATACATGGTCAACCAACATGCCACTTAATTCCAGTACCAGGTTTTCAACTCCGGCTGTAAGTAGAAATGCATTCGAGATAACTACAACTTTTTTTGTTTTACTCATCTCATCTGTTATTTACCTAATACATGTTTTTCAAGTAATTCTACTTTCGGAACTAAAATTAAATCCTCAATATTAGCATGATCGTTCAAATCTTTTTCCAATACGGTTAGTTCCTTTAACAATTTGTAACGACTTTGTTGTTGTTCTGATGGGGGTAGATATTTAATAATAATATTTTTCAGATCCCTTAGTTTTTCCTCAACACTTTCATGTTCAGCCTGGTATGATGTAATTGAATACTCTTCTATACTAGAAAATAATGATGGTGTAACAGAATTGCTTTGTACAGCATTTTCAAGATCAATCACATAAGGATATACTAGTTTTTCTTCTCTATCAATGTGTTTAACAAGTTCGGTTTTATATTCTTCAAAAAACTTTTGTAATATATCATATGAAGCTTTATCTACTTCAGCTTTGGTTAACATTTCACTTATTAAGCATTCAATTTCAGGAATCTTATTTTTTAAATAATAGTTATGTGTTTGTTGAAGGTAATCTATTAATTGTGTAGCTGAAAAGTTTTGTTCAGAATGTTTGTCAAGGTATTGTGAGTCGTGAAATGAGTTAAGTATAGTAAGAAAAAAGTCAGTATTTATCTTTTTTTTCTGACATATATTGGCAATACTACTATCACCAAATCCCAGCATTATATTAAAACGTGCTATTACAGGTATCAGATTGTAATCATGATGGATTACATCTGCAAGTTTCATGTCTTTTTCAAGTAGCATATTTTTAAGATTTTAGCAAAAATAAGTAAAACGAATAGCTTTGCAAATATAAATAGCTTGCATTTATTTATTTCTGGCTGTTGGTATCATATATAAATGAGTTGTAACACCAACTATAACCAAAGCAAGAATAATTCTAATATAAAGGTTATTAATAAAATAAATTGAAATGCTAATAGTAATCCACAAAATAAATATCGAATTCATTTTTGCTCTCATCGTAATGCCTTTCTTTTCACGGTAGTTATTAATGTACGATCCTATTAATTTGTTGTTTTTTAGCCAATTACTCATTCTTTCAGAACCGTTATTAAAACAATAAGCTGCTAGTAGAATAAATGGTGTTGTTGGCAATAATGGAACAAATATTCCAATTACACCAATTCCAACAAATAAGCTTCCCAATATGTTCCAAACTAACTTGCTAAATTCAAAGAAAGGTGCCTTTTTATTTTTTGATTTCAATTTGATAGTTAAAAATTTTGATTGGCAAAAATAGATTAAATCGGTGAGCTACGTTCTATTTAATAAGAGTTACGAAAATGCATTATAGACCAATATCCTATAGAATATTATATGTGATTCACAAAGTATACTCTAGCCTTCACTATTCATAAAATCTGTCTCAAAGGCGCTAAGTCGCAAATAATAAGTAAATTAAAAGCTAATCCCGAGAAAACTCAATTTTACTTCTTCAAACAAATTCATTCATCAAAATTACTCACATCCAATTTTTTGCGTATCTGCGTCTTTGCGAAATGAATTTTTTAGGCTAGAGTTATATCATTATTAACATATACTTAGCAAGTTATCTATTCTTGATTCCAGCAATACGGAATTATTATCAATAAGCAAGCCTGTATATTTTCCCTGGTTAGCTATTGCCTCTGTTAAATTAAAATTATTTTGGTTTTGAGAAAATGCAATGCCGTTATCAAGTAGTCTTTTTGCAAGATATTCTTGTTCTGTTTGTCCGGGAGTGGGAATAAAGACAGCTTTACTACCGAAATTTGCCAAATCCATCAATGTTGAATAACCAGGACGACTAATTATAAACTCAGCACCTTGAATAGATGAAATAAACTCGTTATCAGGGAGGTGCGAAATTAATTTTACATTTTTTATTTCGGTATTAATATTTTCATCAGGTTTGCCAAGAAGCATAACTATTTTTAGTTTAGTTTTTAGCGACTCTGCAAGTAGCATTTCTTCTAATATTGTTCGTTGTGGCTCTGGCCCCGACAATATTATCAGAATGTCGATGTATTTCGATTTATTATTAATGCCAGCTTCTGAAAACCTGCTCAATAATCCAATTTTAAATTGCTTAGATGAAAATTTATTTGATTCTGAAAGTTTGCCTGATAACTGAGAATTACCTGTTATATCCGGCACCCACACTTCATCAAATTTATTTATGTAACTATTAATTATCTTATCGATAATTGGTTTAGCTACAATTTGCCAACCGTGTGTTTGTATATTTAACTGATGAGTAATAAAAATTGATGGAACTTTAGTTGTTGATAGTTCATATCTGTTATCAGATATTACAGCGTGAATATCATGTTTTATGATAAGTTTTTGTAATTCTTTTTTTGCCTTCCTGGCTTTCTTAATAATTTCAGGTAATGACTTGAGCATTGCAAATGCCATTGAACCATTGTAAGAATAATTAGGACTATATCCCTCAAGTTTAATAAAAGTGTTTTTAGGAAAACGTTGTTTTAAAAACTCCATTGGGCGTTTATCAGCAGCAACTATAACGTTTGCTCCTTTATTTCCAAGCATCTCAATAATAGGTACCATACGTGTTGCATGGCCTAGCCCCCAATCTAAAGGACATATAAGTATATTTTTAGTTTGTTTCATATATCACGTAAATGCTCAAAAATATTCTTAGCACCCTTTCTAACTTGGTTGTCAAAGATGAAGAAAGTTTTATTCACATCTTAATGCGAAAATACCAATTTTAATTATTTATTCATCTTATTGTTTAAAAACTGTAATTTCAAGTTAATCAAATAGTATTTTATTTTAATTTTGAACTATGCCCAATGAATTACTTAAATATCAAATAGGATTAACATTAATTCCAGGAATAGGTGATATTGTGGGGAAAAAGTTGATGGCATATTGCGGAGGTGTTGATGCTATTTTCAATGAAAACAAAAATGCCCTACTAAAAATACCGGGTATTGGGACAACAACAGTTAACAGTATTATAAGTCAAAAAATATTGCATAAAGCTGAGGCTGAGATTAGTTTTATTGAAAAGCATAATATAAAACCGCTCTTTTATACTGATAACGAATATCCGGCAAGATTGCTGAATTGTGAAGATGGTCCTTTACTGGTTTATTATAAAGGTGAAGCTAATTTGAATGCTAAGCGTGTAATTGGTTTTGTTGGTACACGAAAGGCCACTAATCAAGGTAGAGTTATTTGCCAGCATTTTATTGATGTACTCAAGTCGAAAGATGTATTAGTAGTGAGTGGGTTGGCATATGGTATTGATAGTTGCGCTCATAAAGCAGCTTTGGATTCAGGGTTAAAAACTATCGGAGTTCTTGGACATGGTTTAGATAGAATTTACCCTGCTCAAAATAAAAAATTAGCATCACAGATGCTTAATAATGGTGGTTTGTTAACGGAGTTTATATCAAAAACCACTCCTGACAGAGAAAATTTCCCGAAACGTAATAGAATAGTTGCCGGATTATGTGATGCTATTGTAGTTGTTGAGTCGGCAAAAAGGGGAGGTGCTATGATAACAGCAGGTTTGGCGAATTCATATAATCGTGATGTTTTTGCCATTCCGGGCCGAATTGGCGATGAATACTCTGAAGGTTGTAATATGCTTATAAAATCAAATAGAGCTGCGTTAGCTGACTCACCTAAAGATATAGCCTATATAATGGGTTGGGATGATATAAAAGTGGATGTTAAGAAACAAATGGACATGTTTTTAAAACTTACTCCGGATCAAAAATTAATTTTCGATCTAATTGAAGATGTTAAAGAAATAAGTGTTGATAAATTGATAATAAAGTCAGCTTTGCCTGCATCAAAAGTTGCATCTGTATTGCTAATGCTTGAGTTTGAGGGGATGATACAAAGTTTACCCGGTAAATTGTACACAACTTATTAATCCTTCAATACATCTCTGGAAATAACAATTTTTTGAATTTCTGAGGTGCCTTCATAAATTTGAGTGAGTTTGGCCTCACGCATCAGTCGTTCAACATGATATTCTTTAACATAGCCATATCCACCATGTATTTGAACGGCCTCAGTAGTAACTTCCATGGCAATGTCGGCGGCGTATTGCTTAGCCATTGCACTTGCAACTGTAATTGGCTTGTGATTGTCCTTTAACCATGCTGCTTTAAGGCATAGATTACGTGCATTTTCTACTTTCACTGCCATATCAGAAAGTTTAAAAGCAATTGCTTGATGGTTTGATATTTCCGTTCCAAAGGCTTTACGTTCTTTTGCGTAAGCAGCAGCTCTTTCCATTGCTCCACTTGCAATTCCCAAGGCTTGAGATGCAATTCCAATACGTCCAGCTTCAAGCACCATCATAGCAAATTTAAATCCAAAACCATCTTCACCGATACGGTTTTCTTTGGGAACTTTAACGTCTGTAAACATTACCGAATGGGTATCTGAACTTCGCATTCCCATTTTGTCTTCATGTTGACCCAGTGAAATTCCGGGAGTGTCTTTTTCAATAATAAATGCATTAATTCCACGGTGTTTTTTATCTGGATGAGTTTGTCCCATCACAATATATGTGGAAGCTGAGTTTGCACTTGTTATCCAGTTTTTAGTACCATTTAGCAGATAATAATCACCCTTATCTTCAGCAGTAGTATGTTGATGTGTTGCATCAGATCCGGCCTCAGGTTCTGAAAGCAGGAATGCCCCAATTACTTCACCACTGGCAAGAGGAATCAAATATTTTTGTTTTTGTTCTTCGTTTCCAAACTTATTTAGTCCAAAACAAACTAGTGAATTATTAACTGACATCACAACACTCGTTGATGCATCTACTTTTGAAATTTCTTCCATAGCTAACACATAAGATACGGTATCCATTCCGCTGCCACCATATTCAGGATCAACCATCATTCCCATAAAGCCTAGTTCAGCTAGGTTTTTAATATGTCTTTCAGGAAATATTGCCTTTTCGTCTCTTTCAAGAACGTCCAAAATTAGTTCACGCTGTGCATAATCACGCGCTGCTTGTTGAATCATCAATTGCTCTTCGGTAAATTCAAAGTTCATGTTGACAGTTTAAAGTTAATTTATAATTGCGAGCGAATTTAATAATTTATTACATATAAATTAATCTAGATTACTAAAATTGTATACCCGACATGTACGTTGATGATATATTAAACTCATCAATAAGTTGCTTAATAATTTCATCTACAGATTTTATTTTATCTATTAGAACAGCAATCTGTCCAATTTCAAACTCACCTTCTGCTAGATTTCCCTCAAACATACCAAGTTTTGCTCTTCCATGACCTAATAATTTTGCCAATTCATCTTTTGAAATACATTCCCTCTCAGCTTCAACAACTTTATTTTGAAATTCATTTTTTAATAGCCTAACAGGAATTAGTTTTTTGAAAAGTAGTTTAGTGTCACCGTCACCGGAATTAACAATAGCATCCTTAAACTTCTGGTGTGCTGATGATTCAACAGAAGATGCAAATAAACTTCCAATTTGAACACCTTCGGCACCAAGCGACATAGCTGCATACATTGAATTACCTGAAGCAATACCACCAGCTGCAATTATGGGAATCTTAATTATTTCCTTTAACATTGGGATCATAACCATTGTTGTAGTTTCCTCAAAACCATTATGTCCACCTGCTTCAAAACCTTCAGCAACTATTGCATCAACATCAGCTGCCTGAGCTTTAAGTGCAAATTTCTTGTTTGCTACAACATGTACTACTTTAATTCCATTTTTCTTTAAATTAGAAGTATATTTTGCCGGATTACCTGCAGAAGTAAAAATAATTTTTACTCCTTCTTCAATTATTAGATCAATTATTTCATCTGTTTGTGAATAAAGTAAAGGAACATTAACACCAAAGGGGTAATTGGTTGCCTGTTTGCATTTTTTTATATGCTGCCTTAATGTATCAGGGTTCATGCTGCCCGCACCAATAAGACCCAATCCTCCGGCATTACTCACAGCAGAAGCCAATTCCCAGCCGCTACACCATATCATTCCACCTTGAATAATTGGGTATTTAATATTGAATAGTTGAGTTATTTTGTTCATGATGATTTTATGTTTGTTGCTATTTATTGAAGCTGTCTAAGAAGTTGAAAACGTCTGTCATTCTGAATGATAACGAAGAATCTAATATGTTGTTTAATGATCCCTTAGAGATTCTTCACTATCGTTCAGAATGACAAAAAACTAACTTTTTGGATAGCCTCAGCAAGCCTAATGACCATTAACGACTCACGTAGTGTATTTACGCCATCTTCTCCAATATTGCCTTAACTATGTTATTTGCTCCATCATCAATATCTATTATTGTTGCATCCAGCATATAGCAAGGGGTTGTGAAAACTAGGTTTTCCTCATCAAATACTACATCACCATGGTTAGTTTCAACATGTGTAGCTCCCATTGCCTCAATGGTCTCGGCTGTGCCCTTATCCTTACCGATGGTAACACTTACATCTTTTAAGATTTTTGCTATAAAAGCAGGAGCTATGCAAAGTGCGCCTATTGGTTTCTTCAAATCAATCATCTGTAGTACAGATTTTTCAACATCGGGGTTAACTGTAGCATTTGCTCCATCAAATGCCACTGTTGATAGATTTTTTGCTGCACCAAGTCCTCCGGGAAAAATTAAAGCATCAAAATCTTTTCCATCAAATTCACTCAATGGCTTAATGTCGCCACGTGCTATTCGTGCTGACTCAATTAACACATTTCGTGATTCATTCATCTCTTCACCTGTAATATGATTAATCACATGGTATTGTTGAATATTAGGTGCAAAACACTGATATTCTCCACCTTGCCTACTTATTGCAAGCATTGTTAATGTAGCTTCATGGATCTCAGCACCATCGTATACTCCACTTCCGGAAAGTACAACTGCGAATTTTTTCTTTTCCATTTTTTTCTTTTTAATGTTCTTAGTTGCTAAGATACAAAATATCCGTTCTTTTATTAATTTTACAGTTTCTTATGATTGAATTTATTTTAAATAGAGAATATATAAAAACAGAAGTAGCTTCGGGAAGTATTCTGCTTGACTTTATACGTGTAAATAAGCAACTGTTAGGCACTAAAATAGGATGCCGCGAAGGTGATTGTGGCGCATGTACAGTTCTTTTAGGAGCTCTCAATAAGGAAGGAAACATTGAGTATAAAACAATTGTTTCATGCCTTACACCAATTGCAAGTGTTCAAGGCAAACATGTTGTTACGGTTGAAGGATTGAATCTGCCGGAAGGTTTAACATCGGTTCAGGATGCAATAAAAAATAATAATGCAACCCAATGTGGCTTTTGCACACCTGGCTTTGTGATTTCGTTAACCGGATACGCCTTCAGTAAAAATACTTCTATTAAAGGAATTAAAGATTCTGTTAGCGGAAATATATGTAGGTGTACAGGATACAAATCAATTGAAAAAGCTACCGAAGAGATTGAGCGTGTTCTTGCTGACAAAAATGACTCAGACACAACAAAATGGTTAATCGACAATAAATTTATACCTGATTATTTTACGGAAATACCTTCGAGATTGGCAAAGATTCAAACGAATAAAGTTGGAACCAGCAATAGCACTATTGTTGGCGGAGGAACTGATCTTTATGTTACACAGGCTTATAAATATCAAGAAGAGGACATTGATTTGGTCTCTGAAAAAAAAGACTATAACAAAATCATAATCCGCGATAATATATGTTCAATTGGTGCTGGTGCTACTGTTTCTGATATTCTTAATGTATCGGATTTGCATAATTTTTTCCCGGAATTAAATAATTTCTTCAAACTTATTTCCTCGAAGCAAATTCGTAATATGGGTACCTTAGGTGGAAATTTGGTAAATGCATCTCCAATTGCAGATTTGTCAATTTTTTTTATTGCTCTAAATAGTAAAATTAGTATTATAAATAAGCAGGAAAATATCAGGGCAATTTTTCTTAAGGATTTTTTCAAAGCATATAAATCAATTGATCTTAATGAGGGAGAAATCATTAAAGAGCTAACCTTTACCCTTCCCCATAATAAACGATATTTTAATTTTGAGAAAGTAAGTAAACGTACACATCTGGATATTGCAAGTGTTAATTCGGCAATGAGTATTAGCATTAAAAACAATATTATTGAAGATATTCATATATCTGCAGGCGGTGTTTCTCCTATTCCATTATTTCTGAAAAACACATGCTTATTTTTAGCAGGAAAAGTATTGTCTTTAGAAAATATTCGAAAAGCACATTGTATGTTGAAAGAAGAAATATCTCCGATTAGTGATGTAAGGGGTAGTAAAGAGTATAAAAGACTGTTAATTCGCCAATTGTATTATAGTCATTTTTTAAAATTGTTTCCTGAAATTATTGATGTTTCAGATATATAATATTAAGTATGAAAAATATTGACTCCATAAATCATGTTCGTGGAAAATCCATATTTGTTGATGACATAATTGTTAATCAGGGAACATTATTTGGAGTTGTTTTGGGATCACCCATTGCTTATGGAGTAATTAAAAAGCTAAATTTTGACAAGGCATTGAAAACAGATGGTGTTGTTAGAATATTCACTTATGAAGACATTCCGGGCGAAAATCAAATAGGTGCAATTATTAAAGATGAAGAACTTTTTGCAGAATCGGAAGTTCATTTTGTTGGTCAACCCATTGCCCTTATTGTGGCTGAAACAGAACAAATGGCATTAAAAGCCAGAAAGCTTATTCATCTGGATATAGAAGAAAAAGAACCAACAACATCAGTATTTGTAGCTAAAGAAAAGGAACAGTTTATTGCTCCTCCACGAACTTTTAGCTTAGGCAATACTGCTGAAGCATGGAATAATTGCGATCATATATTTGAGGGTAACGCAATTTCAGGAGGACAGGAACATTTATATCTTGAAACTCAAGGTTCATATGCTATTCCACAAGAAAACGGATGTATAAAAATATTTTCATCAACACAGGGACCTACTGCTGTGCAAAAATTTGGAGCTCGTGTATTAGGTATCCCTATGCATAAGATAGAAGTAGATGTTGTGCGGTTGGGTGGTGCCTTTGGTGGCAAAGAAGATCAGGCAACACCATGGGCAATAATGGCTGCATTGGCTGTTTATCATCTGCAAAAACCTGTAAAAGTTATTCTTAGTCGTCATGACGATATGCACATGACCGGAAATCGTCATCCATACAATACTAATTTTAAAATTGGATTATCCAACGATCTTAAAATAGTAGCTTTTGAAGCTGATTATTTGCAAAACGCAGGTGCGTCAGCTGATCTTTCACCAGCCATCACCGAAAGAACATTATTTCATACTACTAACAGTTATTTTGTACCAAATGTAAGAACAACTGTTTATAGCTGCAAAACTAACCTTCCTCCCAATACTGCTTTCCGTGGGTTTGGGGCGCCACAAGGGGTTTATGTAATGGAAGCTGCCATTAAACATGCGGCAAATAAACTTAGCATCCGCGCTAGGGAGATACAAAAAGTTAATTTGTTGGTTGAAAATGACGAATTTCCATATGGACAAATTGCTAAAAATGTTGAGTTAACAAGTCTTTGGAATACGGCTCATAAAAAATTTAATATTGAGAAGCTTGAAAAAGAAGTAAATGACTTTAATAGTTCAAGTAATCTTTTTAAAAGAGGTATATCAATTACACCTATTACATTTGGGATTTCATTTACAAACACAATGATGAATCATGCGCGAGCATTGGTGCATATCTATCAGGATGGAAGTATTGGCATTAGTACCGGAGCTGTTGAAATGGGGCAAAGCGTAAATACAAAGATGGTACAGGTGGCAGTGAGTATATTTTCTGTGAAAACCGAAAGAATCAAGATAGAGTCAACCAATACTACACGGGTTGCAAATACATCCCCATCAGCAGCAAGCTCCACTGCCGACCTTAATGGTAAAGCTGTGGAGTTGGCATGTAATGCACTGCTTGAGAGATTAAAATCAACTGCAGCTAAAGTTTTTAAAGCCAAGATCGGCCAAATTCACTTAATAGATGAAACGGTTTTTGTTGATGATAAGAAAACTAAATTAACCTGGGATGAACTTGTTTGGGAAGCATTTGCGAATCGGGTTTGCTTAACTGAAAACAGCCATTACTCAACTCCCAAAATTCACTTTGATAAAACTAAAGAAAAGGGTCATCCTTTTATATATCATGTTTATGGTATTGCAATAACAACAGCAACAGTTGATTGCATAAGGGGTACTTATGAAATTGACTCTGTGAAAATTGTACATGATTTTGGTAAAAGTATAAATCAGGAAATTGACAATGGACAAATAGAAGGTGCTGTGGTGCAAGGTATTGGATGGATGACAATGGAGGATGTTGTTTATGATGATAAAGGGAGGCTTCAGTCAAATGCATTATCAACTTACAAGGTTCCTGATATTTATTCAGTTCCTGGTACAATCGAAATAATACCTCTGGATACCACTGGTGATGAAAATGCTATATTAAAATCTAAAGCTGTAGGAGAACCTCCATTTATGTATGGAGTTGGTGCATTTTTTGCTTTACAAGATGCCATTAAAAATTATAATCCTGTTTACAACCAAAAGTTTGATTCGCCAATGACTCCTGAAAAGGTACTGATGGGATTATATTACAAATAATATTTCACCATTCCTGAAACCGAAAAAATATTACTTTTGCACTTCCAAATTAAAGGCCCCATAGTTCAAGGGATACCTGCCTGCCGGCAGGCAGGGAATAGAAGTTTGAATTATGTACACTGTATATGCAATAGTAAGTGAAGTAGATGGTAGAATTTATGTAGGTTTCACGTCCAATTTTGAAAAAAGACTTTATGAACATAACCATGGAAAAACAAGATCAACAAAAGGATACATCCCCTGGAAAATGTTATTTTTGGAAAAAGTTGAGACAAGGTTAGAAGCAAGAAAAAGAGAGAAGTATTTAAAAAGCGGTATAGGTAAAGAATATTTAAAATCAATTAAATAATTGGCCCCATAGTTCAAGGGATAGAATAGAAGTTTCCTAAACTTTAGATCCAGGTTCGAGTCCTGGTGGGGCTACTAAAACTTTTTATAAATCATTGATTATCAACTTTAAAAACTTCTTTACAGGATTCAATTGGTACGTAATTTGGTATGCAACCAAAATTATGCCATATTTCACTTCTCAACACTGTAACTCAAGTACAAATTTATGAATTTAGATTTTATTAGTTATCAAATGACAAGAATTTCTAATTTCAAAAGCGTAGCAATCTATCAATCTTAGCATGAGCCATAGTCAACCTTGCTGATTCCGATAAAAATAAGCAAGCTATCAGCATTTATATAAGGTTTACTTTGGTGTAATGCGGATTACTTTTGCGGTGGTTTTTGGAATACTACCATACAGATAGGTCACAGCATATCCCCCCTGTCTGAGATCCAATGCTACAGCCTATAATTTGTATATTTTGTACACCTAATTAAGGGTGCTGGTATAATAACATAATATGAAAAGGTATAAATATGTTTACTGAACACACGCGATGTTTTTAACGCATATATTACAATGTATGATATTGGAATGAATACTAACCCGATACTAATAACCGAATGTTTTGTTAGCTTTTACAGCCAACACTAATCACCAATATCTCCGTAACGCCTATTAACACTACCTTATAGCATACTCACCCAGGTGGTTTGTGTGTGTTTCCTTAGTAGTATTACAAGTTAGTAGGGTGGCTTCCAAAATCAACGCTTCAATTTGAAATAGCTACAAATTAGTTAACATTAATTGTTTACTCTTTTACACATCGATTTATTTTATATATTTGAGTGCTGCTAAAGAAAATTAACATGACTTATTACACTGAAAGCATTATTACTTACAGCAGCAGCGGCACACAATACATACCAACAGAGGGGTAATAAACGTAACTTTTAGTGTTTGGGTAATGAAGAAATAAACGTACTAGTAACTTTATACATACGTTAGGCATAATGAGCCTCCTTTAGAAAATTATTGATTCTATTTACTTCATTTTCACATAATAGGTCGAGAATTAAGCAAAATGAAAACATATAAAAGACTAAATATAAAGTATTAATATTGACTTCTATTCAAAATAAAAAAGATGAAGGATGTTAAATAAAAATATAAAAAGTTTTGTTGAATATATTGAGCTTGTTGACAAGCTCATTGATGCAAAAGCTGCCTCAAAACTAGAAATTACTGCTTTGTTTCGAGGTCAATCAGAAAGCAAGCCATTACTTCCTTCGGTTGCTAGAGAAGACAATGGTATTAATACAATTGACTTGGAAAAAAAAATGTTGTATGAGCTAATGAGAAGAGCAGCTTTCAAGGTTAAACAATTTCTTGTTGATGAATGGGAGTGGCTTGTCTGGGCTCAACATTATGGAATGAAAACTAGGCTATTAGACTGGACAAGTAATCCATTAACAGCGCTTTGGTTTGCATGCTCAAATGTGTATAAACTGAAATCAGATTCTTTTGTTTATGTGCTTATTGCTACTGAAAAAATGATACTGAATAAACTTGATGAACCATCTCCTTTCGAAATTAGTAATACTAAAGTATACAAGCCATCATTGAATAATGAAAGAATTATTGCACAAAATGGTTGGTTCACTTCTCATAAATATTCAACAAGAAGTCATAAAGTTCTGCCATTAGAGAATGTTAGAGGAATGAAAGATCTTATGTTTGAAATCTGTATTCCAGCAACAATCAAGAAAGAAATTCTAGTAAAATTGAACACTATGGGAATTAATAATGAAAGTCTTTTCCCAGGAATTAGCGGTCTTTGTGATCAGATAAACTGGGATTTCAATCCATCTAACATCTATTACAATAAGTTTGCAGACAAGGAATTAAAATTAATAACAACAAAAGAAATAAAACAACTAACATCAGGAATCACTATGCCTAACGCTCATAAATAATTGCCGTGACAATTATAAACTTCACATTTGTCGTACGTTTCAAGTCTGGTAAAACCAGACAAGAAACTGCATCGCACCCGGCAACTATTCATAGCGCAAACCGTTAGGCACAATTAAAAATGAAAAAAACATGAAAACATTATTATTTTTACTTCTATGCTTCCCCCTATTTGGTGTTTCCCAAATTTTGACATCAACCACCAATATTAATATAACTAAATCTTGGTATCAAGAACCAGGTGGATATACCTATCCAATGAATATAGAAGTTCCAACAGGAACCGTACCTGCAAACGGATTTCCCATCTGCATAATACTTCATGGAAATGGTGGAAATGGCGCAGGATCGATTAATCACTTTAAGGAATTTTTGGAATGTCATGCTCTCGTAGCTCCAACAGGTTATTTAAATTGTTGGAATATTTGTGCGGCAGCCAGTGATGCTCCTGATACTGAAATGATAAATGATCTGGTCAATCTTTTGCAAGGCTATTCCAATATTGATCCGAATAGGATCAGGATAATAGGCACTTCTAACGGTGCGGGATTAGCAAATAACATTTTTATAGAAAACAACAATACCGGAATTGACATTGTATGCGCTATTGTTTCTCATTTAAATATACCTCAATATCATTTAGGAAATTTTTATAGACCAAGTTCTTCTGATGATCCTTTAAGTCCTTACTGTGGTTATGATAGTTTGGTTTACCCTATAACCACTAGAAAATATTTAAGTATAAGTAATACCAATGACACAATCATACCATATACAGGAGGTCCATCAGTTGTTGGACTTACTTTTTTACACGCTGAAAGAGCCGCCTTTTATATAGCGCAAAATAATGGTTTTATAGGGAGTCAACTAACGTCTGGAACAACAATGGGTAGCCCACAAATCACCGAATATTCTTATTTATCGGGAGGTGTGGTTCATATCAAAGGTGATGCGGGTCATTCTACCAATGTTACTCAAAGAGATTACATAAAAAGCTATTTTTCAGATTGCGAACCTGGTGTGGGGGGCATAAATGATTATAAACCTAATAAAGTTAAAGTTTATCCAAATCCCACTAACTCCATGATTACAGTAACAGGGTTTTCTGATCAGGTGAAGCAATATTCTATTTTGAATGTTCTTGGGCAACAGGTTTTGAGCGGTTCTATCACATCGAAAATTACACATATTGACTTGTCTGAATTAGTGTCAAATATTTATTTTTTGAAAATCAATGACCAAGTAATTAAAATTATCAGGGATTAATAAAAGTGCCTAACAAAGGCTATAAAAAATAGGCGGATTAGTTGTAGAATCAAGGTTTGTAGCCCGTTTCAGTATTTTTGCAAATTGAAAGATTTGTGCTTCGAAATCGCATACTTTTCATATACTTTACGTTGTGTGCAATTAATAATGAAATAAACTAATATGAAAAGTAGTAAACCCGATTGGTTTGGCAGATTCATGGCTTTTATTGGGATAGGCCTTGCTGCAACATCACTATATTTTCAATTCCTTAGTAATGAACATAGTTTTAGAGCTAATATAAGAAACGCATCAGTTATGCCTGACACGACTTATTTTGAAGTTGTTCTTATAAATGATGGAGATTATAATGAAATAATTAAAAGAGGTGGATTTGTTTTTGTTCCAACAAAAAGTAATATAAGACATATTGAACACACATACTTGATTAAGAATACTGAGATTGAAAAAGGTAATCGAAAAATGGTAAAACTTAAATATCAAACTTACAGCAAAAGAAACATTTGGGAATTAGGACTTTCAGGGACTGACTCATGTAGCATCAATATCTATTTTTATCTAGTAACAATAGATGATAAGGGAAGAGAGTATGTATGTGAAACAAAAATAGGTTTTATTGACAATGATTTTAAGTATTATGACAATACACCAATATTATTAGACTTAATTAGTCCAGATAAAACACAAAGGATTGATGACAAATAGACTTTATAACATAAATACTGCACACAACAAAGAACTGAGCTGAAATCCAAGTAAAACCCTTATTATTTACTCAACCCAATTCGGGCCTGTTTTCGGGTGGAGAAGCTAATCCGACAATCGAGTTCATTAATATGATTATTGGCGGTACGCAACACGCAAGTGATGGCGACATTATTGATTTACTTAGAGAGCAGGTTGTGGTGGGTCAAGGGCTATTTTACATAATAACATTATAGTTGGTAAACAGCCGGTTATGGTGGGTTTGTGTGGGGTTTGCCCTATAATACCTTATTATGTAACTTAGCTTGGGGTCTGATAGAGCTTCTTTTTGTTATAAAGCACTAGTCGCGCTTTTACATGGGCTTGGATTGAAGACTTATACTGGTTTGGGGTGATGTTGAAATTTAGTTTAATGAAGCACTGAATGTAAAATCAAAAGAGGGAGTTTTTTTAGAGGGGCACGCATTGTAAATACGCGCTAGTGTAGTAAATTTTTCCTGTGCAAACAGATGGCTTACAGAGAAGACTAGCAATATAATTGAGAGATATATATTTGACATTCTAGATTTTTACTGATTTAAATTCTAAATCGCAAATAAACATATTACATTGTATTTGTTTTGTTAAGTTATATTAACAATCTTAAAAAAAGGTAGTTGAGGTTATTATAAAGATATTTAATCTACAACTACACTAAATTGTAAAGTATCGCTGTTAAATGAAGTAAAAATTCCACGTCCATTTTCAATATTAGTAACAGGTTCTGTTAAGTCATCGAGCGAACTTTGATTTATTGATTCATATACCGCAGCGTAGTCATCAGTAATTTTAAACAGTATTAAATTGTATTGACCGAAATACCTGAATTGCATAGGACGAAGTGTATACAGACTGTCTTGCAACGGAGGGCTCGTAAAGCTGGCAAATTCTTCAGGATCCTCAATTTCTATTGTTTCGTTTACAGGGTCATATTCATCTTCAAGATATTCAAATTTAACAAGGTAGTAGTTGTTATCGCTTGTTGTCCATGTTATTTCAATTTCTTCAATGTCCGAACCCGGACCCATACCGCCTGTGGTTTCTTCAGTAATCCTTTCGAGTTCAATTATTGTATCTGACATCTCAAAATCAACAGGCTTTAATGGAATTTTGGTTTCGCTGCTTATAAGTGCATCTTTATAAGTGAGTTCAAGAAAATATTCATTATCTTCAATTATTGTAAAAAGGCTATCAGTATAGTTGTATAGTCCTGCAATGCTGTCGTCGGGCGATAGCTGATATTTTATTCCGGTATTAATTAGAAACACATCAAGCTCAGAAATAATATCTGAGCTGTCCTCTGATTCATTATCAAATATTACCATCTGGGATATTTGTATTGAGGGTGTGTCATCAGGACTTAGAAAGCCAGATACTACCGGAATATCATATGAAAGGTCAAGATCTTCTGTGGTTTTTGCACATGAAATTACGGCCAGTGCCAGGAGTATAATTATTATCTTTTTCATTATTATCTGATTTTAAATGAAAGGGTTACATTTGGTGTAATTCCAAGAAGTGTTACATCGGTTTCTGTAAGGTAATTGTCGTCGAATTCAAATTCTTTATACCATACATTTTGATTGTTATATACATTGAAAATGGAAAAATTAATTCCTCCAATACCCATGTCACCAAGTTTAAAGTTACGAGAAAGAGCAATATCCAGACGATGATAATCAGGATATCTGGCACCATTTTTCGGGCCAACCGAGATAAAATCCTCCACTGTTCCGTCTGGTAATGTTATTTGATATCCGCCAATTGGTTCAGTATAAGGTTTGCCAGTTGCATAAATCCATGTTGCAGAAAGAGTCCAAGCTTTCCAGTTATAGCTGGCAACAAGTTTTAACTCATTTGTAACATCATGACTTGCGTGAAAAGGATTATCACCATAAACAGGGAAATCATATATTACTTCGCCCAGAGTATATCCTATCCATCCGGTTAAATTGCCAAATTTCTTTTGAGCTAAAAATTCTATTCCTTGTGCATAACCATCTCCTTGGTAGAAAAACTCATCATAATCAACGGTTCCAAATTGTGGGATATATCGTAGTGTATACTCGGATAGTCCGTTAAGTTTTTTATAGTATGCTTCAATATCAAACAGAAAATCGTTGGTTTCATAGCTAACTCCAGCAATAAAATGTTCTGAGAATCCTACAGGAATCTCATTATCATCTGTTAAGATCCAGAAATCCTTACTACCTGCCGAAATATCTTCACGTATTACCCTTTGAACAAACTGATAATAGTGACCCCACGCACCTTTTAGTGTTAGTTTGTCAGTAATATTATACGACATTGATAATCGTGGTTCGAAATACACTTTATTGGATACAGAATAATATGATGCTCTAATACCAGGTGTGATAGTAAGTTTCGCCCATGGTTTCCAGCTATCCTGCAGATAAAAAGCTAGTAGGCTACCCATATCATTACGTTGTAGAATATAATTTGTGTCGTTTTGAATGTAGTCGTAATTAATATCGAAGTAGTTTGCCTGAAATCCGAATTCTATATCATTATTATCATTAATTTCATACTCATTATCAAGTTTAACCGAATAATCTTTAAGCTTGTTATCTTCATATGATCCGCGGGTAGTTGTTATATATTCATCCTCAACAAGACGAGTATTATTGCTGGTTCTGTCGCGTAAGCTAAAATAATTTGAAAATGATACCAATGCGTTGGAATACATCTTTTTACTCCATTTTCTGGACCATTTTGCACTCATGCCCCAGTTACCCCATTTTGTTAAATCGTTATTTCCGCCGGTTACAGTCATTGTGCCAAATGTTCGGTCGATAGTTCTGGAATTGTCGAGATCATCCTGGCCATTGAAAAAGCTATATGATATAATATCTTTTACGGTTGGGTTGTAAGTAATTTTTGCATTCAGATCGTAGAAGTATGATTTTGGTTCTGTGGTTGCTGTGCTTCTGCCACCTTGACCACCAGGACCACCAGGGCCACCACCACCAGGAGGCATAGATGTTGTAGTAGTTGTTGATTGTGCTTCATCCTGAAAGCTTGTAAATATTTTTTTGTATAGTGGTGATTGAAATGAACGACGTGCAGCCATCAAAACAGTAACTTTATTTCCCACAGGAAACTCCATAAAACCATTTACGCTTAGAAAGCCAATGTCGGCACCGAGGTTAAATTTATTTTCATTTCCACTTTTACCTACAATTTCCATTACGCTGGAGAGTCTTCCTCCAAATTTAGATTCAAATCCACCTTTGTAGAGCTGAACATCTTTGATGGCATTTGAGTTAAATGCACTAAACATCCCAAAAAGGTGATCAACATGGTAAACAGTAAATCCGTCGTACAGGATTAGATTCTGATCAGGAGTGCCACCACGAACGTATAAACCTGACGAACCTTCGTTGCTTCCACTTACCCCGGGTAATAACTGGAATGTTCGGAATATGTCTTTTTCGCCCAAATTGGGAAGAGTAGCCAGTTGTATTGGGTTTATGGTAGCGACACTAATCTTTTCTGATACCTGCAATAGATCTTCTCTTTCGCCTACAATGGTAACATCAGTTAGCTGCACTGCTGTTGCAAATAATTCGATAATTATAGGTTTACTTACCAAACGTGGTGTCAGATAAACAGTTTTGTTTTTGTAACCAACATAAGAAACTTCTAACTGTGAAGTGTCGGACGGTACATTGAAAAGAGTGAAATAGCCATCAACATTAGTAGATGTACCATTTTTTGTTCCAACTACTTGAAGCTGAGCAAAGGGTAAGTCTTCGCCCGATGCTTTATCACGTATTGTTCCGGTAAGTGTAAAGTTGGATTTGCGTTCATAAACTTTATCTTTAAGACCAATAGCAACATCTTTTTTACGGATTACTATTTGATCTTCAACAATCTTGAAATGAATGTTTTGCCCTTTAAAAATTGTTGTTAAAAACTCTTCCAAGGGCATATTATATCTTTGTGAAGGAGCTGTCATTCCTCTGATGTCCTCAAAATCATAATCAATATATAGTTGGTGAGTCCTCCCCAACTCCTTTAATATTTGATTAATCGATGTAACGTAATAATCTTTTTTAATGATTATTTTAGTTATCTCCTGGCAATACAAATTTCCTGATAATATTACTATTGCAAAACCTAATGCAATGATTCTCATTTTGTTGATCATTTAATAAGTTGTTTTATCCCATTTTATGGTTTTTGTTAGCATTGCTTTATATAGAAATTGTTGGTTTTTGCTTTTTTGGTTATCCTTGACGGGATAGTTATAATTTTTATTTGTTTTTATTTGACAATGCCGCTTTTTTAACTTCCACTTTGCTGACCTGCATCATTTCCTGCATTTCTCTCGTTTGATCAGTATCCATGTTGCCACCTGGACTGCCACCACCAGGACCGCCGCCGCCAGGACCACCACCACCGGGTCCACCACCACCACCTTGTCTTCCTCCAGATTGCCTAGATGGCATCTCAAGTTTACCTGATTTAAAGGCAAAGCTGAAATTCTTTGTAGAGTCGATTAGCCAATGTGATGGATTGGTGAAAATCATATCGAGAGGAATAATTGTTTGATAGTAGAAGGTTTCAAGGCTATCCATTCTCAGGATACCAACAACTCCATTATGGCTTTTGTTGCTTGTCATCTGAGGTTCCGGATCACCATCAAATCCGATAAGTAGCATATCACTATTGCCATTGATGTATTTATCGTTGAATCTTCGAATATCATCTTTAGTCATTTTCCTTTTGGAATCGGGACGTTTATTATTTTTGATACCTTCATTAAACATATTATTCCTGTCGAATTTTACAGGAAATGTTACCCCTAATTGTTCTTTTCCTTTTCCTATTGTATCAATCCATAATGTAAGACCTGTCATCATTATTTTCTTAGTAACATCTTGATTATCAATCATCAATGATGCATAGAAATTTTGATTGTCATTGGATACACTATATGAAAAACCAGCTCTGCTATCAAATTGCATATTTGCCTGCCATACTGAATCAATTTCATATTTATTTGTAGCAATAGGATTGGCTTGCCATATACTTTGGTAAATAGCTTTCTTTGAGCAACTGGTAGTAATTATAATTGTAAGTAATACAAGGACTAATTTTTGTCGAATCATGATAGTGTTTATTATGAGATGGCAAATTTGAATCACTTATCGTTTATTAGCAAAAGAAATAAACGTATGGGGATATAATTATGATAGAAAGGGGTATTTTACCTACGAATAAGAATTGTTGGGTCATGATAGAAATTGGGATTTGTTTGGGTTTATCCTTTTCCGTCATTGGAATCTCATACAATTAATCTGAAATTTCATAACAAGTATGCCTTAAGTATGTAGTATCATTGCTGTGTGAAATTATGTTAAATTTAGAAAATATATATAATTAAATCATCAAAGTGTAAGTTATACCTACAAACAATAACTAAACAAATAACTTAAGATGAACATTAATAAAAATATTGCTGTTAGTGATTCTGGGTTTGTTTTTAACGCAACAACCGGAGAATCTTTTTCTGTAAATCCAATCGGAGTTGAAATTATTGATTTGGTTAAACAGGAAAAATCACTTGAAGAAATAAACCAGAATATTGTAGAAAGATATAATGCTGATCTTATTACTATTGATAAAGATGTTAGTGATTTTATCGATATGCTTAGGCAATATTCTTTAATTGATAATCAAGATGCTGCCTAAAATTAAGATAGCTGTTACAGGATTAAATGCAATCTATAACCCCGGATCAGGAGTTGCCGTTATTCTTGGTATGTCGGATCATATGCATGTGATATGTGATTTATAAACAGATTTAGGTACATATCAGGGGGGAAATTTTAAGTTGGAAATTGAAATTGATTTAGCAGGTTTGTAAGGTGGTTTTTATTATTTAAGTGTTGAGTGTGAAAATATCCAAGAGGTTAAGAAGATTATTGTTTATTAAATGAATTTCTTATAATTCAATGTCATTTATATACTGTTCTTCTTCAAAGTTAAATTCTACTGAAATTACTTTTTGATATTGGCAGTTGGCTGATATACATTCTGTATTGAAAGGAATATCATCAATGTATTGTTCTTCTTCTAAATTAAAATCTACTAATTGTTGCTCTGTTATTATTTCGTTGTAAACTTCTGATGTGTTAAATGGAGTGTCATCTATATATGATTCTTCGTTGAAGTTAACTGGTGATGCGTTTAGGTTTGCTGAGAACATAATTGCTATTGCGATTAGGGCTACTATTTTAGTTATTGTTTTCATGTTTTTGCGTTTTATGTGTTATTATTTATTGGCAAAAATATGATGAGAAATAGGAGAGGGGAATAGTTATTAGGTGAATGGGGGATGTTGTTAGGTGAGAGGGTATAATAATAAGAATATCACGGTTGGTTAGGTTTCTGTGATGAAGATTTGAGTTTGTAAAAGCACAAGTCGCGCTTGCGCATAGGCTTTGCTGGAAGACTTGCTGGTTGGGTTATTAAAATTACATAGGCACTAAAACCCCTTGCTCCCGCTACTTTTGGTGTTGCTCAACAATACATATAAAAACCGTGGGTGCTGCGCATTACGGAGTTTTATATGCTTAGATGTTAGCCAACGTATTTTTCATTCCTCTTTTAATTGGTTTAACATGGATTGGAATTTATCGTACTCCATGAGTTCAACAGTAAAAAGTTCATCTTTCTGATCAAGCAGAACGTCTTCTACCATCTGGGACATTGCATCCTGATATAATTTTAAATCATTTTGATTCACAGAAGAAGAGTTTTCTTCAAAAGCCAGTTCAACCTTCCATAATCTATCCATTAGTTTATTTCCAATTAGTTTGTGTTTTTTATAAATAATGTGAACTGCCTTTTTTTGTGGAGGATACCCAATAAAATAATGATATTCCCTTTTCGGTGCTTCAATTTTTGAGTTAATGAAATACTGATTTTTTTCGGGGTCAATTCTTCTAGTACTACCAAGAACAAATGAAATAACATCGCTTACCGAATGATCTCTGCTACTAATCAGTAAAAAGTCTCCTTTTTCTAAATTTTCTTCAGGGTTTTTTAATGCGTTTATTGCTATTTCAGAAATCTTATATCCACCAGCCCCACAAAGACAGACATGTCCCATATAGTTACAAACATCATTAAATGTTACATCTGTGATCTCTTTGTTTTGCGGATAACTTCCAGCAAGAATTCCATGGTCATAATGAAAAACTATAGGTTCAATATCGTAAATAAAATCATATTTTTCATTCCATGATTTTTCCTCTTGACATCCGTAAAATGAAAGGAGCAATAAGAATAATAAACTTCGGTTAAAGATTTTCAAAAGAGAGGTGTTCGTAAGTACTGGCTTCATAATAAACATTTTGTTTGTATTTCTTCAATTCAGTTATTTTATGGTAGCTAACAATGGCAATATGGCATGAAGGGGATTGCGAAAGATTACCTATCAAACCGAGATAAAGTTGAAACGGGCTTAAACTAACCCAATTAATCACATCACCGCTTTTTGCTTTATTGCGTGTTGGCGTTTCGTTCATTATTGTTTCAATATTTTCTTGGTCATCTGCTTTCCGTCAGCGTTAAGTTGAAGAAAATAGCAACCTTGACTAAGATTGGCCAAGTTTATAATTAATTCATTTGTATTAGACTTATTCAATTTAATCAGATATTCCCCAATAGGGTTTAACAAAATTACACTAATGCTTAAATAAGTTTGATCAAGATAAATAAAGCATTTGTCATTAGTTGGATTTGGATAAATTTGAAAATTTAGGTTTATATTCGAATTATTAATGGAATTAGTTGCTGAAATGTCTCGGACACATCTTGCATAATTGAAAACATATCTAACGTCTCCTTGTGGACCGAAAAAATCAGGATAATCTATTGCATTTCCTGTTTTTGGATCGCTGCGTTGTGCTCCTGCTCCATGTACATCCATTAAATTATTATTCATTTTTCCTTGTGCTTCACCAAATGCGATATAGACAGCTGCTGTATATGGATTTACTCCATCCAAATGACTGGTACTCGTCCAAAAGTATGGGAATTGACCAGAATTACCATTTGGATCATCTATTTCTGTTGTTGTAAAAAGCGGGTCTATTGCGGGAGAAGCAGTAATATCAGGACATCTTGTATAATCCACTATACTCTCAAGTTCTTTAGCATTTGGCAATCTCCAGTTAGTATATTCTGCAAAAGATAAATTTTCGGCATATTCTAATGCATTCTCCCAATCTCTTGCTTGACCATCATCTGTTTTTTGCCACATTAATCCAGTTGCATTATCGCTTATAGTTTCATCCCCATTATCAACAAAATCATTTATTCCATAATCTGGGTTACCTCTAACCATTCGAAAATACATAGTTTTGGGAGTCGTATTGTTAGAGCCTGGAGCATATTTTGGATAACCTTTTATTCTACCATCTAAGAAGTTTACACCAAAAACTGTTGAATCTCCATTCATAGTTGTACTCATATATTGTGTTGCAGACCATGTTTGTGCATCAATTAATCGTTCACCAATTGTTATGTCTCCTAATGGTTGAATAAAGTATGCTGAATCGATAAACATTTCATATGGAACTTGACCACTTACTCTACCAGTAAATAAAATTAATGAATACAACTCTTTAATTGTCGGAACACGCCAATCAGTAAATCCCCCAAGTGTCATAGTGTCTGTTTTAATAAATGCATCTGCATAAGATAATTTGACTCCCATATCTTGCTGCCAAAGCAATTTGGTTACATTATCTGTTATAGTTCCATCGCTATTGTTAGTATACGAAGTGCTATTACCTTGATATGTTGCATCCTGACCATAAAAAGCTTGACCTTCATTTGGTGTTGAAATTATCGATGTGGTATTATAATAATCAGTAACATTAGTTTCCACAATTGGATAACTGATCGTTTGGCCGATAAGATTGAAATTTATCAAGATAAAGAGCACTAATAATAATTTCATTTTAAAATTTAGTTTTTTCATAATAGTAAGTTTTTTGAATGTTCGTTAAGATACATAGTTTACAAAAGTTAAAGATTAGACTTTACACTAAATTAGTTTCTAACCTTATTGATTTTTCTTTGTTTCTTAATTCACTTTCATTAAAGTATCCCAAAAATACGCTTCTGTAAAATACTTTCCAAATTCCATTACCTAAATCTTCAATACCCACGTATTTGCCTTTCAAAGCAGCAGTTAAATATACCCAATAATAAGACTTCCATCTTATAGCTCCATTTTGAGTTACTTTTAATATTTTCATATTAGATTCATAATCAAATTGAGGTATTCTTTCGGGAAAAAGTCTTGCTGAAAAATTGTGAATTGACGCAGGTGTTTCCATTCCCAATGCTTCGTGGGGTATTAGGATCAAGTAATATTTCTAGGGACAAGTGTTTTATTATATAAGAAGTAATGTTTATAAGGATCAAGGGAATTCAAGAAATGAACCTTTTTCCTCAAGCTGGAAAGGCTTTTCATTTTTGGCTTGGCCCAAAAACAAAACAAAAAACCCAAGGCTTATTTTTCTCTTCATCCTTCATATTCACAAAAGCTAAGACGAAAGAGCGATTTCCTCAATTCTACGGAACTTCTCTTTCTTACTAAGCTTTCGTTTCTACTCAGGACTTGATAAAAATAGGCCGATCCTAAGATTCGAGTAGTAACACTATTATTAATAATTATTAGTTGTGTTAAAAAGATTATTCTATTAAATTATTTGCAATAATTTTCATGTTCATTTCTCATTTTATTTATCAAATCCTCAGGAATATTGCTTGATCCTTTTTTAGGGTATTTGTTCTCGGTTTTATGTTATAGAAAATCCCTCAATAGCAATTGCCAGAGAGGGATTTCGTTCAAATTAACAATAGGTAATTATTTCTTTAAAAACTTTTTAGTGGTAATCCCATTTGAGTTATTATAAGTAAGAATATACATTCCTGAAGTAAGATTTACTATATCAATCTTTATGCTTTTTGAGAACTCTTTTGTTTCTGAATATAAAACTGAACCCATCATATTGGAAATAGTGATTGTTGAAATTCTATCATTATCACCAATGTCAATAGTGATGTTATCTGATGCAGGATTAGGATAAACATTAATATTTATATTGTTCTTATTCAAATCATTAATTCCTGTTGTAGAATCAACATCTCTTACTAATCGTACAAAGTTGAATATACGAACTACATCACCCTGTGGGCCATTTCCATTTGGATAATCATCAGGATCACCTGTTTTTGGATCACTACGTTGTGCTCCTGCTCCATGGACATCCATTAATATGTAATTCCCCGACATTGGAGGTTCTTCCATAAAACCAAGTGCTTCTCCAAAACAAACATAAGCACCCCAACCTCCGGGAGCATTTTCATGCCAATTAGCATGTGTTGTTCCCGACCAGTAGAAAGGGTAATTAATTTCACCACCTTCATCGGTAATTTGGGAACAGTTAAAAACAGGGTCAATGGCGGCAGAATTTGATGTAGATGGTGAGCGTGTATAGTCCAATATACTTTGTAGTTCCTTTGCATTAGGTAAACGCCAGTCGGTTTTTCCAGCCAACTCAAAACCCTCTGCGTAAGATAATGCATTTTCCCATTTCATTCCTTGTCCGTCATCATCCTGTGTCCACATTAGTCCGGTTGCATTGTCGGTAATTGTACCATCACCATTGTCCAGAAAGTTATTGTTTCCATACTCAGTATTGTCTCTTACATACATAACATAGAACTGTTTGTCTTCAGTTTGTCCTGGCATTGGACCGGTGCCATAACCCTTAATTCGACCATCGGCAAAGTTCACACCAAACATCATTTCAGAACCCATCATTGTTGTTCCAACATAAATTGTTGTGGAAGCCATCTGAGCGTCAATTATTCTTTCTCCGGCATTTTGATCTCCATAATTGAAATCAAAATAGTCAGTGTCGATAAAGGGAACCAAATCTTCGGTAGAAGTACCTTCATAACCACTTGGATCAAGTCCTCTGAAATCTATAAGTGAATACATTTCTTTTATTGATGGCAAACGCCAATCATCATAACCAGCCAGATCAAAGGTTGCGGCACCAGCAATAGCCTCATCGTACGACATTTTATCATCGTAATCAATATCACCATCACCATCCATATCTGGGCTTTTCACCCACATTAAATTGGTTACTAAATCTGTTATTGTTTCGTCACCATTATCTTGATATGATGGTTGATTACCATTATAATTCGCATCCTGACCATAGAATGCATCGCCTGCTGCAGGTTCGTTAATCACTAGTAAGGAGTCGTAGTACTCTTCCTGACCTGTATCAACAATTTTATAATTCTGACCTACTAAATTATTATTGAAGATCATAATTCCGCCTAGAAAAAGGAGTGCTGAGAGTAGATTTATTCTTTTCATGATGTTAAAAGTTTAGATGTTAAAATTTTATTTATTACAGCAAATAAAAGAGGATTTTGTGGCAAAATAAAATATAATCAACGAATTAGGTAATTCTATCAATAGAAAGGGAAATATTGTCGGTGTTGTCTATTTTTGATTAACCATTGGGCCAGCTTCCAAATCCCTGTTTTTCAAACTTCATACTTCCATCTTCACCTTTGAAGATATTTATCCATGCCTGCCAGTTTTCAAAATCAGGCTCAGGATAATCCAAACGATAGTGGCTACATCTACTTTCGGTGCGCATTATGGAAGCTTTAAGTTTCATTTCTGCACTGATTATCATATTCTTAGTCTCATGAGCCAATCGTAACTCATGCATATCTTCAGCTCTCAGCATAGGCATATGATGATCCCTCAATTCTTCAATGTATGCCAACGCGGCATTCATCATGTTTTCCTTTTTTATGTAAAGTACGAAGTTTGGAATCATAATTCCCTGCAGCGTTTGTGTTACCCATGCAGGACTATAACCGGCTTCCCTTTTCAATGGAGCAATAATTTCTTCTTGTATTTTATTCGCTTGCGCAGATGAAATAGAAGGGAGTTCTACTTTTTTAGAATAATCAGCAGCAGCTTCAGCAGCAACAGCTCCCTGAACTGCAGAACCTGCTAATGATGAGCCTATTTGTGTGTAAATTGCTCCAACCATGTACGATCCCAGAGCATCACCGGCAGCATAAAGTCCGGGAATATTTGATTCACATTTATCATTAATAGGAACTAGTCCTTCCGATTTATGAATTGCCATACCAGCAGACGATCCTCCTGCTAATTCACCAGCCATTCCAGGAGGTGCACCACCTTTTTTTGGAGGTCTTCCTTTTTCTGGTCTACTATCTGTTGAGTCAGGTCTATCACCTTCAGGTCTTCTGTTTTTAAATTCTGCAGGAACAAAAGGTCCACCTTCAGCTTTATTTCCACTTTCACTTTGCCCAGGTCTTCCCATTTTAACCGGATTTCCCAGCATATAAGCTTGATAGTTTAAGTCCACACCGAGATCATGATGAATTTCAACATTGGTAACATTAGGTTTTCTTTCAAACATACCGTGCCAGCCGTCAAAGCAATCAGCTGCATTTTTTTGTTGGCCTGGATGGCCATCATTCCATTCTTTACCGGTTACTTTTGCACCGATATTATATGCCATGATGGTTCCATCATGAGTAAGATCACAAATAGGAAAACCATTGGGCTTAAATCCACCAGCTCCAGTACATAGGATAACGCTTTTTGCTTTGAAGAAATGGATTTTTTCTTCATCTAAACTAAAGCCTGCTGCACCCGCAATTCGTCCGTTTTCTTTTATAAGATGTGTTATAACTATTCGTTCTAATACATCAATATTTCTTTCTTTTATTGGTTTATTGAAACTTTTATTATACAGTGCGGAATCAAAGAACCCCCATTCTCTAAGTTCATTTACCCTTGCCAGTGAATGCTCAGCTAATTGCCTTGTATAAACTTTATTGCTAGTACCTAGTGCTGAAGTTGAAACAGCTTCGACAAATTCATCGATACTATAAGTTGTATCATTTTCATCATAGGCGAAAATTCCTTTTGCAAAAGGGGTCATGCCGGAAGACCCCAATTGTCCTTTTGAAATCAACAGAATTTTTGCTCCTGCATCATGAGCTTTTACGGCAGCGAATAAGCCTGCCATTCCACCCCCAATTACAAGCACATCCGTTTCACTATCCTGTTGTTCAATATTATTGATGTCAAATTCAGGTTTATTTGCTGCCCAACTTGCAGAAACTCCCATTGAAGCGAGAGCTGCTATTCCAGCTGCTCCTCTAGCTAGTCCTAAGAAATTACGACGTGAAATATTTCTGTTATCCTGTGAATTATTCATGGCCTTGTCTTAGTTTATTTTGAGGTATGGAAAAATAGGTTTTTAAAAGGAGAGCTATCCCACTTGTTGCAATAATCAGAATGAAAATTGACATGGGTACATTTGTATGTCTGCCAAGATTGATGGCATGCCAAGATGCAACAATTATGAATATTATTGAGAATATTCCATGTAATAACCGCCAGCTTATATACGTCATTGGTAACCTGTTTCGAAAAACTGAAGTAATACCAATAATCAACATAAGTAACCATGCGATAATACCAAGGATGACCCCGGTACTGTTGAATGTTGTTAATAGTGTTGTGAATGCTTCCAGTGGCTCCACTCCCGATTCAAAATATCGTGGAACTACTATTAAAAATGGATGTAAGAGTAGAAAGCCAATGAATATATATCCGAAAATCTTATGAAACTTAACAACTTTCCACATACGGGGTAGATTCAGCCTTTTGCAGTTCCCCCGTGATAGAAAAAACTGTCCGATAAGCATTGATAAAGAAATGAGCGTTAATATAGATATGATTTCTTTTAAAATTGTACGACGAGGAAAATACCCTACTGCCCAAAAAAGAAGGGGGAAACCAATTAACACGCTAACCACTAAAATTATATTATTAGGTTTCATACCTCTTATTTTAACCCCATGAAACAATTACCGGGATTGACTTTTCCGGTGAAATGGTTATAGCATCAACCGGACAGTACATTCTGCACAAATGGCAAATCTGACAATCGGCGGGATATGTAATCACGGCCTTTCCGGTTTTTTTGTCTAACCGTAACACATCTGTGGGACAGGCTTTTACACAAGTCCCACATCCGATGCATCCGTTTATTGATTTAATAGACATTTTGAATAATTTTTAGTAAAAATACAAAGTTTATTTCACCAAAATCATCTGTTTCATCTCTATAAATTCCCCACTCTTCAACGAATAGTAATAAGTTCCACTGGGCAGATTGGCTGCCTGCCACTGAAATTCATGATTTCCCTGAGAAAGAACAGAATTAATTATCGTTGTAATATGAACTCCCGAAGAATTATATATACTCAATGTAACCAAAGCAGATTTCGGCAAAGTAAAACCGATAGTAGTCGATGAACTAAATGGATTTGGATAACAATATCCATTAATACCACTTTCATTATTTAGGCTATAGTTATCATTTATTCCGGTTGAATTAACATCTCGTACTAATCGCACATAATTATAAATACGCTCATCATCACTGGGAGATGGGCCGTTTTCAACTTTTGTATCAAAGCGTAATCCTCCTGCACCGTGGATGTCCTCACCGAGAGAAGACTGTTCCTGATGCTCCACGGCATAACCAAAAGCAACATAATCGGCAAAATACTTCACCATTTCGTTACCCGCCGAGGTGCTAGACCAGAAATAAGGATAATCGGCATTAAACGCTTCATTGATAATCCCGGTGATATGGAAATAGTTCGTGTCGATGACAGGAAATACACCTGAGTAATCGGCGAGCGAATGAAGCTCTTTGATATTCGGTAGGCGCCAGTCATCATGGCCAGCATAGGTAGAGTTTTCGGCATAAGCCAGGGCAGCTTCCCAATTCATCCCCTCTTTGCTGTCATACCGAGACCACATTAATCCGGTAGCTATATCGGTCACAAGGCTATCACTATTATTTACAAATGCATTGATACCATATACATCGCCACGTATAGCACGTATATATCTCGCTCCATCAAGAGCCTTGATGTGTCCGGTCCAGTCATTTACTATCCAGTTCACCCCTTTCATAGCTTCCGGAGTATCGACCAGGTAGGCGTTACAAGACCATGAGTGCTGTTGGCTTTGTTCACCACCATCAGAGCTAACGAGATGGAAATACGTAGTGTCAACATAAGGCCAACCTGTTGATTGGTCTCTGATTGACCAAAGTTCCTTTAAAGTAGGTAAACGCCAATCATCATAACCAGCTAAAACAAGATTACTACAGTAATCATCTGCTTCATCAAATACCGTAGGCTCTTCTGATTGATCCTGTGCCCACATCAAACCTGTTGCATTGTCAGTAACAGTGCCATCGCCATTGTCAGTATATGATATTGGTGCACCCTTTTGGTAATGACCATCTTGCCCATAAAAAGCATCTCCTGCTTCCAGTCCTGTCACAACTTCACCAAAGTCATTATAGGCCTTTACCTGACCCGTAGCAACAATTGGAAAAGTGCCTTCATAGTTTGTCGTATCAACAGTCAACTCAGCTTCATCAGAAGTAATTGTTCCTAAAGCATTGCTTAATACACATAAATAGCTCCCGGCATCACTTTCAGCAAATGAGCTGATGGAATAGATTGAACTGTTGCCATCAGGAATATCCACACCATCTTTTCGCCATTGATAAGAAATAGGATTAGTACCATAAGCCTCCACATAAAGTGAGGCGAATTGTCCGATTATAAATACGTCAGACATTGGTTGTGTGACTATAATGGGAACTGTTTCCTCCATTTCAGTTACGGTAAACCCATCAGCTAATAAAAATACTGTTGGCTCGCCCTGGCCAGGTGGAGGTGTAAATGTCACTGCAACATCTTTTGACCCGATCTCTTCATTGAAAGAAATATTAAATATCCCTGTTACTTCAGTATCATTATGAGTAAGTGTTGTTCCTTCTATTTCACCTATTGTTACCATATCAACAGGAGCATCTGGTGGAGGCATCTCTTCAGGATCACCACTTATTATGAAAGTAACCAGAAGATTTGAGGTTCCCTGAGCAGCAGAATTTGGACTTACCGAAGTAACTACAGGTGGAGAGTATATTGTTAACTCTGCTATATCAGATGTAGCGATACCCAAATCATTTGTGACTATACATCTGTAACTGCCGACATCTTCCTGGGAAAAAGCGTCTATTGTATATGTATCTGTTGTAGCTCCCTCAATATCTATCTCATCTTTTTGCCACTGATAATATAGAGGAGTCATACCGTAAGCACCAATATATAGTGAGATGGGGTTTCCAATAATAATTGCATTAGATTCCGGTTGTATTGCTATAACCGGAGCTATATCTTCCATCTCAGTGATTGTGAATCCATCCGTCAATGAAAATATTAGTGGATCACCCATGGGTGGTATAAATGTTACTGCAACATCTTTTGCTCCAAGCTCTTCATCGGAAGGAATATTAAACATAGCAGAAACTTCTGTTTCACTTTCATGAACAAGCGAGGTTCCCTGAATCGTTCCTATTGTTACTTCATCTACAGGTAAGTCTGCCGGTGGTAATTCAGGCCCTGCTATTGTGAATGTTACGACAAGGCCTAAGGTTCCCTGAGCGGCAGAATTTGGTGCTACTGATGTAATAGTTTGCCCAAATATAGTTGAGCTAATACATACTAGGAATACTGAGAAAATAAGAAGTAATTGTTTCAGCGGATTTTGCTTAATCAACTTTTTCATTTTCATCTGAATAGTTTTGTTTCATGATATAAGCTTTTTTATTATTAATTTTTTATCTATAATGTTTTCCAACATTGTTTAACCGGATTATATCGGCGGGGCATGCTTTAACACAAGTCCCATATTCGATGCATCCATTTATGCTTGAAATTGACATAGCTATTAATTTTAATCAATATCGCGCACCAGTCGTACATAATTATAATAACGTTCGCCACCTTCGCCCAGTGGGCCGCCTTCGTATTTTGTATCGAAACGAACGCCACCTGCTCCGTGGAAATCCAATCCTTCGCCATTTACAGCCATTCCGAAGGCAACATACCATGCGTAATAATAAGGTTCACCGCTTGTAAAGTGTGCAGATGTGCTTGTCCAGTAATATCCATAATCATCATCCCCGGCTTCGTTTATTATGGGCGTGCAATTGAACAAAGGATTGATGGCTGGTCCAACTTTAGCGGGATCCGTAGCACTTGGCGAGTATCCGTAATCAACGATGCTTTGGAGTTCCTTAACGTTTGGCAACCTCCAATCGGAATACCCTGCAAATTCACTTCCTTCAGCATAAGCTAATGCTGCTGTCCAATCAATACCTTCAGTATTATCATCCTGCTCCCACATTAATCCTGTTGAATTATCTGTGATTGTTGCATCACCATTGTCCACATAATCGTTAACACCGTAATCATCACCACGAACAGCTCTTACATATTTTCCTCCAACAGGTCCACCAGCTTCTGCTGAATATGCTTTTATATGTCCGGTTACATGATTTACACCCATAGCTGCGTTAGAACCACCTTCAACTGTAACACCAACATAGTAATTACTTGACCAGAACTGTTCATCTTTGGTAACCTGGCCACTGGCAAGGGTGAAATAAGTTGTATTTAAATATGGCCATCCTGAATTAAAATCACTAATGGAGTATAGTTCTTTACAACTTGGCATACGCCAGTCATCATAACCATTTAACTCTAGGCTTTCGCAGTAATCAACTGCTTCCTGCCATGTATAGTCGTCTGAAGAAGGCACCTGCTGCCACATTAATCCGGTATTCAGATCTGTTATCGTTTCATCATCATTGTTCTGATATGACATCTCGGGACTAGCCAGATAATTGGCGTCCTGGCCGTACAGAGCATCTCCTTCTGTTAATCCAGTAATTATTTCACCATCAGCATCATATGTGATAGTTTGACCACTTGCCACAAGAAGATAATTATTTACTTCAAGTTCTGTGGGAGTGTCATCGTCATCATCAATAACTTCATCATCTTTTTTACAGCCTGTTGTGAAAGTTATAGCTATTAAAACTGATAGTACCATCAGGTAGCTTAATATTGATTTTGTTTCTAATTTTTTCATGATATTATTTTTTTGTCATTGATTGTTTATTTAATCGAAGTGTATCCTGATACTATGCTTAATATCTTTTTTAATTACTATTTCGTACCAAACGAACATAATTGTATATTCTCACTGCATCTCCCTGAGGGCCATGTCCATCTTCGAATTCAGCAGGATCTCC
The DNA here is from genome assembly GCA_964460905.1 of uncultured Lentimicrobiaceae bacterium. Taxonomy (GTDB): domain Bacteria; phylum Bacteroidota; class Bacteroidia; order Bacteroidales; family F082. Next base: position 36,317 of record CAYWRM010000037.1, read on the forward strand.
TCCTTTAGGGTCGCTTCGTTGAGCACCGGCACCATGAACATCAGTCCAAGTGTCTGTTCCCATATTACCCATGCAGCGTCCAAATGCTAAATACACTCCCCAGCCACCTTCCATGTCAACAGACTCAGATTCGTGAGTTGTACTACTCCAATACCATGCATAATCATCTTCACCGGCTTCATTCACTATTACGGTGCTATTAAATATATCATCTATTGTTGCAGAATTAGTAGTTGCAGGAGATTTATTATAATCTAATATACTATGTAATTCTTTTGCGTCAGGTAATCTCCAATCAGAATATCCAGCATATTCAAAGTTCTCTGCATATGTTAATGCATCAGTCCAATACATACTGGTATCGCTGTCATCCTGCATCCACATTAATTCTGTTGCTGCATCGGTTATTGTACCATTGCTGTTATCTATATACTCGTTCACTCCGTAAGTTTCTCTTCCACGAACCAATAAGTAATTAAACATTTTATCGTGGCCCATCATATCAGTACCATACCCTTTTATACGCCCATCTGCAATGTTAACCCCAAACACTGTTTCGCTTACTTCATCACTTACATATACAGCTGTAGTAGCAACCTGGACATCAATTAACCTTTCCATTGCTTCAGTATCTCCATAGTCAAATGCAAAATAATCTGTATTGATAAAAGGAATTAATCCGTCGGTATCGGTTCCTTCAACTGAACTAATATCACGACCACTGAACATCATTAACGAATACATTTCTTTAATGGTAGGTACACGCCAGTCATTATATCCACCGGTATTTTCAGTGTTTACAACTTCTAAAATATCATCGTAACCTAATTTATCATCATAATCAATGCTGCCATCTCCATTATGGTCGAAAGAACTTTGCCACATTAAACCGGTAACCATATCAGTTACTGTACTGTCGCCGTTGTCTTCATAACTTGGTGTAGTCCCTGGGTAGTTGGCATTCTGACCATAATAGTCATCACCTTCATACTGTGTAGAAGTTTCTGTTGCATTATCGAAAAATTTTGATTGATTAGTGCCAACAATAGGAAAGCCCGAAATATCAGGTAAATTTTCAATTGTCACTTCTTCGATTACAGTTTCATCTTTTTTGCATCCACTAATTGCTAAAATCAGAAGTGCACTAAAAATAATTGTCCAAGTTTTCATATCTATTATTTTTAAATTATTCTGCAAATAACATCTACTCTAGAGCTGAAAACAAAAGAAATCAATGTTTTGGGGGATTTTATCAACGAATGGGGTGTTTATATAGGATGGTGTTGAAATTAAGTTTAATGAAGCACTAAATTTAAAATTCTATAACGGGTTAGTATAATACTGGTATTGTAAATTTAAAAACACTTCCCTTGCCTAACTCGCTCTCAACCCAAATTTTCCCGCCATGTTTTTCTACAAATTCTTTGCATAATATTAAGCCTAATCCTGACCCTTTTTCGTTTGCTGTTCCAATGGTTGTTTCATTTGTTTCTAGACTGAACAATTTATTTCGGGTTTCTTCATTCATGCCAACTCCATTATCAGAAACTGCAATTTCAATAAACTTGTCTTGCTGTAATGTGTAAATATTTATTTTGCCATTCGAATTAGTGAATTTTATGGCGTTGGAAATAAGATTTCTTAAAATCGTTTCAATCATATTCAAATCAGCAAAAACAACAATTTCTTCTGATTGAAAATAATTGAGTACTATATTTTTAATTTTTGCTGAATAATTTGATGTTTCTATAGTTTTGTTTATGACAGATGATACTAATATTTTTTCGGGTTTGAAATTAATTTGATCTGTTTCTGTTTTAGCCCAATTCAGTAAATTGTTGAGTAGAATAAGAGTATTTTTTGCTGATGAGTTTATTAATGCTAAATACTTATCAGATTTTGCAACTTCAAATTCCTTTACGTTGTCAATTAGCAATTCTGAATACCCCAAAATGGTACTAAACGGGCTACGTAAATCGTGTGCTATTATTGAGAAAAACTTATCTTTTGTATTGTTGCTTATTTTCAGTTCTTCCTCTATTTTCTGTCGTTCTTCAATCTCTGTCTGCAATACTTCATTTGATGTTTGTAACTCTTCGTTAGCTATTTCCAAGTCTTTAGTACGTTCCTTTACTTTTTGTTCGAGATTAGCATTGAGGCCACGTAACGCTATTCGGGCTTTGTTCAATTTTCGTGATAAATTCATAAAAAAAGCAACGATCAAGACTAAAATTATGAATATAATAATTATAGCATATAACTGCACACGGTATTTTCCCCATACAGTGTATTGTCTGTTTTTAATTATGCTACCGGGTGGTAAGTCAGATATTGAAATACCAAAGCGTTGTAAAACTAAATGATCAAATACGTAATGATTGCCTTGAATAGATCCAATTGGAATAGTGCTGACAGCTTCGCCGTGGAGGATTCTAATTCCTATTTGAGTGGCTTGTCGAGCAATTTGTTCCTCACCAAAAGTGAGCCCGCCAATTGTCCCCATACCAATATCTTGATCAAACTGAGAAAGTACTGGAACTGATGAAACGCTTGATATATCTCGTAATACATCATGTGGATCAAACGTTTCTCCTGTAATATCTTTAAACATTTTCATGTAAATAATTATTGTACTTGATGACAGTTTAGCAGCCCGTAGCTTAATTTCTCTTAATGGCAAATTGCTCCAGTCAACTATTTTTATACTGCTATCTATACTGGCTTTCATTTCTTCAACATAAGGTATAAAATCTTCATCATTTTTGCCAACACCATGTACAATTATAGCTTCATTTATCATTGGGCGGACTTTAATAATCCACTTTAAAGATTGTTTGCAATCGTAAACCATCGTTAACCCAGTAATATTTTCAGTAAGTTGAAACTTATCTAGATTTTCAGTATGAATACCTAAAGAAACTGTGGGTGTATTAGGCGAAATCAATGATTGGTATTTTAACCAGAAATCCAGCATTGTTTCATTTATCAAGATGACAAGGTCAATATTTTTATTGCTGTATTTGGTAATATTTATATCACTAAATTGTTGAAAATAAATACTATCACGGATACGGTGCAAATCCATAAATTCGTAGTAAACTTCAAATTTTATGTCGGATGTTTTCTTAAATTCTTCCTGAATCGTATGCATAATCAATCTTGCAGGGGGTGTATCTTCGTGGTCAGGAAACAATATTAAAACATTTTTTTGAACAGGAAAATCTTGCAAAGTTTGACTATTTGCATTAGTGCTAATTCCTAATATATAAATCGCGAAAAACGAAATCAAGTAGAACAACCAAATTTGCCTCTGTCTTAAGAGTTTTGTTATATTAAATCTTGGTTTATAGTGTATCATTCTTAATCTTTTTAGTACTCAGAATTGCTAATAACGTTTTATGGATTGAGTAGGAAAAGGAAGCTTCACCCTACCCCGAAAGCTTTCGGTGCTCGCAGAACCTTGCGTGATAGTCTCCCATCATACGGCTCTTTTCAATATAAGGCTTATCCTTCTAAAAGTTAATCAAATATAAAACAAATTAGCTGCGATGCACAAATTTTTTTATGCGTTGGCAATTATGGGAATATTTGTATTCTTCATTAATCTTTATATAATCAATATATTTTAAAATTATCATCTAAATGTTATAGCTACTAAACTCGCCAGCACCATCAGGTAGCTAATACCAATATTACTCCGAAATGAGCTTTAAAGTAATATTGAATTGTGTTAAAATCCAAAAATAAATAGAGTTATTTTTCTAAATTTGTACT
>CAYWRM010000038.1:0-38299 GCA_964460905.1 uncultured Lentimicrobiaceae bacterium
TTGAACTCAAACAGAATTGTACGTATGTTGGTGTACATGCTGAAATAGCTGAAATGCTTATAGAAAAAACAAATAATAGCAAACTTAAAAAAAAGAAGGTGAGAATTAGTCTCATTTGATAACTTATTAAATAAGAAAACTATAAGATATATTGGAATATTAGCAAAAAGATAAATTACCCACTCTCAGCGTAGTTTCTAACTACACTGTCATATCTATCAACTACCTCACCCCCCATGCCTATCACCCCCACTATTACGCATTTTCAATGCGTAACCCAAATTCCCCATTCACCGAAAATCATCACCCATTCACCTAATAACTGTTCCCCACTACTGTTTCTTGTCCTATTTTTGCCAGTAATTAATAACACATAAAACGCAAAAAGATGAAAACATTAACTAAAATAACAGCCCTAATCGCAATAGCAATTATGTTCTCAGCCAACCTAAATGCATCTCCAATTACCTTCAACGAAGAATCATATATAGATGATATACCATTCAATACAACCGAAATTTACAATGAAATAATCGCCGAAAACAACCTTACCAAATTTACTTTCGAAGAAGAAGAATACATAGATGACATCCCTTTCGATACAGAGTGTGTTTCAACCAACTGCCTTTATCAAAAAGCCATATCAGTAGAGTTTAATTTCGAAGAAGAAGAGTATGTCGATGATATTAAATTATAGTTGTCACAATATCCTGTGTTATTGAAACCTCCCGACAAATTTCTATAAGGTCTTGCATAAGTAGATGTTATCATCCGAGAAAAGCAAACCCCTTCTTGTCCTCGTTTAGCGCAGCGCAACGAAGGATACCCAACTAACCCAAGTATTCCAACAAACCCCATCCGTAAGCATATACTGTGCCTTATTAGGAGAAAGCATAAAACCAATAAACACCTGTTCTTAAATAATAACAAACATCTGAAAAAGGGTAATACCAACTATAACACCATATTACCGATATAAATTGTTTCTTTTTCCCTTTCTTTTTGTTAGAAAATATTTCCAGAGCTTTGGCTATTCAAATATTTTCTGCCTCAATAAAGAAAAAAATAATTCAATTTATTTATCGGTAATATGGAATCATAATTGGTATAAAACATTTAGTACATTTGAAAACTATTACAAAATCCATATTAAATTAAGCCATAATAAGATAAAAATCTACGCTTTTCATACTAATATAAAGTTTGATAGCTACACCTATCATAGATAATGAAAAAATAAAGGTAATTTTACACATACTCATTCGTCAGCAAAAATACATAATCAGAATGCATCAAAAATCACTTGATGAAAAGTTTGAATTACTTAATAAACTAGACTACTTAATTTAAAAGAGGTTAACTATTAATAATTATATTTAGTTTCTCTTTTGTTAGGGGAAAATAAATGTTAATTATAAGTTAATCAGTTGATTTATTTGTAATATTAATGGATATTTTGTCAAATTGCCGGCCTTAAAGGCTTTGATTAATTTATAAAATGATAATTCACAATTTGAATTGATTGTCTAATAATAAACATACTAAATGAAACTCACTACATATCTAACAGTAATAATAGTTGTGCTATTTGCTGCATTTGTACAGTCGTGCAAGAAAGACACCAATACACCTCCAAAGGCTAATGCCATAATTACTCCGTCAACTGGTTCCATCAATACCATATTTCTGGTGGATGTTTCAGGATCCGTTGATGATGAAGATCCTTCAGAATTGCTTACTTACCGATACGATTATAATAATGATGATACTTATGATACTGCTACAACAAACGACACTTGCTGGATGCCGGCACTGAAGGACGAGGGCGATTACGTGCTAAAAGTTGAGGTTACCGATAGCAATGGCGATACTGATGTAACGACAATAAACTATGGTGTTTCAAACTCGACCGAGCTCATACCTGCTCAATTCTTGTTTAGCTATCCTACAGGCATCAACTACGAGAGCTGGAATACAGGTCGTATTGGTCGCAATATTTTCAATGATTTGGATATTGTTACCGACCACTTCCGATTGATACGTACATATCATGATGCCTACAACTCACCTCCTGCCATTGATGGTACTCAGGACTCTGTGATAAAGTACGTAGTAGCAAATTCTGAAAAGGAGATTGAGTTAGTACTTGGCACACTTGAAAGCGCTGCTGCCATATTAAAAAACGGTGTGTGGGGTCCAGGCTATATGGTAGAAAAATCTTATACTGATAATTGGGTTGACTTATTCATAAACTCTTTTGGTGACGTAGCAACTTTTTCCAAGCATGTTAAGCTGATCCTAATCGGAAATGAGTTGGATATGAATGGTGTTCCAACAACTGATCCTCATTTCGAGAATTATTACAGCACCTGGATTCCAGATGCAATTTCAAACCTCTCGGCTTCTCTTAAGGCTAAAGGTCTGAATATCCCGGTTTCGGTAAGTATCGCTAACTACCCTTCCGATCCTACAGCTAATGTAGTAAGCGTAGAAGCCACCAAGGCTGTTGCTGCTTCATGGAGTTCAAGTTATGCTGTTACTACTCCGGTAGTGCTATACGACCAGTACACCACTAACTATGGTAAGGATATTGATTTTGGTCCGGTTATCAAATATTTCGAAGATACACAAAAGATACTTGGTTCTGAAGTAAGCGTATATGTGGGTGAAACAGGCTATAATGCCGACAATGGCGTAAGCAACCAGAAGGTTGTTGTAAACCATATATACCAATGGCTTGATGGGCAATACTCAAAGTACGGCAAGTGTACTCCTCTTTCCATTTTCATGGCTTTCGACACTCCTGCAAATGCAGGCTCCAAGCAATGGGGTATCTTTGAGTGGGACTCAGCCACACACATGGTTAAGGGGATTAAGGATGGTATTGTTATTCCCGCATGGAGTAAGAATAAGATGTAGGGAGAAGGGTTTGTTTTTAGTCTTTGGCATGTAACTGTTGATGGTCTCATTCTAATATTATATTGAATCAAAATTGTACTCAAAACAACAAAGCCTATATATCTGTCAGTGATGTATAAGCTTTATTATTGTAGCCCCCCTTCTCGTTCTCGTTTAGCGCAGCGCAACGAGGATGCTTACTACCGCCTCCTCTCCGCAAATCAATTCCACTATCTCCCCTCTTTTTCCTCCCATTAATGCGAGCAAAAAAAATAATCTTATTACATGCAAATTTCATTTTTATAACTACATTTATACTACTAAACCCTTAAATAAAATATTAACTTACTCTTAATGATAAGTTTTTAAATATTTAAGCATGTTCAAACATCATAAATCCAACCTTTTACATAAAAATATTAAAATCAGGTGTGCTGTGTTTATTTATAAGTTTGTGCAATACATAGAAACCAATATTTACAAATTAAATCAATATTAATATGAAAAAACTAATATTCATTTCAGTTCTATTTTTATCTCTTAATTGCTATTCTCAAGAAGTTAATTCCATTTTCAAAATGAACGGTGAAATCTTAACTGTGAATGTGACAGAAATTAATGAATCAATACAAAATCTAACGCCGGCAGAGGTGTATTATTGGCGTTGTGATAATAAATTGAAACAAAGTAAAAGAATCAAAAATAAAACCCAAAATGAAAGAAAAAAACAATATCAAAAAAAATAATTAGTTTTGTATTAACACTCTCTTAAATTTTGACCCTAAAAGTTCAAATTTGTTTGAATACATAATAATTAACAAATCAAAAAATAATATTATGAGATTATTCCTATCTATTTTCCTGTTTATCATTACAACTTCAATAATTGCACAATCAATTAGCGATACCATTGTTGTCTCAACATTTAACTATTCCCAAACCTCAGGTGGAGGAATAAGAGACACTATGATTGATTTTCCTGATGACATTGGTCTGAGCTTTGAAAAAGTAATCATGCTTTATAACATGAGATGTAAAGATGGATTAGTCTCTGTTCAGGGTAATACCAACAGGGGTTGTGGTGAATGGGATTATTCATGCAATACATATATTACTGACTCATCAAGGGTTGATTCTGTTTTGAGTTTTACTAATTCTCATTCAATTTCAGTATTTTCAGGAACTACGTTTGATTATGTTGAGACTCCTCTTTACGATTACTATCAGTACCGTCAGAAAGAGGTTCAATTGAACAATACCATTTCTGAAGATCTTGTAACTATTGGTTCTGGTAGTTTACAACTCGAACATACCTTATCTACAGATAATAATTCAGGTAAATCACAATATTTATACACACAATCTGAATTGTCAACATCAGGGCTTATCGCAGGTAATATTGGAGGCATTCTCCTTGAAGCAAACAATAGTGCAGATGCATATTACATGCGTGTTAGGATAAAACAAACAAATAAAACTGAGTTAGATAGTAATGATCCAGACTCAGAAGACTTTACAGAAGTTTTCTTCCATGATTACTCACTTGTTTCAGGAACCAACAGAGTTCAATTTCATACACCTTTTGCATGGGATGGTGCTTCAAATATAATTGTTGAATTTTCATTTACCAATAATACTGTTAGTAATTCAACTCAAATTGAAGGAGAAACAACTTCAAATGTTAGTGGAATATACAGCACCAATGGATATAACTTAAATTCTGTAAATGGCAAGATTGATATCCCTACAACTGCTTTTTCCTCAATTTCTGAAGAACTTACAATTTCATTCTGGAGCTATGGTAATGAAGAGGTTCAACCAATACATAATAGCATATTACATGGTGTAGACGAAAATAACAACCGACAGGTTAATATTCATCATCCATGGGGAAATTCAAGTATATATTTTGACTGTGGTAATGATGGTTCTGGATACGACAGGATTGATAAAGCTGCTACTGCAGAAGAAATAAAAGGCAGTTGGGGCCATTGGGCTTTCACAAAAAATGCTACTACCGGCAATATGAACATCTATCATAATGGAGAGCTTTGGCATTCGGGAACAGGAAAAACTAGACTGATAGATATTCAGGAATTTATAATAGCCACAAGTGGTAGTGCCGACCGTTCATATTATGGTAATATGGATGAATTTAGAATTTGGAATAGTGAACTTGACCAGCAGACTATTCAGAACTGGATGTACAAACCACTTTCACCTTCACACCCTAACTATAGCAATTTGGTGGCATACTACGATCTAAACGAAGGATCGGGAACCTCGGTTTCTGACATTTCTCCAAACTCAGAAACAGGAACTATTGTTGATTTCCTTTACTGGGTTTATGAAAGAGGACTCAAGCTATCCCGCGACTTCAATGAAGTTAATGAACGTCCAAATATCACCTTTGCACAAGGAAGTTATGACCTCACAATAACCGATCAGATTATTACAGACTCCTTGTTACTAACTCCAAATATTGTAAGAGAATTTGAAATTATTCCTCGTTTTGGGACAATGTTAAGTGATAGTATTAATGAAGTATCAGTTAATGAGTTATGGGAAACACAATATCAGGTTACTTACGATCCAGAAGGAATTGCAATTGACTCAACCATGACAGCAAATACAGGATCAATTGAAATAACTAAGTTATCATATTTCAATAGATATCCTTCAAAGTATGAGATCATGTCCTTCGTAACTCCTTATGGAATTTATCTTGACCTTGGAATGGATGGGAAAACATGGGCGTTTGATGTAACTGATTACATCCCTATATTACATGGCTCCAAAAGAATGACTATTGAGCGTGGAGGTCAACGCCAGGAGGATATGGATATTAAATTCCTATTTATTGTTGGGACACCTCCCCATGATGTAATCGACATAAATCAAATTTGGAGACCCGACAGTAAAGGCTATACAAGTATAATGGATAACACGGCATTTGAACCCAGAAATTTATACTTCAACCCTGAAGGCGATATGTATAAATTCCGTTCTGTTATAACTGGCCATGGCCAGCAGGGAGAGTTTAGTAGCAGAATCCATAATTTAAATATTGATGAAGGCGAAATCGAATATGAGTGGAGAGTATGGACTGAATGTTCAGAAATAGCTATTTACCCACAGGGTGGAACATGGATTTACGATAGAGCAGGATGGTGTCCGGGAACCCCAAGTACACTCACCGAATATGATATAACTGAATATGTAACATCCGGGCAAACTCACACATTAGACTATGGCCTTGAATTTGCAAACGGCACATCAAATTACATTGTTAACAATCAGCTTGTTACATATGGATCTCCTAATTTTGAATTGGATGCTTCAATTGTTAAAGTATTAAAACCTAATGGTGATGAGGCAAGTGAAATCAGATTCAATCCAGCATGTACTTATCCAGAGATTGTTATACAGAATAATGGATCATCAATTCTTACAAGTGCAGATATTGAATACTATATTGATGGCGGTGAGATAGCAAATTTTACATGGAATGGATCCCTTGAATTCTTAAAGCAGGATACCGTAATGCTACCTATTGATGATATCACTTTTTGGATGAGTGGATCAAATACTTTTACGGCAAATATATTGACGGTAAATGGGCAGCAAGATAATTATGGTTATAATAATAGCTATTCATCATCTTTTGAAGACATACACGTTTATCCTGAAGGAGATATTTATATTATCCAATTGAACACAAATAATTATGGATTCCAAAATTCATACACTCTTGAAGATGGTGATGGAAATCTATTATTTGAACGTAATAACTGCGAAAACAATACAACATATAATGATGTAATTCAATGGTTTGCAGGATGTTATAAACTAAATATTGAAGATTCTGGAGATAACGGACTCGAGTTTTGGCATCAACCTAATCAGGGTGTTGGTTCTTTCAAAATATTAAACTCTGACGAAGTCCCGCTCTACACATTTGACCCGGATTTTGGAGGCTCAGCTAGTTTTGAATTTGGGATTGGTAATATAACTAAAATTGATGACTTAGTTAACCCATTTCTATGTGTGATTTACCCAAACCCTTCCAGTGATATTCTTAACATTAAGATTAATGGAAATGGCAATAATACAGTAAAAGCCAGACTTACAAATTCAGTTGGTCTAATTCTCATAGAAAAAGAATGGTTTAGCATTGAGAAAGAGACAGACAATAATATTGATATAAAGAACTTACCAGCTGGAGTATACCTACTAACAATTCAATATGGTAATCACTCCAGAACTGAAAAAGTAGTCAAATATTACTAAGTTTGGTAGCCCCAAGAGGAGGGTTTACAAACCGATTTTTAGAGGATTTAGAGATGTTGGTTGGGCGTTTTTGAGTTTCTTATAGTGAAAACTTGAAAGATGCAAAACATGAACAAAATTTTCATAACCTCTCTTTAATGCAATCCTGCATAAGCATTTTCATATTGCGAAGAATGATACCTGTACTTCTGTACAACTTTTGTCATAAATATATTTTCCTTCAACTCAAAGCCAAAATCATAATATTCATGAACAGGTTTAATCGCACACATAATCAAGCAGCATTTTGTTTATTATTTTCCAAATTCTCATTTATAGAATCCATAGAGTAATATAATGTGCCTCCTATCTTCGTAAACTCAATAGTTCCATTCTGTCGTAAATTTTGGAGAGTTCCCGCAGAGCACTCCAGCACCTTCCTTGCTTCAGTTGATTTCACCCACTTTTTAGGTTGTGGAATTTCACCTTTTATGAGGACTTTCACCTCATCAATCACCTCCCTCTTCCAAAGTTCGAGATCTTCACGTGTTGCTAAGTTCATGTAGTAAATATTTAGTTTTTAATATACTAATTATCATGATTATAAAGAACATTAGTTTGATTATTTCCTAATCAAAAAATCAACTAAATACTATCTTTGAACAATAATTTCCCTAAGCACACAGAAAACATGCAAACAACAAGCACAAAACAAAAATGGCTAGACAAAGGGTATATAGAAAAACACTTAATATTATTGTACTTACAAAGCCATCCCCGCTTTTCTCAATCCATCCATCATGTGCTCAACCAAGTCTTCTTCTTTTATAAAAAGACTCATTATGTATTGTGCTTTATCAATAAAATCAGGCTTTCCTCGCATTAATTCCGCTATTTCAGGTCTAGCCTCGTCTTTCATGTTTAATTGACCCAGGGCAGCAATTCTATGCATATGAATTGGAGACCAAAAAGGACCAGCAGGCATACTATGTTTTTTCGTTTCAATTAAAGCTTGCTTATATTCCTTTCTGCGGTAATAGTCAAGCGAGAGAATGCCATAAAAGTATATTGGAAAATTGACATTCTCATTCATTAATTTTTTAATAATGACGATACCTTTTTCCCAATTACCGTAAAGTGCAGAAAAAACGGCTAAGGTTCCTAATCGTAATACTCCTTTTGGATTCGATTTCATGCATTTTTCAAAAGCATGATAAAACGCTTCTTTATTACACAGAGTAAAGTGCTTTAATACCATTGCGGTTTGTACAATATCCTTATTAGGATCGAATTTATAAGCTTGGTCAGCTAATTCACAAAAAAGTTGAAAGGAGTTTTCATAAAGAGGAGAGTCTAATAAGTAACTATTGAAATGCATAGTGGCTAAGCATGCAGCTAAAATTCCTGAGTGAGGATCGCTATTTAAAGCGTTGCTTAAGGCTGTAAAAGCATTAATAGCCGATTCTTCTGAAAGCTCTTGATTGTAATTGTAGTATTGTAAAATAGCCTGATACGTCTCGATTTTATCGACTTGAATTTGGTTTGTATTTAAGGTGAGTTTATTACAGATAACACCCAATTCGCCTCCAATATTCAGAGCCACTTCATGAGCAATATTTTCCTGAATCTTATGAATGTTGTTTATATCAAACTCTTTTTTATAACTATGTGCCCAAATTTGCTCACCGCCTATAACATTTGTAACTTTTATGAGTGCTTTTACTATTTTTTCATCAAAGTATATAGAACCATTCAATAAAAATTGAATGTTATTTTCTTTAATAAAATTATCGGTGTTGGCATTCGTAAATACGTTGTTTGATTTGTGCCTGAAATCATATATAATTAAATCTTCATAATTTGTAAGTTCTACTGATAGTTCTTCAGCAAATCCTTGAACAAAGTAGTCTTTATTCGAATCTCCGGTTTGGTTTATAAAAGGCAAAATGGCTATGGATGGAACCATTATTGGATTTTCCCTTTTTGTACTGATGGTTTGGGTTGTTTGTGTGTTTTTTGATGAAAATTTAGGAGCATAACTACCTTTAGGAATTTCTATAATAATTTCATCATTTATCCCTTCATTACTATAATAATGACTAAGAACCCGCCTTAATCGTCCTGCATTTATTCGAACCAAAGCATCTTGGTCAGCATCAAAATCACAATCTTTATTAAAAACAGCTAAGCCAATAGTATAACCTTTAATCTTGTTCTCCCTTCCTTCAAGGGTCTCCATTATAATGTAATTCAGTAATTTACATAAAACCAGTTTGCTTTTAAACTCATAACTTTCGCTAACCTTTTGAAGCTGAATTTTTATTTGTTCAGGAGAAATATCACTTGAAATTATGATATCTATAAGAGGTTTATTTATCACTTGACGAACTTTGAGTTTTACCGTTACATTTTATTGTAACGGAGGTTATTGCACAGTATGGATTAATTTTGTTACAAAGTTAATACATATTGATTTAAAAACCATATTATGATTGATAATCTTTCAATTATGCTTAGCCTTTTCCCTAAATATAAAGAAGAGGTAAAATCTCTCTTTATAAAGGATAAATATTTTATGGCTTTGGTTAACGATTATTTGCTTTGTAAAAAGGAAGTTAAAATGCTTACTGACTCTAATAAGGAAGAACAAGCCATGGCTTATATAGACACCATAAATGAATTAGAACAGGATCTGCTTGCAACATTAGAGAGGCAAAAATTGATTAAATAGTTGCGCTGATTTAGAGGTTTTGTGATAAATGCGATTCTAAATTGCAAAACTGCAGAAGGTTTAAACCTGCGCGTATTTAAATAAAACAAAATATTAAATCAAGTAAAAAAAAATTTAAATAATTAAAATTAAGTCATATGAGAAAATTATCAATTTTAATGATTATTGTCGCTTTACCATTTATTTTAATGGCACAGAAGGACAGCCCGCCAAATATCTTAGTTATTTGGGGAGATGACATAGGTCAATCAAACATTAGTGCCTACACAATGGGGCTAGTTGGTTATCAAACACCCAATATTGACAGAGTTGCCAATGAAGGCATGATTTTTACTGATTATTACTCGGAGCAAAGTTGTACTGCAGGCCGATCTTCATTTATTTTAGGTCAAAGTGTACTTAGAACAGGTTTAAGTAAAGTTGGTTTGCCTGGTGCTAAAGCAGGAATTAACGAAGCAGACCCAACGATGGCTGAGTTATTAAAACCATTAGGTTATAGAACGGGTCAGTTTGGGAAAAACCATTTAGGAGATAGAGATGAGCATCTTCCAACCAATCATGGATTTGATGAGTTTTTTGGGAATCTATATCACTTAAATGCAGAGGAAGAACCAGAATTACCTGATTATCCAGATCCTGAAAAATATCCAAATTTTCGCAAGAAGTATGGACCTAGAGGTGTTATTCATTCAACTGCCGATGGTAAAATTGAAGATACAGGACCTTTAACAAAAAAGAGAATGGAAACAATAGATGATGAATCTATTGCAGCAGCTAAGAAATTTATTAAAGAAGCAGTTGAATCAGGCGAACCATTTTTTGTTTGGTGGAATGGAACACGTATGCACTATAGAACACATGTTAAAGATTCTCTAAGAGGAATTTCGGGACTAAATGAGTATGCTGATGGAATGATAGAACATGATATGCATGTTGGTGAATTATTAGATCTAATAGATGAATTAGGAATAGCTGATAATACTATTGTGCAATATGGGACAGACAATGGCCCTCACAAAAACACATGGCCAGATGCAGCTTTAAGTCCTTTTAGAGGAGAGAAAAACACAAACTGGGAAGGTGCTTTTAGAACGCCATCAATGGTTCGTTGGCCAAATCATATTAAAGCAGGTTCTGTTTCTAATGAGCTTATTTCAGGAATGGATTGGTTACCTACTTTCCTTGCAGCAGCAGGAAACGAAAATGTAAAAGAAGAATTACTAAAAGGTAAAAAAATAGGTGATAAAACATATAAAGTTCATTTAGATGGATACAATATGTTACCATATCTTACAGGTAAAGAAGAAAAAGGAGCACGTACTGAATATTTCTATTTCTCTGATGACGGAGACTTGCTGTCTTTTCGTTATGATAATTGGAAAGTCAACTTTATGGAACAACGGGTTCCTGGAACAATGTTAGTATGGGGAGAACCATTTGTTAGATTAAGAGTGCCACATCTTTATAACTTACGTTACGACCCTTATGAGTATGCTCCAGTTACTTCAAATACGTACTATGACTGGTGTCAGGATCATGCCTTTATAATGGTACCGGCACAAGATATTGTAGCTAATTTCTTAATGACATTTAAAGAATTTCCACCTAGAATGAAAGCAGCAAGTTTCAATCTAGACAAAGTAATGGAAACGTTATCTGAACCTATGGGTAACTAATAACGATAAAACAATTGCGCTGGTTTATGTGTTTTGTGATAAATGCAATTCCAAATTGCAAAACAGCATAACGTTTAAACCAGCGCTTATTTAAATAAAAAAGAAGTAATAATGAAAATTCTTACAATTACCAGTTTAATTTTAATAGCTCTGATTTTCACTTCTTGTGGAAACTCTGCTAAAAAAGAAGAAACCTCTACCAAAACCACTGAGCAGGCGGCGGACACTCCGTCAGTTGAATATCTGCATGCCTTTAAAGCAGTATTCAATGCAAAATATTTAAAAAAAGTGGCCAGTGATGCAGGTGGTACAAATAAGTTCATCCATACTACTGTATTGCCAACAGAAGGCACCGATAATATGGTGACTCCAGCCCTTGATCATCTTTACTCGAAAGCCGTGCTTGACCTGTCTCACGGCCCTGTTTATTTCCACGCTCCTGCACTTGATACGAGTCGTTACTACTCTATAAGTGTCACAGATCAGGAACATTATATGATCTATGAAAAAATTCGCCCAACAGGAGTATATGCTTTTGTTCGCACTGGTTATAAAGGCCCTATTAATGACAATGTAACAGTAGTTGAATGCCCTGGAGACCACCCGCATTTATTTTCTCGTATTCAAGTGTTTGATGAGGCTGATTTGCCTAACGTAATAGCGATGCAGAATGAGCTCAAAATAGATGGGGAAGTGGGCAAAATTGAATTTACGAATCCAGTGCAATTTACATTAGATACACATACAGTGCATGCTGAAAATAAAGGCTTGTTAGCAAAGGCTTTGAACTATTCGGAGGAAGATCATGCCTTTATGACCCAATGGGTAACTAAAATAGCACAAACCGGTTATACGCCAGATAATATTGGGCTCTTTGATGCCATTGATAAAGGTAGCAAAGATCCTGTTTTTCGTGCTGTTGGCATGTTCGGCCATTTAGGCGTGACCGGTGACCATGCCCTATACGACGTAACCACAACAGACTGTGATGGCGCTCCTTTGCATAGCAGAAGTGTAAACGTTTTTACTATTCCCTATAAAAATCCGGGTGTTGGTGAGTTTTGGTCAATTACACGTTACAGCATCATAACAAAAAACACCTACCCAAACACGAATGATGTATTTAATGAACACAACACTAAGCCGGATTCTAATGGCAATGTAACGGTTACTTTCAGTTCTGAAGATCCTAAAGATGGTACCTACTGGATGCCTGTAAATGCTGATGAAGGATACTATATGATCACGCGTTATTATGTGCCGGATTATGACAAGCTAGTTAAATTAAAAGCTATATGTGAATAGCCCTGAAATTCGCCATTGTTGATGGCACATGGGAATTCCCTACGCTTCAAGAACTAGATTAGAACCTTTAAATAAGAATATGACAGAAAAACTTAAATCAAGGAAGTAAATCTAATACTAAATAAAAAAAGGAGTAAAAATGAAAAACTTAACAATTACCAGTTTAGTTTTAATAGCGCTGATTTTCACATCTTGTGGAAACTCCGCTAAAAAAGACAACACAAGTAAAAAAGAAAGCACCATTGGGGAAGTATTACCATTCCCAGAACCATCCTCAGCGAGTGTGGCAGGAAAGACCTTGGCCGATTCAAAACATCAATGGCGTGTTGCCGAGAACCATCTTCCTAAAGATGCTCCCAACATCGTTATTTTTATGAACGATGATGCAGGTTTTGCCCACCCAGAAGTTTTTGGAGGTCCTGTACATATGCCAACGATGGCTCGACTGGCGGAATCAGGTATCAGCTACAATGCCTTTCATACTACAGCTATATGTTCTCCCACACGGGCTTCTTTGTTGACTGGGCGAAACCACCACCGTGTGGGTGCAGGTCAGATCGCTGAGCTTGCTTCAGATTTTGACGGTTACATAGGCAAGATACACAAATCAACAGCAACCTTTCCTCAGGTACTCCATGATTATGGGTATAACACCGCTGCCTTTGGTAAGTGGCATAATACACCAATAACAGATATGACCAAACTTGGACCCTTTGATCGTTATCCGACAGGACTTGGGTTTGACTACTTTTATGGATTTATAGCTGGGGAAACTTCACAGTATGAACCAGCACTGTTTGAAAATACGAACCCTATAGAAGCACCTCACGATCCAACATATCATTTGACTGAAGATTTAGCCGAAAAAGCTATTGAATGGATACGAACCAGTAAAACACTCAATCCTGATAAACCTTTCTTTGTGTACTTTACTCCCGGAGCAGTGCATGGCCCCCACCAAATTTTCAAAGAGTGGGCAGACAAATATGATGGAAAATTTGATGAAGGTTGGGAAGTACTGAGAACCATGACCTTTGCAAAGCAAAAAGAATTGGGATGGATACCTCAGGATGCGGTACTTAACCCACTGGCCGAAACCATGCAGAAATGGTCTGATGTTCCAGAATCTCAACGTGAGTTCCAAACACGATTGATGGAAATATTTGCCGGATTTCTTGAGCATACCGATGTACAGTATGGAAAGATTGTAGATGAATTGGAGCGTCAAGGAGAATTAGACAATACCCTTATTATCTACATTAACTCAG
Source organism: uncultured Lentimicrobiaceae bacterium (assembly GCA_964460905.1). Classification (GTDB taxonomy): domain Bacteria; phylum Bacteroidota; class Bacteroidia; order Bacteroidales; family F082. The sequence goes on from CAYWRM010000038.1 coordinate 14,148, forward strand.
ACAATGGTCCATCATCAGAAGGTATGAACGGAACAATAGCTGAAATGCTATCTCTAACTGGGATGCCCTCTACTGTTGATCAGCAGATTGATGTACTGAACAAAGACTATGGTGGGCTAGATGCATTAGGCGGACCAAAACTTGATGCTATGTATCACCACGGATGGGCTTATGCAGGTGCATCTCCATTCCAAGGTACCAAACTAGTTGCTTCACATTTAGGCGGCACCAGAACACCGATGGTTATCTCTTGGCCTGATAAAATAAAGCATGATGGCAAGGTTCGTTCTCAGTTTCATCATGTCAATGATATTGCCGCTACACTATACGAGATCCTCGATATAACAGCGCCTAAGACAGTCAATGGTATAGAGCAACTGCCACTTGATGGTGTCTCGTTGGCTTATACATTTGACAAGCCAGATGCAAAAGCTGCGGATAAAACACAGTATTTTGAAGTGATGGGTGGTTACGGTATTTACCATGATGGTTGGTTTGCAGGAGTCCCTGGACCTAGAAAACCTTGGGTATTAGATATGAGTGCTCTTGATACCTGGGATCCTAACGAAGATGTATGGGAACTGTATAATCTCAGCAATGACTATTCTCAATCGAAAGATCTCGCTAAAGAGAACCCGAAGAAATTAGCTGAATTAAAAGAATTGTTTGATAAAGAAGCTACAGATAATAATGTATATCCTATTGGCGGAGCTTTTTACTCATTCTACTATCACAACGAAGATTTGCCTACTTCACCATTAAAGGAATGGACATTGTATGAGGGGCAAGATCGAATTCCTGAACCAATGGCACCCAAATTCTCTAGTGGGCGTTCTACGCTAGCCGTGATTGATGCAGAGATCCAAAAAGATGCCGAAGGGGTGCTTTTTGCCGTTGGTGGTATTTCATCAGGTTTTACCGTTTATATGGACAAGGGCTTCTTGAAAACAGAATACAATGCCATGACATTGAATCGTTATAAGGTTACTTCTAAAACGGCTATCCCAACGGGCAAAGTAAAAATCGAAGTAGAAACCAAATATGACACTAAAGAGCGTTTGGCGCCTGCAACAATTACGTTAACGGTTAACGGAAAAGAAGTGGCTCAAGGGCGTATTGGAAGATCAGTTCCAGGCGGACACACTGGTTATGAAACCTTTGATGTTGGTACAGATTTAGGCTCACCAGTAGCACTGGATTATTATGACAGAGCACCATTTAAGTTTAATGGAAAAATTGAGAAAATATATATTAAATATATTGATTAGAAAGAATTTATGTGCCAGTGTTAACATGACACTGGCACATCATTTTAAAAAATATATATAACAATAAAAATTTTGTAAAAAACAGTGATGGCTCATTTGATTTGTATTTTGGTCCCGAAGCACCAAAAGAAAAAGAAAACAACTGGATCCAGTCTAATAAAGGAGAATTTTTCTTTGTCTATATTAGATTGTATGGCCCAGAAGAAGGTTTCTTCGACCAAACGTATCCAATGAATAAAATAAAGTTAACTAATTAGTATTAATTTATTTAAAAAATATAGAATGATGAAAAAAAATCGTATCACTTTCGTTATTTGTGCAATCTTATTGTTTAGCAATTCGTTTGCTCAGGAAAAACAAGAAGTGGAGAGTGTAAAAACCGACTTAGCTTCGCAATTAACTTACCAAAGAGGTATTGAAGCTGCTATTTGGGCAATGCCTGCGGTAAGTATGGAATTCTTTTGGAACAGTGCATTTCGTGATTTCGGAATGGATTATAACGATGTGTTGGCCATGTCAAAAACAGCAGAACCAAAACATAAATTATTAACAGCCAATGATGTGACTCCCTATTTATCATTTGCTTTAAATTTAAAACAAGACGGCCCTGTAGTTGTTGAAATTCCTGCCGCAGGAGAAAAAGCTGTTCTCTATGGCAACGTTGTTTCGGCTTGGCAATATGAAATTGCTGCTCCTGGTCCATCTGGTGACGATAAAGGCAAGGGAGGAAAATATTTGTTTTTACCTCCCAACTATTCAGGAGATATTCCAGAAGGTTATTTTGTGATAAATTCGCCATCTTATGTGGTAACATCCGCTTTTCGATCTATTCCGATTAATGATGGTACACAAACAGATGCCTATGAATACTCAAAGAGTATACGCATTTATCCATTGAGTGAAGCTGAGAATCCATCAGAAACACGCTATGTTGACGGTTCGCAGTTTGCTTATAATTCACTACCCCAATATGATCTATCTTATTATGAAAAACTGTCGAACTTTATAAATCGTGAGCCAATTAATGAGTATGATAAGGTAATGATGGGCATGTTGGATTACATAGGGATTAGAAAAGGTGAAAAGTTTAATCCAGATGCAAAAACAAAGGAGATACTAACAACTTCTATAGAAGCTGCCAAAGACATTATGGAAGATTGGTGGCAAACAAAAGCCTTTCAGCCCTTTTACGAAAACAGTGGTTGGAATTTAATGGTTGTTGATCCAGAGCGCACCAATTGGTTTACCTATGTTGGTGATAATGCTGTTTGGTTAGATGACCGTGCTGGCGGACTGTTTTATTGGGCCACATATGCACCAAGAGAATTAGGAAAAGGAACGTTCTATTTAATGGGGCTGAAAGATAGTAATGGTGAGCTTTTGAAGCCAGAATATAATTATAAGCTTACCGTCCAAAAGGAGATTCCAGCAGAGCAGTTTTGGTCTGTAATTGTTTACGATATAGAAACTAAAGCGTTCATATCTACAGAATCCAATCGTCCCGGTTTAAGTTCTTATGGACTAGAAGATATGATAAAAAATGACGACGGAACAGTGGATATATATTTTGGTGAAAATGCTCCTGAAGGCAAAGAATCTAATTGGATCTCAACAGGTGGCAAAGATTTCTTTGTTATTTTCAGATTCTATGGCCCTACCGAAGAGTTATACGACAAGACTTTTAGATTAAATGAAATTGAGATAACGAAGTAGCGTTAATTAATATAAAAAATTAGGACCATTTAAAAATGAAAAGAAAAATTTTAAACCTAAGCATTGTTGCTTGTTGCGCCTTGGCCATGTCTTGCACAACGACAACAGATAAAAAAGCTAATTCAGACCAACTGCCTTCAGAAAAGATAACGGTAAAATATGCTGCTGATGTTCCTGCATCATTACTTACGCCAGACAAGGTAGAAACTGAACTTCTAGGCGACCTCGAATTCTTCGATGGGATGCCCAGTGAAGCTACGGTTCAGAAAGCCTATGACTTTCTCGACTTGTCGCGAGCTGTACAGGCGTTTCATAATGGAATGCCGGCAGCCTCCATCTATGCCTTTCTGGAGGGACTCAAAAATGAGGGTTTGAAACCAGGTGACCTGGGAATAACCAAAAACTTACTGGATGCCCGAGGCCTACTACTGACAGCTCAATCAACTACCCCGTATGCTTTTTCCGAGGTTGACTTAAAAGATGGCCCGGTTGTCGTAGAAATTCCTGGACCTGTTCTAGGCATTCTGGACGACGCTTTTTTCCGTTACGTAGCAGACATTGGCCTGGCCGGTCCCGATCAGGGTAAGGGCGGAAAATATCTTATTGTTGGTCCAGACTATAAGGGAGATATCCCCGAAGGCTACTTTGTCTCAAAATCTACGACCTACCGTCATTGGTTGTTGTTGCGCATTTTTGTGAAAGACGGCGATTTGGAGGGTTCTGTCAAAGAGCTCACGGACGGATTCCGCTGCTATCCGCTTGCGCAAGCCGAGAATCCACCCAAGCAAAAAATAGTCGACTTATCTGGCGTCAAGTTCAATACGATTCATGCGAACGATGAGCACTTCTATGAAGAACTCAATGCGGTGATTCAATATGAACCTGCGGATGCATTTAATCCGGAATTGGTAGGTCTCTTTGCCTCAATTGGCATAAAGAAAGGACAACCTTTTGAACCGGATGCACGTATGAAGAAAATCCTGAAGGATGCAGCGGCAATCGGCAATGCTTCAGCACGAGCGATCGCCTTTAGACCACGCGAGAAAGAATTCTATTTCTATCCGGATCGCCAATGGTACACCTCCTTTAGAGGTGGCCATGACTTCATGAACAACGGAGAAATGGTTCTCGATGATCGTATTATGATGCACTTTATGGCTACCGGTATTACACCTGCCATGGTCACGCCGAAAGTAGGAACAGGATCGTCCTATGCGTTTACTCCCCATGACTCGAAGGGTGACTACCTCGATGGCGGAAAAACGTATAAAGTAACTTTGCCCGCGCCGATTCCAGTTAATAACTTCTGGTCATTCATGGTGTATTCCGGCCAACATCGTTCCATGCTCGAGACCGATCAAAGATTAGCTGGTCTCGATAGTAACAGCCCATCCATTAAGCCAAACGATAATGACTCTTATACCGTTTGGTTCGGACCAGAACCACCAAAAGGCCACGAGGAAAATTGGATTCAAACGATGCCAGGGAAGAGCTACAGTGTCCTACTCCGACTCTATGGCCCACTGGAACCTTGGTTCGAAAAAACATGGAAACCGGGTGACTTTGAGTTAGTGGAATAATATATCGAATAAATGCGCTGGTTTAGAAGTTTTGTGATAAATACAATTGCGAAACAGCAGAACGTTTAAACCAGTGCATATTTAAATCTCAAATTTACAGGAAGATGAAAAAAACGTATCACAAATTACAACTATTTACAGCAATACTGCTATCAGTTTTTATGTTGAGTTGTACGCAGCAATCAACAAAAGAGCAACAAGCTGTAACATCCTTATCATTAGAAATTGAAGAAATTCATGAAGGGATTTTAGAAGGTTATTTATCGGAAGATGAAATCCCTAATAGTTTATTATTAGTGCCTCAGCCACCGCAGGAAGGTTCAGCAGCTTTCGAATTAGATCAGGAAATTGCAGCAAATTATGTAGCCCTCAAAGATGAAGATAGAAAAACACAGGCCGCTAATGACGCCGTTTTGTCTTTCCCTGAAGCTACTGAAGCATTTAATATGGTATTGGATATAAAAATATCGGAAGAAAATACGCCGAATTTATATATGATACTTCGCAGAACTCTAGCAGATGCCGGATTGTCAACTTATGCTGCAAAAAATCACTACCAGCGCCATAGGCCTTTTATGGTTAACAACACACCAACTTGCACTCCTGACGAAGAAGAGGCTTTACGAAAAGATGGTTCCTATCCTTCAGGACATACATCTATTGGTTGGGCATGGGCTCTTATTTTAACTGAAGTTTTTCCTGATCAAGCCGATGTTATTCTGGAAAGAGGGAAAGAATTTGGCATTAGCCGTAATGTTTGTAATGTGCACTGGCACAGTGATGTCGTTTACGGTAGAATGATGGGTGCAGCTGCTGTGGCAAAACTGCATGCCAACGCTCAATTTGTAATTGATTTAGAAGCTGCTAAAGCAGAAGTTAAAGCTATAAATAATAATTAAATAGTAAACTAAATATATTAAAATGAGATTAAATCTTATAATAATTGGGCTTATCGTGGCTCTTTCATCTTGCAATCAAAAACAAGAAACACTAACACCTGAACAGGCAAAACAAATTGCCAAAGAAGCATACATATATGGTCTTCCGATGGTACTGAATTACAAAACTATGAATATGTATGCCTTGGATGAGAAATCACCAGAATACAAAGGCAAATTCAACGAAAAAAGCTGCGAAGCACGCTTATATACTCCAGAAGACAAAGCAATTGTCACACCAAATTCAGATACTCCTTACTGCATGTTTTGGGTTGATTTAAGAGATGAACCTCAAGTGATATCAGTACCCGAAATGGAAGCCGAACGATTTTACCATTTCCAACTCATTGATTTATATACCCATAATTTTGCTTATCTGGGCACATTAACTACAGGCAATAAAGCTGGAAAGTATTTAATTGCAACACAAGACTGGAAAGGTGAAAAACCTGAAGGAGTTGAAAAAGTAATTTACTGTGAAACCGATTTATTTTTTGTGGTAGTTCGAACACAATTAATGAATGAAAACGACCTCAAAAATGTTGCGAATATTCAAGCGTCATACCAGTTACAGGCATTAAGTAACTACCTAGGTAAAGATAAACCCAAAGTAGTTAGAACGGATAATTTTCCAACTTGGAATGAAGGCGACCAATTTACAGCTGCTGCATTCAACTATTTAAATGTGATGTTGAATTTAACAGAGCCTGTGGCATCGGAAATAGAATTGAGAAACAAATTTGCCAAATTAGGCATTGGTACTGAAAAAGGATTTGACCTAAATAGTTTTGATGAGGAGACTCAAAAAGCCATTGAAGAAGGTGTAAAAGAAGGTTTTGGCGAAATTGAAAAATTTATCGAAAAAGAATCAACAGATCCTTTAGCTAGTGCAAAAATATACGGAACACGTGATTTTCTTACTGAAAGTGCTAAGGAAAATTATGCAATGAATGATTTTTATATTCCTCGTGCAGTAGCTGCTCATTTGGGTTTATATGGTAATTCAGGGGCTGAAGCTATTTACCCAAGTTATATGATGGAAAGCCCAGGTGTTCCGTTTAATGCCGCTGAAAACAAATACAGCCTTACTTTCAAAAAAGATGAATTACCCCCGGTAAATGCTTTTTGGTCCTTGAGTATGTACGATGGTAAAACACAGCTTTTTATTCATAATAGCTTAGATCGGTATTTATTAAACTCCAACAATATGGAGGGATATGTATATAACGAAGACGGCTCTCTAAGCCTCTACATACAGAAAGATTCTCCAGGTACAGCATTAGAATCTAACTGGCTGCCTGCACCTGATGGCCCATTTTATTGCATTCTGAGATTATACGGTCCTAAGCAAGAAGCATTATTGAGAGAATGGGTTAATCCACAATTAGTAAATAATAACTAAAAAACATTTTTCATGAAAAAGAACGTAATAATTATTTTAGCGTTGATGATGGGTGTTCTTTCATCCTGCAATCAAAAACAAGAAACACTATCGCCCAAAGAGACCAAACAAATTGCCGAAGAAGCATATATCTATGCTTATCCGATGATAGAGCATTATAAAATGATGTTTGTTACAGCAATGTACAAAGAATCAGGGGCTTACAATGGTCCTTTAAATCTATTTGTACATAATTCTACCTTATTAGGACCAGAATACACAGCAATAGTTCGTCCTAATAATGACACATATTACTCCAACTTATGGTTAAATTTGAAAAGTGAACCTATGGTGTTAACAGTTCCTGCAATTGTTGATGACCGATATTATTCATTCCAAATAATTGATAAGTACACCCATAATATTGATTACGTTGGTACAAGAGCCACCGGATTTGATGCTGGAGCTTATATGTTTGTTGGTCCCGATTGGGAGGGAGAAACGCCGCAAGAAATTAATAAAGTAATTAGAAGTGAAGGCAATTATCTTGCTGCTTTGGGTCGAACTCAGGTGTTTGGTCCCGATGATGTGGATAATGCAAAAGCTGTTCTTGCGAAATATAAGGTTGAACCTTTAAGTGCATATTTGGGTAAAGAATCTACTGTTGATACAGAAGCTCCAAATTATCCTGCTTTCAATCCTGAAAAGGCAAAAGGCATAGAGTTTATAACTTACCTGAACGTACTGATGACAGATGGAGGCATTCACGAAAGTGAAAAAGAGTTATTCGCGACGTTTGCGAAAATTGGGATTGCTCCAGGAAAGGCATTTGACCCTTCCACTTTGGATCCTGCTATTGCCAATGCAATAAAAGAAGGTATTGCATCGGCCGAAGAAAAAATTGTAGCCGAAGCAGGTAATCTTGGTGAACGCAAAAATGGCTGGCAAATGGTATCCGGTGCTTTTGGAAACAGGGAGGCTATGCAGGGGAAATATCTTACCCGCGCAGCAGCTGCCTATTTTGGTCTATATGGCAATTCATTAGAAGAGGCTTATTATCCGGAGACTTCTTTAGATAATGCGAATCAAGCTCTGGATGGTTCAAAATACAAGTATGTATTGCATTTCGATAAAAACGAATTGCCACCCGTAAAAGCATTTTGGTCCTTATCTATGTACAAATTACCCGAGCAATTGTTTATTGAAAATGAAATAAACAGATATGTAATTAGCAGTGACACTAAAGGCTTAAAATACAATGAAGACGGATCGTTGAATGTGTACATTCAAAAGGAGAATCCAGGAGAAGATAAAGTTTCTAACTGGTTGCCAGCTTACGATGGACTGTTTTCATTACAAGCTCGCTTGTACTGGGTTAAGCCTAAAAATTTAGACCCTCTTTATGTAATGCCTGCTGTAGAGAAAGTGAATTAAGACCTTTTTGCTTAAAAATAATAAAGGAAATTATTAAAATAAAACAGAGTGTTCGAAAAATTCGATATAAACTTAAATTATATAAAATGTCAAAATCAATATTTATCTTATTTGCGTTATCGATTTTATTAAATATAAATTCTTACGCACAAGAAAAATCCCGTTATATGGGAGGTGAAGTAGAACTTATAACTGCGCCTAATGGTGCAATTGTAAATAGCGAAGTGTTAAAAATCGCCTCGCAAATCGTATATAATGAACCAACCATTGATAAAGTTGCTGAAGGTGTTTGGTGTATTGGTGGGTATTCGCTGGCAAATTGTACTGTAATCGAAACCGAAGAGGGTCTTATAATATACGATACTGGCGATACCAAGGAAGAGGCTGAACATATAAGAGAAGCCATTAAAACAATTAGTGATAAACCTATCAAGGCAATTATTTACAGTCATTCGCATTATGCTATGGGTGGTGGTGCTTTGGTCGATAATCCTGAAGATGTGATTATTATTGGGCATCCTAAACTCAATGAAACGGTTGAAAATAGCTTTCGTGGTGGTGGTGCCCCATCTGTAATACCTGAAGTAGGACCCATTTTAACTGCACGTATCATATCACAGTTTGGTAACTTCTTGCCTGAAGAAGGACCCGATGCTGCTGTTGCACCTAAGTTAGAAATAGGCAAACCAATTGCCTTTTTACCTGCAAATAGAACAGTTGAAGATGGCGAAACAGTAGAAGTGTTGGGCTTAAAAATGCAATTTTTTACAGAATTTATTTCCGATGATTATAACCTTACTGTTTATGTGCCCGAAAAAGATATGGTGATGAACAACTTCTTTTGGCCGGGCACCCCAAACCTATATACGCTTAGAGGTGCTGAATATAGGTCGCCATTGATTTGGCGCGATGGGATAAAACTCATCAGAAATCTACAACCTGAAATACTGTGTAGTACGCACGCAAGAGCTGTTAAAGGAAAAGAACTTATTACGGCAAAATTAACTGCTTATATGGATATGATCAGCATCACTTACGATCAAACCCTCAGAGGAATTATGATGGGCATGGGACCAGATGAGCTTAGGCATTTTGTGCAATTTCCTGAATATTTGAACGAAACTCCTGAAAATTTCCAGGGTTATGGAGAGTCTGTTCATTTTCCAGAAGCTATCTATCAATACGTAATAGGATGGTTTGATTGGGATGCGACCAAATTATTTAAAATTGCACCTATTGATGCAGCAGAAAGAACTGTTGCATTAATGGGAGGTAAGAAAAAAGTTATTAAAGCAACACGAGATGCTTTTAAAAAGCAAGAGTTTGCATGGGCTGCAGAACTTGTTCAGAATGTATACCTGTTAGATCCAATGAACGAAGAAGTCCGTCAGCTTAAGGCTGATATTCTTAGACAGCTCGGATACCGAACTACCGGTTCCATTTCTAGAGGCTTTTTGCTTACCGAAGCTTTAGCACTTGAGGGTAAATTAGTTTCACCACTAACGGTAATGCCTTCTCAGAAAATCATTGAATCATCCCCACAAACATTTGTAGATTTCTATAGAATTAAAATTGATGTAGAAAAAAGTAAGGATGCAGACAAAGTTATTCAGTTTATTTTTACTGATAAAGATAAGAAACCAGTAGCATTGCATGTAAGAAAAGGTGTTGTTGAATACATTCCTATTCCTTCAGAATATCTTAGAAAACCTGATTATATGATCGAGATGGATTCTAAAACTTGGGCTTCAATTTATCTTGGAGAAACAGATATCTCAAAAGAATTAAAATCAGATAATATTAAGTTAACAAAAGGAGATGAAATTGAACTTGTTTCCATATTTAATATGTTCGATAAATTTGATTCATCTAAAAACTTTAAAGTTACACCTATATAAACATAATTAATTATGAGAAAAATATTAATAACAGTACTAATTGTCGTTTGTATAGTTGGAATGCTAAATGCCCAACAATCGGCAGAAGAACTATCGAAACAAGCAGCCAATCCGGTGGCAGACCTAATGAGTTTCCCGTTTCAGAATAACCTGAATATGAATCAAGGGCCATTCGACCGAAATACGAACATTTTAAACATTCAACCCGTAATTCCTCTTTTAGGGGGTAAAGTAATTACTCGGACAGTTATGCCGATTGTCAATATCCCAGACTATGGTAATGAAACTGGAAAACTCACTTCGGGACTGGCAGATATGGTATTTACTGCATTTTATGTTCCTGAAAGCAAAGGCTTGACGTGGGGATTTGGACCTGTTTTTGAATTGCCAACAGGAGGAAGTAACCGTGGTACTCAAAAATGGAGTGCCGGGCCGTCAATTCTGGTAATGGCTCAACCGGGAGAATGGACTGTTGGAGCTTTAATGAATAACGTCTGGTCGTTTGCCGGAAATTCTGATAGAGATGATGTAAACCACATGTTGATAAATTTATTTGTTGTGCGCCAGTTGGGTAATGGTTGGTATGTTAATAGTGCGCCAATTCTCACAGCCGACTGGACAGCTGAATCTGGTGATCAATGGATAGTACCTGTAGGTGCAGGTGGTGGAAAAGTAATATTGCTTGGTGGGAAACTACCTCTTAATGTACAAACCGGATTATACTATAATGTAGTGCGACCAGATAATGGCCCCGAAATGCAATGGCGGGTACAGGTACAGATTTTACTACCAAAAAGCCTTTTTAAAGGAAAAAAATAATCCAGATTGAAGAATCGTTTAAATATTTGTCAGCTTTATAAATAATAACATTTTAAAAAGAGAATTTATGAAAACAATCTTGAAAATCGGCAGCTTTAAATCGAATTTCCTATTCTTGATATTTGTTTTTATTGCAAACTTAATGCTCTCCCAAATTCATGCCCAGAATGTGACATTGCCTGATAGTGTAAATAGTATTGCGCAGGAAGAGCAAGGGCAGAAACAAAAAAAGGATAAAAAAAGAAAGGATGAATTCAAGGTATTTGGCGGCATAAACTTTAATCTGTTGAGCATGGACTCAGAATTATTAAAGCCAACAATGGCTGCCGGATGGCTTCTGGGTGCTTCCTATAAACGGGGGAGGTTTTTTTATTGGCAGATAGGCGCAACTTATAACAATTCGGTTTATAATTTGATGGACACTACGCTGATCCCTGGTTCACTTCTTAACGGGGTCTTCAGCGTAAGGAATATTGATGTCCCGATTACGTTTGGTATTAACTTCCTGACTTTTGTCAACCGGATTGTGGGTCTCCGGGTATATGTAAGCGCCGTACCGTCATTCACTTTAGGCGTAGGAGATAATAAATTGGGCATTTCCATGGATCACATCAACGCTTTCAATTTATATGGTCAGGCCGGTGTAGGTGTAGATGTGGCATTTTTATTTGTAGAGGCAGGTTATAATTATGGATTTATCGATCTGTTTAAAAATGATGTCAAATCCAACCCAAATCAAATATTTATCAATCTTGGATTTCGGTTTTAATAAAATAAATTTTTTCGCCCAAAACGATGGTCAAAAAAATATCCTACTTTCACTGCTTTTGCTTTTTTCCGGATATTTGCTTTATGCACAGAATGTAGAGGATAAAAGTATGGCAGAACAAATATGACTTGATTATAATCCTGTTTATTCTCTTTCAGAGCAAGTAGATCTTTATGGGGAATTGGGGGCAAGAACCGTGAATGGTCTCGCTATGTTATAGGGACTTCTGTTCGATATAAACGACCGAAATAGATATTTAATAAACTCTATTACAAAGAGGAACTTCATTTTGGAATCAAGTTCTACTTCACAGCAAACAAAAATTTTCCTAACCTGCTTGAAATTCGACCATTTCAGGGTTACAAGCTATATTGGCCCAACCACCCTAGGATTGTGTTACAGCATTATGTGCGTTTGGAGGAACGCTTTGATATCGAATTCAAATGGATTAATACCTTTGGTTTAAAGGTACGTTACAGGGCTAAACTGACACTTAAATTTAAAGGAGATTGGCTATCTTTTAACGACGGCTTGTATTTACCGGTGAGTATGGAAGTGTTTTGGAACCTGAAAGGGGCATAACAATTCAATGATGTTGTGCGAATTACTCCTGGTATTGGTTATGAATTTTCTTCCACATGGAAAGCTGAACTTGATTTATCGTACCATTATACCAAAAATACTATTGAAGATAACTTCGCCACCAATAATATTGTATTTCGATTGAGATTATATCATAAATTGCACTAACATTTAAATATCAAATGAGGGCATTATCCAAATCGATAATTATTATTTCTTGTTTCATAGCACTGATTTTGGTCCCGAATGGCAATGGCGGGTACAGGCACAGTTTTTACTGCCTACCAGCATTTTTAAAGGGGGAAAGTAATATGTATTATTTTTAATAAGCACCTGAGATAATAATAAACAACGAAACGCCAACATGCGCTTATACTGCATACCGCAATTATTTGTAAATGTAAAGCTTACGTGTATTGGTTTAATATATTTGTAAGCAGAAAAGTCTGTGGTATTAATGCGGTACGCAGCATAGCGCCAGCCGTATGCATTTTTTAATAAGATATCTTGCATTTTTAACTGTTTAATGAAAAATAAAAAAATGAGTAATCAGAATATTTCAGGCTAGTAAATAAATATTAGTTGTATAAAATAATTAACTTCGCAATTAAATTATAATTTAAGGAGATTTAAAAATGAAAACAAAAAAATTATTAATCATTGACGATGATAAGGATTTTCGCACTCAAATTCGTATTTTTTTGGAAAGCCATAATTACAGTATAGTAGAAGCTGCATCTGGAAAAGATGGGTTAGAAAAGCTTGCGAAAGAAAACCCGGATTTAATTGTATTAGACATCATGATGGAAACAGATTCAGAAGGTTATGAATTGAACGAATTAATTAAATACGACAATCATTATAAAGAGTACAAAAACATTCCCATTTTGATGGTTTCGTCTATTCAGAAGGACCCTCATGAAAGTTTTCCACGTTCTGAATATGCTGATCTTATTACGCCTGATAAGTATATGACAAAACCAATTGATTATAATAAGTTTTTACAATTGGTTAAAGAACTCTTAAATAGATAATCAGAAAGTATGAGATTTTAAAAGGGGGTATTATGTCATTACGAAAAAACCTCATTGTTCTTGTTGCCAGTACAGCTATTATCATATTATTGGCTTTATCCATTCTACAAATCCATTGGGCTAATACCATTGTGATTGAACAGGCAGTAAATAGGGTGAAACAAAACATTAATACTGCATGGCAAGTATTAGATGACCAACAAGATAAAATTACAATTATTGCTGAACTATTGGCGAATAGTCAGGAAGTTAGCCAATTTGAAAATAAGTCAGTGTTGCAAAAGAAAAAATTCCTTAGCAATGTAAAAGAACAATGGAAGCTGGACCTTTTAGTAGTTTTTGATGAGAACGGTAAAAGTTTGTCAAATATAGTAGAACCTGCCAGTGAGTTTATCATTAAACATTATGCCGCCCTACTACTTAAGGAACCATTATCCGGATATGTGAATGTCCCTGCTAAAGTACTTGAACAGGAACAAGAAAACCTTAGGGGAGATTGTTCTATTGGAGGGAAAATAGTTGATGGACTTTTCATTATTACCATCGTTCCTCGAATGGATTCTGCAGGAAAACCCAACGGTATCATGCTTGCTGGAATACGGATGAATAACTCAACAGCACTACTTGATAAAATTCAAAATAATCTTTTCAAAGATGAACTATATAAAGGTAACCGTATCGGTACGGCAACAATTTTCTCTGGCCCCCTAAGAGTTGCAACAACAGTACTTTTAGATAATGGAGAACGTGCGATAGGTACATTGGTTTCTCAGGAAGTGGAAAATCAGGTATTGAACAATGGAATTTCCTGGACAGGACGCGCTGAAGTTGTTGATAAATGGTATCTGTCAAGTTACGAACCAATTTGTGATCCTTTAGGAAAAATAATAGGAATGCTCTATATTGGAGAGCTTGAACAAATTTATATTGATCAGAAATACAATTCTTTGTTTACTGGTGTGGGCGTAATTTTTTGCATTATACTATTTTCTTTTTTTATCAGTGTCCTATTAATCCGCCACACCCGTAGACTTGAGTTTGAGAAGAAAAAGGTGCGATTTGAATTTATCCGTGTTCTTGGGCATGAATTAAAATCACCAATTAATGCAGTTGAAGGCTATCTTCAGCTTATGGATCAAGGAATAGCCGGAAAGCTACCAGAAGCTTATGACAAAATGATTGATCGGTCACTAATTCGTATTGGGTTTATGCGAAAACTCATCACTGATTTATTAGATTTGACCCGATTCGAATCTGGACAAAAAACACGGGAACTTACAAATGTAGATGTTTATGAAGTAGCACGTGAGTCCATCGAAACAATGACTTCATCAGCTGAAGAGCGAAATATTTGTATTAAATTACTCACTAATCAACCAGTTCATATGATTGCTGATCGTAGTGAAATAGAAATTATTTTCAACAATCTGATATCAAATGCCGTTAAGTATAATCGTGATGGTGGTCATGTCGATGTCGAAATTAAAGCTATCAACGGAAAAGTTCAGATAAGTGTTAAAGATACAGGAATTGGTATGACAGATGAAGAGGTGAAGAAAATATTTAGCGAATTCGTACGCATTAAAAATACTAAAACCATTAATATCCTTGGAAGCGGTCTTGGATTATCAATAGTTAAAAAAATTGCAAAACTGTACAGTGGTGAAACGCATGTGGTCAGTGAATCTGATGTGGGAAGTACGTTTACTGTAATTTTAAAAGTAAATTAGAATTTACAGTATTTAGAATCAAAGATTAATGATCTCCTTTAATGTATTAGCAGAATGTTTAAACTGTTCCTGTTCAAGTACCGACAAAAGGTATTTATCGGTGCAGGCGAAATGACTGTTCAAGAAGCTTTTGAAGCATATAATTGCAATAGTTTAAAGGGATTTTAACAACGGTAATAATAAACTGATCATAGTTACAAAAGCCTTAAATTTTTGCATAGATGAAAAAATTCCAATCTATTATCATCACATAAATAAGAATTATATCAACTTTGTATATCTAAAAGTAAAGTATTATGGAACCTGAATTTTTTGATTCAACCTGGTTTATTTATGGCCTGTTACCCTTATTGATCTTTCTTGCAAGGATAATAGATGTTACCATGGATACCCTACGTATTGTTTTTGTTTCAAAAGGAAACAAAATAGTAGCACCCATCCTTGGTTTTTTTGAGATGTTAATCTGGCTTATTGCCATAACCCGGATTATGGAGAACCTGGATAATTTTACAACTTACATCGCCTATGCTTCAGGGTTCGCAGTGGGCAATTATGTTGGGTTATTGCTTGAAGAAAAGCTGGCAATCGGCACACAACTTATCCGTATTATCACAGCAAAAGATGCCACCGTTCTGATAGAAAACCTTAGGGATAAAGGGTTCGGTGTTACAGCAATTGATGCTGAAGGTAAAGATGGGCTTGTACATATTATCTTCCTTATTTCCCGCAGGCAGGTTGTGCCTCAAATTATTGGTATGGTAAACCACTGCAATCCTAAAGCATTTTATTCAATTGAGGATGTTCGAACCGTTAATATTACAAATGGTAGTTATATCACGGGTATAAAAAAGAGTGGTTCTTTAAGATGGATGCGGAAAGGGCGGTAAAAATAAAACTGTTTTATCCTCTCTAATATTCACTTGGACAGACCTGCCTAAATCTGTCCATTTTTAAAAAGTTAGGTGGAAAAAAGGTAGCTTAACCTGCGGGAATGCCTGTATATGTAATATTCAGTATTATACCCCAATTATTCTTTCCTGTCAACATAAAACTATCATTTATATCAATTTCAGAATTAATTGATATCACTTCTCAAATTGACTTTTAAATATATGATTATCAGGTAGTAGAATGAGTAATGATTAATTTTGACAATGTAATTATCAAATAAATAGCTTAACAATTTAACTGTGAAATTAAGGAGAAAAGAATATGAAAAAAGTAACAAATAAACCTACATAATAAATTGATCAAGTAAAAAAACTCTTGATGGGATTGATAGGATAGGCAATCAACTCATCCGGAGATTTAAAAAGATTAGAAATGAAGATGATGAAATGTTGATTACTGCAAATACTCAGGTTGAGGAACTGATGGATCTATATCCGGAAACAATTACATACTTTATCATAAATAAAGTAAGTCTAATCTCTTGTGCCGGTGCCTACCCAACAACACTTGGTGAAATGATGTCTGCCAAAAAGGTTAAGAATATTGCAGAATTTATTGATGAGTTGAATGATCTTGTCAAACAAAAAAAACAAAAAGTTAAACGGCTTATAAATAAAAAATTAAGCGCATGATCACATCAAAAAGCACAATTAGGGTAAGATACGATGAAGTAGATCAAATGTGATATGTATATCATGGAAACTATGCAAAATATTACCATGTGGCCAGAACTGATCTGTTGCACAAACTCGGTGTCTCCGATAAAGAGCTTGAAAACTAAGGCCTTATTCTTCCTGTTATTGAAATGAGATCTAAGTTTATTAAACTGGTATTTTATGATGATACCATCATGATTCGCATTTCGCTGATTGAAAAGCCCAGGAGCAGAATGAAGTTTTCGTATAAAATTTTCAACCAGAATAATGAAATTGTAAATGAAGCATCTACCACATTGGTTTTAATGGATGAAAAAACCCGCCGACCGATCAGGATACCGGATACAATTTCAAATAAATATGATTTATTTACTCAACTAATAAAACAATAGAATGAACACAAAAAATTTAGGATTTAATTCAAAATTAATTCACACAGGTGATTTTGAGGATGCTTACGGAAGTGCCGTTACACCCATTTATCAAACCTCAACTTTCTCATTTAAAAATTCGCAGCAAGGGTACGGTAAAGTGAAAACACATTCAAATTCAAGAATAATCAAATTAATATGAAGAATTTATTATCCATTTCAACAATCGTATTAATAGTACTTTCAGTTTTCTCAGCAAGATATGCAGGTGATGAATGTGATTTTAATAAAAATATGAATCGTGTTTTGGACGAGCTAAAAGGTAAAGATGACAGAAGTGCGCATTTCAGAACAATAATTTCGTTGATAATAAACGGAAAAGAAAAAACTTTTGAAAGAATTGTAAATGGACAAATTTTAGAAAGAAAAAAAGGAAAAGACGGTTTTGGTTACGATCCAATTTTCTTACCGTATGGTTATGACCATACGTTTGCAGAAATGTCACTTGAAGAAAAAAATATTATCAGTCACCGTGTACGCGCTACTAAACGGCTGGTTGAACATTTAAATGAGTTGAAAAAATAAATTTATAAAATTTCTTTAATCTTAATTTTCAGGTAAAAACGTTTTGCTTATATCAGGATGCTTATACCAACTTCTATTAACAGTACCACCTGATTCTGCCCATTCCTGAAATTGCGGATAAGCATCTAAAATTTCTGTTTTTTCATTCGGCACTCTGAAATCTACTGTTTCTATCTCCAAACCCCATGGCAAATTAGTTGCAGTTTTGTAAAAACCAGAAACCATTGAAAACTTATTACCAACTGTCCAATCCCATGAAATTAAGGATGCATCTTGTTGTGTTCCAAACAAAGTCATATCAGCAACTGTTGTTGGTGGGTGTCCGTACATGTGAACTTCATGAGGTCTATTCATATAAATATAAACCTGAACCCATAATGAATTTCCTCCAAGTGAGTGATTCCAAGTATATTCAAAATCCACAGTCTCACCGAGGCTTTCAACAATATTACCATCAAAAAGTTTAACTGCATTAGTTACATCAGGATCAGTTATAACATTTTGCATTTCAGTAAAAGTAACTGTTTCTGCCGGCATATATTCCAATTTAGAATAACCCGAAGATGGTCTCATACATTCCATTCCAACTCCTCTTGGAATTCCACCACCTATCCAATAAACATCAGAAACCACTTTTCCTCCAACAAGATTGTTACTGCTATTTTTATAAGCATGAAGTTTTGTTTTTAAAATGACATCATTAAAATCATAGTCTCCCATACCTGGCCAAAGATCTTCAAATAGATGAAAATAATAATTACTTCCGGAAGGATAAATTATCAGATAAGCTTTGTCAGGATCATTAGGAAAATCATCACTTTCATCAATTACACCATCACCATCAGAATCTTCAGGATCGGAAGTCCTAAAATATTCCGCTCCATTATTTTCTCCTGAATAATTCCCACTTGTAGCTGAATTCAATACTGCTGTTCCTGAGCCTTCGTCAAATTTCCATAAACCAACAAGATTTGCTTCGCTTCCATCAGGAATATTTTGATAATATGTCATCACTTCAGTTTCGTTAAGTTGTTTATTCCAAATACAAACATTATCAATTAAACCTTTATAATAAGCACTTGGAGTATTGTCTCCCCATTCACCTATTGATGTTATTATTGCGTTTGAATTCCAATCAATATTACTTGAGCTTTTTCCAGCATAAACTCCATCAATATATATTTCCCGGCTATTACTCGAAACAAATACTCCGGTAATTTGATGCCATGTATCATCAGCCAAATTCTGATTAAAACTTTTTACTCTTTCGCTACCACCATTTCTTGCTACAATAACAGCTTTATATTTGTTTGAATACTTTCGGATACATAAACCATAATATTTGCTTGCATAATTTGGGTCGGCAATATTCACTAAAGCCATATCTTCGACACTTGAACTGGGTAGAGGAGTTTTAATCCAAACACTAAAAGTAAAAGGAAAGCCCTTTACTATTCCTCCATTATTATCATTTTCTATTCCTACATAATTATTATTCCCATTAAAATTAAGAGCATACTCAGCTGATTTAAAAACTTCGGATTTATATCCATTATTAATAAAAAAATCAACACTTGCCGCATCAGCCAGTATATATTCACTTAGAAAAGTAATAGGAGAGTATAATCTCAAAGTATCAGTTTCATAGGGTAATCTATAAGCAAATTCAACTTTATTGTCCTCAATGGTTTTACTATCAATTTTATTTCCATCCAGATCATATAAACTCAAAGGTTGACCATCACCGAAACCAATTATATTTACTGTAAGTTGATTTGTTGCTAATGATGACCAGTCAAAATTTTGAGGAATTTCAAGGTCCGACATTTTTTTGTCGATAACAGCAGGATTTTTTTTACATGAAGAAATAACAATTAAAATAATCAATAGGGAAAAAATAGTCTTTGAAGTTTTCATCTTTTACTTTTTTAATACTAACTGCAGAAATCATTCCACAAAAATATGATTTTTAATTCACTGAGTTTATTGATACTATGATTTATTGCAAATATATTATTTTCCCAAATGGGGAAAATTTAGATATATTTGGGAATTAATATCTCTCTATTAAGTCAATAATGTTGATGAAATTTTAAATCAAATTTTAAAATCTTAAATAGTTAGAATAAGACTTTTTGTACAAACATTAATTTAAAGCTTCTTCAATAGCCATTCCAAACAATTGGTGGAGGGAAATACTCTCCCCTCTAAAAAACTCCCTCTTTAATTTTTACATTCAGTGCATCATTAAACTTAATTTCAATATCATCCTGTTTAACCCGGATTATGCATTAGAACTTCGTTATGAGAGTTACAAGTACAATAAAATATAAGGTTTTGAAATAAAAGCATAGCACCGCTATGGTGAGTCTTCAAAATCTAATGGAGTGGTATATTTTGCAGTAATTGTAACTCGGAATAGATTTTCTAACGCATATTCCGGGTTTAAGCACCCCATTCGACGACAATACAACTGGATATCTCAAATCAAATTTTTTAAGAGCCGCTACAAGAGCATAATAATCAAACTCATTTCTTACAACACATTCCGTTAATCTGCCATAATTCCAAAAAAGCACATAATACAAATCCAAACCATAATCATCATAATGAAGTAATTTGATCTCCCCCAAGATCTCCCCAAAAAAACTGGACACATCCAAATTATAGAAATTGGATAAAAAAGCCCTCTCACAACTCAGCCAAGTAATGAAGCGCTAGTCATTCTTTTCCCCCATTCGTTGATAAAATCCCCCGAAACATTGATTTCTTTTGGTAAGTGCTACTTTATGATGTGTCTTTGTAATCGAAATAGATGAAATAACGTTTTCATTGACAAAAAAAGTAATCATGTTAAGCACAAAATCATTTGAAAGCATTGGCCTCCAGGAAATGGACAAGGTAAAATTAATGAACAGAACCGATCACAAATATTGGTTCTCATTAACGGAACTATCGGCAGTACTTGAATCGATTAATAAACAATATTACATATTGCAAATTGATGGTAAAGATCATATGCCTTATTCAACAACATATTTTGATACTATCAAAGATGAAATGTTTATAGCTCATCATAATGGTAAATTAAACAGATATAAAATTCGTAAGAGAAAATATCTGATTTCGGGAATAGGGTTTCTTGAAATCAAGTTTAAAAATAATAAAGGGAGAACAATTAAGAAGAGAATTCGAACTGATGGTCCAAGTGATCAATTTACTGAAAAGGAAATTCAGTTTATTCAAACAAATACACCTTATTCAGCTGAGGAGCTACAATTATCATTACTAAATAATTTCACTAGGCTAACCCTTGTTAATAAGAATTTTAAAGAGCGTTGTACAATTGATATTGATCTTAAATATAAAAATGAAAACAAGGATGTAAATTTAGGCAACCTGGTCATTGTTGAAGTTAAATCTGAAGGAAATTCAAATATATCAGCACTAGAATTAGCCTTGAGAGACAATCGTTTAAAAGCTGCCGGATTTAGTAAATATTGTGTGGGACGTACCATAACCGATAGCGGTCTTAAACGAAATGAATTTAAAAGGAAGATCAGAAGAATTGAAAAAGTAATTAATACTAAAGATAAACTTTACTAAAAAAACTAGTAAGATGATAGAATTAACAGTAATGATAGATACAATTAAATCAGCGTCTGATGTAATACCTGATGTGATTGCATGGGAAGATCAATTACGATTTTTAGGAATAAAGCTTGTTAATATGGGCGATTTTATGGAGTTACTTGTAAGATTCATTTTAAACACAACCCTTATATTCATTGTAGTGCAATTCATGTATGCCAGGAATAGCAAGAGAAAAGATTTTTACTTTAGTTATCTGGCAATTGGAGTAATAATATTTTTTCTGAGCACATTGTTAAATAGTGTAAAACTGGAATTAGGATTTGCTCTTGGCCTATTTGCAATTTTTGGAATTATAAGATACAGAACCGATGCAATTCCAATAAAAGAAATGACCTACTTGTTTGTTATCATTGGGATCTCAGTTATAAATGCTCTTTCCAGTAAAAAAGTAAGCTACGCAGAGCTATTGTTTACAAATGCAGCTATTGTTTTTGGACTTTATATTCTTGAAAAAAGACTAATGCTCAAACAAGAAGGATCCATAAAACTTATTTATGAGAAAATAGAAAACATCCACACAAAAAGCGAAAGTGTATTATTGGATGATTTGAAGGAGAGAACTGGCATTGACATAAGTCGATACGAAATTATAAAAATTGATTTCTTAAGAGATGTGGCAGAAATCAGACTCTACTTTATTGTAAACGGGAAAAAATAACCAGTAGGAATCATGAAGAAAATTAAAAACAGAAATATAATATTTGTTTTGATGTTGCTATTGGGTACACCAATAATAGCACAGGAAACTGATACTGATACTGAAGTTGAAAATGATTTCGAATACCGTACATCATTTAAATTTAGCTATAAGCCTATTAAAAAACTTAAAATTAACTTCACTCCGGAAGTTAGATTTAAGGATGATTTTTCAGTCGACAGATACTTGCTGGAAACAGAGTTAGTATATAAACCATTTAAACATTTCTTTATAGGCGGAAATTATCGGTTTATAGTTAATCCCAGAAACCAAAAAACTACTGAGTATCTTAATCGTTTTGGTGTTACAACAACCTATAAAAGGAAATTTGATCGATTCGAACCGGCAGTTAGGCTCAGTTATACAAACTACGCCGATGATGATGACGTGGATGATAACTTCTTAAGGTATAAAGCAGCACTTGGATATGATATCAAAAGTTGTAAGTTAACTCCAACTATAAGTGCTGAATTATTTCACCAGTTGGCAGATAATGAAATGTATAAAGTCAGATATAAACTTGCAGTGGATTATAAAATATTTAAAAACAACTACGTAGGTGCTAGTTACAGGCTTGATTATTATCTAAAGAAATATGAAAACAATCACATATTCAGCATTGGCTATAAACTTAAATTTTAGAAAAGATGAATATAAATAGAATAGCATATATAATTATATCGGCACTTCTGATAATGAATTTTGGATGCCGCAAAGTTGATCTGGAAGAAAACATCGAAGTAGATCTTTCTGAATACCCTGATTGGACCGAAGAAACACATAGTAATATCAAAGATCCAAATTATGCAGTAGTTTTTGAACAAAATACTGTATTAAGATTTGATATCGTGATTAGTAGTAGTGACTGGTCGTCGATGCAATCTGATTTATCGAATAACCTGGGATCTGGTGGTGGCCCAGGTGGCCCAGGTGGTGGTGGACTAACATCTGTTGATTTCGATCCTATTTGGGTTCCATGTTCTTTTAATTTTAATGATAAGGAATGGTATAATGTAGGTATTCGTTATAAAGGAAACTCGAGCCTTAGCTCTGCTTATCAGTCAGGTAATAATAAGCTTTCGTTTAAACTTGACTTTGATGAGTTTGAAGATGACTATCCTTCATTAACTAATCAGCGCTTTTATGGATTTAAACAATTGAACCTGAATAATAACTATGATGATCCGTCATTAATGCGTGATAAAGTTGCTAGTGATTTGTTTCGAGACTTTGGCATTACAAGTGCTCAAAACACTTTCTGTGTTATATATGTCGATCATGGCACCGGCCCTCAGTATTTTGGTGTTTACACCTTGGTTGAAGAGGTTGATGATACAGTGTTGGAAAGTCAGTTTTCCGATGACTCAGGAAATCTGTATAAACCCGATGGTGATGCAGCAAGTTTTGCTCAGGGTACTTATGATGAGTCGGAATTGGAAAAGAAAAACAATGAGGATATGGATGATTATTCAGATGTGGAATCATTATATAATATTATTAACAGCTCCGACAGAACAACAAATCCTGAGCAATGGAAATCTGATTTGGAGAATGTATTGAATGTTGATGTATTTATGAAATGGCTTGCAGCTAATACAGCAATGCAAAACTGGGATACATATGGGCGAATGACCCATAATTACTTATTGTATAATAATCCTGACAATAATACATTATCATGGATACCCTGGGATAACAACGAAGCTTTGCAGGAAGGAAAAAATGGAGGAGCTTTGAGTTTATCAATGGATGAAGTGGGTAATAATTGGCCCTTAATAAGATATTTGATGGATATAGATGAGTATGAACAAGTTTATAAAGCGTATGCCTTACAATTCATTAATGAGGTATTCATTCCTGAAACAATGGTAACTACTTATAGTGATTATTATGAACTGCTTAAGGATTACGCTTACGCTGAAGAATCAGGTTATACATTTATCTATAATGATTCAGACTTTGATCAGGCTGTAGGGGAACTAAAAACTCATGTTCAATCCCGAAATAACGCAGTAATATCCTATACGAATTAAGAAACTTATACCAACCTAAGTTTGCCAAATAGTTATTTTAACACAAAACCAGAAAGGAC
>CAYWRM010000039.1:0-14104 GCA_964460905.1 uncultured Lentimicrobiaceae bacterium
ATATCCATAGATACGGAAATATTTTTCAAAGAAGATTAAACCAAAAAGGTGAAGATTTAACAGCGCAATTTGATATTTAGTTGGTATTAGATATAGGAAGTTGGGATAAACAATATTTAATCAAAAGTCACATGTGAAACCCAAATATAGGACTTAACTTAAATTGGCAGGTATTTAAAATTTATAAAAAATTTTATTTACCATTTTCCATCCTTCTTCAAATTTATACAGCGAAATATAATCTACATAAGTTAGTTTATCCCCAACATAGAAATCGATTTTGGCCATAGCAGCATTCCCTGTAACATCAACCATCTTAAAGACTACAGATACCTGATCTCCTTTTCGTGGAAGTTCACCATCTTCAACTTTTTTAACAGTTTTGGCTTTCCAGTCTTTAATTGAGTATTTCCACATTGTGTTGTTATTGCCAATTCCCAATAAATCAAAATCAGGATGAATACCCGAATTTATTTTCTCGATGTCACCTTCATTCTGTAAGCCTTCAACATATGCTGTTTCAATAACTTTTTTTATTACTTCTTTTTCTATATCAACATCTTGTGCCATCAATGATAAGGTTGATAAAATAATAATGCCTAATAATAGTTTTTTCATTTTTGTAAGTTTTAGTTTAGAAATTCAAATATACTTATATGCGACATTACGGGGTATATTTGGTATTATCATCAATTAAAATCCATAAGCTGCCTTACGCAATTCTTTTATATTAGTAATGGGACTCGGAGGAACAAGACATTTTGCCAGAAACTCATAAATCTCAACTCTAATCTCCTGTGCTATTTTAGTATCAGTTCTGTTAAAAGAGTGCCCGCCTTGAACATCCTGATAAATTTTGTATTCAAATTTCTTATCATCAGCCTTAAGTGATTTTATTAAATGTTCAACTTCAAGTACGTTAACATCTGCGTCATTTGTATTTGTATGGATAAGCAATGGCGTATCTTTCATCTTATGAGTGTTCCAGGCTGGTGAACGTCTTCTGTATTCTTCAACATTATCATCAGCACTTTCGCCAATATGAAATTCAGCTTCATATAGATCTCTGTAACCCTGATCTTTATAGCCCATACGCGCAATCAAATCACTCACAGGTACTCCGGCATAAGCAACTTGGTATGCATCAGGGTGGTCAAAAATATTGAATAGTGCTATAAGTCCACCATGACTCCAGCCAATTATGCCAACGCGATTTTTATCGACAATATCATAATTTTCGATCATATAATTTCTTGAAGCATAAACATCTTCAGTTTCCAAACCACCGTAGTCAATTTTTTTGTAATGACTTTCTCCATAGCCAGTGCTCCCTCTGTATTCAGCAGCAACAATAATATACCCCTGTGCAAGTAGTTCTCTTACAATATGAGTGTAATAAGTTGTAAAATCAGCATGAACACCTCCATGAGGCAATACTATAAGTGGGTATTTCTTTGATGCATCAATATTTTTAGGAATAAATACGTATGACCAAAATTTAACAGGATTTCCTGCGCCTTGTGCATTTTTATTTTTTTCTTTCCAAAGAGGAGGGCCTGTCATATATAATTTGTCAATATAGGCAACATCTCCCAATCGTTGAAACCACATTAAATCATCAATGCTTTTTTCAAGTACATCTATTCTATGATGCAAAGTGTTGTTAATTTTTTCAAAATCTGATTTAATAGTTTTCATCTCCTTGGTATTCTCTTGCGCTACCATGGCGGTTGACAAAAAACATAAGCTCAAAGCAAAAATTAAGCTGTTTTTTAGTAATATTTTCATTGGAAAAAGGCTTTAGTTTATATTATATTACAATAGTTCAAATACACTTACCGTACAAATATAAGTTTTATTAATTTCGCAAACTCAATTTTATCTAATTTATAAAATGTAAAACCGTGGTTTTAGAATTTATCCATATGAGTGGAGGCATTTCAATTTTATTGGTTGAGAAGCAGATGATCTTTGAGTCTTTCATTTGAAGAGTTAGAAATAATCAATAATAAATAGCCAACAGCCAATAGCTAAAAGCCAACAGCTAACAGCTAATAGCCAATAATAAATAATAAATAGTCAATTATAAATGGGATACGATTTTAGCGGGATAGAAAAAAAGTGGCAGAAATACTGGAGCCTTAACCAAACATTTAAGGCTGAAATAGATAAAAGTAAACCTAAGTATTATGTGCTTGATATGTTTCCATACCCGTCGGGTTCCGGATTGCATGTAGGTCATCCATTGGGATATATTGCCTCTGATATTTACTCAAGGTTTAAACGTCACAAAGGATTTAATGTACTACACCCAATGGGTTATGATGCATACGGATTGCCAGCTGAGCAATATGCAATTCAAACTGGCACACATCCTGAAATCACTACAGAAAAAAACATATTGCGATATCGTGAGCAACTTGACAAAATAGGTTTTTCATTTGATTGGAGCAGAGAAGTAAGAACAAGTGACCCTGGGTATTATAAATGGACTCAATGGACCTTTATTCAGCTTTTTAACTCATGGTATAATAACAGTAAAAATAAAGCTGAAAGTATTGCTGATTTAGTGTTGCACTTTGAGAAAAATGGCAATCATAATATTGATGCAGCTTGCACAGAAACCGAACTGTTCTCAGCTATTGATTGGAACAACTGCAGCGAAAAGCAGCAGCAGGAATTATTGATGAATTACAGGCTTGCTTATCTGTCAAACACAATGGTAAACTGGTGTCCTGATCTAGGCACTGTATTAGCTAACGATGAGGTAAAAGAAGGATTGTCTGAACGTGGGGGACATCTTGTCGAGAAGAAAATGATGAAGCAGTGGTCGTTGCGGATTACAGCATATGGACAAAGACTACTAGACGGACTTGATAGTCTAGATTGGTCTGATTCACTTAAGGAAATGCAAAAAAATTGGATTGGCAGGAGTGAGGGAGCTAGTGTTACTTTTAAACTAGAATCACCATTAATTCAAAAGGTTGTAGAAATTGAAAGCAAAGCACCTTTAAAGAATAGCCCAACAGAAGCACAAGCTTTGATATGGAAACATGTTCGAAAAAAACAACTTGGGCATACAATAAAACAACAACATGCTATTGATTCAATTAGAGTTGATTTTGCATGTCTTGAGAAAATGACCGTTATTGAAATTATTGGTAAAATTCATGATTATCAGAAAGAAGACGATAAAAACAGAACTACAATTCTCGAAGAAAATGGATTCACAGTAATTCGGTTTACAAATGAAGAAGTATTTGCTAACAGAAAAAAAGTAACAACAGATATAAAATCTTATCTCGATAACAAAGAAGTCGTTTCACAAGTTCTCCCTACTGGGGAGGATTTAGGTGGGATAAAAGTATTTACTACCCGCCCCGACACCCTTTTTGGTGCAACATTTATGGTGCTGGCACCCGAACATGAAATGGTTGATCAAATTACAACTCCTGATAAAAAAGAAGCTGTTGACAAATATATTACTTGGGCAAAAAATCGGTCGGAGCGTGAGCGAATGACCGAAGTAAAAAACATTAGTGGTGAGTTTACAGGAGCCTATGCCATCAACCCGTTTACTAATGAGAAAATTCCTATTTGGATTGCCGACTATGTTCTTTCAGGATACGGTACAGGAGCTATTATGGCAGTGCCTGGCCACGATAGTCGTGACTTTGCCTTTGCCAAATATTTCAAATTGCCAATTATACAGGTAGTTGTTAAAAATGGAGATGAGCCTTCTGACCCACTAGCGTGGGATGATTCATATGATTCAAAAGAAGGAATAATGATCAATTCGGGATTCATAAACGAAATGACTGTTGTGGATGCAATGAAAGCCACAATTGAAAAAATTGAAGAAATGAAAATTGGTACAGGAACTATAAATTACCGACTTCGTGATGCAATTTTTAGCCGCCAGCGTTACTGGGGTGAACCGTTTCCTATTTATTATAAAGATGGAATGCCATATGCTCTTGATGAAACCAAGCTCCCCCTTAAATTACCAAAAGTTGATAGCTATTTACCCACAAGTGATGGGAAACCTCCATTGGCAAATGCAAAAAACTGGGTAACAGAAGAAGGTTATTTGCTTGAGACTAACACTATGCCCGGTTTTGCCGGATCAAGTGGCTATTACCTGAGGTATATGGATCCTAATAATAAGGATGAATATTTCTCAAAAGAAGCAAATCAATATTGGCAGGATGTGGACCTTTATATTGGCGGAGATGAACATGCAGCCGGCCATTTAATTTATTCACGATTTTGGAATAAATTCTTGTTTGATATCGGTCTTGTTTGTGAAGATGAGCCATTTAAAAAATTAATTAACCAGGGAAAAATTCAAGGCAGATCGAGTTTTGTTTATCGAATTCAGGGAACTAATAAGTTTGTTTCTTATGGCTTGCGAAAGGAATACAAAATTCAGGTGCTGCATGTTGATATTGACATGGTGAATAATGATATCCTTGATACTGATAAATTTATTAATTGGAGAGATGAATTCAAAAATGCAGAGTTTATCCTTGAAGACGGAAAATATATCTGTGGCCATGAGGTAGAGAAAATGTCGAAATCGAAACACAATGTTCAAAATCCTGATGCTCTGATTGAAAAATATGGTGCTGATACTCTTAGGCTTTACGAAATGTTTCTTGGCCCGCTTGAGCAGGATAAACCATGGGACACAAATGGAATAGAAGGAGTGTTCAGGTTTTTAAGAAAACTATGGAGACTTTATTTTGATGAAAATGATAACTTGATTGTTAATCAAGACAAACCCTCAGGTGATGAGCTTAAAACACTTCATAAAACCATTAAAAAGGTTACATCTGATATTGAAAGGTTTTCATTTAATACAGGAGTAAGTGCATTTATGATATGCGTAAACGAATTGAGTGATATGGCTTGCCATAAGAAGGAAATTCTAGAACCTCTTGCTATAGTTTTGAGCCCATATGCTCCACATATTACTGAAGAATTATGGAGTGCTCTTGGCAATAATGATAGTATTAGTAAAGTATTATTCCCTGTTTTTAACGATGACTATTTAACCGAAAACACATTTGAATATCCAGTTTCTTTTAATGGTAAAATGAGGTTTAAAATAAGTTTGCCTGTCGACATGTCTAAATCTGATATTGAGAAGGCTGCACTTGAGGCCGAAGAAGCCAATAAGTGGATTGAAGGAAAAACTGTTAGGAAGATTATTATTGTTCCCAACAGAATAATTAATATTGTAGTTGGTTAGAAAATTCATGCGATTTGCTATCCTGAGTGCATGCGTAAGTCTGTGCAGTGGGGCGAGCGAAGGATCTCATTAATATGAATCTAAAGTGAGTATTATTATTCTGTGAATATTTTTGACCGAAACCTTGAAATAATAACAATCAGTTATATTATGCTTCGAAAAGCTTTATTCATATTTTACCTGGTAATCAGCTTGTTTGGAGCAAATTTGGTGTTTGCTCAAGATACTATTATAAACAATGCCTTCAAAACAGGCGAATATTTAAAGTACCGTGTTTATTATAGTTCCTCACTTGGAAACCTAACAGCAGGTGAAGCTATATTGACTGTTGGAATGGGCGAAGATAAATATGAGCACAACCACCAAAATGTATATCGTATAACAGGTGTTGGAAATTCCAAAGGGATGTTTAACTGGTTTTATAAAGTTAGGGATAAATTTGAAACTTTTGCTGATAAGCAAACTCTGCTTCCATATACTTTTATTAGAAAAACCCGAGAAGGTAAATATGTTCAGGATGACCTGGTTATTTTTGACAGAGAAGAAAATGAGGCCATTACAAATTCAAAGGATACAACTAAAATTCCTGACGATGTCCACGATTTTGTTTCAGCCCTTTATTTTATGCGGACTCTGAAAGTTAAAGATTTTGATGCTGATAGTATGTATTATCTTAATTTCTTTTTGGATGATTCTGTTTATGTAAGTGCTATAAAATACGAGGGTAAATCGGAAGTTCATACCCAATGGGGAGCCATTACTTGTTTAAAAATTGCTCCTATGATGGCTTCCGGAGAGGTGTTTGCCGAGAAATACCCAATGTTTGTTTATGTTAGCGATGACAAAAATCATGTGCCAGTTCTGGCTGAATCAAAAGTAATTGTTGGATCTGTTAAAATGGAATTGGTTGATTATAAAGGATTAGCGAATACTCTTAACATAAAAATTAAGAATTAGAACCAAGAGGCAAGAACCAAGATTTTGATCTGATTAATACTGATTCCTGATTCCAATTTTTTATTTTGAGGTTTCTTTTACGCGCATATCACCTAGCAGTACATCCCAGAAACCAATAAGTCTTCCACCAATTTGAGTTTCTTTACGCTTTACATAAACCGTAATATCTTTTTTCGTTGTGTCCTGATAAACTAACCTTCCTTCAGCATCGTAACCTTTGAATTTTTGAAATATTGTAATTACACCAACGTATGTTCCATCAGGCTGTTTTTGAAGGTCGCTCATGTATTCAATGTTATACCACTCAATCTCAACCTTGCTATAACTCAGGCGATTCAGTCTTTCGAAGTATTTCCCAACTGTAAAATATTTTATCTCAGATTTAAGCAGCGAAGAAACTCCAATTTCACTCCCTGACATAAATAACTCTTCAGCACGAGCGCTTACACGGCGGTATTCAACTGCGTCAGTTTCTTTACTTCCAATAATGCTGATATATTTACTTAAATCGCGTACTTTTTCCAGAGCCAGACTGTCAACAGCCTGTTTGCGCTCTAAACTTAGCTCGTCTTGAGCAGTTACAGAAAATGATAACCCCATTGCTATAACCAGCATCCACAAATATGATAATTTCATCTGTTTAATTTTTAATTAATTCTAATTCTGTAATTTTCCCTAACCCATCGCGTTTCACCAAATCAACTTTATACTGATAACTCTGTTTGTCTTTTAAATAATTAAGAAACCTGCTAATAGTTGTTGGACGGTCATAATCGTTAAATCCCCCGGCATTACTAATAATAATTAATACAGGTATGTCAGGTGTGTCGAATTGTTGTAGTATTAAATTAATTTTTTTATTGGCAATATCAACATTTTGTGCTGTTGCAATGGAGTTAAGTTGGTCGTCAATTTTTTGATACTTAGATGCAGCCACCTTTAATTTCTCTTCCTCTATCTGTCTTAACCTTTCTTCTTCAGCAAGTCGTTCAGTTTCGGCTCTGTCCATCGATAACTTCGACTCAACTTTTGATATCAAATCAACAACATCCTTGTCATCAATATTATACGACTTTATAACATTTAAGCGCTCATCCTGTTGGTCAAGACTCCATGATGTTGTGCTATTTAACATAGCAGTAAGATCTTTTTTGGCTTGATCAACTTTCATTGTATATTCAGCAGCAGCTTTTTCACGGGCTAATTTTTTCTTGCTTTTGCAAGATGTGGTACTGCTAGTAATAATTATTGCTGCCAGTATAAACATCATTATTTTTGGAGCATTTTTAATCAGTAATTTCATTTTTTTAATGATTTGTAATTATTAAGTTATTATAAGAATGCAAAAGTATTGAAAAAATTGTATGACTTTTGTGAAATATTGTTAAGACCATGATTTAACCTTCCAGAGTCGGAACGACCTGGAAGAGTTAATAACAAGAATAAAGTTAAGGTTAAGGTTGATTTTGAGGTAAAATGGAGAAAAAAGTTCCTGGTATTCTTTTCTCAATATATCATTAACCTTTAACTTAGCCTCATCTCAAAATTCTATACTTAATGACTAAGCACTATACAATACCAATTTTTATTCCTGAGCTGGCTTGTCCTTTTCAATGTGTATTCTGTAATCAGAAAAAAATTTCAGGACACCAAAATATACCTAATGAGAAAGAAATAATAAAAATAATTGAAGATCATTTACAATCTTTTAAAAATATAAGAAGAACAGTTGAAGTTGGCTTTTTTGGTGGCAGCTTTACCGGTATTCCCATTGATGAACAGCGCAATTATCTTAAAATTATTAAACCTTTTATTGAATCAGGTGAAATTAAGGAGATTAGATTATCAACACGTCCTGATTATATTAACGATGATATATTAGCAATGCTTGCCGAAAATCATGTTGGAACCATTGAATTGGGTGCCCAGTCGTTTCATGACGATGTATTAAAAAAAACAAGACGAGGACATACAGCAGCACAAATTGAAAAAGCGTCAGCGTCAATTATTAGCAAGGGGTTTAAACTGGGTCTGCAAATGATGATTGGCTTGCCCGGAGATACATTTGAAAAATCAATGTTTACAGCTAATAAAATTATTGAAGCCGGAGCTCATTGTACAAGAATTTACCCGGCTCTGGTAATAAAGGATACCGTGATGCATAAGTGGTATGATAGAGGTAGTTACAAACCGCTTAGTCTTGATGAGGCAGTGGATTGGACATCGGTTATTCTACCACTTTTTGAAGAGGCTGGCATAAATGTGATTCGTGTAGGGTTGCATCCTTCTGAAGGTTTGTTGTCGGGCGATGAACTTATAGATGGACCATTTCATCCATCATTTAGGGAGTTGGTAATTACCAATATTTGGAAAAAGATATTAATACCACTTCTTACAAATGAAACAGATGAAAATATTGAGATATATGTTCCTCCTAATGAGATAAATTTTGTCATTGGCTATAAATCTCTAAATAAGAAAATGTTATTGCAGAAATTCAATTCGGTTAAGTTTATTGCAGATTCTAATATTACTACACGAAGTTTTACCCTGAATAATTCATGAAAAATGACAATAGTATTATTATTATCACGTCGTCAGATAATTGATAATGAAGAGAACGAAAATGAGTTTTGTCATTTTACATAAAGTGTATTTATTTCAATGCATCTGCTTCGTTGCTAAACCTTTGAAATAGATTACTATATCGTCAGGTTCAGTCGCCTAACATCTGCATCAAACTAAACACATGAATTAATCAGGTTAAAATCCATTAATCAAAAAACCGCCATCAACAACAATATTTTGCCCTGTAATATATGATGATGCAGGCATACATAGAAATGCTACAACTCTTGCAATCTCTTCCGGTTCAGCAATTCTACCCAAAGGTGTTCGCGAAAGTACATCTGCCAGATAATTTTTATCTTCCATCAAGTTTTTAACAAGGGGTGTTTGTGTGTACCATGGTGAAACTGCGTTAACTCGGATATTGTCTTTTGCCCATTCAACAGCAAGGTTCCTGGTGAGTTGATTTAGAGCTGCTTTGGTCATGCCATAGGGTGAGCCGGTTCGTATGTGAGTAAGCCCAGCCACCGACAATATATTAACTAACCTTCCTGACCCTGATTTTTTTAGCAATGGATAAGCAAGCCGACTTATTTCGAAGTTTGAATTCATATTTGAATTCAGTATTTGCTGGTATTCTTCGTATGAATATTCAACACTTTTCTTACGGATATTTGTGCCCACATTGTTGACCAAGATGTCTAGTTTATTGGTGCTTTCATTAATTTTTGAAAATAGGTTTTTGCGATCTTCCATTAACGACACATCTGCAATAAATCCTTCCGCCTTAAATCCCAAACCCGACAATTTCGCAATACTGGATTTGATGTTTTCTTCTTTTCGTGACACCATCAATACCTTTGCACCAAGGTTTGCCATTTCTTCAGCAATGGAATAGCCAATACCATATGTGCTTCCTGTTATGAGAGCAGTTTTTCCAGCTAAATCCCAAGTGTTATTTTTCATGTTTTTAATTTTCTGCTAAGTTGATAAATATTTGTTAGTTAGTCTCACAAGAAACCATATTTTTACTTTTGTAATTATCTAATTATTTAAATGAAAATAATAACAAATAGCAATATTCCCAATTCAGCAATTAATAAGTTGAATAAATATGGTGAAGTGCTCCCCTTTGAAACCACAGGAATAACATATTCAGCTATTTCGGGTCATCCTGATGTGTTTTTTTGTTTAACAGATAACCAATTAATTGTTGCTCCAAATACACCAAAATACTTTAAAGAAAAACTACATAGTAATAATATATTGTATGTTGAAGGACAAGCGAATGTAGGAACCCATTATCCTGAAACAGCTGCTTATAATGCTGTTATTACCCCTAAGTTTCTAATTCATAATTTAAAAATTACTGATAATTCGATTAGGGAATCCTGTATTGATAAAACAGCCATTCATGTAAATCAGGCTTATACAAGATGTAATTTACTACCGCTTAAAAACAACAATTTTATTACTTCAGATAAAGGAATTTACAGTGCGTTAACCGCTTACAATCTTAATATATTGTATGTTAACCCGAAAAGCATACTACTTCCGGGGTTTAAAAACGGCTTCTTTGGAGGTGCCTGTGGTACATATGAAAATCAATTTTTTGTGATAGGCAGTTTAGCAAGCTTTACGGAGAGTGAAAAAGTTAGAATCCTTCTTCATGATTTGGGTTACCAGATTGTTGAATTATATGATGGCCAATTGTATGATGGAGGAAGTTTAGTTTTTCTCGATTGACTTTTCATGACATTCCAGTAACCTTCTAGTGACCTTCCAGAGTCTGAGGCACGAAGTCCTGGAAGAGTCAATTACCAATTACAACACTTTTACCTATAAGTTATTTATAACCACACAACCAACTCAAGCAGTTGCTTATGCATTGTTTAATTTATATAAATTATTACCCAATAACACATATACGAACCCTACATATGAATTTAATAAAAAACTTCCATTTTCGATAAAAAACCAAGACCAAAAACGACTTCATTTTAACCTCAGGTTAGGTTGATATTATAATCTACCCACCAATTTTAAATATCAAAACGCTAGCTTTTTGTAAAAAAATGACCTAATTTGCTAATATTTTCCGTATACGTATATACCATGTATTAAGTTCATTACAACGCAATATTATTGAAAGAGCAAAAATAATTACAATTTTATTTGTGTTTTATAAGTTTCTTAACGTATATTTGACGACAGTAAAGCTGACCAAATTTCCTACCTTTTGATTAGTTAAAAACTAAATTCAAAAAAATGGTTGCTTTATGAAAAAGATAATTCTACTAGCATTCCTAATCGGGAGTGCCTTTTTAGTTTCTGCACAGTTGGTTCTTTCATCTGGATCACAAATAGTGGTTAACAGTACTTCTGTATTGGTAGTAAACGACCTTACTACAGCCGGTGGAACAATTAAAAATTCGGGAGAGGTTACTGTGCTTGGTAATATTACCAATAATAGTGGTGATCTATTTACATCTGACTCAGACGGAACTATATCTTTTGAGGGCTCTGAAGCTCAGGAGATAACAGGGACTTCTTCAACAGTTTTTAAAGGAACTGTTGTTATAAACAACTCCACTGGGGTAGCCCTAACAAATACTGCAACAGGAGCTGCACAAAGTATACCCGGGTCTCTAACTTTTACTAGTGGAAAATTAACGCTAAATGCTTTCACCCTCACTTTAGGTGGTACAGCAGATCCAACAGGTGTTGGTTCATCGGCATATATTGTTACAAATGGTGCAGGTCAGTTAAAGCGTACGGTTGCTTCAAGCAATATCTTGTTTCCTGTAGGTAATTCAACTTACAATCCTATAACACTAAATAATGCAGGTACTTCAGATATCTATGGCGTAATTGCAAAGGATGGTTTGCCAAGTAGTTTTACTAGTAATAATCATGCTGTTAACAGGTACTGGGATATTAGTGAAACTAGTGGTGGATCCTCTAGTCTTACAGTTAAGGGGCAATGGAGTACAAACACAACACCAAGTAATGAACAAGCTAGTTTTGCCAGAGGTTATAGTTGCATAGGCTATACTGAGGATAATGGAGCAAATATTTCTTGGGGTTCAATTGGAGCTGCTACTGGCGGAACTGATGATTGGTTGTGGTCTCAAAGTGGTTACACTCAGGATTTATCAACTGCAAGAAGCTTTTTTATTGCGGATGATTATTATAAAGGATATAACCTCAATCTGGAAGTATGGTTATCTGGTCCGTATAATTCAACAAATCATGATATGGATAACGACCTTAATACAGCCGGTGGAACATTATTAATTCCAACAACTGACCCTTATGAAGGTACTACAACAGTTGGATCAATACATGTTGATATTGTTGACTGGGTAAAAATAGAATTACGAGCATCAAATAGAACAACTGTCAGGAAAACTTATCATGCTTTTGTTAATACTAGTGGCGCGGTGGTGGATTATAATAATGACCCTTATTTTGTTAGTGAGGCAGATTTTTCATTAACTGATTATAGCGTAGCAATTATTCATCGTAATCATTTTGGGGTTGTCTCAAATTCTAATGATATTAACCTTAGAACCTCATCTGGCACCGATCTTACTCTACTTGCTAATGTCTATGATGATGCAACTGTAACATTACCAGAAAATTCATTAAATCTTTTAGAATCAGGTGTTTATGGCTTATGGAGTGGAGATGCCAATGGAGATGGTATGTTGAGATATAATGGAACTGATAATGATAGAGGGGTAGTTCTTGGAGTATTATCAAATGCAGGAGCGACCTCAAGTGGTTATGCTGATACAGATTTAAACATGGATCGTATAACAAGATATAATGGAACTGATAACGATAGAGGAATTATTATTGGTAATTTACCAAATGCAGGAACAACATATAACCAGCATTTACCCGAATAATTTGAAATTATAAAATAATATAGAAGATGAAAAAAAATATTCTACAATTAGTTTTAGCTTCAATTTTTTTATGCTCAACATTTGTTAGCATGAGTCAGAGTTACGAGATACGAACTCATGAGAATGAAATGGGGTATATTGAAGTACAAATGAAGGAAACAGATGGTGGTGAAGCATTACCAGAAACAACAGATGATATAAATGATATTACTTTTGCGGTAAGATGGCCTAGTAGTTATAGCGCTGACCTTGACTTTCTTTGTGCTACACAAACATATAATATGACTGACCCCGCAAATTCTAGACTTACAGAAGGAATCTATCATTATAGATATTACAATGCTTCTCCTTCAAATTTTGATTGTCCAGAAAATTGGATAGTAGATACCTGGGTAACCATAACAACTTTTTATGTTAGTAGTGGGTCTGGCACAAATGGTATTTTTGAAATTGCCCCCCAAAATTTTGGTATTTCAACCTTAAATTGGCAGATATTAGAAGATGGTGTACCACCTATAATTCAGCGTGAGCCTACTATAAATGGAAATGTAAGTGGTTATACTTATCCAACAATAGTTTATGATTTCGTTTGGGTAGGTGGTGCTACAGGTATGGGTAATGAACCTGATTATTGGAATATTGTTGGCAACTGGGAAGATCAATGTGGCAATACACCATCTTCTGGTAACCCACCATATCAAACTTCAGAAAATGTATATATTCCTGATGTATCTGCTGGTAGTAACTATTATCCTGAAGATTTTAAAGTTTCAGTAGGATATGCATTTAATTGTGGTTATCTTAAAATTGCTAGTGGAGCACATATAACTGTGCCTGATCTATCAACTAATGCAGGAACATTTACATATTTTAATGTTGCTGAAAATGCAATTATTGAAGGTGCTTTAAATTTATTTCCATTAGGTCATGTTACAGTATCAGGTAGCACTACTATAAATTCAGCCGGAGGGATAGTTGTTCAAGCAACATCAGCCGGCGTAGGCTCCTTCATCGATAACGGTACAATAACCTATGGAGGTAGCGGTACAGCAACGGTGCAAACATATCTATCTAACTCTGCCGGAGTAGGTAGCTTTGATATCCATTTAATTGGACCTACAGTAGATGAAGAAAATTATACGGGTACAGGAACTGGTGCTTATCTTGAAGAATTTATTTTGGATGGCGTTAGCACTTATGCTTATGAATGGGATGAGTCAGTAGTTAGTACATCTGCTTGGGTTAACCTTACCTCGTTAACAGATGAAATATATTCCGGAAAGGGAATTGGGTTATCAGCTACAGATAATGATAACCATACTCTTTCTATGACTGGAGCTTTAATGACTGGATCAGTTTCTTCACCTGCCTTAACTTACAGTAGTAACCATATTGAATTAATTAGTAATCC
>CAYWRM010000039.1:14204-37821 GCA_964460905.1 uncultured Lentimicrobiaceae bacterium
ATTAGAAGTATTGCTGAAGATAACACAGAATTATCAATTAACGTACTTCCAACCGAAAGTCTTTACAGTGGTATGACCAGTGTACCAATGCACTTTAGCTGTGGTTATAATACTGAATATTCTCTATCATTCTTCGATATTGAATCATTTGAGTATGGTACCGAAATATGGTTAGAAGATAAGCAAGTTGGTGGCGATTGGGTTTCAGTTAATGATAACCCTGATTATACTTTTACAGCTACCCCCGATGACCTTGAAGATCGTTTTGTAATACATTTCTTCGGGCCAACAGGAGTTGATGAGTTTGGCATTGAAAACACTGTCAATATTTACAGCTATCGCCAAAATGCTTTTGTTCGTAATAACACCAACGAAGTTATTAAAATGGTTAGTATATACACTCTGTCGGGAGAGTTGGTTCAGGAGGTTAATACTGTTGATCTTAAATTGAGTAAGTTCTGGGTATCAAATAATATGGGTTATTATGTTGTTCGTGTAATAACTGACAAAAATGTTTATACCAATAAAGTATTTATTTCTAAATAGCCAAAAGTCAAAAAGCAAAAAATTAAATAAGATGAAAAAATTTATATCAATAATTACTGTACTTATTATTTCATTATTCCTTTCAATATCTGTTTTACAAGCTGCTGAACCTGGTGAGCCACCAACTGGTCCACAAGGCGGTGAGGAACCAATAGGCGGTGATGCACCCATAGGTGGAGGTAGCCTGATACTTATCGGAATGGCAGTTGCTTATGGTGGCCGAAAGCTATATCAAATGAAGAAAGAAGACCTGGAAGAATAATTAGTTTCTTCTAATTTGAAATCCGCGCTTTTTTTGCGTGGTTAGACAAATATTTTTTATACCGAAGTCAGACCTGGAAATAATCCGGTTTCTGACTTCGGTTTTTTTGTTTAAAGGGTTTCCTGCATATAGACCCGACGGGTTTTTTTCAACCCGGCGGGTCGCCTATAATATTAACCCGTCAGGTTTACTATAATATGGATCAATTACTATTTTATGGGAGGTTTTAAGTTTATTTAACACCATTGTATTG
This sequence comes from uncultured Lentimicrobiaceae bacterium, assembly GCA_964460905.1. GTDB lineage: Bacteria > Bacteroidota > Bacteroidia > Bacteroidales > F082. The sequence continues at coordinate 15,266 of CAYWRM010000039.1, forward strand.
ATTACATTGAACGTTAATTGATTGATACGGGTTTTTTTACTATTTTTGCACTCTGCAATTTTACTAAACAATATGTTATGGAAAAAATGAGGGTACTTTATGTAAATCAAGAGATTACACCCTACCTGCCTGAGACTCACATTAGCAAGATAGGTCGCTTTCTCCCACAAAAAACACAAGAATCAGGAAAAGAAATACGCACATTCATGCCGCGTTATGGTTTGGTAAACGAAAGGCGTAACCAATTACATGAAGTTATAAGGTTATCGGGGATGAACCTTATTATTGATGATATTGATCACCCTCTCATTATCAAAGTTGCATCTATTCAACAAGCAAGAATGCAGGTGTATTTTATTGATAATGAGGATTATTTCCATCGTAAGTTTTTATTTAGAGATAAAAACGAAAAGTTTTTCGAAGATAATGATGAAAGAACTGTCTTCTTCTCAAAAGGAGTACTGGAAACTGTAAAAAAACTTGGATGGGCTCCTGATATTGTTCACATTAATGGCTGGTTTTCTAGTCTTATTCCGCTCTACATAAGAACTGCCTATAAAGATAATCCAATATTTAGCGATTTGAAAATAGTATTGTCATTGTATGATGATGATTTTTCGGAAACATTTAAACCCGGCTTTATTGAAAAAATGGTGATGAATGGCTTAACCGAAAGCGAACTTGAACACTTTAGTGACGGAACTTACGTTTCATTGATGAAAGGTGCCATCGACCGTTCGGATGCAATAATTCAGGGAAGCGTAGAAATAAACCCGGAAATACTTGAATATGCCAAGGCATCAGGAAAACCAATGATAGATTATATTGAAGATGAGGATTATTATGTTGCCTACAATAAATTTTATGACGAGATTATCGGAGAAAAAGAGTAGTTTAGTTTCAATAACTACTTTCATTAATATATTTTCCATATTTATATTTTCATTTTTGCTTAGTTCGTGTTCTAAAGAACCGGGGCAAATAGGGTATATAATTCAGCCCGATGAAAGTAAGCTTAATGTTGCATTTTCTGATACAACCACAATTTACGCTTATTCAGAAATTATCGACTCAATAAGATCCGATAAATTGAGCGTAAGTGCTTTTGGTAGTTTAAAAGATCCTGTATTTGGAGGAACAACAGCAGGGTTTTACACTCAGTTTTTGCTTTCAATTAATGGATATGATTTTGGTGAAGAAAGACAGCTGGATTCATTAGTATTGCAGATTGATTATGCCGGGTGGTATGGCGATACAAACGTTACCCTAACTGCTCACACATATGAAATGTTGCAAGGAATATATAAAGATAGTGTCTACTATTCAAATTTACAACTTCCATTAGATCCCGTTGATTATTCAAATTTTTCATTTGAACCACAACCAACTGATAGTATTGTAGTACTAGAAGACACCCTTCCTGCGATGCTTAGGCTTAATTTAAGTGAGATTAACCCAACCCTTGGGAACAAGTTGTTAAATGCCACGGTTGATGAAATGGAAGATAGTGAGATCTTTCAGGAGTTTTTCAATGGACTTTTTATACAGTCGCAACCTATTTATGATGATGGCGCAATTTTATATTTCGATCTTTCATCAGCCTACACAAAAATGTCATTATTTTATAGTAACAGTGAACAAGATTCGCTACGGTATGATTATTTAATAACTACTACAACAGCAACTGTTAACAAGTATGAGCACGAGTACATTACAGCTAATCAGGAGTTTAGAGAACAAGTAATCGGTGGTGACACTTCATTAGGGCAACAAAAGTTCTATGCTCAAGGATATGGAGGTGTACAATCATTAATTAAAATTCCTTATGTAAAAAAATGGGCTCAAAAAGGAAATGTTGCTATTAATGAAGCTAAATTGCTATTACCTGGTATTTCTGGCGATGAGTTTTTTGATGCTCCCGGGCAAATGTATTTACTGTCAATTGATGAAGACGGCTTGGGTTCGTCTTTAGTTGATTCTGATGAAGGAGGTTTGTATTTTGATGGTGAATATAATGATGCACGTAATTTATATGAATTTCGAATAACCAGATATATTCAATCACTTATTAGTGACACCACCTTGCCAAACCGCGGGTTATATTTATTTCTTTTTGGTGGATCGGTTCATCCTGAGCGGTTTATCTTTAAGGGAAATCAAATTGAATCTGATTCAACCACAGGAATTAAACTTGAGATATTATATACTGATTTGTAGGTTTAATACTCTATTCGCTATTTACTAAAATAATTCATAAAAATTTCTTGATTTCGATTACATTTGTAATTCTAAATAAATAAGTTATGTGCGGAATAGTAGCTTACGTAGGATACAAAAAGGCAGAGCCTATTTTAATTAAGGGCTTACAGCGGTTAGAATACCGAGGATATGATAGTGCTGGAATCTCACTGTTAACTGATAGTATTCACACTTATAAAACGAAGGGGAAGGTTTCAGAACTTGAAAGTTTCATAGAAGGAAAAAATACTGAAGGTGAAATAGGTATTGCACATACTCGTTGGGCAACACATGGTGAACCAAATCAAAGAAACGCTCATCCGCATTTTTCTCAAACAAAATCAATTTCGATAATACATAATGGAATAATTGAAAACTACGCAATACTAAAAAAAGAATTGCAATTGAGAGGATATGTTTTTAAGTCGGATACCGATACAGAAGTTTTGGTAAACTTAATTGAAGATATTAGAATAAATGAATCGGTTCTTCTTGATGAAGCTGTGCGTATAGCATTATGTCAGGTTATTGGCGCTTATGCCATTGTAATCCTATCAGATAAGCATCCAAATACGCTGATTGCAGCTCGCAAAGGCAGCCCTTTGGTTATTGGAATTGGAAATGATGATTTTTTTCTTGCATCTGATGCAACACCTATTGTAGAATACACAAAGAATGTTGTTTATCTTGAAGATGAAGAAATAGCAGTTCTTACAAGAGGAGAAGAGTTAAAAATTACAACCATACAAAATGAGAATAAAACACCATATGTTCAAGAATTAGAGTGGAATCTAAGTGAACTTGAAAAAGGTGGATATGATCATTTCATGATGAAAGAGATTTATGAGCAGCCAAGTTCAATTAGAGATAGCTTAAGGGGTAGATTACATCCTCTTACAGGTAATATTTCTCTTGGTGGAATTATTGATTATGAGCAAAGATTATTAAAAGCAAAGCGAATCATTATTATTGCATGTGGCACATCGTGGCATGCCGGATTAGTTGGTGAATATTTATTTGAAGATATTGCAAGAATCCCTGTTGAGGTTGAATATGCCTCGGAATTTAGATATAGAAACCCAATAATTAATGAAGACGATATTGTTATTGCCATTTCACAATCGGGCGAAACGGCTGATACGTTGGCAGCCATCGAGTTAGCAAAAGAAAAAGGTGCTACAATCCTTGGAATATGTAACGTAGTTGGTTCTTCGATTGCGCGAGCCTCACATGCCGGTTCATATACACATGCCGGTCCTGAAATAGGTGTTGCCTCAACAAAGGCTTTTACTGCACAGGTTACTGTTATTACTTTAATGGCTTTACGACTTGCTCAGCTTAAAGGAACTATTCCAAAGGCAAGGTTTATGCAGTTGTTACAAGAATTTGATCGTATTCCTGAAAAAGTTGAAATAATATTGAAAAACAACCATATTATTGAGGTTATTGCCGAAAAATATAAAGATGCTGATAATTTCCTTTATTTAGGAAGAGGTTATAATTTTCCTGTTGCACTTGAGGGAGCTCTTAAGCTTAAAGAAATATCATACATTCATGCAGAAGGATATCCGGCTGCTGAAATGAAACATGGCCCAATTGCCCTAATTGATGAAAATATGCCTGTAGTTTTTATAGCTCCGCACCTTGGTATTTATGAAAAGGTTGTAAGTAATATTCAGGAAGTTAAGGCCCGAAAAGGCAAGGTTATAGCTATTGTTACCGAAGGAGATACTACTGTTAAAGATATTGCAGACTATGTAATTGAAATTCCTCAAACAGAAGAATTTCTAATCCCTATACTTGCTTCTATCCCTTTGCAAAAACTTGCTTACCATATTGCTGTATTGCGTGATTGTAATGTTGATATGCCTCGAAATTTAGCAAAATCGGTTACTGTGGAATGATATTGTTATTAAAAAAGAAGCTGTCCAAAAAGTTAGTTTTTTGGACAGCCTCATAATAATATTTATTTATAATTTTTCAGTTCGTTGCCAGATTACCTAATTATTCTTAATCAGTAATTTCTTAACGATACGACTGTTATTATTTTGTACAATAACAAAATATATACCTGCCTGTACATTATCTATTTCAAATGATTTATTGGAACTGCCACTTAAATCAATTGTTTCCGATTTAATAATTGTTTCTCCAAGTTGATTAATAATAGATATATCAAAAATGCTATTTTTTGATGATGCAACAGCAACTGTAAATATTCCGGTACTAGGGTTAGGTACAATATTGACACTAATTTCTTCTTGAAGATTAGCTATACCAACAGAGTTAATTACCACCACTAATAATGAATCAGAAAATTCACCGGAACCACAATCGTTTTCTCCTGCTACTTTAACCCATGCTTCTCCAACAAATTCCATATCCCAGTTTACAGTACCCATTACATCCGTTCCTAAAATGCTTCCTGCCTCTGGTGGGTATAGTGACCATGAGTATGAGTCAGCAAATTGAATAATATCAGTTGTGTATTCGCTTTGTGTAACTGAATTTAAATCAACTAATTCAGGACCTACAGGCATTGCAGGCATTGCTGGAAAATAGTTAAAACTCAATATCATTGTATCGCTTAATGGCATTTCTTCAACATCAATAATATTAAGACTTAATGATACATTACCGTTAATAATGTCTTCTTCAGATGGAGTATAAATTGGTGTAAATGATTGATCATCATCAAAAACACCTGTACCTGCTGTTTCCCATAAAAAACTAATATAATTAGTTGCTGACCCAGCACATTGGAATGTATCATTTTCACAAATTTCCGTATCAGGTCCCGCGTAAACACTTGTAAATGTCATAGCAGGGAGAATAATATTGTCGATCCAAGCACAGTCATCACCGCTACTTACCGAAACATCTTTGCTATATTCCCACTTAAAAGTATTATCACCGGCTGTTACAGCATAAGTTACTTCTGTCCATGCAACTTCTCCTGACCAATTATCTTGTTCAATATTATTGATATAAAATTTAAGTTTATCGTAATTACCTTCAGAAGATACTTTATAATAGAATGAGATATCTCCATCAGCTACCACAGAACATTCTAACTCTATAGTTGAGTTTTGGTTATGACTAATAGTTGCAGACCTGGCTGCATAATTACCTTCATATGCTTGATCGCCATCAACAATAATCCACGGGAAACTATTAAATTCCCAATCAAATTGATCAAAATCGCCAAGTTCAAAATCTTCCATAATTAAACCCACAGATTCTTGTATTAAACCAGATACTGTATAACTTCCGGCACTGTAATCCATAATGATATCTGCCAAGGATCCAATTTGAGCTTCTTCATCAATAGTAATATTCATTGCAACTTCCTGCATTCCTTCAGCATCAATTACAGCCACATCAATGGTTGGAGTATTAATTGTTACGTAGGGATTTGTTGTTGAAACTATCATTTCACCTTCAATTGTTGGAGAATGACCATTATTAAGAGTTTGAATAGTAATATCTATAGTTTCACCCGGATCAAAACGACCATTGTTATTGCCGCTTGCATCATCAATAGCATATGAACCAAAATCTAGATCAGGTGCATGGCTTGTAAGAGTAAATGAAGATTCCCAGATTTCTTTACTAGTTTCATCAATAGATGTTAATTGAAAGCTAACATCAAGATAATCAGGAATGTCATCAGACACATTAAATTCAAAACCATCTACAATTGAAACAGAGCCATCTATTATTATATTCCCGTAATTAACTTCATCGGTAATTAGTTCAATGTATTCACATGTTGTTGATAAAGTTGTAGTTACATTTATTGCATCTGCAATGCCAACATTTGTGAGCTCAACAGTTAACAAAATATTTTCACCATAATCTATTAGTCCATTGTTATTACCACTAGCATCGTTAACTATATTTGAGGTGTAAACAATATATGGTCCTGATGCCGGAACAACATCGATGGTTGAAATATATGGTATATAATTAAATGCTGTTACCACAAAATCAGCTGTTCCAACTGATGATAATTCAGTAAAAGTAATTGTTGCTGATCCTCCTTCAACAATAGCTGATCCCAATATTTCACCATCCATGCTTAAAGTTGCCAATGCACCCTCAGCGTCACAAGTAATAGTAGTTGAAGATGATCCAAGAAATATTGTAGAGGGGTTGGTAACAGTTAAATCTTGTGGAGCAGCTGTTCTGACTTCCAATGAAGGGTCTCCAAAAATTGTCCATGTATCTGTCATAGTATAACCTCCTGACCCATATACATCATTCATATTCATACAACCATTCATGGTAATTCCGCCAAATGTACGTTTGATATTATCAGAATATGCTTCTGTAAGAATGTCATTCATTTCATCCTGACCTCGCATTGGTGGATCCCAACTTTGGTTAATAGTTGACATAAATGTAGCAATTGCCCCGGCAGGCTCACTATTATTTTCTGCCCTTAACCATGCTTCAGCAAAGCATGTTGAATTAACAAAGTTTCCATTTACACATGCAACGGCAATTACAAATGGCAATTTTCCATTATTAGTAAGATTATTAACATTGTTACTTGAAAACCCTGATGTACTCCATGAGGTAGTACTACCATGACCGGTATAATTAATAATAGTTGCTCCTGAATTTATACCTTCAGCTACCATTGAAGAACTAGGATTACCGGCGGCATCATTACCTCCCTGGCTACCATCAAAAAATTCATAAGCATAATCATAGGTAAAAGAAATTAATTTGTTACCAATATTACGGATATGTTCATAATCATATTCATTATCGTCGCCGGTACCCTGACTCGAAGCAATACCTATTGCTTTAGTAAACCAATCAGTATCAGTAATTGGGTTTATTTCATAGTCAAGTGTTCTTGTTACCTGAGTAATAACCTGAGCTTCTGTTTCTGCTGAAAATCTTCCCACAAATAAATCGGGGTAATGATCGTTTCCAACAATATACGAGTAATTAACATCTGAGTCGTTACCACCATTTGAGCTCGATGGAACTTGTTGTGAATCACCTACTAATAATACAAATGTTAACCCATTATCGTTATAGTAATCAGCTATAAATTGTTTGATTGCAGAAGCATTACCAATTGTAGCAACATCAACAATTTCAACAGGAGTTCCCGACTTAATTTTCCAATCAATTAATGGCTGTACTTCGTCCATGAAATCAGCATATGATATTATAAGCATATTTCCCATTTCGCTAACCGGAGTATAACGGTATTGGTTATCATAATTTAGGAAATGACGTGCATAAATATTCTGGAAAGTACCATCAATAACATTAGGTTGATTATCAGATGGCAATGTATTAATAGTAGAGATACCATTTTCGATTACCTCAATTGAAATGTCGTAATAAACCCTTAACACTTTTGTGATTGGGTTATATTGTATGGGTTTAATAAGTACAGTTTGTGCACGGAAATCTCTAACAATATATGGTTCTCTTAAACTGCTAACTTCATCAGGGTAAAATGAATTAACCGAGTATTGTTTACCAAATTTGTATGGTATACTTGACGGATCAACGGTACGCAATAAATTACCTTTTGAAGGTGCAACAAGCACGTTTTGAAATTCTTCATATTGTGCTGAAATAATATTAACTTGCATATTAGCCTGATTAGGGATAATAAGTGATGTTGCAAATACAGGCAGATCAGGTGCACCATTATTTAATATTGAGCTACCATTATCTGTATTTATTATCCAGGCTGTTCCCCTATCAGTTTCAATATCATTTTTCCAGAATCCATTTAAAGAAAAGTGAATGCTAGAAGTATTAATACTTGAAGATACAAGGTTAATATTTTCAGATGTCTTGCCATCTTTATTTAAATCAATCCATTCTGAAGCATTAAGGCTCATGAATGTTATTATTACCAGAACTAAGGTTAAAATTCGTTTCATAACGGTTTACTTTAAGTTGATTATAAAGGCATTAATTATTTTTTAATCAGTAATTTTTTAACAATACGGTTGTCATCGTTTTGTATGATAACATAATATATACCTGCTGACACATTATCTATTTCAAATGATTTTTCTGAAATATTACTAAAGTCAATTGCTTCCGACTCAATAATAATTTTACCAAGTGGATTTAGAACAGATATATCAAAAATAGTATTTTGAGATGATGAAATAGCAATGGTGAATTTACCATTACTGGGGTTAGGTACAATATTAACACTAATTTCTTCTTGAAGGTTAGCAATACCAACAGAGTTAATTACCACAACTAATAATGAATCAGAAAATTCTCCAGAACCACAATCGTTTTCTCCTGCTACTTTTACCCAAGCTTCTCCAACAAACTCCATATCCCAGTTTACGGTACCTACTAACTCTGTTCCAGAAATAATTCCTGCTTCATGTGGGAATAATGACCAATAGTAGGAGTCAGAATATTGAGTATTCTCGGTTGTATATTCATTTTGTGTAACTGAGTTTAAGTCAACTAGTTCAGGGCCTACGGGTGTTGATGGCATTGCTGGAAGATAGTTAAAACTTAACATCATTGTATCACTTACAGGTATTTCGTCAACATCAATAATATTAAGACTCAACGATACATTACCGTTGGTAATATCATCATCAGAAGGTGTATAAATAGGTGTAAACGATTGATCATCATCAAAAATACCTGTGCCTGATGTAAGCCAGAAAAAACTAACATAATTAGTTGCTGATCCAGTGCATTGGAATACATCGTTTTCACAAACTTCTGCATCAGGACCGGCATAAACACTGGTAAATGTCATAGCAGGAAGAATAATATAGTCGATCCAGGCACAATCGTCGCCAGAACTTACCGAGACATCTTTGTCATACTCCCATTTAAAAGTATTATCCCCAGCTGTTACAGCATATGTAGCTTCTGCCCATGCAACTTCTCCCGACCAACTATCTTGTTCAACATTGTTGATATAAAACTTTAGTTTATCATAATTAGCCTCAGAGGATACTTTATAAAAGAATGAAATATCACCATCAGCAACAACAGAGCACTCTAACTCCATTGTAGAGTTTTGATTATGGCTAATAGTTGCTGATCTGGCTGCGAAATTACCCTCATATGCCTGACCGTCAGAAACAATAGTCCATGGGAAATTATTGAATTGCCAATCAAATCCAGTAAAGTCACCAGATTCAAAATCTTCTAAAATAAGGCCAATTATCTCTTGAATTAGATGAGATGCTGTATAATTCCCGGCAGTAAAATCTAAATTAATATCAACCAAAGTTCCAATTGGGGTGGCTTCATCAGCACTTACATTCATTGTAACTTCTTGCATTCCTTCAGCATCAATTGCTATCACATCTATATTGGGAGTGTTAATAGTTAGAAAAGAACTAATTGTTGAAACAACCATTTCTCCTTCTATACTAGCAGCATGACCATTATTAAGAGTTTGAATTGTAATATCTACAGTTTCACCCGGATCAAAACGACCATTGTTATTACCACTTGCATCATCAACGGTATATGTACCAAATGCAGGTACAGGGGCATAAATATCAAAATTGATACTTGATTCCCAAATTTCTTTTGATGTTCCTTCAATTTCAACATCAATACTTACAACATACATATCAGGAGCATCATCGGTAATCTCAAATGAAAATGCATCTTCAACAGTTATGGTTTCGTCAGATGCAATACTTCCAATATTAATTGTAGCAGCACTTGTTAATGTACAATAATCATCACTAAAAATTAAAGTTACAGTAACATCATCCGAAGGATCAGTTCCTAAGTTTGAAACACTAATGTCCATAGTTACATTTGTTCCATAATCAACTGCCAGTATTCCATTGTCAAAAACAAAATCACTTATTGTAAGATAAGGACCTTCGAGAGCTGCTGCAGGTACAGTTGTTACATATGGAATAAACTGTGATTTAGTAACTACAATATTTACATCACCACTTTCGGTAATAGGATCAAGCTCAACAGTTACAACACCACTGCTTTCAACATAACCTGTACCGTAAATAACCCCATCTTTGGTTATTGCAACGTATGAACCGGGTTCAGCAGTTACTTCATATTGCGTTACTCCTATGGGTAGAATATCCATATGACTTACAGTATTTACTGATCCCTGAGTATTATATGGTAACATTGAAGGATCGCCCAATGTATTATAAGCTTGCCAGTAATAAGTAGATGTAGCATCATTTAGCCATCCTTGGTTGTTAACTTCAGTAACAGCTAAATTCCCTACAAATGCAATTGCATGAAGGCAATAATAAGAGTCTCCCCAAGAACCATCAAAAGCACCCATTGTAGTTTCTTCGTAAGTTGGTACATATCCATTGCCGTTATTATTTGTCATTGGATAAGCTCCTACTGCCCAATACATATCAGATTTCCAGTATGATGATGGAGATGAACCAATATAGCCGGCAGCGCCTTTATTTTCAGCTCTTATCCATGCTTCACCAATACATTCACCATATCCAAAATCGGCTGCCAGACAACAGTTACCAATAGCAATAGGGTATTGGTTTGAGTTATCAAAACTATTAACACCAGAAATAGTTAAATTCGGAGTACCCCATGATGTTTGACTACAGTGGGCAGTATAATTAATAAAGCTAACACGAATTCGCTCGTCATCATAACAACCTGTATAAGGTGAAGTTAAATATACATTTAAGTTTTCATAACCATGCTCTACATTGAAATAATTCTCTGTTCCATAAGTAATAGTAGGTTGTCCATAATTAGGGTTGCCACTTCCATCAGCACCTGCAATTAAAGTAACGTCATCTAAATATGAAGGATCTGCAAATTCATATTTTTCATAATATAATATTTTGTCTAATTGAGCTGTCAACTGAGGAACGGTCTGTGCCGAGAGTCTTCCGTAATACATTTCAGGAAACATATCACCATCAACAGAAGCATAATAGAGGTCGGTTTTTTTACCGCTTGAGCTACCTGTAGCACTAGCAGGAACTTGTTGAACATCTCCAACAAAAATGACAAAATCAGGAGCATTTCCATTTGCTAAACCGGTATTGTATTCATTGTGTACCCAAGTTTCTATATCATTGGATGTTGTGCCAATTACATCGGTATAACCAACTGTTAATTCGTATCCTATTAATGTTTTCCAATCCAGAAAAGGTTGCAAAGCATCAGTAAACATTGGATTGGCAACAATTAGCATATTTACCGGAAAAGTTAATAAATCCGGGTGATCATCATAAACATTATCAACGTTTAATAACTGCTGATACGCAATATCGAAAAAAGGAGAATAAGTTGCCTGGAAAGTTTGATTGGTTAAACTCCAATCAGCATTTTCGTAAGAAACTGATATTTCAATGTCGTTATATATTTTTAACTGGTTTGTGGAAGGGTTGTAGCGAGCAGGTTCAACGGTAACTCGTGCTATTCTTACTCCTCGCATAACACCAATAATTTCTATTGTAGCTATTTCGCTTTGGTTGTAGCTTTTTGCATCGTATGCTTCCTTGTTATATTGAAATGGTACTTCAGAAGGATCAATATCTTTAGGAATATCATATTGCAATGGCATCAATGCATTTTTTATGCCTTCTTCTTCAAGGTTAAAAGTTGAAGTAGTGTAAGAATTAACGGTTATATCTACCTCAGCTCCAAATGGAATTGCAATTAATTTTTTTTGTGCAGGTAAGATAGGTTCTCCAATCCGGTTAGTACTATAGGCATCAGCCATTAATATTTCGGTAAATGTACCATTGGGGGTTTTAACATTAAAGTAACCGATATCACCAAAATGAAATTTTAGGTTCATACCACTTTGATCACTATCTAATACTTGAGAATTTGTTTTTTCAGATGAAACAGGAATAATTGAATTATCAGCATTAGCTTGAAAGCTAAATAATAGCAATAATGAAATTAGTCCAATAAGAGTAAAATTTTTCATAATGATTAAAAGTTTTGAAAATAATAATTGTTTAATGTGTACTTGAAATTGGTTAATGATAATTTATAAAAATGATATTATATTAAGGACGCCAAAATTACAATTCTTTTTGCGCAAGATCAAGCCTTAAACACTTAAATTATTGTAGATTAAACAAGCTCACAAAAGAGACACTTTTATTTATTAAGAGGTTGCATTCAACTTATTTTCTAAAGGGTTATTTTTTTCTGTTGCATTATTTTTTTTGTTAGATACATTACCGGATATATTGTTGCCAAAAATCCAATAGCTATAACAGTAACAAATACATATGCGAAGTCTAACAACTGCATAGAAACAGGATAGGCAGAAATTACAAATGCTCCTTCACCGGCCCCTAGTTGTAGTAATCCAAATTCCTGCTGTATGTATAATATTACAAACCCCAATAGTAGTCCGGTTATACTTCCAAAAACACTAATTAACATACCTTCGGTTACAAATATTTTTTTTATGGTATTTCGGTCGGCCCCCATACTGGTTAATATTCCAATATCCTTGTTTTTTTCTACGATAAGTATTGAAAGTGAACCAATCATATTAAATGATGATAGTATAAGGATGAAAACCAGAATAAGAAAAATAGCAGTTTTTTCAGAATGAAGAATTTTAAAGAGTGATTCATTTTGCTGAATCCTGTTTTTTACATGATATTCCTGTCCTAATATTGACTTTATTTCACTTTGAATTTCGGCTCCATTAGCATTTGGTTCATATCGTATTTCAACACTTGTAACTTCATCAGTATACTCCAACAGTTCGCGTGCAAAACGTAGAGGGACAAATACATATTTTTCATCAAATTCCTGCTGAATTGAGAAAACGCCTGAGGGATGTACAGCTCTGTTATTAAATGCATTATTAAAACTGAATGATGACGCATTTCCTCTTTTAGGCACAAAAATTGATAATAAAGTGGTGATGTTTTGTGGGTAAACATCTAGGTGCCATGCGATTCCTGCACCAACAACTGCAAAATCAGCACCACCTTCCTGAAGGATAAAAGAGCCATTAACAGTCATTGTATCAATTCCAGATAATTCTATAAAATTATCAGAAACACCTTTAATTCTGGCAACATGTTGTTTTTCACCATATTTAAATAATGCATCTTCTTCAACTACTTGTGATACACCACTAACACCCTGTATATTATTTATCTCAGTAAAAGGAAATGAATTATAGTGAATGGTTTTTCCAACTACAGGCGTTACTTGTAAGTCGGCATTAAATGTAACATAAAGTGATTTTATAACATCTTCGAAGCCATTAAATACTGATAATACAACAATTAGTGCCATTGTTCCAACCGATAATCCCACAACAGAAATTATGGAAATTATATTTATCAGGTTATGCGACTTCTTTGAGATGAGGTATCTTTTTGCTATGAAGAATGGAAGTTGCATATATGGTTTATTGTTATTTATAAGAAAGTGTTAGTAACCACAACATTCTCAGTATTACTCAACAGAATGACAAATACTTCTTTTTTGGATAGCTACATTGAAAACTATGTTCTTTCTTTTTCTTATCAGTCATAATAAATACTGAATAACTAACTGCAAATATCCGATAAATTTTAAAACTAGTTTTTAATAAGCAAATCATTATGTATCATTCTGGAAGTATATTGCTGTATAATTGCTTTAATAGTAGTCTCCAGTTTGTCAGCTATAACAGGTTCTGTTTTGATAATGTTTTGTTTATGCTGGGGATCTTCTTCATTATTATACAATGATGTACTACTATCTCCATCAAATAACAGGCTATATTTTCCGGATGTTATTTGGTAAAGTCCGTTTACGTATTGTAATGCAACACGCTGAGAGCTATCATTTAGGATGCTAGTTCCAAATGCAATTATTGGTTTATCATAATTCAAATAATCGAGTATTGTTGGAAAAATATCGGTTTGCTGAGTTGTGCCATTATAATTACCTGTAAACAAACTATCGTCAGGGCTAAATAACATAACGGGTATTGCATAGCGTCCTGAGGTGTTTTTATAATACTTTAAAAAATAATTGTTTAATATCTGACCTGGCGTCTCAATGTCAGCAGTATTTGATGGTATTACCGACTGGGCAGGATGGTCGGCAGCAATTATAAATAAAGTGTTATTATACCAAGGCATGTTCTTTGCTGTATTGAAAAATTGTTTTAGAGCATAATCGGTATATCTAACAACTTTATGAATTTTCATTGTTCCTTCGGGAAACTCCCCTTTATGGTTTTCAGGAATACTATATGGATAATGAGAGCTTAAAGTAAACTCAAAAGCAAAAAACGGTTGTTTAAATGAATTTAATTTCTGAGCAAAATATTGCAAAAAAGGTTCATCATATATTCCCCAATATCCGTCATAATCATAATCATTATTATATTCAAAACGACCATAATAATCGTCAAAACCTGCATATCCGGCATAACCGTCAAAATTCATAGTTCCATTAGTGCCGCCATGAAAAAATGACGTGTAATAACCCTTTTCTTTTAGAATAATTGCAAGGCTGTTAGTTAAATTTGTGCTGTAGACTGATGTTATAAAAGGATCATCCATTAATGCCGGAATACCTGTTACGATAGCCGGAATAGCATCAATGGAGCGTAATCCATTTGAATACGCATTTTCCATTACCAGGGAATACTGCATTAATGAATCAAGGAAGGGAGTGTATCCATCGTAGTTGTTTAATGAACCAACATATTCTTTCGAAAAACTTTCCAAAAGCAGAACAACGATATTTTTTTCATTAAAATCATTTTCTGGTTTCTCGAAATTGTGTATAATCGGATAAATTTCTTCACATTGTTCAAAAGTAAAATATTTTTCTTCATTTAGATCATCATGACCCACTGTTGTCATTATTGTAAAGACTGAGTTTAGCACCAATGGCATTTTCGCAGCTCCAACGTGTTTTGAAGCATCAATTATTGATAATGGCTTAAGCTGAAGTCCACCACGGGCACCAATTAACGATAAGCCAATTAAAACTAACAACAATAATATTTTATAAATCCAAACAATGCCTTTGCTAAATGTTTTACCAGCGTTAACAATTATGTCAAATTTTTGCTTTTCAAATTTTGGATAAATAATCCATGTAAGTATGATAATTATGAGCCAAATAATTCCCACAAACCAATAATCTTTAATAAATCCTGGGATTAAAGTGGCTACATCATCACTCATAAAAATATATTTGAAAATATCGGCAGTTGAACGCTTTTGCACAAAATGAAAATATATTGAATCAATAAGATTTACGAATACCAGAGAACTATTAACAATAACGAAATATAATCTCAAAAATAATTGAATCGGACGAATGGCAACTATTTTACTTATGGGAATTAGGTGAATGATAATAAATAACAGGTTAAAATAACAAATCACCGAAAGGTCGAACCTCATCCCGATGATAAAGATATTTATTAATTGCCAAAATTCGATATCAGCAAATAATCCATAATTATAAATAAAAAAAAACAATCTGCTTAAAAAAAACAGAAATAAGGCCAGAAGAATCCTTCTTAGTAGTAGTATAATATTGTAATTGTATAGCCGCATATTATTTCCATGCTTTTGCCACAACACCTGTTCCCGTAGTATGTTTCATCTTAACATCGAACAGGTTTAGCAGAAGTACAAAAGGGGAAGTTATTAAATAATAAAAAGGAAGAATTACAAAAAACAAATAAGATGCATTAAGCAAAATTATAGGAAATTTCATGCTGAGTTTCCAAGCTAGCTTACCAGGTTTTCCATATTGGTAATAAACTTCTGTACGAGAAAACCCTGCTTGTTTCATTTTATCGGTAATTTCTTCAATACCATAGCCATCGCGAACATGTTCATCAATAAATGAATGACTTTCATCATCTTCATGGTGTTCATGGTCGTGGTGAACATCGGAACCCCCTTTATCTGAAGGAGTTGAAACCAAAAGCATTCCATCATAAACCAGCGCTTTGTAGAAATTACTAAAAACCAGTTCATCTTTCTCAATATGTTCCATTACATCAACACACAGAATCATATTATACTTATTTGCTTCGTTAAGTTTAGTTAAATCGCCAAATGAAAACGAAGCATTATTCAGGTTTATTTTTTTAAAAAAGCCATTACAATCATCAACTTGTTCTTGTTTAACATCTAAGCCTCTGATATTCCAATTCTTATTTCTTGACGCTAAATAGTAATCATACTGTCCGAAACCAGACCCTGCATCTAATATGCTTTGTTTTCCGGATATTGTTTTTTCCCATACTTTGATCTCCTTACGTATATGCCATGAGCGAAGTAATAGTAAATCAAGCAGCCTGTAAAATAGCTTTCGCAGCTTTGGTGAGCGATTAAAAACAGTTCCTAATTTTCTTTTTATGGGATCGTATTTCATGAGAAAGGTTAAATGAGTGAATGAGTGAATGATTAAATGCTGCAATGATTAAATGTGTTAATGTGAAAATCTTTAAATGCATTGTTAGTATTTCTATAGTTTACTTATTAACAGGATATGATGTATTTTTAGCTTTAGTTATTATTTTAGAAATCTCATTTGCTTCTTTTAAAAGTCGTTCAAGCTCTAGCGTATTTTTCTATAAATCGGTATCACCAATTATTTCCAGCCAATATTCTGATTCATCAGCTTCTTCTGCTACAATGCAGATCTTGCTGAAGAATTCGGCTTTGGATCTTCCTTTACAAGCTGCCCTATAATTAGCTCTGGTTGAGGTTGCAGATTTTATAAGTTGATAAGAAACAACCGGAGAAGCATTGTTTTTTTTGAGGGAATTACAAAAACTGATAGTGTCAACAGCAAACCTCTTAGTTCGGGTTTTCATCTTTTCAATAAATATTTCTTTATCAGTCATGGTACTTCTATAATAATTGAAACTTTTTCCAATACAACATTAAGACATTATATCATTGCAACATTTTAGCATTTCATCATTGCAACATTTTAGCATTACTTCATTGCAGCATTTCATCATTACCTCATTGCAGCATTTACTCACTCAAAAGACTATCAAGATTTTCGATATAATCCAGAGAATCATCAATATAGAAACTCAAATTGGGGACAACCCGTAACTGGTTTTTAATTCTATTCCCGAGTTTCCCGCGAATTTCCTTTGTATGACTTCGAATATTTTTAAGAAGTGCATCTTTATCAGCGGCAGCAAACAAGCTAAGGTAAACCTTTGCAACCGATAAATCGGGAGTTACCTTTACTTTTGTTACTGTTATCATTGCTCCTTGAGTTACATGCCTCATTTCAATTTGAAATATTTCTCCAAGGTCTTTTTGTAATAAATTGTTTATTCGTTCCTGACGTATAGTTTCCATGGTGCAAAAATATTGAATATTCGCTTATATTAATTACATTTTCTACATGAATAAGGAAGATACAGATATTGAATGGTATTTTCAGTCAGATTATGCCCCCCACATCTCGTCCTCGTTTTATGCCTAAGGCAGATAGGTGTAGCAAGGATACTACCAAAATCAAATAATTTTCACTAAAATTCTTCTATTTTTCTTCCAACTTCGTCCTTGTTGCAAACGAGGACGAGAATTTAGGTGTCACAAACAACAAATGCAACCAAATATTGTTATCTTTAAAATCAATATTGAAGAAAGATGACAGATGCACGCCATTACCCAAAAATCGAGGAAATACTTAATGTAATAACCCATGGACTTGGCTTTTTGCTGAGTATTGCGGCTCTCGTAATTTTAGTTGTGTTTGCTAGTCTTGAGGGCGATGCATGGCATATAGTGAGTTTTAGTATTTATGGTGCCAGTTTAGTTATTCTATATCTTGCATCTACTTTATTTCATAGTGTGCAAAAGCAAAGTTTGCGAAACAAGCTGAATATTTTTGATCATGCTGCAATTTATATACTTATTGCAGGTACATACACTCCTTTTTTACTTGTAACCCTAAGAGGTCCATGGGGGTGGAGTTTGTTTGGGATAATATGGGGATTGGCAATTGGAGGAGTAATATTTAAGCTGTTTTTTACTGGAAAGTATGATATTATCTCAGCTTTAATTTATGTGGCGATGGGGTGGATTATTATTATCGCAATTAAGCCTATGAATGAAAATCTTCCATCAGATGGGTTATATTGGCTGCTTGGAGGAGGTATATCATATATGATAGGTGCGGGTTTTTATCTGCTAAACAAGATGCCTTATAATCATGCAATATTTCATATTTGGGTATTGCTTGGAAGTTTTGCACATTTTGTTGCAGTCTTTTGGTATGTGTTGCCTTAATGAAGTATAAGTCTGTTAATTTTTGTAAAGCTCAATGGGTATTGTGAAAGCTTTTTTGAACATTATTGATCCCGGAAGATGTTTCCTGACAATTCCGATGAAAAACCGGGAAAGCTTATCATGACAATAAAATTCTATAGCTTTGTGACAATATGATACCAACTTAATATGTTAAAGCAAATAACTGCAATTATTGTTGATGATGAAAAGGATGCCTGTGATGGTCTTGAAGCCTTGATCAATAGTGAATTACCGGATGTAAAAATTGTTGCTAAAGCGGAAAATGCTCAAAATGCATTGGAAATAATTATTGATGAACTTCCTGATGTGGTTTTTCTTGATATTCAAATGCCTATAAATGATGGCTTCTGGCTGGCCAATAAACTAAACAAACTTCAAAATAGAACAAATATTATTTTTGTTACTGCTTACGACGAATATGTTATTAAAGCAATAAAATATGCAGCATTCGACTTCCTTACAAAACCCGTAATACCCGAATTACTAAAGGAATCTATAGAAAGATATGTGGAAAATAATGGTAAAACTAATCTTAACAAAAAACTTGAGAATCTGAATGCATTTTTACAGCAAGGTAAGATTAAGTTTAATATTTATAATGGATTCATTATGGTGTTGTCTGCTGATATTGTTTATTGTGAAGCAGAAAAGAATTATTGCAATATTTATCTTGCAAATGGTAAAAAGGAATTTATTACCTCTCAATTAGGCGTGGTAGAAAAGAAACTGGAGAATAAATCATTTATTAAGATAAGTCGTTCAGTAATAATAAACCTTGATTATTTGGAAGCTTATGATCGTAAAACAAAAACGGTAACCTTATCTGTTCTTCTTCAAAAATTTGAACTAAAAGTAAGTTCTTCAGGAGAAAAACGACTCTTGCAATTATAAGTATTTATTTCCCCCTTACTCCAATTTTACCTGGCTACAATAAAAACATGGTCATATGATGTATTATTAATCTTTATACGAAGTACATATGTGCCATTTTTAATGTTATTTGTTGAAATTTCGAAATTTCCAGAACCAACAATTATTTCAGCAAGGCCGGAAAAAACTATATGACCATACATATCATATATGTCATAAGAAACCGGATTACTCAGGGTTGTATTCAAAGGAATATTAAGATTGCTGGAAACAGGGTTTGGGTAAGGTGTTCCAATAATTTCGCTTAGATTATCACCCTCATTTGGTATAATATAATTTATACTGTTAGCTTGGATGTTAATTTCAATGTTGTTTATATTAGGTGATTCCGGGGTAAGTTCTATTTTGATTTTTTCAGCATTTATTCCTGTAATTTCCGGATATAGCCAATAAGTATTTATCTCAACCAAGTCAAAAAGAAAAACTCCTTCTTCGTCTGAATAGTGACAAGTTAACAGATTGTCATAATCATCAAATAGATAAACATTTGCACCAATAGCATAAGTGTTTAGTGGTGAACGTGGCTGATCTATATACTCAATATTACCACTAATAGTTCCTTCACCAGTAAAAAAACCGTCAGAATTAGCCAAATTAATGTCGTATTCCCAACATGTGTTAATTAGATTAATTGTATGTGCTTCACCCCAAAAAAGTTTATCACCGTAATATGTTGGCAATAGGGTTCCATAATATTGAGATTCAAGCATTGGCTCAACTTTTACAATGTAATTTCCTTTGGGTATCAGATAAAAATAATAATAACCTAAAGTGTCAAAAGCAACAGTATCAATGGGGAGGTATTGGTCTGGGGAACTTATCAAATACAAATATGCAACACCCATGTCAATTGGGAAATATTCTGAAAAAGCATGACCTCCCAGATGATAATATTCTCTATCTTCTATATATATTTGTTTTGTAATTATACTTGTTTTAAGAATATTGTTAACCATGGATGTAACTGTAAATGTTACTTTAAAAAGCCCAAATACTTGATATTCATGTTTAGGGTTTTGAAGAGTAGAAGTGGTGCCATCTCCAAAATTCCAATGCCAACTTTTAATATGATTATTTATTGTTTGATCAAAAAAGTTGAAGCCATATCTATCAGCACCTGATCCTTGAATATAATCGAATCTTGCTTGTAGTTTTCCTGTTTGATAAGGTAGGGATAATTCAAAATTTGCAAGAATAACACTATTACCTCTTTCTAAGAAGCGAAAATGAACAGTAGTGTCGATTGATGCTCCAGAATGATCTTCTGTATAAATGAATAATGATCCTTTATCTGCAAAAGTAGAAATAGTGTCACTATAATACCCTTCGTGATTGGTTATAACAGTCTTAAAATAATCTCCAAGTCCATAGTGAGATGTGTCACTTTTAATGTAAACAGAGTGCCCCACAACAGGGGTTCCACAATTTATGTTAGTAATTTGTCCGGAAATGATAATATAGTTTGGGTCGTCCCCCCCCCCCGCTATAGATACATTATTAATTAGCAACCAAAAAAGTGATGATAATGCAAATTTGGCGTATTTATTATTTAATATAATCCAATTCATTATTTATTATTTCAATTTTTATTTCATATTATATATTAAACCAATTCTAAGTGAAACTCCCGATGAAGAAGTTGCTTTATATGGATTACTATAGATACTTTTAAAATAATACCTGTAGCTGGGTTCAACTGCAATTGATAATTTTTTATTTATTTCATATTCAAGTCCTGCCCCAATCCATAACTGGAAATAATTATTAGAACGTATAGGTAAGTTATTTTGCAAATCAATAATATCAGCATCTTTAGCTTCCGGTTTGGGGTTGTCAACCCAACTGCTAACCTTAATGTTAAAAGCAGGTCCTCCCATAAAATACCAGCCAAATTCTGATCCGGGTTTCTTATGATAATATCCTAACAGCAAGGGAACTTGCAGGTAAACATATTTGTTAGTAACTTCTGATACAGAAACATGTCTTACAGAATCCCATATCTCAACTGTTTTAGTGTGATAAACAGGTGTAACAATTCCTGAAATAGTATCAAAAGTAATATCATATACATCATTGTACGAACCCATGTATTCATTAGTTAAGTAACTAATTCTTGCAAAACCTCTATCCCGAACAAATGAAAGCCCTGCTCCAAACCGCACAAACAAATTCTTATTAATGAAATAAGAAGGCTCAGCACTTATGGTGTAAGAATTAAGTATTTGAACCGAGTCAAAATCTGAAATTGATAATTCAGGGCTTATATAATAACCAATTTTCCAGTGTGAATTATTGCTGCTGGTTGTGGGTTCAATTATTGATCCCTGTGGTAATGAGCTTGTATAATTTTGTTGTTTTGGTATATAATTGTTGCCGGATAATTCAGGTTGAATAAATACACTCTGTTTCAGTTTAACAAGTGAGAGTTTTGTATTTTGAATATTGTGTTTCGTTGTTAAACTTTCTTTATTTTCATTGTTAACAATTTGCAACTCAATATTTGGTTCTTTAGAATTTGTAATAACAATTTTCGCAGGTTGTTTTTCGTTATTAAGTGGCTTTTCGGTATCAACAATAATCCTGTTTGATTGGTTTACTTCTTTATCTGAATTATCAACAATTACTTCAGAATCTGAAATAACTTCATTACTATTAGGAATAGTTGCAATATTTTTTTGTGGATCGTCGGAAATTCTTGTTGATGATGGATTAAACCATATTATTGATGTAGTTAATGCCAATATTACTATAGCTAATACTGCAATATTTCGTTTACTACTTAAAAAATAAGCAGAGGGAATTGTGCTTATTTCCATTTCGATACCTGTCCAAATATGTTTGGGAGGTGCTGGAGAAAAAGCATCAAATTTTTCTCTTATAAGTTTGTCAATATGGTTATTATTTTTATCCAAGATTTTCCTTGTGTCGTATTATAGATATTTTCTTTTGAAGAGAAGCTCGTGCTCTGGAAAGTTGTGATTTTGAAGTGTTCTCCGAAATCTCAAGCATATGACCTATCTCTTTGTGAGTATATCCTTCAATTATATTTATTGAGGTGTTCAATTAGCTGCTTATTTTAATCATTTGGTATGTAATAGGTTG
>CAYWRM010000040.1:0-36750 GCA_964460905.1 uncultured Lentimicrobiaceae bacterium
ATCCACTTTTTAATGTTGATTGCCAACAATTTAAATACTTCCTAAGGATTGACTAGTTAAAAAAAGCATATTCACAGTATCGGGGGGAGCTTTAAAAATAGAATCGGTGCTCGACTCAAATGATAATTGATCACAACCAACATAAAACAATGAACCTATTGCAATTAACGATAATAGTATATAACCTGACCTATAATTCATGTGATTTCAAAAATAAGTAATTTAGAATAAAATGTTGTAATTATCTTAAATTCAATTTTAGATAATATCGTTTTTATTAAAATACCGATTACCAAAAAATCCAAATATAAGACCAAGAAGGATTGGGTAAGACACCGCAAAAAGTATAAATACCCAGCGGCTTACTGTATCAAGGATATAATAAGAGGCCGCTCCCATAACCGTTAATTGAGGATCGAAAAGAACAAGTACGGCAGTTCTGAAAACCTGTAATGGATTTAACATTCCAAGCCCTATAACCAACTCGGGGTTAAATCTGAACTTAAGCATTATACCCATTAGAATCAAATCAAGAAATGCAACCAACATTAACCATATTACGAATGCAGAACTTACTGCTAAATCCTGAGTTCGTGCTAATGATGAAATGTACATACTAAGCCCCAGAAAACAAAATATCATAGATGCCAACAGAGCACTATATAAAGCAAATAAATCCCATGGCACATCAATATTAGCAATGGAACCCCATATAGCAGCACCAAATAATGCTATAAAAACAGGTACATATATTAAAATGAATTTACTAATAAATTTTCCCCAAAAATATCCTGTAAAAGAAAGCGGTAATGATAATACATATTCCATTACATTTGATTCACGATCACCAACAACTGACCGTACTGTAGAAATAAGTACATAAATTGGCAATATTACCATACTTACCTGCATAAATGTAACCATTAATCGGCTTAAGCCTACAAAACCTATAATTTGCGATTCGGTAATCCCCATTGTAAACATTACTGCTACAAACCCACCAAAAAGAAGACTATACACCCAAAACCATCGTGATCTAAGATTTTGTCTTATGTCCAACACCATTATTTGAATTAAACTACTATTCATACTATTCTATTTTTTTATTCCCTTGCAATGCTCATTTTTTTTCATATGCGCAGAGCGAAGGATCTTTATTTAACATTATTTTTATTTATGAGATTCTTCATTCCGCAAGCTACATTCAGAATGACAAAAATCATATATTAGTTTGTTATTTTAATGCTTATGCTCCTTCATCATCAACTTTTTATCCTGTATAAAAGCCTCTCTCATCGTAATACCATCGTGAATAAGTTGAACAGTTGTATTAAAATCGTACGTCGAATCAGCTTTATTTTTTAGCGCGCCATAACCATATCCCATTGGTGTTCTATCGCCATATCGATACCATGCTTTTTGAACCTCAATCCATTCTCCTGTTTCACAGTCTCCTATCCATGAGATTGCAAACTCACCACCAAATCTATCCCAATCAGGACTTTGCATATATTCAATCAGGCATCCCAAGTCGTCGAACCAAATTACTTCTTCATGTTGATTAACAGATTGAACTGAATATTTTTGATCTGCCATTCCCATCAAACAGTTAACGCATATATCACGATCCCAGTTAATTTCACGAGGGCCTTGGTCAACTTCATGATTACAAGCAAATGCAAGTAACAAAATAGGTATTATTAGTAATTTTTTCATTTTATTTTTGTTTTGGTTTTTTCTTTCTAATTTGCTTCAGGTACAACCATCTTATCAACTACAATTTCACCCAAATCCATTTCTACAACCCTGTTTACTAAAGATTTAATTTCATTCATACGATGACTACTTAATACCATAAGGGTATCTTTTGGGAACTCTTGCAAGTGATTAAATAAAATTTCACGAGCTTGTGGGTCTAAGTTTGCAGATGGTTCATCAAGCAATAATATCTTCGGTTTCCGTCCAAGGGCAAATGCAATAAGCAATTTTTGTTTCATGCCTCCTGAAAGCTTATAAAATGGCTTTGATAAGTTATCTTTAATATCCAAACCCAGATCTTTACTAAGCTTATAAAACTCACCTTCAGGAGTATTAGTTAACTTAGTAAAAAATGTAAGCAACTCTTTAACAGTCATTTTTAATGGGGGTGGAGTTTGAGGAACAAAACCCACATCCTGAAGTATTTCTTTACGGTTTTTTCTAGGATTTAATCCAAAAACATCCATCTCACCTTCATAATTATATTGCCCTAATATGCACCTAATAAGAGTAGTTTTACCAGCTCCGTTTTGTCCAATAAGGGCAATTCTCTCTCCTTCGTTAAAATTAGCCGTAAGTCCTTTAATAACTTTCTGCTTCTTAAATGACTTTGATAAACTATCAACTTTTATTAATGCTTTTATTTCATTCATATTTTATGTTATAGAATTGTTCCCCATCCTTTTATTGTGTATGATAATGCATTTCCAGCACATGTGTCAATACATAAACCACATTTTGTACAATCCGATCCTGTGTAGTGTACTTCCTGCGTTGCTTTACCCCTTTGTACAAACCAAAGTACATGAGGTACCAAACAAACTGCTTGACAGTCGCGACAATAACCACATTTGTCGAGGTCAAATTTAATTGCAAGTGGTGATAATTTTCCAACCATACTATAGGTAGTACCTATAGGGCATACATATCTACACCAGAAGCGTTTACTGTAAACGATCTCAAATAATAATACCGCTATTACCCATAATAACAATAAGCCTGGTCCGTATATCATTGCTCGTGATACTATACCAACCATGTTTAAATCTTCAAATACAAGATTTTGTGTTAATAAAGCAAGCAATATAAACCCAAACCAAAATACATATCTCAAAGAGCGTTGAAAAATGTGTTCTTTAATTTTTTTCTTTTTAACGAGATAATTATGGAGCTTTTCTGCCCATTCGGAAATTAAATGGTAGGGACACATCCATGAGCAATATGAACGACCACCAAGTAAGAACCAAAATAATAATATTGTTATAAATCCAATCCAGAAGTTCATTGTTAGCATACCTATATATCCTGTTGTGGATGATATTGCCAATAACTGAAGCGCATTAAATGGATCCATTAGATAAAATCCAATTAACCTTGAACCACTTAATGATCCTTCTAATATTGTAAGATCATAGGCAAATGATACTACAAATAGTAAATTCATAAATATTAGAACTGACCATCGTATATTTCGCCATTTATGAGTTCCTTTGTGAGAATCGCACCATGCTTTATAATCCATACCTAACTCCGTATGTGGCATTTTAGCCAATGGTTTTGGCTTAAGTGCTGGTTTGTTTTTACCACTTTTTATTAGATCAAACATAGCAATTAGGATTTAATAGGTTCAACAACAATACTGGGTTTATCGGTAGGGCAAACCATAACACAAACTCCACATCCTGTACAACCATCTAATACCCTTGGATGCAATTTCCCGCTTCCTCTACCAGGGACAAATACAATGGCAGTTTCACCTATCGGGCATTCAGTAACACATAGATTACAAATCTCCATATCAAATTCTTTATCTTTTAATGGAGTAGCATAATCGTATTTACTATCGGGAGATCTTAATATTCCTTCGAAATCCAAACCTCGCGAGATACCTTTGAAACCTTTTCGATTATGAGCCAAACACGTTCTTCTATTAACATGAGCTTTCCCTATTTTAACAGCTTCTTTCATAGCAACCTTCTGAACTTCAAATGGGTTTACTTTCGATAAATCAACACCAGGTAGTTTGGAAGCCTTTTCAACAGCAATTGCACCTGCATTTTTAAATTGCTCAAAATCAAGTACGGCAGTAGGACATGTTTCTACACATTGCAATGCATCGCACGAAAAATCGCATGCCTGATTTCTAACATCAATATATGGAGTACCATATGACAGACCTTCGTGAACATCAGCTAATTTAATAGCATGTACCGGGCAAATTTGAACACATAACCCACATTTAATACAGCCATACATAAAATCAATTTCTCCAATAGCGCCCGGAGGACGCAGAAATTCCTGTGTTAATTGAGTTCCTTCATCAGATTTATCTAAATAAGAAACTCCTGAACCAACTATTGCCAGAGCTCCAACGGCTATTGCCCCTGACTTTAAAAACTCACGTCTATCGAAATCACCTTTTGCCATATTATATATATTTATTAAGCAGCAAATTTACATATTTATTTCAACTGTATGTGTAATTTTTATATGTTATAGTTCATAATATTTTAGTAAGGCAAAGCATGATTAACCTTAGCAAAAATTTAGAAATATTATACATTTGGCTAAAATAAGTAAATTCAGACTTATTTTTCCGAAATACATATAAAAATCAAAATATATCATTATAGTTTATTATTAATTTCAACAATCATTAAATTTTTCTTTAGCAACTAAAGCAGCACCAAATGCAGTTGTAAATTGTGGAAATTCATTCACATAAACCGGTCTCATTAACTCATTCTCCATAGCATCAATCATACCTTTATTGAGTGCTGTTCCTCCGTCAAAAAGCACGTCATCTTCAACCCGTCCTCGTCCTGCCAACCTCACAATACGTTTTGCAATAGAATAATGTATACCTGAAGCAATCTCTGATGTACTATGTCCTCCTGCCAGAAGTGAAATTATTTCTGATTCAGCAAACACTGCACAAACACTATTAATTGGTAATGGTGTATCTTTTGCTTCAAAATGCAATACTTCTAATTGATCAACCTCAACTTCAAGATTACGGGCACATATATCTAAAAATTTTCCGGTACCTGCCGCACATTTATCATTCATGAAAAAGTTAGTCATTTTACCATTATCATCAAGTAATATAACTTTTGTGTCTTGCCCACCAACATTTATTATAGTTTTAATCTGTTTGTCATCTCCAAGGCTACCTCTTGCGCCTATAGCATTAGCAGTTAGCTCGTTAACATTTTCATTGCCCGCTTTAAACAGTTTTCTGCCATAACCAGTTGAAACAATATAGTTTATATCTTCAATTGCAATATTATTTGCGGCTAACAAATTATTTAGGCTATCCATTGCATTTTTATTGAACATACTTCCTGTTGGGGAAGCAATTTTGTCAATTATCTTTCCTGTTTCTCCAATCAAAACAATTTTAATTGTAGTTGATCCTATATCTACGCCAACATAATACTGCATCTAATTATTTCTTTTATTGTCTTTTACTGATTCAATAAATGCCTCCAAACGTGTTGTTAATTGCCCCGAATCTTCAGGATTATAATCCACTTCAACATTTAATACCGGATATCCTTCCTTTTCAAGCTCCCTACTTATCTTTCTTGACTCTAAATCATAAAGTTGACATCCTGTAAATGTTTGATAAATTACACCATCTATATTATATTCTTTCATTGCTTTGAGAATTTTACGGAAACGATCATCGTTAGGTGTAAAATTAGGACAAGTACTAGGTTTAAGATAACGATCTGCTACATTTGGAATCATATCATACAAAAACCATTCGTCAACAGCCACCGTATCATATAACATTCTACTACTGGAGCAAAACTCTTCATAAACAATTACACCACCCATTTTTTCAACAAGTACCGGAGTTCGCATGTTTGGGAAAATAGTTGGTGAACCTGTTAAAAGTAATCTAGGTGCTTTGTTTCCTGCAATATTAGTTTCCTTAATTTGCCTTTCTTCCAGCTCATTATTCAGTTTTTCCAGATTACTGGTCCATGAATAAATATCATCAAAAAAATAAGCATTTGTAACTAATATGGCATCTTTGCCAAAAATAACCGGTGAGCCTTTCCTAAGCGACATAAACCGTCTAAATTCTAATTGAGCATGTGCTACAGCATGTATAGATCGTTTTAACTTTTTACGCGTAAGTTTATTACCTGTTACAGATTCCAGTTTCTTTATTAGTTTTCTTATAACCCTATGCCAATATTGCCTTGCTTCTTCGGTGTCTTTGGTAGAAGGGACTTCCAATGTGTAAAACTCCTTATTTACCTCATCACCCATTTCTCCAATTTTTTTCTTCTGGTCGCAAGTGGTTGGGTTAATTACTAAATCGGGTTTGGCATTTCCGGGCAACATATCTAAATATAGTGCTCCCATAGTTGATTTAACCAACGGACAAGTTTTTGCAGGTAATAAATCAGACCCAGCCATATCTGCCGAATAAGCTCCAGAGCAAATTCTTACAGGTATCGCATCCAATGCAATTATTAACTCAATTGGAACATGAATGCACATTGATGCAATTATCTTCTTTCCTTTGGGATAAAGCGAATCACTATTTTCAAGAATTTTAAACTTATCGTAGAAATAACCCATCTCTTTGGGGTTGTCAGGAAAATCATCAATAATTTCACTTAATACCTTGTTAACCTCCATATTATAATGAATGGTGGAGGTTTTCTTCACCCTATTAAATCTGTCTGTTTCAGTAAATTTATTCATCCTTCGCCTTCCTTGAATTTGGTAATTCATCTTTATGTCCAAAGCGCTTAAAAAAGCCCTTCTCGGTTGATGAGAATATTTTTTGACTAAGTAACCTTACATCAAGACAATTTTCTTCCGGACAGGCTTCAACACATTTAAAACACATCATACAGTCGTCTTTTACAATATTCTTACTAGTGATATCTTCAGCAATGTCAAGAATACCTACATCGCAGACATTGTAACAATTTCCACATTTTGTACAATTTTCACCATTTTTGGTTAAGCGTAGTACACCCACACGGGAAAATAGAAATTGTAATGCACTCATGGGGCAGAAAAAACAAAAGAAACGCTTTTTTAAAAATGAACCAACAAAAAATAATGCTGTAACTAATATTCCCAAACTCGACATTACAATTGTTACGGGATTTCGAAAATCTATGAATAATTGCGATGTATCACCTGAAAACAGAGGTAGTATAGTACGCCCCGGACATATTTGACAAAACGGTGCCGACATATCGTGTGAAATATGTGGAAGTCCAAAAAATGAATTGCTCATTCCAAGCGGAATTATAACTATCAAAACTAATAATACATACTTAATTATTTTTAGCCTCTTAAAACTCAATTGGTCATAGCGTGAAAACTTTGTTAATGTTAATTTCCTAACTTGTGTAATCCAATCCTGGAGTGTGCCTAAAGGACACATAAATCCACACCACGATTTATTGAAAATTATAAAGAACAACACGAACGTTAGTAGTCCGATAAAAAATGCTAGCCCCCTATAACTAATTAATTCACTCCAAGTAATATGCAAACCATGTTGCATTGCTATTAGATAGCAAGTTCCTGGACTCCCGGCATTGTAAGGGCAGGCAAATGTTGGTAACTGCTGTCCAACATGTATAAAGAAATATCCACCATATACGAATAGGAGGAAGGCCAATATTTGGATAATGAACCTAAATCTGGAAACATTTGAATTATTTATGTAATCCCTAATCTTTTTCATCAAAATGTATCTCTTTATATTTTTTATTTCTATTAAACTTGTACAAAAAAATACCTACCACTGAAATAATTATAGTTATCATAAATACGACAAATGCCCAAAACATTGACATATACATTGTTCGGGCAGGCCGATAGCCATCCGAAAGGCTTGTTGTATAATGAACATAAGAATAATTTTTATCAATATATTTTCCTGTTTGTGCTAATGTTATATCTCCAAATATTACATAATCATATACTATACGATAGTTTAATTCCTGCCACGAAGAAAAGTAATCTTGTAGTATTTGAAAACTCGCTTTTCCTGACTTATCTGTAGTTAGTACTTTTTGCCAACCTGTTTGGGTATTAAAAGTTAATTTTGCATTCTCAACAGGCATTCCATCTACAATAAATTGATAATTAATCACATCACCCGATAAGGCAAAATAATGAAAATCTTCACTTAATGTACGTTCTCTTATAATCTCAGCAGGAATTGATTTTGGATAAATATCAGGTCCAATTTTTTTTCCTTCATTTTTATGCCCATTCCTGCAGCTATGGTTCAACATTTCAGCTTTGGCTATGTTTACATATAGCGTATCGCTACTTACATATCGTTGAATTAAGTATCCATTATAATATCCCTCTTCTTTACTACAATATTTAAGATAGCCCCTCTTAAATTCGCCAACAGAGTCTTTACCAGTAGGAGAATACAAATAAAATTCATAGTTATCTGTATCAGATAGTTTAATGTATTTTGAATTTAAAGGGTGCGTTCCTTCCCGAAGCCACTGAATAACAGATGATGTCCCTCTTTTCCCTTTTACAGAAGACAAACCATGCATACCACTTGGTGCTGACTGTTGATCATCATCAGGTGGCATATTTGAGAACCAAATATTGTTTTGAGCACCTAAAGTTTGAATAAAAAAGAAGTATATAATGAATACACTGAAAAAGTGTATTCCTATAGTCTTAATATTCAATCTACTAAAGAGTGAATTCATGTTTATTATTTTTATTTATTGCGATGTCCAAATGTATAACCTAGAGTTATATTAAAGTTCACAGGCCATCCGGGTATGTACATCTGTTCCCATGTTGAACTATGTGTCATAGGGTTATAGGATTGAGATGCATAGGCCCATGTTGCATAGTTTGTATTCAACAAGTTGTTGATTGCAACAGATGCAAGAAACCCACTCTTTTTGTACATTAACTTGAGGTTTAGCATTGAATATCCTTCGTACTCATTAACATCATCATTATCCATATAATATTTATCTATAAATTTATAATCTAGGGCTGCGGTTAAGCCAAATTTGAATCCATATCTTATTCCAGCATTGGCAATATTATGTGGAGTTTTGCGTAGGTAATTGTCACCATAATCTTCACTATCAACAAAGTGTGCATTTAAGTAGGAGTAATTCACATATATATTAAACATATTTGTGAAACGATATTCCAATGCAGTTTCTACACCTGAATGTCGTGTTTTACCAATATTTTGGTTTATAGGTACATCAGGGTTAATGGCAGGATCAATTTCGGCAGATATCTGATCTACAAAATCCATTCTGAATAACGAAAGTTGATAATTAAACTTTAGATTTATATTACCTCTTACACCCAGTTCATAATTGGAAAGGTATTCTGGCTTAAGATTTGGATTGGCTAATCCTGAATAAGAACTACCAACAAACAATTGAGATATTTGTGGTGGATTAAAGCCTCGTGCTACATTTCCAAAAACAGTAATACTGGTTGTAGGATTATAGGCTATACCAAACTTCGGGCTTATGGAAGAAATACTAGTGGTAGCTGAAGTATTATCATCACCTTCATGAAGATCATCTTTCCAATCATAGTTAACTAAATCATATCTAACTCCTAATGTTAGAGTTATCTTTTCCATTAAAGTAAATTCATCCTCAATGTATATCCCAAGCATATTGTAAGTACTTACTCCATTGCTAACCAAATGCCCCACAACACCGGTAGAATCATCACGTAAGCTTTGTTTGTTCAAACCTGATTCGCTCAGATAATTTACTCCTACAATAACGGAGTTATTATTGTCAAATATACTTTGCGAAAATTTAGCTCTGGCTTCTCCACCATACGTATTTATTTTATCAACCGCATATTGAGTATCAGAATAAAATCCATCGCTATTTCTGTTTCTATAAAAAACATTACCATAAAAATCAGTATTCTCTCCCCAACTTTGGGTATAAACCAAGTCTGTCCTGATAAATTCTTTATTATAACCGGCAAAAAGTTGAGATGATTTTATTGATTTGTTATAAAATTGCGCACTATCAAGAGTACCAGGCAATTCATCTGAATTTGTAATGTAATCAGCAGTTAGTTGAAGCTTACCAGCTTCTTTAAATTGTTGGCTTAGTTTTATACCACCTCTGACAGATTGATAATTACTTCTTTCCATGTAACCATCAGATTGATAAAACTTACCTTTAACTAAATATTTAAAGCCATTTTTACCGCCATTAATGTCACCTGAAAAATTCATAGTATTATAGCTTCCATACGATGCTTTAAATGCTCCATACAAACCATCTTCCGGTGATTTCTCAATAATATTTATAACACCGGTTATACCATTTGGGCCATACAAAGCCGAAACAGGCCCCTTTAGTACTTCTATTCGTTCGGCATTTTCCATGTCAATACTACCAAAATCGGTTGTACCCATTGCTTCAGTAAGCGAAACTCCATCAACCAGCACAAGTATTCCACGTGTTACATGAGTATGTAAACCAACTCCACGGAAACTTACAACAGCGGATTCATTATGATATCTATCCTCGGTAAAAACTCCTGGTATCCTTGTTAGAACTTCGTCGATATTCCTGCCTTCTGTAAGATCAATTTCTTCTCTGTCAATTATATAAACAGGGGATCCAATTTTGTTAATGGTAGTTTTAATTTTGGTTGCTGAAACAGTTATTTCACCTAGACCTACATCTTCAATTTCCATATAAAACTCTAAAACAGTTCTTTTTCCGGCAGATACAACAACATTTTTCAATATTTGAGTAGCATAACCAAGTAAATGAGATTGAACTGTATAGGATCCGGGTACTACATCATTTATTTCAAAACTTCCGTTTTCAAGGACAACCGATCCCTGTCCTGTTTCTACTACTATTATTTCTGATAGTGGTAAGTTACCCATTGTTTCTGAATCTTGAACTGTACCCGTAATAGTTCCGGTTTTTTGTCCGAAAATTGTAAAAGAAATAAGAATCAAACTTAAAGTTAAGAGTCTGTTTGTTTTATAAAAATATTTCATAATTTATGGTGCCAATAAATTTTAAATAATTATTTTTTAGAGTTTTAGTTTAATTCCTAAGTTAAAACTTCTGCCGGGTTCCCAGTAAAGGCTTTGTGTATCCATTGCTTTATAAGCACGACTTAAGTGTTCCACATAGTTTTTATCGAATATATTTGTTACTGCAAAATTTATATCCAACATTTTAAAGGGAGAGTATGTAATATAAAAGTCGAATACTGAAAAGCCCGGAGTAGTAGATTCATTGAAAGTAGTACTCACTCTATCTTGTTCAGCAACAATTCTTCCGTTGAGACGTGCGTTAATTTTTTTTGTTTTATATGCCAATGCTGTATTTATTGTAAATGGTGTTATTTCTGAAAGCGGCTCATCCCATGTTACATTTTGAGCATATGTGTATGCAGCTCCAAGTGAATATTGAAACTTCTTAAGGAACCTAATATCTAAACCTGCTTCAAATCCCATCATAAAAGCTTTATCAATATTAGTGAATTGCTTTGTTCCTTTCGGATCTTTACATTTCATGTACTTTTTAGCAATATTAGTATCAAGTTTTGCTGTAATGTAATTTTGTAAATATGAATAGTAAAGATCAGTGTACACACTTACGTTCTCCCAATTCTTTTCTACTCTAATATCAGTTTGGTAATTTACTTCAGATTTAAGGTTGGGATTACCAAGATATTCATAAGCATCCATACCAATACTAAAATGATTTACAAACGATTCTGTGAGGCTTGGTGCTCTTGTGGCTCTGGCAGCTGCCCACTGAAAGTTTAATCCATTAGCAAGGTGCCATGTAAGGGAGGTTGTAAGATTGAAATTAATACGCGAATCTGGTGTAATATCACCATTATACTGACTAATAAAACTTGTGTCGGGGTCATCAATTGCATAACTCACATAATCAGTTCTAACTCCAACTAACCATGTAAGTGATTCTGTAATTTCATATTTATTTTCAAGAAATACACCTAAATCATTGTGCTGAGAATCTTGCCATGTTTTATCAACAAATGTTTTGGGAGGATCAAATGCTTGACCTGGTGGACATGGGTTTATAAAAACCTCGCGATTTCTTACACCCTCTTTACCAATATGTTTGTAGTCAACACCTGCATACAGAATGTTTTTTTCTCCTGTATTAAATCCTATTTCAGAGCGGCCACCATAAACAGTTGCGTTTACTGGCGATACTGCGTGAGTAAATTTATATGCAGGACGTCTCGTGTTTGACATTTCGTGATCAACCATAGATCCATAAAGCTTAAATTTTAAAGAAAATATTGATGGTGTTAATTTTGTTAGGGCATAATCAACCGAACCAATAAGGCTATTATCAAAATCTCCATCCATAGGTAACCCCGCATATAGCACATCCCTTGCTGAACTTTGCCTTAGTGATAATTGAATTCGCTGATTATCCTTTGGATTTATACCCATTTTTATTGCATAGCCATAGTGTGTGTAGGAGGAAGCAATTTCTTGTCCATCTCCACTTTTGTAATTTCCATAGTTTTTATAACCGGCATTTATAGAGAAATCCATCTTTTTTAAGATTGCCTGCGCAAATACATTTGAATAGAAATTTCCTCCGTTTGATTGGTATCCAGCATCAACGCTGCCCGAAAACATAGATTCACTCCCTCTCTTTGGTCGCTTGCTAATTATATTAATAATTCCACCAAAGCTTGAACCAAATCTAACGTCATAGGGCCCTTTTATAACTTCTATTTTTTCAATTTCTTCGGGTGAAATTTGAGCAATAGCAGGATCCATACGGTTTGGACATGCATTGGCACTATGAACACCACCATCAAATTGGACGTTTAACTGATCATATTTAAATCCACGTAATATCGGTTCCATTCCGTAATTACCTCTTTTCTCAACTCCAAATCCAACTTGATTTTTAAAAATTGCACCCGTTTCAGTGGGATTTTCAAGTTCAATAAGTTGCCCATTAATATTTGTTTTTATTATATCATCACTACGTTTTGCTGTTATTAATATTTCCTCAATATTTAAAGTGTCAGGTACTTGAGCCGTTATTGTAGCTGAAAAGCTAAATGATATTAATATTAATACTACTATACTAAACGGAGAATTTTGTTTCATAACTAAATAGTCTTGTGATTAATTAAACCTAATAACATAAATTAAATTTATATTTAATTTTAAGTCTTAAATACAAATTACACATGTTGTGTAAAAATTTAATCTTTGTAATATGATACACAGGAACCTTCCTGATTTCTAACCAAAAAGAGTTCCTGCATCTCGCGTTTTAAGCTCCTATATATAAGGTTGTTATAAGATGTTAGTTGATGAGACTTATACCTGTAAACATCCTTATAAGAATTTTGTACTTTGATTATGTTACACATGAAAACTAGTGATGTTAAACCTAATAAAAGTCACTAAATTTTCTGATGTAATTTCAGTTGTAATTTCAGTTGTATTGACATGATTATATATTTCTATCCTAAAGATAGAAATACTACATACAATCAACTATCATTAACTAAATTCTGATTTGGGGCTTAAAAAAATTAAGATAAATTTTTGGGTGGTGGTGATGGTACTTGAAGATACCGGTAAGTCAATAACTCTGTAATAATTTGAAATTTTATATCCATGTTACTACTTAGATCATTAAAAGTTATAAATTCGGCAATAAGGTATATTAAATTGCTATTTCCAGAGTTGGGCTCAGGAGGAGCTTCATCTTTTTTATCTTCACATTCACTAGTTCGATCTATTAGTGCTTTCAAAAAACAGATATCCCCAATTAGAACTTGTGAGTCGCTATTGACAATTATCTGTATATCTTTATTATATTTAAATTGTCCGTAGTAATATTTAACTAAAGGCAAGTTAGGTAATATCATAAAAACGAGATAGTACGCCAGAAATGATATTATACCTACTTTTTTAAACATAGTGCAAATATAGTGTAAATATGGTGAAAATCAAATATGTAGCTAAATATATATTTATAAAATAAAACAGCCTAAAATGGAAATTCCAATCATAAAAAACCAAATATTTAAAGTGTTTCCTTTACTATATTCTTCTCTTCCCAAATATACATTGGCTCCTTATCGCGCAATACAAATTTTGGTTGTGAAAAAGGTGCTAATCTTTCAAGGAAATCAAGTACTAACAGTAGGGGAGAACCATAAAAAAATTTGATATTCCTGTTAAAAGTCCATAAGTGTTCAACGTAGGCATATAACGAATACGGAGCATCTCCAACGTTATCTCCATCTCTGTCAAACCCCTCATAATCATCAAAATAATTATTATCCCATTTATTTAGGTTAGCAGTTTTTCCTTCAGCTTCCACTTGAATAAGGTTATTATGAAAATAGTTTTCTTTAAAAAGGTTACCTTCCTGGTTTGTATGAAAGAATATTCCAACCCCACAAAATGCAAATTCGTTATATGCAATAGTATTTTTCTTTTCGGGAACATATGGAGATACGTCGACATGTATCCCTTCAGATGAATAAATAAACCTATTATGAAGAATTTGATTGGAAGAAGTTTCCTTTAAACCTAAGCACATACCACTTATTCCGGTCGATTTCATAATAGTATTGCCTATCATTAAAGTTTCTTCACTATACATTAAAAAAACACCAACTGAGTTTTCATAAAATTCATTATTTTGAATTCGATTACTATGCGCATACATAAAATGAATACTATAGCGGTTTCCAACACCCAAATTTTCCTCAAAACGATTCCCTGACGAGTACCAAACAACCATATCTCTTGAATTGTGCCAGTAATTTCCTTTTATTAAATTGTCAGTTGAATACCATAACCTTATGGCATCCCCTTTAAGTGCTCTTTCCCTTCTTGTGATTGAAGAAATTTCATTATGAGCAATAAGATTGAATTTTGATTGAAAAATATCCACACCAAAAAGACACTCACTAATCCTACAATTTTCAACAATATTATAATCACCTGTAATTTTTATTCCAGAATCAAGCCTGTCATGTGATCCTCCGGAATTTGTTATTACCAAATTCTTAATCGTAACACTATCAGCATCTATACTTAAGACTGACTCAATACCAAGTCCGTCAATTGTTGCATTAAAATTCCCGTCAAGTGTAATCCCCGTTGTAGAAATATATGCTGGTCCTGTATAATAACCCGGTTCTAAAAAAATAAGATCACCTGGTTTTGCATTATTAATAATAGGTTGTAATGGAATTTTATCATCCTTATTTGAGAACCCCGGAATCGAATCATAAGTACCAAATTTCCCATCCGCATTATATCCCTGACTATATAATTGTGTCGATAAAACTGTGATGATTAGTGCTATTATATATTTAGTGATTTGTTTGAACATTGATATAGAATTATTAAGATAGGAAGACAACCTACTAGGTTTTTTATCAACCTGAAAAGTTTAATTTATAGAGTATTAACCTTTTAATTCTTTACGTTTAAACAGGATTGCAAACACAAATGAAACAAATCCGCCCAGAGCTAAAAAGAACCCATAATATGGATAAGATTCGGTAGTGAACTGAGCTACTTTACCTTCCCCAAATACTGTCGGCATAAATGGTTTTATTCCTGCAAACGCACCACCTCCATGCATTGATAGATTATGTCCATACCAATATAGGTATCCAATATAAAAAATAAGAAAATATAGAGGTGCCAAAGCAGGAATTAATGCGGCAGCAGCGTTAAGCTTTTTAGGTGTAAAAGCAAAAAATAATCCAAAAAGGACAAAAATAATAAAGAAATATGGAGAATTAATCATAACAAAATCCAAAACTTTTAATGCCTGTGGAGTTACATCAATTTTTATCTTCTTACCTGTTGCAGGGTCATATGCATCATTACCTTCTGCATCTTTCTCAACATTAAACACATAATATATTGGGTATTTACGTGATTCATCTCGGTTAAGACCTTGAACAATATGATACATCCCAATAAAATGGTTAATTGCATTCATTTCCACCAGACATTCAGCACCTTCATTAGTTGCCAGCTCTTCACGTTCCTTAACACCTTCACAACCGTTATAAACGCCATTATATTTAAAGTCAATCCTTATGCCTTTAGGATACATAGACTTTGGATACTGAATACTTTGGAGAGCAACACCCCATATTGGAGCAAAATATGTTGCAGCAATTAACAGTATTCCAATTACTGCAAAAACAATATATAATTTTGATTTCATGGTTTTTATTTTTTTGGTGCAACACCAGCCTGATCCATCATATAATTAATGGCGTCAAACATATCCTGATCAGTACAATCTGTACATGTACCTTTAGCCGGCATTACGCCATATTCACCCTGATAGCCTTCAATTGACTGTTTATGAAGTACTTTGATGTCTTTGGTAGCAATTACATCCCATCTTGCTTTATTTGTTAGAGCTGCTGCTCCAGCTACGCCTGTCATATGACATGCAATACATGATTTGTTGTAAATAACTTTACCATTTTCAAGATTCGCTTTCAACTCTTTTGGCTTTGAATCACCACAACTCGACAAAAGCATACTTCCAAACAATACAATTAATAATAGCGATAATAACTTTCTCATAATTTCTAATTTTAAAAGTTTCTAAATAAATAATTTAATTGCAAATTTAATATAAAAAGCAAAAGAGATGATAATAAACCATCTCTTTTGCAGTAATAATTTATAACAAATTATGAACTATTGTTCACTCATAAACTGTTGTGTTTTAAGTTTCATATAAGTTATTATTAACTTAACATCTTCATCTGAAACATTTTGATCAGGCATAGCTAATTTATATTTTTGACGCATTGCCTCAATATCAATATCTTTCATATGATGTTCAGGATTAGTAATCCAGTCGGTTAACCATTCGTTGCTTCTACGTTTATCAACCATTAACAAATCGGGTCCGTTAAAGTCTTTACCAAATTTATGACATGCATTACAGCCGTAATTCAAGAATTCCATTTCACCATCAAGCAAATTTTTCATTTCAATTGCAGAAGGTTTAAATGCCTGCATTGCCATGTCGGCCTGAACACGTTTTGAATAATCAAGTAGTCGTTTACTATTAGCAGCTTCATCGTAATTTACGATAAGATACCCTTGTAGCTGACGACCATCAGGATTATGATAATCATCTAACATAAGTGGATACATACCTGATTTTTCAGCAACAAATTCTAAAGTAGCTGTTTCACCCGGACGCCAACGATACATTTGATCATAAGCAGATACTTCATATACATAATGATCAGTTATTTCCTGACCATGATTAGTTAAATGAAGTTCAACTTTTTCACCTTGTTTTACATCAATGTTTTTAGGTGTAACTTCTCCATTGTTAATGGTTCCATAAACATGCACAACTCCTTTTTTACGTTTGATACCCTCTTTGCCGAGTGCTGTATAATAAGGTGATTCTTTGCCTGTATATAAGTCGGTGCCAACAGGATATTTATCAATGGTATTATATTCATCAATATCAATCATAATTGTATAATGAGGTTCACCCATTGGAATTGGAAGATCGTATAGAACTTTCATCTTATCAGCATCAATATCAATTAACTGGTGATTTTGAGGATGAAGTGGACCAACCGGGTTAAACCTGTCGATTGATAATTTATTTAATGAAATAAGATATTTACCACGTGGGTCTACAGCATCACCATGAGCTGATACAAGGTGACCAACATTGTAATGCGATGAAACATAGTCCAGTACTTTAAGATCTATATAATTCCATTTTGTGATACGTGAATCAACATAAATTGATGTATAGATAATACCATATTCATCGTCAAATTGGTTATGCAATGGACCTAGTCCAACTTCAACGCTTCCGTGAAGGGCAGTTTCTAAGGAAATAACCGGAATACCAAATTTATCATGACCCTCAAAGTTTTTATCCTTAATAGCTTTCATTATTTTTTCAAATGAATATACCCATGCATGTGAATCAAGTTTACCTGCTACAATAATATATTTTCCATCAGGACTTACATCTACGCCATGAGGAGATTTTGGTTCAGGTACAAGAAATAGGATATTGTTGGCAACAGCAGTTTTTATTGGAATAACTTTGTGTCCATTAATAATTTCATATTTTCCTTGTTTAATAAGTTCAACCGCCTTTTTCCAGTTAACTACATGAAGGTAGTCAACATCACGTGAAGAGCAACCGGCTTCAAATGGTGGGCGACCACTTTCAATACCTCCAAAATACATCTCTGTACAGAAGGAGTTTGTAAATGACCAACCATCACAGGCATTTTTACCCATATCCGTTAAATCCTGTGTATAGGGAGGAAACTCCATTGTAAATGAATTTTCTTCATCAATTCTACCTATTTCATTGTCAAATTTCCAATATGTTAAACCACCTCTCCAATATTTTTGGAAATTCGATTCAGTTAATGGGTAATATTTTCTGTCGAATGGAGCAGGATATTGGCATGCTTCTCCAATATACTCAGAATTTGGAGTAAAGAAACATCCACCATGATCACTACGGAAAATAGGGTTAACAACTATTTGTTTTAATTCCCAATCTTTTAAATCCAT
Source organism: uncultured Lentimicrobiaceae bacterium (assembly GCA_964460905.1). Taxonomy (GTDB): domain Bacteria; phylum Bacteroidota; class Bacteroidia; order Bacteroidales; family F082. The sequence continues at coordinate 18,380 of CAYWRM010000040.1, forward strand.
TACATAAACACGAGGGTTGGCTTTATCATTAATAACAGCCCATTTTCCATCATATTTTCCATCAGTTTCTGAAAAACCGTTATGGTGCGTATCACCCCAAACAAGTTCCTGTCCCTCAATGTAACCTGATTCCATCATCTTCATGGATTCTTTGCTAAAACCATAACCATTCTCAGGTTGACGGGCAGCTGTTGGTACATATTTTAACAACCGCATAGAGGGAACAGTATATATAATCATGTTGCCGGCTTGTCCACCAGAATTTAGAGCAACATATTCTTCTTTTATGTTATCGGGAGTATAAGTTTTAGCAGCTGATAATACATCCTCTGCATTTAAACCCCTACGTTTAACAACATCACCAAAGGATTCATCGCCGCGGGGTATTCCGATTTCGGAATCACCGCTGACTTTAGTTCCTTTTTCGCCACAACCAGTTGTAAAGACAATTGCCAGACTAAACAACATGGCTAATATAAGGTGGCCTGAAATATTTATATTGAATTTTTTCATATCCTTTTTATATTATTTGTTTAAAAACTATTAACTGTTGATTAATTTTCTGACATTTTTTCTGTTAGAAGTGTCTTGGCACGAATTCCTGCGTCAGCAGTTTTAACCTGGTATTGCCAGTACTGTTCAGCCCATAGGAATGCATCTTTCCATTTTCCTTCAGCTGCATATTTATCATAATTTGCTTTCGAAGTTTTTGCTTTTTCCAATTGGTCAAAAGCATCAACAACAAGTGCTTTAACATATGGATAATCTTGGTAGTTATTTTCTTTAAGGAAGGTAACAACACTATTAATAATATCCTGAGTTGCATTTATTACAGCAATCTTATCTTCATAGTTTTTCTTATAACCTTCAAGCTCTTCTTCTGTAAGTACTATCTCAACAGCACCTTTTTTACCTTTATATCCTGTAGGTTTAATTAGTAGAATACCTTCCATTTCAAGGTGTAGTGCAGAACAAAATTCAGTGCAATAGAAAGGGAATACTCCGGGACGATTAGCTGTAAATGTTAATGAAGCAGTTTTACCTGGTTCAAAGCTACCATGTTTACCATAAGTATCAATTGTAAATCCATGAGTTTCATCTTCAGCACGTTCAAGGTTTGTTAAATGGAATGTTACAACATCGCCTTCATTTACTTCAACAATTTCAGGAACAATGTGTGAACGGATCATAGTACCAAAAATATGCACCCTATTTCCTTCACGTTCAATTTTTTCCGCACCAGCAACAGTTTTATACCTTGATATTTCACCTGTTCGGGTATTTGTACCAAGTGGATAACGAATAATAGGTTTAATAGTTGTTCTCAGTACTGCCTGTGAACCATACATATTAGCCTGAGGAATGCTCATTGTATAAATATCTTCCATATTATCAGAGGAAATATCAATTAGATGCTGGTAGCTTGGACGAACAGGACCAATATCTACCTGATTCTCATATAAACCCTGTTTATCCACTACAGTAAGATAATTTGAGTGAGGTTCGGCTGAAGAACCCTGAGGAACCATTAACTGTCCTGGTTTAAATGTAAGGACAAGTTCACCGTCTTTTTTCATATCTTCATAATTCCAACGTATAATTTTACTGTCGTCAAACGCTGATGCATATACAATACCAGGACGATATTCAAATGCAAGGTCAATAACATTGTTTCCAAGTTTGATTGAACCGTGTTTTACTACATCAATATCCATAATTGGAATTCCGCCTTCGGCCATATCTGTAATAAATGTCTTATTAGTAAAAGCATCTTTAACTTTAGCAAAATCAAATACAAAAGCTTCATCACCGGCTGTGATAAAATATTTACCAGTTGGATCAACTTTTACGCTTTTTGCTGCTGCAGGAAGTTGAATCATTGCCATTGCATTTGCTTCAAGGGCAGTACTTAGGTCAACAACAGCAAATTCATTTACTTCTCTTGTTTTTAAATCTTTTAGCTTGTTAAAATCAACTACATACACATAGTTATGACCGTCTTTTTTGGCCAGTCCAACAAGATAACCATGACTTCCCAATCTGCCAGCATCAAAATAATCAAGAGTGTAACCAGGTAATTCAAGTGTAAATGAATATTCTTTTAACATACGACCCATGTGGTGTCCGGAAGCGGTTGCTTCTTCATTTTCTTCAAATTTCCAAAATGTGATACCTGATTTGGATTTAGCATCAAATTCTTCTACAATTTCTCCTGCCTGATCATTCCATGGAGCTGGGAATTGACTTGTTTGAATTACATACTCAGTGTTTTCAGTAACTGCTACACCGGGATATACATTAACAAATAATGGATGCATGAGAACTTGTTTTGTCTCAAAGTCATCTAAGCCCAATAAAGCAATACGTGAGTTAGCACCATCTGAGTAAAACAGATACTTTCCATTGTATTTTCCATTTGTTTCAGCAAGAGCCGGATATCGCATATCTCCATATTTATAGAGCCTGTTATCCAAAGATCCCTTTTTTAACATTAGTGTACTTTCATCATCAAATCCATAGCCTTGCCATGGTTCAGGTGAAAATACACCAACATACTTATAAATACGCATAGATGGAATACCGTAGACTACCATTGTTCCGGAATTCCCGGTTCCAACAAAAGCAAAGTACTCATCTCGGCCGCCTCGCGGCATAAATGTTTTTGCAGCTGAAAGGATGTTGGCATCATCAAGGCCTCTTTCCTTTTTAACATCATCAAGTGTTTGCTGCGCGTTTAGTTGCTGTGGTATAATCCCTATCATCAGTAGAGCTATACTTAGCATCAATAAACGTTTTGTAAATAACATCATAATAACTAATTTAGGTTTAACAAAAAATTTAATATTGGTAATTTAAGTTCTATATTTCTTAAATATGATTAAAAAAAAATATCGTTGTTAAATTATGATAATATTTATTTAGAAACAATATAAATTATATGCCTACAAACATGATATGCAGTGCAAGAATACGAATTAAATACATATGAAACGCATTAAAATATATTAAATATGAAAAAAACCTCCTAGAAATAATTTCAAAGAGGTTTTAAACACGTAACCAAATAGTTATGTTATATATTTAATGTTCTTCAGTTGTACTTTCTATTAAATATGGGTGTTTTTTAGGAATAAGAGGCATTTTGGCTAGCGACATTCCAACAACCAAAGCAAACAGACCAAATGAACCAAGGAAGATTCCAATATCATAAATTGATATACTATGTTTTTCAACTGTGCCTGGCATAATAGACATAAATAGTTCAACCCATTGTCCGAGTATTAATACAGCGGCTGTAAATAACAATAAGTTTGCATTTTTTGCTATCCTGTTCCACATAAGGAAAAAGAAAGGAAAAGCCCAGTTCATAATAAGTTCAACATAAAATAGAGTTTTATATTCTCCCATTTCACGAGGGATATAATAAACAGTTTCTTCAGGAATATTTGCATACCAAATCAAAAGATATTGAGATAGCCAAATGTAACCCCAAATTAAACTTAATGCCCAAATGTATCTTGAAAAATCATGCAAATGTTTTTTTGTGAGCATTGGGAAGTACCCTAATTTATTAAGTATAATGACTATTGCTGTAATTATAACTGCTCCATGGAAAAATGCCATAATGAACTTTTTAACTACATAAATTGTGCTATACCAATGCGGATCGAGCGACATAAGCCAATCAATTGAGAACAATGAAAATGTTACTGCAAAAACGAAAATAAATATTTTAGAGGTCATTTCAAGTTTTAAGAAATTGCCAATGCCACCAATCTTATCTTCTTGTAGTGAAAGATTTTTTAAACGATATGAAAGATATATCCATAATGCAAAAAATACCACATACCTTATTGTAAAAAACGTCACATTCAAATATGGAGCCTTATGCTGAAGTATGGGATCGTGAGCTATTTCTTCTGCATGTGTCCAGTGGTATAACTCGTGAATACCAAAAAACATTATTGCAAACAGTATCATTGACACAATAAAATAATTACTCATGGCCATAGGTACACGAATATATGCAGCTGACCAGCCTGATTGTGTAATATATTGGATTGCGAGCCAAAATGTTGCTCCAATTGCCACCGACATAAAATAATAATTATTCAGTAAGAGATTTGCCCATACTCTTTTGCTATCTTCTGCAAAAAATCCAATAGTAACTGAAATAAGCCCTATCACGATTAGTATAATCATGGCGATTTTAAATTTTCCGCTGAGCTGTACTTTTTTATCCATGTTAGATTTGTTTAAAAGTTATATTATTTTACCAATGATCTGAGATAGTTAATTATCATCCAGCGTTCATCAGGTGTTACCTGTGTTCCGTGGGATCCCATCAACCCCGAAATTGAACCTGCAGTAATAACATAGTAAATTTCTCCATCAGATTTGTTTTGTACATAGCTATCAACCAATGAGGTAGGCTTTGCAGGAAACAAACCACTAGTGTATAAGTGACCATCACCTGCACCGGTTTTTCCATGACATACTTTACAATAGATATTAAACAACTTCTTACCTTTAGCTACTGACTCATCTGAATATACAACGGGATTAATAAGCTGTAAGCCTGCCAAAGTTTGATTTACAGCCCTGTCGCCAATTGTACTGGTTGCAAATGGAAAAGGCATATGACCTCTGGAAACCGTACCTTCTACAGGAAGTTGGTTTGTCACATTATCCTTGAAAATAGGATTAGGCGAATATGCTTTATAGAATTTTGTATAATACATGTCATGACTACCCATATAATCATAACCAGGGTTGTTTTTATCCTTACTGCATGAAGTTAACACTGCAAAGAATAGAACAATTAATGCAAAATATCCTGAATATTTCATGTGTTTATAGTTTTTAAGCTTCATATTCTACATCCGACTCGTTTACTTCAACTGCACCGGTTTCTGTTAATAGCAACTTTATTTTTTTTAACTCATCAGTATCCATATTTGCAGTTTTCTCAATAACAATTACAAATTTATCATCAACAGTCCGTGGATCAGGCATAACACTCTTTTTTCCAGGATATAATTTTTGCCTAATAAAAAAAGTTAATGCAGTAAATACTGTCCCAATTAGTATTGTAAGTACAAACATTATTATTATAAAAGATAATGTGTTTAGTGGTTTACCGCCAAATTTTAAAGGATAACTAATTACTGAAGTCCAGTAAAGTAAAGCAAATGTACCAATTCCACCTACTGTGCCATATGCGAATGTAGCATAGGGTAGGAGTGTAGTTTGTTTCAATCTATCCCAAATATGATGCAATGGGAATGGTGAAAATACATCCTTAACTTTAATACCAACTTCTTGCAACCTATCAACGGCATGCAAAAGATCATCCTCGTCATTATAAACTCCTAGTATATTAGTCCTCATTAGTAAACGATTTTAATGTTGTTGTTTCTTTTAATACACTTTTAACCTCAGCTATGGCGATTGTTGGTATCCAGCGAAAGAATGATATCACACCCATAACAAACAATCCTAATGTTCCTGCAAATATTGCTAATTCAGTCCATGTAGGTTCATATGTTGCCCAAGTGGCAGGTAAAAAGTCTCTTGAAAGTGAAGTAACTACAATAACATAACGCTCGAACCACATACCTATATTTATAAATATAGAAATAATAAATACAATTGTCATGTTATTCCTAAGTTTCTTAATCCAAAAAAATTGCGGAATAATTGCATTACATGTAATCATGGTCCAGTAAGCAAAAGTATACTCACCTGTTACCCTGTTTTTCATAAAAGTAAATAATTCATATTCATTACCTGAATACCATGCTGTAAAAAGTTCAATTAAATAAGCAGAACCCATTATGAGTGAAATAAATACAAGTATACGAGTGATTGCTTCAATATGGCCATTAGTTACATAATCATTAAATTTGTATAGTTTTCTTAAAACGAGCATAAGAGTTAACACCATACCAAAACCTGAAAATATAGCTCCAATTACAAAATATGGAGGAAATATTGTTGTATGCCAACCCGGAACCACAGAAACCGCAAAGTCCATTGACACAATTGAATGTACAGAAACCACAAGAGGTGCTGCAAGACCACCTAATAGTATTGCTGCAGTTTCAAATCTCAACCAGCTTTTTGCATTACCAATCCATCCAAAACTCATAGCACCATAAATCTTCTTTTTCATTTTAGAAAGAGTAGTTTCTCGTATTGTAGCAAAGTCAGGTATCATACCAACATACCAAAATACAAACGAAGCTGTTAAGTAAGTACTAATTGCTACAACATCCCAAAATAGGGGAGAATTAAAATTATCCCATAAAGGTCCCCTTGTATTCCAATAAGGAAAGATAAAAAATCCATCCCAAATTCGACCCATATGAATCAGAGGGAATAATCCTGCTGCCATAACAGCAAATATTGTCATAGCTTCTGCAGCTCTGTTTATGGATGTTCTCCATTTTTGCCTCACAATAAGTAGAAATATTGAGAACGCAGTACCAGCATGACCAATTCCAATCCACCAAACAAAGTTTATAATTGCCCAACCCCAGGCAACATTATTGTTTAGACCCCAAGTACCTATTCCATTTGCAATAGTGTTATAAAAGCCCCAAACTCCCCAAATCATTGCTGAAATGGAAATGAATGCTGTAATATACCACCAATTCGGTGTAGGTGCATCCATTGGACGTATAACGTCACGGCTAACGTCACTATAGCTTTTATTCCCTTTTATTAAAACTCCTCTGACTCTTGTATTATACATCTTTTCAGATTTTAATCATTTCAAATTTTAACTAAGCTTTCTTATTTCTTACTACTGTAAGATAACTCGTAGATGGTAATACGTGTAAGCTTTCAAGAAGATGATACATGCGTGGATCATCTTGTGCAACTTTAACTCTGCTATCTTTTTCTAATAAGTTACCAAATTGAATAGCATCAGTAGGACAAGTTTGCTCACATGCCATTTTTATTTCGCCATCCCTAAGTTCCCTATTCTCCATTTTTGCTATCAATTTGCCCTCTTGTATGCGCTGTACACACATTGAACATTTTTCAACAACACCACGCTGACGAACAATTACATCTGGGTTCAATACCATTTTTCCCAGTTCGCTATTCATATTATAATCAAAGTTGTTATTGTTAACAAACTCAAACCAGTTAAAACGTCTTACTTTATATGGGCAGTTATTCATACAATATCTTGTACCTATGCAACGGTTATATGCCATTTGGTTAAGACCTTCTGTACTATGGTTTGTTGCAGCTACCGGACAAACATTTTCGCAAGGTGCATTATCACAATGTTGACACATAACAGGCATGTGAAATACTTCAGGATTTTCAGTATCTCTGGAATAATATCTGTCGATGCGCATCCAATGCATTATTCGGCGATTTTTAATTTGCTCTTTACCAATAACAGCTACATTGTTTTCTGCCTGGCATGCAATAACACAGTTTCCACAACCCGTACAACTATTTAAGTCAATTGACATTCCCCAATGTAAACCATCATATTTTATTTTGCTGTACAGTGTAACATTGTGCTTTTCATCAAAAGTATGCAACTCATTTCCTGATTTAGGATCTTTAATATATTCTGAAAGAGAGGTTTCACGAACAATTGGCCGTTCCTCCATGTCATGGTGCATCTGGGTTAGTGCCAGTGGATATGTTTTTCCTTCTACCTTTTCGATTGTTACATTTGAACCGTCAATAATTTGGAAAGCATTAGTACCAACATTGTTACCTGCTTTACCAGCAGCTGTTCTGCCATAGCCAATCGCAATTGCCACTGTACCAACCGGTTGGCCTGGTTGAACAATTACAGGAAGTTCATAACTACCATTTACCAGTACAACATCCTCAAAATTAATATTGTGTTGTTCAGCATAATAAGGTGAAATACAAATGTAATTATCCCATGTAGCAGTTGTTATCGGGTCAGGTAATTCTTGCAACCATGGATTATTGGCATATTTACCAACACCCATTCCTATTTTTTCATATAGCACTAACTCAAGCCCGTCTGTACTGCCTATCTTTGCTTTTAACGATTTTGTATTAAATTCTGGCTGATCAGCAAAAGCGTAATCTACCAGATAAACTCCATCATGTTTAATCTTGTTCCAGTCGTGTGCAAAATTAACTGAACCTGTTAAAAGTCCTTTCCAATATTCTTCCATGTATGATGAGAAATCATTTTCACTTTTCATCCATATTAATAAGCTATCCTGAAATTGTCGTGTATCAAATATAGGTCTAATTGTTGGTTGAGTAATACTAAGTAATCCTTTTACAGGTTCTGCATCATTCCATGACTCAAGATAATTATTGTCGGGGCTCACAAACTCACATAAAGTTGCTGTTTCATCCATAGTATCTGCAAATGAAACTCTTGTTCCTACCTTCTTAAGCCCTGAGATAAAGTCATTAGCCTTTATATAATCATATGCCGGATTTGAATTATGAATCATAATTCCACCAACTTCACCTGCATTCATCTCTTTAACAAGGTTAGCCATTGCATCATCATCACCTTGTTTTAAATATACCGGTGTATTTATATCAATTGTGTTACCATAGTTACCAAGTGCATTATTTATGGCGTTAACTATTAACTGTATGTTTACCTCATTGGTTCCGGAAACGACAAGTGATTTTCCTTTATTTTTTAATAGGTCGGCAGCAACCTGCTTAATGTCAGTTGTGGTAGTTGGAGCATTATAAGTTGACATGCCAACAACTCTTGCTATTTCATTATATAGATTTAGCAAAATTGCAGCTTCTTCAGATGGCCGTATTCCATATCTGTAATCAGCATTAGCACCGGTTAAAGACATTCTGCTCTCAAATTGATAGCTTCGTGACATATGTGGCTTTTTCTTATTCAACTTTCTATTAACAGAATATTGTTTAGAGAAAGCAACAGGCATAAGCCAATTACCTAAAAAGTCGGCATTAAATCCAACAATCACATTTGCCTTATCAAATGAATAAGAAGGAATTACAGATTGTCCGAAATTTAGTTCATTTGCATTCCGCATTGCTGCACAGCTAACCGAATCATAAGTTATCCATTCAACATTTTGATATGTAGCATTAAACTCTTCAATTAATGCTTTAGTTGTAGGACTAATAATTGTTGATGTAAGTAATACAACCTTTTTTCCTGCCTCGCTTAATTTACTTAACCTGGTAGATACTTCGTTATCAATTGTTTCCCAGTCAGATTCCTTACCACCTTTATATGGTTTACGCAAACGTGCATCATCATATAAATTAAGAACCGAAGCCTGGACTCTCGCATTAGTGCCTCCTTTTGTTAAAGGCGACATACTATTACCTTCTATTTTAATGGGTCGGTTTTCGCGAGTTTTAACTATTATGTTACAATAATCATTGCCATCAAAAAATGTTGATGCATAATAATTAGCAACTCCCGGTATTACGTCCTCAGGTTGGTTTAGTAGTGGTATAGCTTTACGAACAGGCATTTGACAGCTAGAAACAAGGGCTACTGCACTTACCGAAAAGCCAAGCAATTTAAGAAAATCTCTTCTGCTGGATTTTCCTTTAATTTCAGATTCATCAAGCCCTTCAATTGAAAATTCAGGTATTGGCTCATTTTTATCAGTAACAGAATTATTTTTCTGTTCATTATAATTTTCAAGACTTTGCCAGTATAATTTTTCCATGGTATTATTTAAATGGAATGTTAGTTTTATTTTTTAATAATGACATTTAGCACATTCGTCACCTCCGATATTCTGGACAGTAACATTTGGCATTTCACCATTTTTTATTTTTTCATGAAGTTCAGTATATTGATCATAGAATTTGTTTGACGCAAATTGAACTGTTTCGGTGCGATGGCAATCAATACACCATCCCATGCTAAGATCAGGTTCTTGTATAACTTGATCCATTTCTTCAACCAAACCATGACAATCTTCACATGCAACCTGACCAACATTAACATGCTGTGCATGGTTGAAATAAACATGATCAGGGAGATTATAAACTTTTACCCACTCGATGGGCTTATTATTCTCAAATGCATCAAATATTTTTGCTATTTCTGCAGTTCCTGTTTGTTTTCCTTCTTTAACCTGATTGTGGCAATTCATACATGTTTCAACTGGTGGAATACCTGCATGCATACTTTTATCAGCTGTAAAATGACAATATTCGCAGTCAATTTGATTTTGTCCGGAATGAACCTCATGTGAAAACCACACAGGTTGGTCGGGTTGATAATATTGCTGTCTTCCCAAACCCGCTGCCTCAACAAATACTATTTCACCAATTATTGCCAGAGCAGTTAGTATAATTATGTAGTGAATCCACTTTGCTTTTACTATTTTTAATAGAGACAGATCCAAAACACTTATGACAAAAAGAATCGCCATAACAAGAAAAACCCACATCATATTTTGTTGCTCATCCCTTCTCATTTCTACAATGAGTTGAGCTGTATCTTCTGCTACTATTACCTCAGTAGATTCTTGTGAGGCAGAAACTTCTCCGGCAGCTAACTTACCATCATTGGAAATATAAAGTAGTATCCCCCTTACCTGGTCATCGCTTAAACTATTTGATGGCATTGGTATTTTATTGTTTTCATTGAAAACCTTAACAGCTTGCTCATCACCTTTCAGCACCATCTGCTGCGAGTTTTGAACAAAACTAATTATCCAGGCTTCATCTCTTCTGTCAGAGATATCTTTAAGATCGGGGCCAACGAGTTGCCCTCCTCCAATTGTATGACATGCCTTACATACTTGGTAGTTTTTTTCATCTTCAGCTGTTTGCGAGAATGCAAATGTCGAAATCAACAGAAAAAGCAAAAGGAATCCATAAGTAAAGAACCCTCTGAAATTCAAAGAGTTATTACGAATAATATTTTTTATTATCATGGCGTAAAGATTATCAAATAACTAATATGTATTATTTCCATTAAATCTAATAGCTGTTAAATATATGTTAATAATTTCATATTTTAAAACCAAAAGTATTAATTTTTTGAAATAATAACTACAATTAAGTATTAAATTACTTAATTAAAATATATATTTACTTGATTTTCAATTAATAAATCAAATAATTATTTTTTCAACATATAATGTTAAGAACTTTTATGAAGTTTCATCTTTCCTAAAGAAATTAAAATTACACCGCTTATAGTAATTACACCTCCAATAATTTGCCAATAAGTAGGAAAATTACCAAAATAAACAAAGGCACCAACCAGCACAAATAAACTACGAATGCTGCCAATCATTGAAGCTTTTGATACTTTTATATATTTTAAAGCAAGGTATCCCAGAGTGGCAGTTAAAAATGGTCCTAGCACCGAGCCTATGGCAACGTTTTTAAATGCAGATGATGGAATAATAATAGGCAAATCCAATACAATTAGTGCTCCTACCGAAAAAATAAATAACAGTAGTATCCTCGATAATGCCATTAATGATGCATCAACGAACATAATTTGTTTTTTCGCTATAACAGTTGCTATGCTATAAATTAACCCTGATATTAATACATACTGAACTCCGGGAATGAATATACTATCAATATTTGATGCACCCTTTAGCGAAATAATTATAGTTCCCAAAAGTATGACGACAATACCACTAATCTCTAATTTATTTAACCTTTCACGAAGAAATATTATTCCCATTATTACCACAAATAACGGATTCATATTTGCTAAAAATGATACTACAGCTGGATTTGAGACTGTTTTTATTGATAAAAAGAAAAATAAGGTACCACCAACTTCAAGTGATGCTATGGCCAGCAAAGCCAAAAATGAACTTTTCTTTATATTAAAAAATAACTTGTATTTGCCAAAGCTAATTATATAAATAAGATTCCAAATTATACCTAAGCCAAACCAATAGAACCCAAATTGTGCCAAATGAATTTCGTTTAATGCAGCTTTACTGAAAATATAAACGTTACTCACCGCTAATGCACCTGCAATTGCTAGCAATACGCCTTTTGTATTGTTACTGATATTGATCATAGATTATTGTGAGGAGTAGAGTATATCTTTACACCCTTTCTTTCTTAATCAAGCCTACTACTATTTTCCCAAAATCACGGAAATCATTTTTCTTCGGCATCCATTGTTTAAACTTTACTCCGGTTTCGTTCTTAAAGACGAAATATTGATAAACAACACTGGAGATATAGCTTGCAGATGCAGTAACTGCGGCACCAATATATCCAAAAGGTGGTATTAATAATATGGCGAATGTGAGAGTTATAAAAAAACCTATCCCGTTTGCCCATAAGCTAACAACTGGTCTTCCCAGGCCGCTAAAGTAATGACTAAATATTGTATTTGATGACAAAGCAATAACACCCGGACTAAGCGCAATAATTAGATATTTGAGATCAGTAAAATCCGATCCAAAAATCAAACCATAAAATTTTGTAGGAATGATCAATAACATAGTTACTGCAACAGTTGTTAGAAGTACCGAAAACTTCATCAACTTTATGGTTATATTTATTGCATAGTCCTTGTTGTTAGAGTTTGATATTTCAGAAAACTGAACCAGTGAAATACTTTGACCAATTAATTTCAAACCCTCTGTTAACTGAGTGCCTGCACCATAAACTCCCACTGACGACAAACCGGTTAGCATTTTTAAGAAATAAAAACTGATTCGCTTATTTGCGATGTGAAGAATGTTTGCCAGCTGAGTTACCAATCCAAAATGAAAAACCTGTTTTACTACTTTGAACGTTCCACATAATTCTAAATTTCCTATCTTAGTTATAACTGCAACAAAACTCAAAATAAAGCCCATTCCATAGGCACAATAAACAGAGAATACCCAAGCATCTATAGAAACATCTTGCATGACAAACATCCTGTATATCAAAGTTATAAAGAGAGTTAATATTTGAATTGTAAATATGATATTATAAATTCCAATACGTTTTTTGCCAAGTAACAAATTATAATTTGTTAGCATAAGGGCATTCAAAAACGCTAAAATCAGAATATCGGTCTCATAATTATTTGGAACAATTAGATTATAAATATCAACAGCATATATTCTTAAAACCGAGAAAACAGCCCAGGCTAAAGCAATTACAAACCCTATCCAAATATATGAAGGAATTAAAAGCTTTACTAGTTCGGTGCGTGAGCTAAAGTATATAATTGCGCTACCTGCAACGAGGTCAATTAACAATTGAATTATTGTGATGGCAATAAGTATAATCATTATTACACCAAAACCTGCACTACCAATTTCTCTTGTAAGCAAAATTAATATTGCCAGGTTAATTAGCGCATTTAAAATTCTGGTACCAGTAGTGCCTAATATATTTTTTATCATAGTAAGAATGCAAAAATAGGAATTATTAGGCTGTAATTTATCTGTACGTTATGATTCTGTGATTGCCTCCCATTACTAGCTCCAGTCTGTAGCTTTTCTCGATCCGCCGGGTTGAAAAAAACCCGTCGGGTCTGTGAGAGTTATACCACTACCTTATATAGTTCAAGTCTGTAGCGATGGCTTTAAGGAGGGGACTTGGACTTTTTTTACAAAATTTATATTGCTGAAAGCACAAGTCCCTGCGCGCTGGCTTTGCAACAGACTTGAGCTAGGGTAGGTGGGGTTCGGGATTGCAAATCCCGAACAGCGGAAAGGTTGTGATAAAACTGAACAATTCTTTTCTACAACTTACGTTATCATCAATATTATTATTAGTCTACGTATATTTGCCTGTTAATTTTAACAATATCAAATGAAGTTATCTGTTGTTATAGTCAATTACAATGTTGAATACTTTCTTGATCAATGCCTTAGCTCCGTTAGTAAAGCTATGGGTAACATTGAGGGAGAAGTGTTTGTAGTTGACAACGATTCAATTGATGGCTCAAACGACATGGTTAAAAATAAATATCCTGAAGTTAAACTTATAGCCAATAAAAAAAATGTAGGTTTTTCGATTGCCAACAATCAGGCTATAAAAAAATCTACAGGTGAATACGTATTACTGTTAAACCCTGATACAGTAGTTGAACACGACACATTTGAAAAAGTAATTTCATTTATGGATGGGCATCCTAATGCTGGTGCATTAGGTGTAAAAATGCTGGATGGCTCAGGGAATTTCCTGCCTGAATCAAAACGTGGATTACCAACCCCAGCAACAGCATTTTATAAAATGTTTGGCATAAGCTCGTTATTTCCACATAGTAAACGATTTGCCCGGTATCACCTTGGTCATTTGGATAATGATAAAATTCATAAAGTAGAAATACTACCAGGAGCATTTATGTTACTGCGGAAGAAAGTTATTGATAAAACCGGTTTACTAGATGAGTCATTTTTTATGTATGGTGAAGATATTGACCTTAGTTATAGGATTATAAAAGCCGGATATTCAAATTATTATTATCCTGAAACAAGGATTATCCATTATAAAGGGGAGAGTACTAAAAAAGGGAGTGTGAATTACGTACTTGTATTTTACAATGCAATGGTCATTTTTGCAAAGAAACACTTCACTCAAAAAAATGCAAAACTTTTTACATTTTTAATAAATATAGCTATCTATTTTAGAGCATTTCTTGCTTTATTAACAAGGCTTTGGGATAAACTTTTACTACCATTACTTGATGGTATTGCTCTATTTTCAGGCTCTATTTTAATTAAAGAGCTATGGGGTCGAACCCAAATATATCCTGAAGGAGGTAGCTACCCAATTGAATTAATATACTATGTAATACCATCTTATGTCCTTATCTGGTTGATGTCAATTTATTTTGCCGGTGGTTATGACCAGCCTGTAAGAATTAAGAAATCTTTAACAGGGCTACTGGCAGGAACAATCATTATTCTTGTATTATATGCATTACTTCCCGAACGATTTAGATTTTCTCGTGCATTAATATTGCTCGGAACTTCATGGGGTGCTATTATACTTCCTTTAACCAGATTACTACTTCATACATTTAAAATTAATAGTATCCAAATTGGTGACAATGTCAACAAGCGTTTTATTGTCATCGGGGATGCGAAAGAAGCCAATCGGGTTTCCGGATTATTACAGAAATCATATATAAAACCTGATTTTGTTGGGCTGGTTAGTAGTAGTGAGAATCTAAATGGAGATAATACTTTTATTGGTAGTGTTACCCAGGTAGTTGATATTATTAGAATATATAATATCGATGAAGTAATATTCTGTTCAAAAAGCATAAGTCATCAACTTATTATTGATAAGATGACTGAATGGAAGGTAGCTCGTGTTGATTATAAGATTGCTCCGGAAGATAGTTTATCAATTATTGGAAGTAATTCAATACATACTCGTGGAGATTTATATACTGTTGATATTAATGCAGTTGACAGAATTGCAAATAGGAGAAATAAACGATTATTAGATATTTTTCTAAGCTTAATATTTATAGCACTTTCACCTGTACTATTATTCTTACAAAGAAAACCTATGAGCTTCATTAAGAATATTTTCAAGGTTCTTTGGGGTTCAAAAAGCTGGGTGGGATATTATCCGCTTCAAAGCCAACTTCAACAATTGCCCCGTATCCGGAAAGGAGTGTTAAACCCTATCGATTCGATCAAGTTTAAGAATGATGAGGAAGACACTATTAAACAGCTTAATCTACTCTATGCACGAGATTATAACCCTTGGAAAGATTTGAACATCATCTTATTTGCTTTTAGGAAATTAGGGAAATGAGTTTAATTATAACGAAATTTAGAATATGGATTACTTAAAGGATCTTATATCTAAATTAGCAACTCTTTGTCCTCCTGAGTGCAAGCGCAGGCATGTGCGGTTGGGCTAGCGAAGGAACTATCGAGTATAATTAACAATTGAGATTTTTCACTTCGTAAACTACGTTCAAAATGACAAAGCTTGCAATATTAATACTACTTGTACTATCAGCAAATATTGCTACAGCACAAAACTTTCAACAATCTTCAAGCAATAAAAAAGCAATTAAATATTATAATACGGCGGTATCACAATATCAAAATAACAATTATAGCGATGCAATACCTTTGCTTAGCAAAAGCCTTAAGCACGACAAAAACTTCATTGAGGCATGGTTATTATTAGGCGACTCTTATATTGAAGTAGATTCTATGTTAGGAGCTATATACTCCTATGAATCGGCTATATACATCGATTCAACATTCTTTCCAGCTGGGTACTATTTTTTAGGAAATATGTACTACAAAATTGGTGAATATCAGAAAGCTGTTGACAATTACTTACACTTTTCACGCCAACCAAATGCCTCAAAAGAATTACTTCTCCTGACATATCCTCGAATGATACTTGCAAGTAAAGCAGTGCTAATTGTAGAAAATCCGGTACCTGTAACAATTAGAAATCTGGGGTATCCCATAAATACTCAAAACGATGAATACATAAATTATGTAAACACAAGTAGTGATTATATGATGCTTACCAGAAGAACTCATATAACTAACTCTCAATCAAATGACCCTACTTATATGGAGGAGTTATTATATTCAGCATATCATGACTCAGCATGGGAAAACCCTACAAAAGTATACCTGGAGTGGAAAGATGACCTTAATATGGGAAGCCTCAGTTTAAGCACAGATGGAAGAATAATGTATTTTACTGGTTGTTATTGGCCGATAGGGCAGGGTAGTTGCGACTTATACGCATCACATAGTTCTGGTTCTCATTGGTTGTTACCATATAATTTAGGAGATAATATTAACACCTCTAATTGGGAATCGCAACCAATTATTTCATCCGATAGCAAAAAATTATTTTTCGCATCAAAACGGACGGGAGGTCATGGAGGCTCTGATATATGGATGTCAATAAAACTAAAAAATAATACATGGAGTTCACCTATTAATTTAGGAGACAGTATAAATACGCCTAAGGATGAAATGTCACCATTTTTACATGCTGATGGTAATACTCTGTTCTTTGCATCCAATGGTCATCCCGGACTTGGTGGATACGATTTATTTATTTCACGACAAGATGAGGTTGGGCGATGGTCTCTGGCAAAAAATATTGGCTATCCTACTAACTCAAGATATAATGAAATAAACATATTCTCAAGTATTGATGGAAAGCAAAGTTGGATTTCGAGTGATAGAGATGGAGGATATGGTGGTATGGATATTTATTCATTTGATAATTACGAAGATATACTTCCAAAAAAGATTATGTATGTTGAAGGTATTGTTATTGATAAGCTAACAAAAATACCCTTAGAAGCGGAAATTCAAATAGCAAACCTTAGTACTTCAGAGGTTATAAACACTACTATTTCCGATTCTGTTACGGGTGGATTTCTTCTTGTTATTTTCCCGGGAGTTGATTATGCATTTAACATCACAAAGAAAGGATATTTATTTTTATCAGAGAATATCAATCTGCAGGATTCGGCAGGAGTGAAGTTAGTAAAAAAGCAATTTGAATTATCACCTTTTCAGATAGGTAATCAACTTATTATGAATAATGTATTTTTTAAATTTAATGAATTTGAATTACTATCTTCTTCCTTTGTTGAGTTGGATAAACTTACTGATGTTCTTGTACAAAATCCTTTATTTAGTATTGAAATTATAGGTCACACAGATAGTATTGGAGATGCTTATTACAATAAAGAACTTTCGATAAAACGGGCTTATTCAGTTGGTAATTATTTAATTGAAAATGGTATTAAAAGTGAACGACTTCAGTATAAGGGTATGGGCTCAACGATGCCTGTTGCAAAAAATAATTCAGAGGCTGGTAGAGCAAAAAACAGGAGGACAGAAGTTAGGATTAAATAATACCAATTAAAGGTCAAACTGCGCCTTTAGAATTTGAATTGTTTTTTGACTGAATGATGAATAGAATTTTTGCATAGCCATAGCTACGGAAACATACTATAAAGAAATTCAGATTAAAAAGAAACAGATTATATGGCGCATTTTGATGTTTACTTGGTATAATATATTCCTTTTGAATATTTATCTAATTCCACATTAAAAAAAGCCCGTTGGGAAATTCCAACAGGCTTATGATAAGATTTTGAACTACTAAAACTATTAAGCTTTAGGCTCTTCTTTAGTTTTTGTTTCGTCTGTAGCTTCAGCTTTAGGCTCTTCTTTAGTTTTTGTTTCGTCTGTAGCTTCAGCTTTAGGCTCTTCCTTAACTTCTGCTTTAGGCTCTTCCTTAACTTCTGCTTTAGGCTCTTCTTTAACTTCAGCTTTAGGCTCTTCTTTAACTTCTGCTTTAGGCTCTTCCTTAACTTCAGCTTTAGGCTCTTCCTTAACTTCTGCTTTAGGCTCTTCCTTAACTTCTGCTTTAGGCTCTTCTTTAACTTC
>CAYWRM010000041.1:0-34711 GCA_964460905.1 uncultured Lentimicrobiaceae bacterium
CTAATTTCCTGTGAATCAGTCTAGATGGTATGAATTATCCTCCATTGCAGCTAACATATGTATAAAGGTATTACCTTTATTTTTTCATTACCCACACGACAAATGTAACTATATAACACCATATAGGTATGTAAAGAACACCTTTTGTAACTAATCATTGTCATCATACATCGAGTCTAGTGGGTTTCTAAATTTGCTAAAATCAGTTTTTGCAACATGAGTGTAAACTTCTGTAGTTTTTGAACTACTATGACCAAGGAATTCTTGAATGTATCTTAAATCAGTACCGCTCTCAAGATGATGAGTGGCAAATGAATGCCTTAACATATGCGGAGTTACTCTCCTTGATATACCAGCTATCTTAGCTGCCTTCTTTACAACATTTAATACACTCGTTGCACTGTATTGTTCTCTGTTTTGTCCTTCTATTAACCATTCTTTTGGTTTAAATTCCTTATAATATTCTCTTAGTAACTCAAGCAAATGTGATGAAAGACCAACATAACGATCTCTATTACCTTTACTTTTGCATATTTTAATTTGCATTTGCCCTGATAAGATACTATCTAATTTAAGGTTAATTAATTCGCTTCTTCGCAAACCTGCTGAATATAATAAACTGATAACGCACTTGTGTTTTATGTTACTAGTACTATCAATTATTTTCTTAACCTCAACAACAGAAAGTACATTTGGTAAAGTATTAGTCCTCTTCGGTCTCTCAATTTTATAATAAAGTTTCTCCCTGCCTAGAACTTTCTCATAGTAAAACTTTATTGAGTTAATTCTTTGGTTTTGTTGACTTGCTGACATACTTTGCTTTCTTATAAGCTTCAATATATATCCATTTATTTCGTCTACTGTTATATCATCAATTGATCTTCCACTAAAATACCTTATAAAATCTTCAAAATAGTTAGTATATGTTGCTCTTGTACTATGGCTGTATCTCTTTTGATCAAGCATATCATAATAAGAACTTGGTATA
Source organism: uncultured Lentimicrobiaceae bacterium (assembly GCA_964460905.1). GTDB lineage: Bacteria > Bacteroidota > Bacteroidia > Bacteroidales > F082. The sequence goes on from CAYWRM010000041.1 coordinate 989, forward strand.
CTTACTTTAAGTTTAATTTTAGATTTTGGTATTTGTTTATTGTCGATAGCTGTAACATCAATAAGTGCTTTTCCTCGAAAAACATTAATTAATTTTGGCAAGTCAAAATCTGTTTTAATAAAGTACCAACTCTTATTGGTTTGGCTCCATTTTGCCTTTCCAATGTTCTTGATTATTTTAATTAACTCCTTGTCATAGTCAAACCTAACCAATACAACTTCGTTCTCTCCATGAGTACTGAATGATAGTTTTATGTTTCGTGATGAGTTCAAAGTAATATTGGTATCCAAGATTATTGTCAAAAATACTAAATCTTTATATCAATGAATGAGGATGTTAGTAAATATATTATCTGGATATGCTTTTGTTATTTCTCATAGCTCCGACTACTAGAGGCATACTCCGTCAATTAATTTAAACTCATTTCTTATGTTTAGAATGAGGTAAATAGAATATTATGATTATTAGAATTACTTAGTCGAAAATACAGTAAAAGATAAGATTTTTAGAATGTATACGGTTCAAACCATTGAAAACATTGCTGTTATAAATTTTTATTATAAAAATTAATTAGGTTTTTGTCTCATCAATATATAGATTGTATGTAGTTTAAGTTGGCTATAAAAATTGATTTTAATACGATTTAACCAATTAAGTATATATATTCCTTAATGTAGTAAGATAATGTGTTAGAACTAGGATATGATAGAAATTTTAATGGAATAACAGTATATAGCTTTAAGATTTCGTTATAATAGTAATAGCACAGAATTTACTTCATCAAAATAAAGTTATAGGTAATAGTTCCGCGCTGTGTTTCTGCTGCGGTATTATCTTTGGCAAATGTGGAGTTATAAGCGGCATCAACAGCAATATTTCTTAAATTATGATCCAGAACATTCGTACCTTTGGCACTAACCTGGGCTTTTTTCACAATACCTTCGCGATTTACCCATATACTAACTACTACGGTTCCCTGCTCCTTAAAAGTTGCAGAAGGTTGCTCCAAAAACAAACTCCCTCTTCCTCCCAGACTAAAAGAAATCCCATTTCCTAAACCTCCCTGTCCGCTATAATCATCACTTTTCTTATAACCATGTGGGTTTTTTTTATCGCCAGATTCTGGAGAAATATTTTGATTTGCTACAATTCCTTTTTTTGTTACTATAAAATAATCTTTATGAACCCAGAACAATAGAGCTATATCATCTTTAAAAGGCATTGCTATTTGATACCAATCTCCTTTCTTATCAATAATAAAACTATCCTGTTTATCACTATCTGAATACCTTTCTTTGTTGAAATCAGTGCCAGGTCCCATTCGTAAATTTACTCCGTTATTTTTAATATGTCCAACAGCCCAACTTTCTTTTGGCGTAAAATTCCTTATTGCAAATTTTTCTATATTAGTAAAGCAAAATTCTTCTGAAGTATTTTCAGATTTTAATTGATCATTTTCATAAGTAAAGAAAAGATGATTATTTTTATCATTAATACTTGTAACTTTTACCCAATTTCTTTTTTCATCAATAACCCAATCAAACTCAGTTTCCTTTTCACTTTTGTAAACCTCAACAGTCATTAGACCTGTTCCGTTCTCTCTAAATCCAATTTGTGAAATTTTAACAAAATCCCAAGTGCCTAATCCAAATTGAAAGATTCCTGTACCCTTTGATAAGTAAAAGGTTTTATCAGAAAAGTCTCTCTTCCCTTCATGAAATTCTTGAGCATTATTACAACTACTTGCAATAATTACAATTATTAAGCCTAAAATTAATCGTTTCATGATTTTGAGTTTTTTATTGAAGTGAGGACTTGATTGGCATATTATATGAAACCCTAACTGGTTTTCCTTCTTGCCTTCCCGGGCTCCATTTTGGCATTTCTGTACAAAGCCTAATTTAGTAATTACTTCTCCTTTTTTGCTAATATAATGTTCTATAATATTAGGATCTGAATCATCTTTCCACTTTTAGAAGCCTCTTTCATAATCTAATATAGAATTTCCCCAATTTGAAGACTCAAGAATTGCGAACCCTATTGTTTCGCCTTTGGCACCAACTAATCCCCCTCTTTTTAGATATATGGTCTTAAAAAATATATAATTGTTGATTTTCAATTTTTTGGCAACATCTTCAATTGAAGAATCGAAAATTGGATCATTCTGCATCTTGTTCCATTCTTTCTCTGAAACGCCCTGCAAAGCATTTTCCTTCATTTCCTTTTTCAATGAGTAGGAAAAATCCCTTCTTATAGAATGATTCGAAGGATTGGTTACTGCTAGCAAAAGTGCGACTACTACTAATACTATTAAAATTCCTTTTTTCATTTTTTTGGTTTATTATTAATTGTTTATTCAATTGATTCCATTTGCAAATACTCGCTTTACTTGATGATTTTTATTCTTGATTTCTAATATAAAACTTAAGTACAAAAAAAGACGTGAGACAATCACTTACCGACTTTGAGGTACGACCAAGCACCCATGCATCTAATAAGAATAGCCCACGCCTTAAAGCATGAGCGTATCACTTATTATTCTTGATGCATTTTTAAAATTGGTCGTTTTCAAAGCCAAGAATAAAAGCTAACGCTTCTATTTTCTAATATCCTGTATTATTTCATATTCATTATCTATTTAAGTATTTATTGATAGCATTAAATAATTCATAAAACTATCAGATTAATATTGACATAAAGTATCAGAATTGTAAAATTATTAAAAAATTAGTACAAATAAAATATTGTAGAGTTTTATTATTCAATTTCACAGTAAATCTACGAAAAAACTCTCACTTTGAATCATCATTTTTAAAGCAGTCGATGTTTTGTTGAAATCCTTTACGTTCAGTTTTATTGATAATTGCTTGTTTAAACAGCTATTTCTTTCTTTAAAATATTCATAAACAAAGTGTTACCATAGGTTTAATTATTAATGTCTCACTTACCCGCTAAAAAGTCAGTGATTTTTACTTTCTTTAATATTGATTTTGCATTCAACTTAATATAAACTTAATAATAAACGGTAATATGTATTAACTAAAAATCCTATGTCATTGTTCCTTAGATTTAAATATCAAAGTTGAGTTTATTAACTGCATCAAATTTGGTGCTTTCACTTACCCTAACATAATTTTTAAGTACAGTTGCAATAGTATCACCCATTAGAGCTGCAATTGTAGCTATATCTATTCCTCTATCGTGTAACAATTGTCCAAAAGTATGTCTTGCTGAGTGCCAAGTTATCTTCTTATTGAAGATATTTGCTTTCAATACCCAATTTTCTAGTTTTAAATTGTTTATTGGTGAATAAACTAATCCTTCAAAGACATTATCAAATAAGTTGTCTTCAGTAGGAGGTCCAGTAATTTTTAATGCATTTGGAATCAATGGGATTGTAACTATCTTATCTGTTTTTTCTTGTTTTAATGAAATAGTATATTTATCTCCATTTTTAATATCACCATATTTAAGGTTTTTAACATCTATAAATCGCAAGCCAGTAAAACACATAAATAGGAAAGCCTGTTTGAGAACCTCATCATCTATTGATGTATTAGTGAGTTTTGTTATCTCATCTAATGTTAGCGTATCTTTTCTAACTTCTTCCCCCTTTATTCCTCTTATATCGTTTGCAGGATTCTTTTCAATCATTCCATCTTTAACAGCTTGATTCAATAATGCTCCAATTTTTTCAAAGTATATTTTTGCTGTATTAAGTTTAATCGACTTAAGTTTTTTTGATTTTGCATCATGTTGCAAATATTTTTTAAACCCTTCTAAAAAGTGATTATTAATTGAATTGAAAGCAAGCCTATCTTTTGTTGTGGTCTTTTTTGTGAATTTGCGTAAATGCTTTACAGCAGAAGTACTAATAGTAATAGTATTTTTGCTTGATGCTGAGTTCTCTAATTTCTTTTTAGCATATGCAAAGAAATCACCATATGCAAGATTTTGATCTGGAATGTTATGTATCTGTTTAGATAATTTAAGATATGTTTCTGCTCTTAGGTCTTCGGCAATCTTTAAAACATCGATATTGTGTTTTTTCTGTTCTTCATCCTTTGGATTAGGATATATCTCTAAGTTCAAAGTTTTTTGTGATTGATCATGTTTTGTTTTCCCATTAACTATAGAATACCCCTTGTAGGTGTATAGATATAATTTGTCCATCCCTGTTTTTTTTAAACGATTCTTTCTGATTTCAACTCTCATATTTATTGTTTTTTTAGAAGTATTTGAAATAAACCATAAAATTATAATAAAAAAGATATAAAAAAGATTAGATAACAAAAAATATTATATCTAATATAGTTTGTTTATCAAGTAGTTATAAATATTCGTATTGGATATTAATTTTGAATAACAAAATTACTACACTTTTTGTGTTAAACATGATTTATGGTAAAGTATTCGGTTAAATATTATTGGTTGCATACACTCTTCCATGAGCTGAGCACTCTGGAAGGTCTAAATCTTTTCTTTTGAATGCTTAAGGATGTTAAATAGAAACTCACGTGACCTAAAAAGCTGAGCCTTAACTGTTCCAAGTGGTAGATCTAGCTCTTTAACAATTTCCTCGTAAGAGTATTCTTTAAAATACCTTAACTCAATTAACTTTTTATAGTGAGGTTTTAAACGCTGAACTACTTCATGCATCAAGTAAATTTTTTGATCTTTAATAAATTGTTCCTCAGGGTCAGGAGTTGAAGTCACTACTTGCGAGGACATGTCATCTTCTCCAATACTAGTGTTGACAGTAAAATTACCCTTACTTTTCTTACGCATAAAGTCTATGCAGTTGTTTGTTGCAATCTTGAAAAGCCAGGTGCTGAATGCATATTCTGATGTATATTGTGTGAGATTTTTAAATGCTTTGCCAAATGCTTCGATGGTAAGGTCATCAGCATCATGGGGGTCGCCGGTCATTTTTAGCATAGTGAAATAAAGCGAATCGCGGTAATTGTTCATTAGCTCAGCATAGGCGTGTTGGTCACCATTGTCAAGCGCAAGCTTGATTAGCTTAAAATCTCGCTGACCTTTTTCTGTTAGCTTTTGATTCACTTCCAACTTATTGGTTTTCTAATTAAACTTATAATTGTTATTACAGGCAATAAAATAACATAAAATATATCGCCAAACAGCGAAAATAACAATATTTGATTTTCACCTAACCTTGATGCGGCTTTTTTTTGAATTATGATACGGGATAAAATGGTAATTATCATGACTGATAATGTTGCAATAAGCAATGTTTTACATAGGAGGAGAATTATTAATGTTACATAAAACAATACTTGAGAAATACTGAAACTGCCCAACAATAGTTTAAAACGATTTGAATAAGATCTGCCTGTTGAAAGATGTCGTTGCTTTTGCCTAAACCAGTCAATAAATTTATGTTTTGGTTCCGAATACATGAAACTATTTTCCGATAATTCAATCTTCGTATTTCTATTGTTGGCCACTTGCTTTATAAATAAATCATCATCACCAGATGAAATGCTATAATGAGAAGTAAAGCCTTTATTTTTGTAAAATGTAGATCTACGGTAGCTTAGGTTTCTGCCAACACCCATATAAGGCATGCCTATCAGTGCAAATGAGAAGTATTGTAAAGCAATCATAGTTGTATCATACCTGATAAGCATGTTTAGGAAACCTTTTGATTTATTGTATGGTCCGTAACCAAGTATAATCTCTGTTTCCGTGTTATAGTTAGAAACCATAGTTTTGATCCAGTGGTCAGAATTTGGTTTACAGTCTGCATCTGTAAGAAGCAGAATTTCGTGTTTTGCTGATTTTATTCCAATTGATAATGGGAATTTTTTGCCTTTAAAAAAATTTAAATCCTGCTCGATAGTAACTACATTAAGGTTATTATATTTTAACTGCAAGTCTCTAAGTATGTCAAATGTATTATCGTTCGAAGCATGATTCACAACAACTACTTCAAAATTTGGGTAGTTTTGATTAAGTATTGCAGGAAGATTTTTTTGCAAATTATAATCTTCGTTGTGAGCGCTAATGATAATTGATACAGGCAAATATTCAGTTTCCTTTTTATTATTTTCCTTGTAGAAAGCCAGTTTTGAGAATATCAAAAAATAATATAGTAGCTGAACTAATGAGGACAGTAAAAATAGAGAAATAATTATCTGCTCAAATATTGAAAGGCTTATTATTGTTGTCCAAAAATTCATAAGTACTGCAAAATTATTCAACTTATGCGATTTGGCGTATCTTTGCCGAAATTTTTTATTTAATGCAATTTAAATTACAATCTACCGATCCTAAAAGTTCAGCCAGAGCTGGAGAATTGACTACCGATCATGGTAATATTCAAACTCCAATATTTATGCCTGTTGGGACTATTGGTTCGGTGAAAGGAATTCATATAAATGACGTAAAAGATGATATTAATGCCGATATAATTTTGGGTAATACGTATCATCTTTATTTGCGGCCCGGACTAGAAGTTATAGGACAAGTTGGTGGACTCCATAAGTTTAATGGATGGGACAGACCAATACTTACAGATAGTGGTGGGTATCAGGTTTATTCACTTTCTGATAGAAGGAAGTTGAAAGAGGAAGGTGTTGTTTTTCAGTCACATATTGATGGCTCAAGACATAATTTCACACCTGAAAATGTTATTGATACACAGAGAGTAATTGGTGCTGATATTATTATGGCGTTTGATGAATGTACACCATATCCATGTGATTATGATTATGCAAAAAATTCGATGGAAATAACCCATAGGTGGTTAGACAGGTGCATTACAAGGTTTGATGAAACCCAAGCAAAATATGACTACCAGCAAAGTTTGTTTCCAATTGTTCAGGGGAGTACATATCGTGATTTACGAATACGATCTGCAGAATATATTGCTTCACGTGGAGCGGATGGAAATGCCATTGGAGGGCTTTCAGTTGGCGAGCCACATGAAATGATGTATGAGATGACAGAATTGGTTTGCAATATACTCCCAAAGGATAAACCACGTTATTTGATGGGAGTTGGTACTCCGGCAAATATCTTGGAAGGAATTTCACTGGGTGTAGATATGTTTGATTGCGTGATGCCAACACGTAATGGAAGAAACGGCATGTTATTTACTAAAAATGGGATTATTAATATAAGAAATGAAAAATGGAAGAATGATTTTTCTGTTATTGATGATGAGGGTGATTCATACGTTGATAAGCAATATACAAAAGCATATTTGAGGCATTTATTTATAGCTAAAGAAATGTTGGGAGGGATGATTGCAAGCCAACATAATCTGGCTTTTTATTTGTGGTTAGTACGTGAAGCCCGTAAGCATATTATTGCAGGTGATTTTGCTCTATGGAAAGAAAGAATGGTTGTTAAGGTTTCAAACAGGCTGTAAATTAGTGAATAGTGAAAAGTGAATAGTGAGTGGAATCCTCGGTACACTATTCTCTTTGTACAATAACCAATTAGGATGTTAAAAATAATTGACATATATATTATTAAGAAGTTTCTTGGGACATTTTTCTATGCCATATCTTTGTTGATATTGATTGTAATTGTTTTTGATGTAAGTGAAAACCTTGATAGTTTTATCCAGAAAGAGGCTCCTTTAACTGCTATAATTTTTGATTATTACTTGAATTTTATACCATATTTTATAAACCTGTTTATATATTTATTTACATTTATTTCAGTTATTTTTTTTACATCAAAGATGGCTAGTGATACAGAAATAATTGCAATATTGAGTAGTGGTGTAAGTTTTTGGAGATTACTATATCCTTATATGATATCAGCATTATTTTTGGCAATACTATCGTTTTATCTTGGTAATTTTTTAATTCCAAAAACAAACGAGACGCGAAGAGAGTTTAAAAATACATATATGGAGGATCTTGTCCGTGATAAATCAAGAAACGTTCATCTTCAAATAGCTCCTAATACATTTGCTTTTGTTGAGTCGTACAATAGTAAGTTAAACACAGGTTATAAGTTTTCGCTTGAAAAATTCGAAGGACAGAAGTTAATATACAAATTGATGGCCGATCGTATTTTATTAGATACAATTAATGGAAGCTGGAAATTTAAAAACTATTTTATTAGAACTTTTGGCATTACGGGCGAGACTCTTGTAAAAGGAATGGAAATGGATACAACTTTTTCGTTGAAGCCTGAAGATATGTACAAAATAAAAGAAGTGTTTGAAGAAATGGATTATTATGAGCTTAATAATTACATAATATCTGAAAAGCGAAAGGGGTCTAAAGCTTATAAGAAATTTGAAGTTGAAAAAAACAAAAGAGCATCAGGACCGGTAGCAATAATTATCTTAACTATAATTGGTGTTGCGCTATCAAGCAAAAAAGTAAGAGGAGGCATAGGGATGCACCTGGGTGTTGGCATCGGGCTTACTTTTTCTTATATTCTACTTATGCAGGTGTCAACTGTGTTTTCAACATTTGGAAATTTATCGCCAGTCATTGCATCATGGATACCCAATATAATATTTACATTTATTGCAATTTATTTGTTGAAAAAGGCTCCAAAGTAGTGAGAGTCAGTAAATAATTGATTATCCCATTAATATTTTCCTAATAAAACTTGTCTAAAGCAAACCATTTAAAGGTTGGCATTGTGCGTAGGAATGGTGCGGCAATCTTATTAGCAACTACTATTTTGCATGAGATTGCTTCGCTTTGCTCGCAATGAAGGTATGGGTTGTAGATAGTTTAAATTGCTAATTCAATTTTTTGGGAGAGTTTATCCAATCTTATCCTCAACCCACTTTCTTGCATTTACAAATGCTTCTATCCATGGTGTTACCTCATCATCCTTACGGTTTTCAGGATAATATGGCCATTGCCAAGGTAAAAAAGCCCTTTCCAGATGTGGCATCATCGCCAGATGTCTACCATCATTTGAGTGAATAGCAGCTGTATCCCAATCGGAGCCATTCGGACTGCCAGGATATTGATCGTAACTATATGTCATAGTATGAAGGTAGTTGTCGTGATAATATGGAAAGCTAAATTTTCCTTCACCATGAGCAACCCATGCACCAAGTCTGCTGCCTGATAATGTCTTAAGCATTACTGAGTTATTCTCTCTCACGTTTACGTTAATAAATCCGGATTCGAATTTTCCGGAAGAATTATGTAGCATCTTTGGCTTTTCAGGATGTTCTGGGTAAATTAACCCAAGTTCTATTAATAACTGACAACCATTACAAACACCAAGACTTAGAGTGTCTTCATGTGCATAATAGTTGTCTAAAGACTCTTTTGCTTTTTTATTGTATAAAAATGCTCCAGCCCAGCCTTTTGCAGAACCAAGTACGTCTGAGTTAGAAAAACCGCCCACAAAAACTATAAGATTCACATCTGATAAATCTTCTCTCCCTGATATAAGGTCTGTCATATGAATATCTTTCACATCAAAACCTGCAAGATGCATGGCATATGCCATTTCACGATCTCCATTTACACCCTTTTCCCTAATAATGGCTGCTTTAATTCCTGAGGGAGTTCGACGACTCATATTAATTCTAAAATCATCAGCTTTTCCAGTAAAACTATTATTGAAATGAAAATGAAGATCTTGTTTGCTAAAATTGTTGAACCTACAGTGTGCTGGTCCTTCACCACTTTGTCTTTTATCCATATTATAGGAAGTCTCGTACCAGTTCTTACGCAACTTGTCAATATCAAAAACATATTCATTGGAATTATGAATAAGAAGAAGTTTTCTGTCGGATATTATTTCTCCAATTAAATGATATTTGATATTCTGTTTTTCCAGAAATGACATAGTATTTTCTTCATTTTCAATTTGAATAATAATACCAGGATTTTCGCTAAATAATAGTTTGACGATATCATTTTCTCCAATTTCTGATAAATTGATTCTCATTCCATGGTCACAATTTGAAAAGTTCATCTCAAGCAGAGTGGTGATCATACCCCCTGCTGAAATATCATGACCAGCTAGTATATTATTATCAGTAATTAATTGTTGAACAGCATTAAATGCTTTAGCAAAATAACCAGCATTAGCAACATCGGGAGAGGATGAGCCTAACTTATTTAACGATTGCGCAAAACTACTTCCGCCTAATTCATATGGTGAACCTGAAAAATCGATGTAAATTAGTATTGTGCCAGTCTTGGTAACAACTACCGGAGTTATGGCTTTTTTAACGTCTGAAACTTCACCAACAGCAGAAATAATAACTGTTCCCGGGGCATATACTACGTCGCCATTAGGATATTTCTGAGTCATTGATAGAGAATCTTTACCGGTCGGGATATTTATACCAAGCTCAATTGCGAATTCACTTACTGCTTTAACGGCATTATACAAGCGACCATTCTCACCTTCATTTTTAGCAGGCCACATCCAGTTTGCGCTAAGGCTAACACCTGCTAACTGTTTGGTTATAGGTGCCCAAATAAGGTTTGTGAGCGATTCTGCTATGGCGAGCCTTGAACCTGCTTCTGGATTAATTAATCCACTTACAGATGCATGTCCTAAAGCAGTTGCAACTCCACTTTTTCCCTGATAATCAAGAGCAACTATACCCAGGTTGTTCAAAGGTAATTGTAAAGGGCCTGAACATTGCTGCATTGCTACTTTACCTGTTACAGATCTGTCAACTTTGTTTGTGAGCCAGTCTTTACATGCTACTGCTTCTAGTTTGAGAACATTAACTAAATATATGTCAAGATCAGATTGAGTATATTCAACCTTTTTGAATACAGCTTTTTGTATAGTGTCTTTCAAAACAGTTTTTGGAGGTTTCCCAAATAAATACTCCAGTTTCAGATCAACCGGGCAATTTTCGTTGTTAGACTCTATTATAAATTCCTGGTTATTACTTACTTTCCCAACTTTATAGATTGGTGCACGTTCACGATGTGATACATTCTCAAGAGTAGGGTAGTCCTTGGCTTTAATGACAAGTCCCATTCTTTCTTGCGATTCGTTTCCCAGTATCTCCTTAAAAGAGAGTGTGGGATCACCAACAGGAAGGTTGTTAATATTAATTCTTGCCCCTGTGTCTTCAACAAGTTCTGACAGGCTGTTAAAATGTCCACCGGCACCATGGTCGTGTATTGAAACAATAGGATTGTTTTTTGTTTCACACATCGAACGAATTGCATTAGCTACTCTTTTTTGCATTTCGGGGTTAGCACGCTGAACAGCATTAAGTTCAATCTCATTGCCAAATTCACCTGTTGCTACTGATGAAACGGCCCCACCACCCATACCAATACGGTAATTGTCTCCACCAAGCACAACAATTATATCATCGGCCTCAGGAATATCTTTTTGTGCATCTGACGCTTTTGCAAAACCAACGCCACCGGCAAGCATTATAACTTTGTCGTAACCATATTTTTTGTTGTTCTCTTCATGTTCGAATGTTAGTAAGCTGCCGTTAATAAGCGGTTGACCATATTTGTTGCCAAAATCAGAGGCACCATTCGATGCTTTAATTAGAATTTCTTCGGGTGTTTGATAAAGCCATTTTCTGGCTTCAATATTTTTCTCCCAATTATGACCTTCACTGTTTCTTGGGTACGATGTCATGTAAACTGCAGTTCCTGCAAGTGGCAAGCTACCTTTTCCTCCGGCAAGCCTGTCGCGAATTTCCCCGCCTGTTCCGGTTGCTGCACCATTAAATGGTTCAACGGTAGTTGGAAAATTATGTGTTTCTGCTTTTAACGAAATTACTGTGTCGATATCAGTTAATCTGAAAAAATCAGCTTTGTCCTGAGTTTCGGGTGCAAATTGCTCAACTTTCGGGCCTACAACAAATGCTACATTATCTTTGTACGCAGAAATAAGATTATTTGGATTTTCTGAAGAGGTTCTTTTTATTAATGCAAACAAGCTATCTTTCATCTCCTTTCCATCAATAATAAAAGTACCGTTAAATATTTTATGTCTGCAGTGTTCAGAGTTAATTTGTGCAAACCCATATATCTCAGAATCAGTTAATTTACGGCCAATGGTGTTGCTTATTTCTTCAAGGTAAATAACTTCATCTTTACTTAATGCAAGACCTTCAGATTCATTATAAAGAGAAATGTTTTCAATATATTCAATTGGTTTTGGTAAATCTGGAATTGAAAAAATATCTTGATCTATACCATTGTATTTTTGTTGAAGCATTGGGTCGAAATCAGTTTGCTTATTTTTTGTGATGAGCATCTGTTCGATTCTGAGTATGCCATCGATACCCATATTCTGAGTAATTTCTACAGCATTAGTACTCCAAGGTGTAATCATCTCTTTTCGGGGACCAATAAAAGTTCCATCAATTTTTTTGCTGTTAATTATTTCAGCGCCTCCAAAAAGCCAGCCTAACTTGTCAAGATCCCTAGTCTGGAGATCTGAATCTGTTTCTACAAGAAAATATTGGTTGGTATTAAACTGAAAAAAATAAACCATAGCATCGTTTTTTAAACAGTAAAAAAATATCTGCAAATATAGGAAAGCAGTTTAGAGAAGTATGGTTCAGAGAAGGAAAAAAGTGAAAAATTTAAAGCTTTCAAGTTTGGATAGATTTCCTGACTTTTTCTATATGTTTAGTATAATCTTCCCGAGTACCTATGGAAATTACGATTAGTGAAATTATTGATATATAATGTCCGATATCAATATAAGTTAAGTATTGCTCATAAAAATTGATCTTATAGATTATAAAAAAGACTGAGATTAAAGAAATTAGCACTCCATAAATTATGTAGTTTGAAAGTGGAATTATAAAAAGTAGATTCCCAATTACAATAAATCCAAGCATACTTAGGGCAGTATCAACTATCATAAATTCAAAATTTACATATATTATTGATAGTGAAAGTAATACTATAGATTTAAAAATAAATAGTATTTTGATAAAATTGTTTCTTACGCCTTGATATGTTGCAAGTTGGGCATAAATCAAAGAGGTGGAAAATAGTGTCCACGAGAGAAACCGAAATTGTTCACCAATGTATGGAATGCCATGGTATAAACCGCCAATAAAAGCTGATAATCCCATGAAAAGGAAAAATTTACTTCACAGTTTGCTTTGTTCCTTGTGCTGATTATACAGGTAAAAAGCGATTATACTTAATATCAGATCGCTTATCATAATTGAGCCAATGTTTTTCTACTCATCTTTGTTGGAATGGCAATATGTAACAAAAATAGTATTTTATTTTGCTTTTAGATCTTGAAAATAATTTATAGTCATTTTGTAATTAAGGTAATTATTTGACATTACGTTTTAGTTTTAATAATTTTACAAAAAATCATATAATGAAACTTCATTTCTCATTGTCACTTATTATGTTATTGATATTATCCCAATATGGATTTTCTCAGGAAAAAGGATATGGTGGGAATGATAGTATAAAACTATATGTTATAGCGATAGAAAAAGTTTCCAGGCATCCACTTAATAATGTTGCAATACTTAATTCAGTTGGTGATACTGTTGTTTTATCTGACAAGAAGGGTGAGGCAGTTGGTATGGTTCTTAAAAAGACAAAGTATTTTTTCTGTCATACATACAGGGCACAAAGATCTAACAATCAGACCAAAGATAGATCCTTTTGGTAATAGAAAAATTGGTTCAGCTGTAATGACTCCGGTTGACACACTGTTATATGGCAATTTTTGGAAAGAGAAAAAAAATTCTGTATTAATTGCAGTTAATGAAATTATGAATTTTGCCCTTGCTACCAGATATACACATCTGTTAAATAGAAAAGCAGCTATCGGAGTACATCTCTCCATTTATACAAGCTCGATTATGCAGGGGGCTATTTCTAAAGAAAATTATAATGGTTTCAAACTTAGTGCATACTATCAATACTATCTTATAAACAACCTGAAAGGAGGAATTTATTTGGAGCCAAAGTTAAGTATTGGATATTTTGATGCGAATAATATCACCTATCATGGAGGTGAAGATGAAACTATACACTATCCTTACAATTATATGGCTGCTGGTGCGGGAGCATCAATTGGATTTTTGTTCTATATAGAAAACTCAGGAATTATTGGATTTTCTTTGGGTATACAATATTTCCGCAGTGGTGCGCCACCTACGGTTGTTGTTGATAATCAGGAATATTCGAGAATTTCGAATGATATTATGTATTCAGGACCTCCATTTTGGGAAACTTTTGGACCAGGTGCAATCGTTGATTTTAAACTATTTATTGGGCTAAAATTCTAGCCTTTTAAGTCAATCAGGCTAATATAAATCACAGTAATTTATCCTCACTTACTCCATAAGCCTCGTCAGGTTCAATATTCCCAATTGGCTCAGGATGAATAATTATATCATATATATTTGGAATTGTTTTTTTTATTTCTGCTTCCACAAAACTTGATATTTTATGAGCTTCAAGTAAACTTTTACTACCGTCAATTTCAATATCGAGTGCTACTAAATATTGGTGAGCCATTTTTCTAACTCTTATTCTATGAGGATGTGAAACACCTTTTACACTTTTTGCGGCATTAATAATTTTTTGATAAATATGAGGATCGTCAACACCATCCATTAAGTCTCTATTGCTTTGCATAAAAATTTTAAATGCTATAAACATGATGTATATACTCACCATGAATGCTGTAATTAAATCAATAATCGGCAACTTTAAAATAAAAGTGAATATCAGCCCTGTTAATACTGATAATGAAATTATTACATCATTTTGCATATTACGAGCGTTGGCAATAAGCATAGGGCTATCAATAGATTTACCGGTTTTTTTTAAATAGAATGCAAGCGCATATTTTCCAATAATTGATATTAGAATTACATAAATTGCAATATTATCAGGAATTCCGGTTTCTATTGGGTTGATTAGTTTATGTGAGGTAGAGATTGCTAATTGTGCACCAGCAAAAAATATAATAAATGCTAATAATTTTGTAGCTACAGTATCAGCCTTGTTGTATCCATACGCATATTTTATATCTGGAGGTCGGCTTATTATATGAGCAGTAAAAAGAGTAATTAGCGAGGTAAGTACATCACTGGCAGAGTCTATCCCATCTGCAATAACAGCAAAGCTGCCGGCAATTATGCCAACAACTATCTTTAGTACAGAAAGTAACGCATTAGCTATAATAGCAATCCAGGATGCGTTAATAATCTTTCTTTCTCTAATTCCTATTGCCATTTACAAACCTTTTGCCAAAAGTATGAAAAGTTAGTTAGATGTTTACTTGATTTTTGAAGAGTATTCTTAAAACAATCTCTTATCTCATTTAAGGTATAACTATCTCCTGTAGGATATGTATATTTGCACCAATTTTAAATTTAGTGCAACTAAACAGTATATTAATTAGAGTAATGAATATTATAAACCAGGCGTATTTTTTTAAGTTTATAAAGTTTAGTCTTGTTGGGTTTTCTGGCTTGTTTGTTGACTTTGGTATTACATACCTTACTAAAGAAAAGCTAAATATTCCCAAATATGTTGCCAATGCAATCGGATTTATAATGGCAGCAACATCCAATTATTTTTTAAATCGGGTTTGGACTTTCAAAAGTAATAATCCTGAAGTGATGGTTGAATTTACAGAGTTTTTCCTAATATCACTTATTGGGCTAGGATTAAATACTTTACTGCTTTGGATACTAGTTAGTAAGTTTAAGGTTAATTTTTATCTTGCCAAAGTATTTGCAATAGTATTGGTAACAATATGGAACTTTCTGGCAAATGCTTTTATTACATTTAATCCTGAAAGAGCAATAATGATTTATTAGTGAATAGTTAATTGCTAATCCGCAAACCATTAATATATTTACTCATTCACTCATTCATTCATTCATTCATTCATTCACTCATTCATTCATATAAACTATCCCCACAAATTCTTGATTCTGTCTTCTATATCCTTTTTGAATTTCTTGATATCAGATTTCTTCACCTTTTTAAGGTCTTTTTCAATCTCATCATACTTTTTTCTAGCGCGTTTGCTAAGATTTGGAATTACTTTATCTACCAATTCCTTTTCAGCATCTTTTAAGGCAACGGTAAGCTCTTCAATTTTAATTTCTTTCAATAGTTTTTTAACCGTTGAATCAGACATATTTTTTATATCGTCAAACTTAATTTTTTTTCCTTTTGCGAAAGTGCTCTTTGCTTTTGTAGATGTAGTTTTAGCTGTTTTTCTGGCAACATTTTCAACTTTATCAGCAATATTTGAAACAGCCTTTTTTAAATCTGTAAGATCAGTTTTTGAAAACGTTGACTTATTGCACTCTTCAACTCGAATAATAAAATCAGATAATACATTCATATAGTTTATAAATGCATCGTAAGGAGTACCGTATGGGTTAAAATAGCTATGCACATCACCATCGGAAAACCATTTTGTACACATGTAATAAAAATGATCGGAGGTTTGTAGATATAACCAGTCATTTTGGATCTGCGAATTATCACAATTTTTCACCTTTTCTTCAAGGTTATATAGTTTATCAAAGGCTTCATCCTGAAGGCTATTACCAAGCCAGGCAGTAAGATCTCGTTCTTCGTCAGCCCAAGAAATAGGAGTTGGCACATGTATTGGTCCAACTGGTTTCAGTTTTGCACCTAATTCTTTAGGGGTTGAAAAGGTAAATTCTGTTTTTGAAAGAACCTGCCCCGGTAGTTCTTTCATAAAATCAAAAATGCCTGTTTCGGCCCATTGGTGTTCACCAAAAGTTTCATAATCCATAAATAGGTTAATTACTTCTTCTTCATTATTTATGGAATTTAGCCAATCTGTAAATTTATCAACTGTCAATGGCCAATCCTTCCAACTTTGTTCCGAAAACCTGAAAGCAATATCATCGCTTAATCTAAAATTTTTAAGCAAGAGTTTTAATTTAGGATTTTGTGCACTGTTGTATAAGTAATTTGGACTTCTCCATCCAAGTATGTGTTTTGCTCCTTCTGTGAGCATTAAGTCATAACCCATATCAGCAACCATGTTGCCAATTTCATCAGAATATATTAACTCAGTATTTCTGAAAGTAACTGGTTTTTGACCAAATAGGCGTTCAGTTTTATCAGAATGCATATGCACTTGTCGAGAAAATTCATCTTTGCTTTTTAGTGCTGCCAGTGAGTGGGCATATGTTTCAGATAAAAACTCAACATTACCGGTGTCGGCAAGCTTTTTAAAGCTCTCGATAACATCAGGATGGAATGCTTCAAATTGATCCATAGCAGTTCCGGAAATGGAAAAACTTACTTTGAAATCTGAACCATATTTAGCTATTAAATCAAGTAATATTTGATTCATTGGGAGGTAACTTTTCTCGACAACCCGATTCATTATCATTTGATTAGTATAATCATCAAGATAATTGTGTTTGTCACCAATTTCAAAAAAGCGATAGGTTCTTAACCTATATGGTTGATGTACCTGGAAATAAAAACAAATTGATTTCATATTATGTTGTTATTCGTTAATCGTTATTTGTTAATTGTTATTCGTTAGATATCAAATTTAAGGATTAAAGATTCATTAAATTTAGTACGAATTCATTAAATATTCATTCATTTACACATTAATGGTTCATATACATCTTTAATCTTTAGTGATGCATCTTCCCATTTTAAATTTTCAACTTCAATTTTGCCATATTTTTTAAATGTCTCCGAAATTGCTTCATAATGGCACAAACCATATATTGAGTCAGCCATTGCATCAACATCCCAAAAGTCTACCTTTAGAGCGTGCTTCAGTATCTCAGCAACTCCTGATTGTTTCGATATAACCACCGGAACATTTGATCGCATGGCTTCCAGTGGTACAATTCCGAATGGCTCTGAAACAGATGGCATTACGAACACATCGCTGAGAGCAAACATTCTGTCAATTTCTCCTCCCTTTAAAAAACCTGTAAAGTGAAACTTATCAGCAATACGGAGCTCTGCAACACGCTCAATCATTTTATTAAGCATATCACCCGAGCCCGCCATTACAAACCTCACATTTTGATCTTTTTGTAATATTTTGTGTGCTGCCTCAATAAAATACTCCGGACCTTTTTGAAATGTTATCCTTCCAAGGAAAGTAACTATCTTCTCATTCAAGTGCTTTTTAACATGCGCAATTTCAGAAAACATACTTGGGTCAACAGCATTATGAACAGTTATTACTTTTGCAGGATCGATACCATATTTTTCAATAACAGTTTGGCGTGTAAGGTTGCTAACGGTAATTACACGGTCGGCTTTTTCCATGCCTTCCTTTTCAATATCATATACGATTGTATTTACATTTTCACCGGTACGGTCAAATTCAGTCGCATGCATATGAACTACAAGTGGCTTGCCCGATGATTCTTTTGCTGCAACTCCGGCAGGATATGTAAGCCAGTCGTGAGCATGAATAATGTCAAAATCTTCTTTAAGAGATAATGCTGAAGCTACTAATGCATAGCGAGATATCTCCTCCATAAGATTTGTACCATATTTACCCGTAAATTTATAATCACGTTTGAAAACATTACTTGTGTATTCTTTCCCTGTCTTTTCTTGTTTTTCAACCATGCGCGAAAACTCATCAGGGCCAACGTATGGTACAATGTTTGAGCCTATTTCAAAATATTTTATTCTTTCCCAATATTCATTGTAGTTTTCATCCTTGAAATCAAACGGTACATCACTTGCATTAACAAGTCTCACAGCTTCTTCACTTTCGTCGCCATAAGCCTTGGGTACCACAAAAATAACGTCAACATCTTGTTTGGCCAATCCTTTAGTAAGACCGAAACATGCCGTTCCCAACCCTCCTGTAATATGTGGTGGAAATTCCCACCCAAACATTAATATTTTCATATTATTAGTTAATTTCAGCATTATCAATCATCGATTTAATTCTTAACAATTCAGCAACACTCCATGCTTGTGATATTGCACCACGTGCAATATGTGGTGGGTCACCATCATAAATTTCCGAAATGGTTCCAATTCCCCTATCATTTATTACTTCTTCAAAAGAATTGTAAATGTCTTCTGCAACTTCAACTCCTGAGCTGCCCATTATCTTTAAATATGCTTCAGTATAGGCTCCCAAAAGCCAAGGCCATACAGTTCCTTGATGGTAAGCCCTGTCACGATCTTCTTGATTACCAATATAATTACCTTTGTAATTCAGGTTTTTTGGAGAAAGAGTGCGGAGACCTCTTTTTGTTAATAATTCTTTTCTTACAACATTAAGTATGCTGAATGATTGCTCCTTATTTAATGGACTATAAATAAAAGAAACGGCAAATATCATGTTTGGTCTAACCGACCAATCTTTATATTCTCCATTTACATAATCGGCCAAATATCCTTTGTTTTTATCCCAAAAAATATTGTTAAATGAATTTTTGATTATTTCAGGCCATTTTTTCCAGCTTTTTACGAATGTAGTATCTTTAGCATTTTCAGCAAGCTCTAAGCAGAAGTTAATTGCATTATACCACAACGCATTTATTTCAACAGCATAACCTATTCGTGGAGTAACTGGATTGCTATCAACTACAGCATCCATCCATGTAAGTGCTTTACCTTCTTCTCCGGCCCATATAAGCCCATTGTTGTGCATGCTAATATTACATTGTGTCCCTTTTTTAAAGTTGCTAAGAATACTTTTCATTTTTGTACCGTACTCTTTCCATATATCTATGCGGTTATTTTTATGATTATGCAATTGCTGCAGAGCCCAGAAGAACCATAACGATGTATCAACAGAGTTATAAGTTGCAGCTTTACCGTGCCCAACATTTGGAAACAGTCCATCCTTTAACTCTCCTAACATAGTGTTAGTTACATTAAGAAATGATTTTACATCGTTGCGAGTAAGAGTAAGTCCTGGAAGGGCAATAAAAGTATCACGGCCCCAGCGTCCAAACCAAGGATAGCCTGCCACAACTTCAGTTTTATTATTCTTGTGAATAATAAATTCTTCTGCAGCATTTTGTAAACAATGTTCAAAACTATCACGTGGTGTTCGTTTTTTTATTTCAGATATCCATTGCCGTTTTATATATGAAGGGTTTTCTTCTTTTAGGCTAGTTGAAATAACAACCGACTCACCTGCTTTAAGTTGTATGTCAAAATATCCGGGAACGAATAAATCTTCTGTACTGTCATATCCTCTTTCACGCTCTTTAATATATTCAATGTCATAATACCAATCTGGCGAATGAATATATTCAGGTTTTTTTGAGAATTGCATAAATAGCTTTGAATACCCTTCGTACATCTGCCAACAAGCGCCATTTTTAACTTCTTTGAAATTACGGTTTACATAATCATTTGCTTTTCCAAGATTGTGTACACTTCTGAAAGCAAGGAAAGGTTTAAGCCTGAATGTAACTTCTTGAGATGCACTTTCTAAGGAGTATTTTATGAATAGTCGATCATCATTTGCGGCAAAAATATATTCTTTAACAAATACTATTCCTCCCATTCTAAATATAAGTCGAGGGTTTGGATCCGATACAAACTCTCGAAGATATTTATGACCTTTTGGTTCATAAACGCTACCGGGATACATACGCATGCCTACATGAAACTCAAAGTTATTAGCAATTATTGTTTCATCAATTTCACTTAATAATACATGATTGTTATCATCAATTTGTGGTTGTGGAACAACTAATAAACCATGATATTTTCGAGTATTTGTAGTTATAAGGGTAGTGCTTGCATAACTTCCTGCACGATTTGTCCGAAGTAACTCACGATGTAGTGAGTATTTTAAGTTTATAAGCTGGGTTTTGTCAAAATCTATATAACTCATATTAATATCTTAAAGTCGAGTTTTTTTGTTAAAAGTATTCTGCAAAAGTAAGGCAATTATAGTGATTAATCCTCTAACAACATTAAATTAATATTAACTTATTTATGTAACCAAAGTTTGGATAATTAAGTATTTAGGTGTGGCCAACTCAAACGTTTGCAAATGATTGTAATGTGTTGAATAGTTTAACGAAGTTATCGTATCAATAGCCTTTGATTACTAAATAGCTCTATTTTATACTGTATTTGATTCATCATAAAGTCATATTAAACATTTTTTTAATTTTGTGATGAGTTAGAATCAAATAGAAACAATGCATCTTACCAAATCAAACTATTCCTAAAACTATCAATATGAAGTTAAAAGTTTTATTATTTATTATTCTGTTTTCAAATTGCTTTTTATTCCTTAATGCTCAACCAAAATCTCCCCTAAACCATTCAGTTTATGACGATTGGAAGTCAATATCAAATCAGGCAATTTCTAACGATGGCAGTTGGATTACGTATGAAATAAACCCTCAGGAGGGAGATGGCCTATTGTTTTTGTATAACACACTACTTGGTAGTTATGACTCAATACAACGTGGCTATAAAGCAATATTGTCATCAAACTCAAATATATTAGTATTTAACATTAAACCTCAGTTTGATACAGTGAGAGCTGCCAAGCTTAAAAAAGTTAAAAAGGATAAACTGCCTAAAGACTCGTTGGGAATATGGGTTACAGATACTGATCATATCAAGAAATTTGTGGGTTTGAAGAGCTACAAAGTCCCTAAAGAAAAGTCGGATTGGATTGCTTTCTTGATGGAAAAACCGGAAAGTAAAAAAGATACACTTCAATCAGATACAACGAAGGTTAAGAAGAAAAAGGCAAAAGGTAAAAAGAAAAAAAAAGGCGACCTGTTGGTAATAATGAACCCAATTACCGGAGACTCTGTTTCATTTGGCAATGTAACCAAGTATGCGCTCTCAAAAAATGGTGAGCTATGTGCGTTTGTGAGCATTGCAGGTGATAGTATTGATTCTGTACAAGTTGCATATTTTAATACTAATAAAAAGAAATTCACTTCTGTTTTTAATAAACCAGGTTTTTCTGAAAATATATCAGTTGATGAGCAGGGAAAGCAGTTTGTATTTACGTATTCAACTGATACTATTAAAGAAAAGGCATTTGACTTATATTATTCAAAGCTTTCAAAAAATAAATTAACCCTGATTTCAGGGGAAGATTTTTCTAATTTAACAACGGGTTGGTCTGTTAGTAAAAACGGAAATATCTATTTTAATAAATCTGGCTCAGAACTTTATTTTGGAACAGCACCAAAGCCTGAAGCTGCACAAAAAGATACACTTACCGAAGATGAAAAAGTAAGTGTAGATATTTGGAATTGGAAAGATCTCCAGCTTCAGCCTCAGCAACTAAAGCAACTGGATAAGGAAAAGAAGAGAAGCTACATTGCTGTTTATTTTCCTAAAAAGGATGTTGTAGTTCAGTTAGCCGATAAAGAAATTAAATCTGTAAGAATTAATCCAAAGGCTAAAGGTGTATTTAGTTTGGGATTCGACCAAAAGCCGTACCAGCGAATGACTTCATGGGAAGCTAGTCGTTATCAGGATGTTTATTTGGTAAATAGAGAAACCGGAGATAAACAATTAGCTCTTAAAAAAGTAGCATCAAGCGTACATTTATCACCAGATCAAGATATTATTGCTTGGTACAATATTGCTGACAGCTCATGGAATTCATACAACATAAAAACGGGAAGTTCAGTTAGTTTGACAAATAATATGAGTGTCAATTTTTATTATGAGTTAAATGATGTTCCAAATGAAGCTCATCCATATGGATTTGCAGGTTGGACAAAGAACGGTTCTCCGGTTATTTATGACCGTTATGACCTATGGCTTATTGATGTGAATGGAAATAATGAATCTGTTAATCTTACTTTGGGTGAAGGCAGAAAGAATATGGTTGAATTTCGCTATGTTAAACTTGATAAAGAGTTGCAGTATTTGCCAGAAGTTTTAATGCTTAGATCATTTAATAAAGAAAATAAAGATGAAGGATACTATTCATTAAACATAGGCAAAACTGATCTTCAAGAATTAATAATCGAAAGCTACAAGTTTGGAAGGCCTTCAAAAGCAAAAGAAACGGAAAAACTAATCTGGACAAAGCAGTCGTTTCAAACATTTCCAGATTTGTATTTGAGTAACACAGACTTTCAAGATGTAATGCGTTTGACCAAAGCTAACCCACAACAAAATAGTTATAAGTGGGGAGAAGTGGAGCTTGTGGATTGGGTTACATTTAATGGCGATAGCTTACAGGGCTTGCTTTACATACCTGAAGATCTTAATCCTGACAAAAAATATCCAATGCTGGTTTATTTTTATGAAAGATACAGCGACCAGTTACACAGATATTATACACCTAAACCAATAAGATCGGTAATAAACTTCAGCTACTACGTAAGTAATGATTACATAATATTTATTCCAGATATTATATACACAGATGGTTATCCTGGTCCGAGTGCTTTTAATTGCATAGTTAGCGGTACTCAAACAATGTGTGAAAAATATAAATATATTGATCGTGGCAGACTTGGTATTCAAGGACAAAGTTGGGGTGGATATCAGGTTGCATATCTTGTAACTCAAACAAATATGTATAGAGCCGCAATGGCAGGAGCGCCTGTAAGCAATATGACAAGTGCATATGGAGGAATAAGATGGGGGAGTGGTATGAGCAGGGCTTTTCAGTATGAGCAAACTCAAAGCCGTATAGGGGGTAACCTCTGGGATAAGTTACCGCTATATATGCTTAACTCACCATTGTTTTCTGCTGACAGAGTTGAAACGCCATTATTAATAATGCATAACGATAAGGATGGTGCTGTACCATGGTATCAGGGTATTGAACTTTTTAGTGCTTTGCGCCGTTTAGACAAACCTGTTTGGATGCTTGTTTATAATGGGGCTCCACACAATTTAAAACGCCGGGCTGATTCAAAAGACCTTACAATTAGAATGCAGCAGTTTTTCGACTTCTATTTAAAAGATGCTCAGGAACCTGTTTGGATGAAAGATGGTGTGCCTGCAATTAAAAAGGGTAGAACATTTGGGTTTGAGCTTGAGTAAAATATTATTTTTGCTAAATGAAGGATAAAAAATTTGATAACAGTTATATTAAAATGGCTCAGATATGGGCTGAAAATTCATATTGTAAACGTAGAAAAGTTGGGGCTTTAATTGTGAAAGACAGAATGATAATTTCCGACGGTTACAATGGCACACCTTCTGGTTTTGAGAATATTTGTGAGGATGAAAATAATGAAACTAAAGCTTATGTGCTTCATGCAGAGGCTAATGCTATCACAAAAGTGGCAAAATCGAATAATAGCAGCGAAGGAGCAACACTTTATGTAACTGACTCTCCTTGTATTGAATGCGCTAAACTGATAATTCAAGCTGGGATTAAGCGTGTTGTTTATTCGCGTAAGTATCGTATTACAGACGGGCTTGAACTACTTGAAAGAGCAGGGATACAAGTAGATTATTTAGACAGTAATTAGCCAGAATAATTCATGAAAAATGACAATAGTATTATTATTATCACTATGCTAGATAATTGATGATGAAGAGATTAAAAATGGTTTTTTTTGTCATTTTACACTAAAGTGTGTTTATTTCAATGCATCTGCTTCGTTGCTAAACCTTTGAAATAGATTACTATATCGTCAGGTTCAGTCGCCTCTCATTTACATCAAACTAAACACATGAATTAATCAGGTTAGAAAGTGAATTGAGCTAGAAATTGTAAACGGTTAGCATCACCATTTTGATTATCTTGTATGTAAAGCTTTCCGTAATTATATTCAACTCCAAAATTTAGTCGTTTAAAAGGTGAATAAAATAAGTTTGCCAGTGCGTAGTAACTATACCTAAAATCATCTGCTGAAAGCAATGGTGTTTTTTCAAGTTCAATGTAACTAAAAATAAAATTTGAGCTAAACTTATCATTCCAGAAATGTGTATAGGATATGAAACCACCAATGCTATTCAGCATTACTAATTTATTGGTGCTAAAGTCAGGCACACCATTGTAGCCACCTCCAGATAGATCATCAATAAAGTTTGAAACTCCTTTGCCCCCAATTAAGAAAAGGTTAAAATGGTCATTTTTCCATGTATTAATAATTGCAGAAAAGGCACCTCCATATCCAAAATCTTTATTCTCAACACTATCGGCATTAAAATATCGTGTAATATCAAACATTCCGCTAAGTGTTACTACGCCCCAGTCACCCTTTTTATTTATATTTCCAACCAATGTGGGTATTGCTAAAAATGATTTAATATCATTTGTAAAAGGTCTTGTATCAGGCCCTCGCATCTCTATTGCCAGAATATAGCTCCAGTTTTTACCAATATCGTTGGAATATCTAATCATTGGGTTTCGTAAAGTTGTTGAACTATTAGGTCCTTCAAAATCAACGGTTAGTGGCACAACATCCGGATTGCCAAAAGTAGTATTTGTTTGTCCTAATAGCAGATGTCCCATTTCTAAGTAAGCTTCACGTAAGTGGTAAAATGAAGTAATACCAGTATTGTCAGAGTAGAAATCGCCTGAAACAAATCCTTTTAGGTCACCCCATGGTGTTTCATAATCAATATTGAAGCTTAACCTTGATTGTCTGGCAGTCATATGAAACCTAAAAGTGTTTTCATATGGTGTTGGGTTAATTGGTATTTCAGATGTAGTAAAGTCATCGTAATTATCTAAACCATTAAAATCAAAAATAGTATTTAAGTTTACAAAGCCGCTAAGTTTGAATGAGAGTTTTTTATCACTATGGTTATCGTCTTGGGCAATAAGGTAAAAAAAACTTGTCAAGAAAATCAATGTAATAAAGTACTTTTTCATTTTTATTGTATTTAGTTTGACTTTTATGGACTTCTATTAATAAACAATAACAAATTCTCAAAGATAACTTTTTTAATTATTTATTTTTTTAACCGGCATTATTCATAAAACCTCTCGCAAAGGCGCTAAGTCGCAAAGAATAAGTAAATTAAAAACTTGTTCTTAAAAAACTCAGTTTTTATATGTCCAAACTAACTCATTCATAGAATTATTCATATTCAACACTTTGCGTCTTCGCGTCTTTGCGTGATGAATTTTTCAAGTTAAATTAATATTTATTTACTAATTATATTTTACTATTAAAAAAATGATACTTTTGAAAGGTTATCTGGATTTATTGTAACATTTTAAAGAAGTTTAGGAGAACTTATTATGGGAAAAGTAAAAAAATTAGGATTAATTGGGGCAATTTTTTTGATTGTTTCAAGTCTTGCAGGTAGTGGTGTTATTGCCCTCCCACAACAATTGGCTCAAACCGGGTCGATTACGCTTATTTCGTTTATTTTAGTAACTATAGGGGCATTATTTCTCACACTGGTTTATGTTAGAGCGGGATCTATGTTTGATGATCCAAGCCCAACAGCTCTTGCCACATATGTGAATCCTATTTTGGGTGCTAAAAGCGGTTTATTTTATGTTTATGGAAACTTGATATCAAATATTTCAATACTTATTGCCGGTTTGGGTTATTTGGAAATGTTTATTCCTGGCTTAGAGAATTCATTCTTTCTAGGATTAACAGTAATAATACTAATTTGGGTATTTATTTTTATGTCGTTACGAGGAGTAGGTATCATTACAAAAGTAGTGTCAATAACCGTTACTCTTTTGCTAATTTCAGTAATCACAACTGCAACTGCCGGTTGGTTTGATTTTGATATAGCTGTTTTTCAGTCTAACTGGAATGTAAGTGGTAACCCAGAAGGCATGGCCATTATGGCTGGTTTTGCTGTACTAATATTTTCATATGTGGGAGTTGAAAGTGTTGCAACAAACAATGCACTAATTGAAAATCCTAAAAAAATAGTTCCTATTGCAACTATTGTTGGGTTTTTAATAGTTGCTGTTATTTATATAGCTTCAACAACTGTTCTTGAAGGAATGTTTAAAGCTGAAGAACTACAAAAAGCACCAGCCTCTTTTGCTCTTTCCATTGAGCATATATTCCATTCGAAATATGCAGGGGAAGCAGTTTCTTTACTTATGGCAATTGCATGTCTTGCCAGCTTCCTTGTGTGGAATCTTTCATCTGCCAGTGCTGCTAAAACAAGTGCCGACAACGGATTTTTGCCAAAGGCATATTCATATACTAATAAATTTGGTATTAACAGCAAAGGCTTGATAATTAATGGTTTAATAATGACGGGCCTTGAAGTGATATTAATGCTTATGGGAAGTGATGTAGCTGCTGCCTTTAACATTACGGTTACACTTTCGGTCTTATTATTATTGTTTCCATATTTTTGGTCGGGTATTGCCTTGCTTAAAAAAGAGATTGAAACCGGAAATGGTAAAATTTCAACTAAGGTAATTGTAGCTCTATCTTCAATTTTTATTATTTCAGCATTTGTGTCAGCAACTTTGTATGAATTGTGGCTGGTAATTGCTCTTGTAATAATTATTATGGCAGTTTTTGCACTAAAATTTTCGAAGAAAAAGGTTTAATAGAATATATTATCGTAATACAATCGAACAATAAAATACTAAATATTAATCAAAAAAAATAAAATATGAAATCTAGTAAACACGAATGGCCTATACTGGTTGTGTCCGGACAGTTTCACGATCTTACCGATGAGGGTTTCCGCCTAAATGAATTAGTTGCTGAACTTGAGGATATTCAGATGTGTAGTGTAATACCATCATTTACATACGAAGATGCCCAAGAATTATTTATGTCGAGAGCTGACCTTGGAGCAGTTGTTATTGACTGGGATCTTCCGGAAGAAAATACTGAAGAGTATATGAATCCATCAGAATTAATTGATGTAATACGAAATAGAAATAAAACTATTCCAATACTATTGTTAACCGATAGGCTTGAAACAGAAGCCATTCCAGTTGATGTTTTGAAAAAAATTGATGGTTATTTA
Source organism: uncultured Lentimicrobiaceae bacterium (assembly GCA_964460905.1). Classification (GTDB taxonomy): domain Bacteria; phylum Bacteroidota; class Bacteroidia; order Bacteroidales; family F082. Next base: position 28,816 of record CAYWRM010000041.1, read on the forward strand.
TGGAAAGTTGCCGATACAGTAGAGTTTCTGGCCGGACGAATTGAAATGCATTTGCTTAAATATTTAGAAACAATATATCCTGCATTTTTCAAAATGCTTGTAAAATATTCTGAAGAATATAAATATGCCTGGCATACACCCGGACATATGGGTGGCGAAGGCTTTTTGAGAAGCCCTGCAGGAGTTGGACTTCATAAATTTTTTGGTGAAAATACAATGCGCTCCGACTTATCGATATCGGTCCCCGAATTAGGATCGTTACTCGATCATGAAGGAGTTGTTGGTGATGCTGAAAAGAATTCAGCCCGTGCATTTGGTGCCGATTATACCTACTATATTCTTAACGGTACGTCAAATGTAAATCAAGTGATCTGGCGTAGTCAGGTATTAAGAGATGATATTGCATTTGTGGATAGAAATTGTCATAAATCATTGAATTACTCGATGGTTATTACTGATGCTTTCCCCATTTATATGATTCCCAGAAGAAACAAAAGAGGAATAATAGGTCCTGTTAGATTGTCGGAATTTTCACCCGAAACCATAAAAGCAAAAGTTAAGGCTAGCAAATTAATTCCCGAAAAATTAAAGGGAAATACACCTAAAATGTCTACACTAACAAATTCAACATACGATGGAGTTTGTTATAATGTTATAAATATTAAAAAGGAACTTGAACGTAGTGTGGAAAACCTGCATTTTGATGAAGCATGGTATGCATATGCTCGTTTTCACCATATTTATAAAAATCATTTTGGAATGACTGATGATGATCTTAAGGATAATCATCCACCTATATTTTGTTCACACTCAACACATAAACTGCTCACAGCATTCTCACAATCATCAATGTTGCATATTAAAAATGGAGGCACTGTGAAGATTGTTCCGGATGAGTTTAATGAATCTTATATGATGCATGGCTCTACATCACCACAGTATAGTATGATAGCTTCACTCGATGTAGCGACTAAAATGATGCAGGATAATGGTGATATTATGCTTAATGACATTATTATCGAAGCTATCCAGTTAAGAAAGAAGATGATCCTTATACAGGATGAACTTAAAGAAAAAGATGCAAATGATTGGTTTTTTGGAATGTGGCAACCCGAAGATGTAATGATTGAAGGTAAAAAGATGCGATTTGAAGATGTTGATGATGAGCTTCTTGCAGCTAACCAGAATGTATGGGTGATGTCGAAAGATAACCCATGGCATGGTTTTGACGATATGGAGGATGATTATGCAATGCTCGATCCAATTAAATTGACATTTACTACTCCCGGAATTGATAACGATGGTATCATGGCTAAAGAGGGTATTCCTGCAAATATTGTAACTAACTATTTGATAGACAAGGGGATTGTGTGTGAGAAAACCGATTATTATTCCTTCCTGTTGCTGAATTCTTTGGGTACAACAAGGGGCAAACAAGGTACATTGTTGGCTGAATTGTTTAAATTTAAAGAGGTGTATGACACAAATGCGCCTTTATGTGAAGTATTCCCCGAACTCGTTAAAGCTCACCCCGAAGCATATGAAGGTGTTGGTTTAAAAGACCATTGTAACGCAATTCATACTTATTTTAAAGAGCACAAAATACTTGATAGCATGCAGGATGCTTTTACAGTAATTCCTGACCAGGTAATGAGGCCTTCGGAAGCTTATCATGCAGTTGTTGGCAAAAAAGTTGAGTACGTTAGTCTTGACAAAATGATGGGCCGAATTCCTGCAGTTATGATAGTGCCTTATCCTCCTGGAATTCCAATAATTATGGGAGGTGAAATATTTAATGATAAAGCCAAACCAATTTTTGAGTATCTTAAAGCTCGACAGGATTTTGAAAATGTATTCCCCGGCTATGAAAGCGATATTCATGGTGTAGAGCGTGATGAACGTGATGGTAAGAAGTGGTTTAAAACTATGTGCATTAAGGAATAGAAGAAGCATAGAGGAGGTACTAGGGAAATAGGGTTAAGGAAGACAAGGGTATAGTTGATATTTTGAATTGAGAATTAAATTTCAATTCAAGATATCACATCTTGTATTATGTAACCCCTATTATGGTAAGGCACTAGCTGAGCAGAGACTAAAAAAGATACTTTTGCTAACGCTTTACAGAATATTAATTGACAGAAAAAAATTGAATGAATTTAATAGAAGCAGGAATAGAAAAAGGACTAATAAAGTTTGATGAAGATCGAAACTTTATAACCTACATATACCAAAACAAAAAACGGAACTACAATAATCCCGAAGAAAAAGTACAAGCCGAAACATTTTTGACTTTGGTTTTAATTTATGGATATTCTGAAAAAAGGATTAAGCAATTTGTTTCTGTTCAAATGGGTTCTGAAACAAAAGAAGCCGACCTTATTGTTTACAATGACGACAAACACGAAGAAACATACATACTAGTTGAATGTAAAAAAGAAGATTTAACAGACCAACAATTTAATATTGCAGTTGACCAGGCTTATAGCTATGCAGTAGCCGAAGGTGCAAAATACGTTTGGACTACTTCCCGAATAAAAAACCAATATTACGAAGTTCCCGATAAAAAACCTAAAAGCAGAATTGAAATACCTGATATTCCACAATTCGGAATTGATAAACTCGCACCATACAAATATGTTAAAGGAGGAATTTTACAAGTTGAAACTGACAAAATTTCTGAACCCAAAGAAGAATATGGAAAAAAGCAAAAATTCTTTGAATTAGAAGTTGTAAGCGAGAGCGAGCTGACAAAAATATTCATTCAATCACATCAAGCACTTTGGGGTGGCGGACAACGAAATCCAAGTGTGGCATTTGACGAATTAGACAAACTCATATTTTGCAAAATTTGGGACGAAAAACATCCACGAAAAAACGAAGAACCATACGATTTTCAATTATTTAGGGGAGAAGATCCGGAAGACTTATTAAAACGGATTAAGAAAATTTATGCAATTGGAGAAAAAGAAGCCCCGGAAGTTTTTAAAGATGGTATTTCTCTTTCAGCACAAGAAACCTTAACAATAGTAAAATACTTTCAAAGGATAAATCTCAATAAAACTGACCTTGACAGTAAAGGAAAAGCATTTGAAACTTTTATGGGAAGTTACTTCAGGGGTGATTTTGGACAGTATTTTACACCTAGGCCGATTGTGAAATTTATTGTTGACAGTGTTCCAATCAATCAAAAATCAAGAGTACTTGACACAAGCTGCGGTAGTGGCGGGTTTTTGTTGTACGCACTTGATAAAGTAAGAGAACAAGCTAGCGAATTTTACGACCCTATTAAAGAAGAAAAGGATCATTATACATTTTGGCACGACTTTGCAGAAAAAAACCTTTTTGGTATCGAGATAAACGACCAAATTGCCAGAACTGCCAAAATGAATATGATTATTCATGATGATGGACATACTAACGTAATTGCATCAGATGGACTTCTTAAGGATACAGATTTACAAAGCAATACCAAAAACTTTGAGTTTAAATACAATTCATTTGATTTTATTATAACTAATCCACCATTTGGAAGTAGTATTAAACAAACTGAAAAAGCTTATTTACATCAGTACAATCTTGGGAAAAAAGAAGATGATTGGTTGTCGGTTAAAGCGTTGAGAGAAAAAGTTAGAGATAGTCAGAGTACTGAAGTCTTATTCATTGAGCAATGTCATAGGTTCTTAAACGAAAACGGTTATTTAGCAATTGTAATTCCTGATGGAGTTTTAACAAACAGCAGTCTGCAATATGTAAGAGACAGTATTGAAGAAATGTACCGAATTGTAGCCGTTGTTTCGATGCCTCAAACTGCATTTTCTGCAACAGGTGCAGGAGTAAAAAGTTCTGTTTTATTTTTACGTAAGCACAAGAAAAAGCAAACTGAAAAAATTATCAATCAAAAAGATAATTTAAAAGAGAAAGTAAAAACAGACAATAATTACATCGAAGCCATTGAAAAGTGGGACAGTGAGAAAAAAGAAGCAATAAGAAAAATTGAATCAGAAGCAAAAAAGAAAAATCCGAAATTCAGTAAAAAAGAAATTACGGAATTGATAAAAGACGATAAATCCAAAATACAAAACCAATACAAGGATAAAGTAAATTTCTTTAAGGAAGAACTGACAGAAAAGTATTTTACAGCTAAACAAACTGCATTAGACGACTATCCTATTTTTATGGCAATTGCCGAAGATATTGGATACGATGCAACAGGAAGAGAAACACAAAACAATGAATTGATAGAAATTGGTAAAGAACTTTCGAAGTTTATTAATCATATAAACGAGACGGAACTATGAGTGAAGATTTAATCCATATTGATGATATCCAAAGCCGTATTTTTACTTTTCAAGGCTTGCAGGTGATGATTGATAGAGATTTGGCGGAATTGTATAATGTTCCTGTCAAGAGATTAAACGAACAAGTAAAAAGGAACATTGAACGGTTTCCTGAATCATTTAGGTTTCAATTAACTGACAATGAAAAATATGAACTGGTCGCAAATTGCGACCGGTTCGAAAAGTTGAAATATTCTTCAGTTAATCCTTATGCTTTTACCGAACAAGGTGTTGCAATGCTTTCTTCTGTGTTACGAAGCAAAACGGCTATAAATATTTCAATTAGGATTATGCAGGCCTTTGTTGATATGAAAAAATTTATCAATACAAATGCCGGTATTTTCCAACGTTTAGATAAGGTGGAGCAAAAACTAATACAATCTGACGAGTATTTTAATAAACTTTTTAATGCACTCGAAAATAGAAGTATAGAACCAAAGCAAGATATTTTTTTTAACGGACAAATCTTTGATGCTTATTCCTTCGTTTCCAATTTAATCAGAAGTGCCAATAATTCAATTATTTTAATTGATAACTATATTGACGATACAGTATTGACTCTTTTTGCAAAAAGAAAAAAAGACATAAATGTTGTTATTCTTACCAAGAATATTAATAAACAACTTTCTCTTGATTTAAAAAAATATAATAAGCAATATCCTGGTGTTGTGCTAAAAGAATTTGCAAAAGCCCACGACCGCTTTTTAATTATAGATGAAAAAGAAGTCTATCACTTTGGAGCTTCGCTCAAAGATTTAGGCAAAAAGTGGTTTGCTTTCTCTAAAATGGATATTTCCTCTGTTAAGGTATTGGATAAGCTAAAGGATGAGGGCATTTTATAATGAGCACTTACACAATTTCAAATACAAAATTAATTCCTAACCGGGTTTTTATTTTGCAAAAAAGCGAATTGGAAAACTCTCTTAGTCCTTTATACTATTCTACATTACCAAAAAAATTAAATTTTAGTAAAAAATTAAAAGATATAGCTTTTGTTAATCCTTTAAGAAGAAAACCAGTTTTTGCTGATGATGAATTAGTCCCTTACGTAGGTTTGCCTCAAACTGATGAGCATTCTAAATCAATAATTAATGTTATATTAAGACCATATAAAGAAGTAAAAGGAAGAAATATCATTTATCCAAATGACCTTTTATTCGCAAGAATAGAACCCAGCATTTTTAACAAAAAATATATACTTACAAAAGATTTGAAAGGATATGATTTTGCATTTACTTCAACGGAGTTTTATATAGTAAAAGGAAAAGATATTGATAACGAATATTTACTAGCAAATTTTTTATCTGATTATGTTTATAAACAAGTTGAAGGTAAAACAACAGGTAGTACAGGCAGAAGAAGACTTGATAAATCAGTTTTTGCAGATTTAGTATTCCCTTTTCCAAAATCAAGAGATCGAAAAAAAGTTTCTGAAATCATAGCTAAATATTTTGCTCTGAAAAAACAAAACGAAGCAAAAGCCAAAAAACTATTGGCAAGTATTGATAATTATTTGCTTGAAGAGTTAGGGATTAAACTACCTGAACTACCTGAAAATA
>CAYWRM010000042.1:0-17803 GCA_964460905.1 uncultured Lentimicrobiaceae bacterium
ATAAAATGGCATATCAGGGAGCAGGTCTCGGCTTGTCTATTTCAAAAGCTTATGTGGAAATGCTAGGTGGAAAAATTTGGGTTGAATCGGATCCTGAAGTATTTGACAGCAATGGCAATGCAGGAGGTAGTACATTTTATTTTACCATTCCTTACAAACCGGCATCGATAAAAGGAGATAGCACAAAAAATGAAATTTTGCCTCCCAATGATGTAACTCCAATTCAAAAGCATAGTATATTAATTGTTGAAGACGATGAAACTTCAGCAGAATTTATTTCGGTTATTTTAAGAGGATTAGAACACGAAATTACAATAGCAATAACAGGAGAAGAGTCTGTTGAAATATGTCTCAACAACCCTGACATCGATTTAGTACTTATGGATATTAAATTGCCTTCAATAGATGGCTATGAAGCCACCAGGCAAATACGAAAATCTAATAAAGACGTAATTATCATAGCACAAACAGCTTATGCATTAGAAGGCGACAATGAAAAAGCAATCGCTGCCGGCTGTGATGATTATATTGCGAAACCCATCAAAGCAGATGAATTGGAACAGATGATTATTAAATATCTGAATAAACAATGAAAAATATATACAACCCCTCTAGCAAGTTTGTAAATCGTGCCTAACTATGTACTCATAAACAGGGGATGGAAGTTTCAAAAACATCATCCTGAAAAGATGGTTTCCTCCTCCGTCTGATAGGAGGTGGATAATTAATAAACACTCGAAAGTCATTATTGAAAAAGTGCTACATTTTAAAAAGTTTTTTAGTTATTTGAGAATTACCACTTGTTAACTGATAGAAATAGATGCCAGAAGGCATGTTGTTGCTATTCAGAATAACTTGATGATTACCTGCATTCCGTGATCCATCCACAAGAGTCGATACTAATTTTCCCCTTGAATCATATACTTTTATTGATACATTGGCTTTCTGGTTTAATGAATAATTTATCGTTGTACTATGATAAAAAGGATTTGGATAGTTTTGTTTAAGTAAAGATTTAGGAAGAATTTCTAAATCGATACCTGATGGTGTCTCAATTGTGTAAAGTGCGAAATTTGATATTTCAATTGAAGTGGAAGAGTTTTCACCGGTAAAATTAACAGCAGGATCGGATGGGACTGTTTCGCAAACAAATTTGTCGCCTCCAAAGTTAAACAGTGAAATATAAAAACTATTTATATCCTGAAATCCGGGAGAATCTCTTGGGATTGAAATTTCCACAAAATCCAGATCTGAATTATAGGCAAAACGTCCACCTGAAGGAAGTGTTCCTTCACCCCCAGAGTGATCGAGCCAACTGCCGTCCGACCAGGTATAATATTTTGGGCTACTACTCGACCAAAAACCGTTGTCGCCATGATAGCCATAAATTGCAACATCTGGCAAATGTTTATTAGCTGCCGTCACATCACATCCCCATTTGTCAGAAGTAGCACCTGAACCCTCCAAACTATCTGTGTCAATATAAATGCCGTAATGTAATCCAGTAAATTCTACCCGACTTACAAACCCGAAATAGACATTAATGGAATCCATATGTACATAAAGTGAATCCATTTTATACGCTGTTCCATCCTGAGCATTATCGGTATCGGTTGCCAAAGGTTCAAAATTATTGTCTTTCCAGTCATCTGGACTACCATCAATTTTAATAATATTTGTATCGGGAGGTGGTGGAATAGTGACATTGAAAGGATGAAAAGCAGTAAGGTTTGTGATATCAGTTGAAGTGTTTTCTATTGTAAATTGAATTGTACTATCAGAAGGAATTGACTCTGATGCTCCGGCACCACTACTTTCTCCAACGGTAAATAATTCGACATAAAAATTATCAGTTCCATTAAGTCCGGGAGCATCTTTAGGAATTGTCATTTCAAAAAACCGATTCGTTGTATCAACAGCAAAAATACCGCCTTCAGGCAGGCTTCCCATTCCGCCTGTACCACTTACCCAGTCTGATGAAATAGTATCCCATGAATAATACTTGGGACTACTGCTGCTCCATGAATCATCATCCTTATGATTAGCATAGATTTGAATTTCCGGTAAATGATCGTTTTCGGCAGCTACAGCTTTTCCCCAACGATCTGATGTTCCACCGGAACCAGGAACATTATCAACGTCAATGTAAATTCCGTAAGCAATTCCTTTATTTATTGCAGGTGCATCAAAACCAAAATAAAAATTATTTTCATCCTGAGAGAGATATAGTCGTTCGAGTTTCAGTTCAGGATCAGTTTGCAATTTATCGGTATCAAGTAAGGGTTCAACTCCTGAAGATAACCAGTCACTATCATTTCCATCAATTTTTAACGATTCATAAGTGTCACCAATTGTTCCATCCTGTCTAACCATTTCCACTTTCAGCTCCGGACCATTCACACTGACGCGACAGTAATGATTAATCTTTTCAGCATATATTGACCATGGATTAGAACCCAGATCAAAATCCTTAAGCCATTCACTTAACCCACCGGTTGTAATATAGGTGATTCCATTTGCTAGGCTCCTTTCATAATGATGGTTGTGCCCAGAAAACACAAGATCAACGCCATATTCAATAAGCAAAGGTTCCAAGTACTGACGTACCTGCATATCTGGACCATGATACCCTGTACTGCTATATGCCGGCTTATGAAAATATACAATTCGGTGATCGATATTCTCATCAATATTTTGAAGATCATTTAGCAACCATTGGTATTGTTCACTGTTAGGCCCAAAATCTCTAAAAACATCTACCCCAGTGAAGTGGACGTTATTATAATCAAATGAAAACCAATGGCCTTCATTTGTTGAATCTATAGAATTATTAACAGGATACTGGAATAATTTTGCCATTGTTGGAGAATCCTCTTCATGATTACCATAAACCGGCATCATCACATAATTTCCTGTAAAATCTTTGAATCTACCCTGAAATTCATACCACTCCTTTGTATTGTTTCCATTAACAACCAGGTCGCCAACGTGGAGCATAAAAACAGGATTTTCAACAATGATACTGTCCAATACAGGTTCAATCAAAGCCCCTTGATTATCCCCTCCAACAATAAACATAAAATCGGTTTCCTCAATGGCTGTTTTAAAGCTAAATGTATCGCTTTGAAAAACACCTGCTGTTTCAACGGTGTATTGGTAAAGTGTATTTGGTGTTAAATCAGTTAAGCTTGCGATATGAATCAGGCTGTCTGTTTCTTCAATTAAACCCTTGTGTTCACTAACAACAATGCTGTTTTCATTTACATTTTCAATTCCATAATGAACGACACATTCAGCAAGGGAATCAGAGGCCCAGGTAATCGCAATTGAAGTTTGAGGTGAATTATTGAAATAGGAAAGAATAGGGGAAATGTTTTCCGGGTCAGACGAAATTACTATATCTGCCCAATTCATTACTTCGTCTTCAATATTTAAATTTAATGACCCGGTTGTAACAATCCGGTTTTCAATCTCACCCCCATTTTCATCCTTTTCAACAGTTTCCCAACTTCCTCTGGAAAACTTGTACTCAAAAATGGAGTCTGTTTCTAAAGACATTTCAAGTTGCCATGAATAGGGTGCCACGTTAGTCATCTTTATTCCAGCTGGACCCCAATCATTAAACGATCCCACAATACAAACAGTATCTCCTTCAGGTGTAAACTCAGGCACATTAACATTGAAAGTGACCGTGATTGCTTCTGAATCTTTTTGTGCCCATATCAGAGAAATACTGATTAACTGCAAAAAGAGAATAAAAAGCACTCTTTTTACGAAAACATTTTGGTAAATATTTTTCATTTGTTTTTAATATTTATTGGTTAAACAATTAAATTTGGTTGTTATATTGCAACGGTCTTAAATGATAAATTCCAGTAACTTCCATAACACAGATACTTCCATGTTGACAAAAGTAAATAATAATCCTTTGATATTATAATATCTAACTCTATGATATTAATCCCACCTCAGCGTAATTTACAACTACGCTGTTATATCTACTACCTCTGACGCAAGTTTGTAACTTGTGCCCCCAACTAGCTCAAGTCTTCAAATCAAGCCACAGCACAGGAGAGACTTGAGCATTAACACCTTTAATGGGCCTAAAAGCCTATAATTCTATTTGATGAATTTCAACTTGTAAGATGACTGTGGACTAATTCTTGGGATAGATCTCGATCCTAGCTAAGTTAATAGTTCACCCCAGTCTACTTGGTTAATTTTAACAAGTAAATCTAATTCATATTTTTTTATTGATTGGCTGAGGACAAATCTAAAGGCTAAGTTACATAATAAAGTATTATAGTATAAACACACAAAACCCACCATGACCGGCTTATGTCTTACCTTTCCGAAGGCTAAAAAATGCGTATTAGAGCAATGCATTCAGAATGGATATTACTATTCAAAAAGATCGTATTTGCAGCATTTAACCCGTTCTGAAGGTATGTATCATTTTATAATAGATAGTGCCTAATTTGGTGTTATGTGAAGCCAAAAACCCCATTCTTGCTCATTCATTGGCGTTGGCTAATAAAAAAATAATTATCTTTGAGGTATACTAACCCGTGATAGAATTTTGTATTTAGTAGATAGCATACTTTGTGCCTAATAGATGAATAATTTCTTTACATAGCCGAGCTATGGAACTAAATTATGAAGAATAGTAGGTGCAAAAGATGCATATAATATTACAATATTCTATGATGGGTTAGTATAATCGAAAAACTAAGTCAAAATGAATAACTGGATTAAAGAAAGATCGACTTCGTATTTTAAAAAAAATGCTAAAAAAGTTTTAAATAAAGAAAAAGAAAAGAGAGTGGGAAAAAAATATAAACTTGTTGAAGTTGGAAAAGGTGTTTGGAAAGAGGTTGAGGTTGCAGTTTTAACGGTGGTTATATATCTATCATATTAATGAGGATAGTGTGTTAAACGTGCCCCCTGTGAGCTTTAAAAGGGTGGTGTATGGGGACTCTTTATGTAGTATTGAAATCAAAAAATAACTAATAAAAACTAATTTCCTATAAAACCAATAAAGTGATCCAGTACTAGCTAATTACATTTTTATAACTACATTTACACCACCAAATCCTAAAAATTTTAGTATAGTTAATTTAATCAGTTTTTGTACATGTGCTAAAAAGAGAGCACCTTTAAACTATCTGACTTTAAATAATACTGTTAAAAGATATTCTCATGAAGAAAATTCTTATCATACAGCATGGTGATATTGTAGATGCCGGCAACCTTTAGTACTCAATGTGTCAGCTTCTTGCATGCAAAATCAATTTACATTAGCTGATCAACCACTGCAATTATTCAAAAATCAATATGCAGGGAAATTTATCCGGGAAAGCCTGTCGGAGCAGTGAATAGCCAATACCCGCTATTCCCTGGAAGAAACCAGGATTGGCAAAATTATCACCGGACCCAAGAAGGATGTTAAAATGACCGCGCTTTTCGGCGGCCAGGATAACCTTTGCCGTAAGTTCAGCCGATTCCGATACCAGGCTTTGTTCTCCGGTTTTGAGCGCAAAGTATAATAGCATATCTGCCAATCCCATGTTGCCGCAGCAAACATGGTCTCTGCTAGTCATAGACCTGGCTGCTTTCTGTGTCGTCCTTATGGCATTAGCAATATCTGTATTAACAGATGATGGGTCATTCGACAGATGTATTGATGCCAGCCTTGCCAGTCCTATTCCCGGCGCGCCATGACACCATCTTGCCATATAGAACGGGACATTATTTTTTTGCTCAACAACCCCCCTAAGATCTTGCCAGTTGCTGTATTTAGGGGAAAAGAGGGTGTTTTCATACCTGATGGCCTGCTCGGCGGTGCCGCGGTAACTGTTGTTTCCTGTAACTTCATACAATTTTAGCAGCGCATAGGCAATCCCCGCCTGTCCATGTGAAAAACCTGCCAACATCTCTTTTTCCACAGATGTCCACCCACAGCTTCCGTCTCTGTTATTTGTAACATTTTTCAGAAGATGGTCACCGCACAATATCGCTTTCTCAAGGTGTTCAGAATGACCCGAATGATTATACAGTGTCAACATCCCTAGGATGCATCCTGCGCTGCCTGAGATGATATCGAAGGAATGGTCGTTTTGTATCATCGAAGGGGTCATCATGATACTTACTCTCTCTGCATCATTTATAAAGGAAGGATCGTCAAGAAAAGAAGAAATTTTAAGCAATGAATAGATGACAGATGAAATTCCCGAAGCAATCCCAATGGGGCTAGTATTGGCATAAGCGCGATATTGATTCATGTTCTCAATCACCTGACGGAGCGACTGGATGGCAGCATCATTTAGCCGTTTAATTTCAGGATCGGCGGTAACAGCATAAAGCGCTGATAAGAATAGCACCACGCCGGGTATCCCATCGTAAAGGAACATCGACATCGGCTGTATGCGGTATCGATTTGTTCCAATGAATCCTACCGACAACCAGGTACAGCTGCCGTCCTGAGAAGAAATCGCTTCCGATTGCAGGGTTCGGGCTATTTTCATAGCGAACTTCATCAACACATCTTTATCCACAGGTAAGATACCCTCAAGGTCCCCGGCATGCGTTTCTTCATTGCCTTTAATTGAATCGTGTCCGGTCTCCTTAAAAAATAGTGCGGCACGGATGAGCCTTACCTGTTTTTTAAGATCATTTTCACCCATTTCCTGCAAATGGGATTTCACCTCATCATAAACAGCATTGCGCATATGGCTGGCGCTAACAATCCCTGAATTATCTTTCAGGTCGGCTTTGTCGGAGTCGGCCCAAAAAATGGGGATATCCATCTCTTCCAACTGCCTCAGTTCAGATTTACTTACAGACCAATATGGGTTGGGCGCCGGGGTGTGGAGAAAAGTACGAATTAACTGTTCAGTCTGGATGCTCCGTTCGATGCCGATGCGCATGTATTTCGGGTTCATCATTTTTTTCAGTACCATTCCATAGATTCTCGTTGAACGGAAAATGAACCTCAGTTTTTTTCTTGCAAACAAACGGATAGGTATTTCATTTCTATGCAGGATTACCAGCCTGTAAAACGCAGTAAAACCGGAAACAATCTCATCGGTATATGGCAGTGGTGCTTGTTGCTGTCCGTTGAAGATTGGCACGTTATTCTGATCCTGAAAGCTGGCAGGCAAAAAGGAGAGCTTCATCATGTCGGTGTTGATGTTATCCCATTTTGACATCAGGTAAGGAGATTCTCCATTCCCGTATCCGCCAATTCCACTTACATCGTACAAAAAGCCGTCTTTCCCCTTTATCCAGAATGGCAGAAGCCCGGTACGGAAAACAGAGGCACCGAGCTGCTTTCTTGCAAAAAACATTGCGTTGTCGGCATTCTCATCGGCAAAAGCCTTGGCCTCATGGTGCATGACTGATTCGAGGTCGATGAGCATCGGGTAAGCACCCGATGCAATGAGGTTTTCGTTGTGGCAGTCGTTCCCATTCAGTAGATAGATAATCCCGATCAGCGATCCGATACGGCGGTAATAATCAGCTACCTCCTGTTCTGACCTGCATTCTGCAGTTTCAATGAATCCCGCCCAACCATAGCCCTCCCGGGGAATCACGTTGAGCGGTTTTAAATCAGGCTTTAAGCCCTTTTCATTAAACCAGTTGAGTAATTCCGACCAGGCTTGCTCAAGTTCAATATCTTTTGGCTTATAAACTAATTTCAGTCCGGATTCAAACTTCAGGGAAATCACCCCTTTGCCACCATCGTGCGAATCGGAAATGCCTCCTTTACATTCTAACAGTAAGCCTGGAAAAGTTCCACCTGCAAATCGGTTTGTGATCTCGGAGAAATCGCTGGCAAGACGAATGATGAAGGTGGCGCTGTTATTGATCCAGTTGGTTACCAGAATAGTGATGATCCGAGCCAGAACACTGTATTCTGCAAAAAAATCCTTCCAGCCATCTTCAATGATTCGTTTGAAAAACTTTTGATAATACTGGTCTTCCGGTTGAAGTTCGGGATTTATCTTTCCGAGGATCCTTGATAGGGATGATTGCTGCGATGATTTGTAGACATTGAATTCCAGTTGAAATGTTTGCAAAGTGTAATATCCAAGTCTGTTTGCAAGTTGAAGATATAGCATTTGCACTGCGCTGGCTGAAAAAAGTTCCGTTTTACGGGCTCCTGTCGCTTTATCAAGTTTATAAATTGCATATGCCACCAGAGGAGTTAACAAATGAAGAAAAGGAGTTTTTTTATCCTGATCAGGACCGAAAAGCCTGGTCATATCCACCGAAAGATCTTGTGGGTCGTATAAAGCCAGAAATTGCATCATCTCCCTGAAAGATGCTACCCATGAAGGAAGTTGATCTTCACTGCTAAATGAAACTGTGCCTAGTAGTTTTTTTAGATCACCTTCTGCCAAGCCATCGTTTTTCAGCCGGTTTTCGAACATCGCCGGATCATTGGGTGCAACAATGTTGCGCCATTCGGTCAGGCGCTGCTCCAATAAACGGTTGTTGGCATGGTGAAATGAAAACCGCTGTTGCTCTTCAATTTTCTCCTGGAGTGTTGTTGCTCTGGCAGCTACTTCGGAATAATAGTTACTATCAGTTTGCTCTTTATTCATATGGTAATCCCGGGTTCAGCTCCGGTGAATCTTATCGTTCAACATGTTGATCTATTTTGTTTCGGATCATAGTTCCGAAATAACCTTTTAATTCTGGGGGCTTGTTTTTCTTGTACACGTATTTAAAATGGTTTATCCCTCTGAGATAAAGAACAGGATAGAAATAGGAAACCGTTTTCCGTCCACAGAAACGAATCAGTCCCTCCCGCTTCGTTTTCAACAGCAGTGACTGAGATGCAAGAAAATCGAGCACTTCGATATGCCGCGGGCCGCAAGCGGGTCTTCTCAGCTCTGTCGAAAACAACTCTAATCCAAGATAAGGAAGAACTTCCCTTCCGATATTGATGTTATACATGATGGAATCGAATTTCTTAGCATAGAGAGATACCTGGTCGCGTATAATATCTTCCTCTCCGGGCCAACTTATTTCCTGCAGATAGCTGAAGAACCTTTCAGGATCAAGCTGCGAAATTACCAGGCGCACAGCTTCAGTTTTTCTGGGGACCATAAAACCGATCGAATACAGTTGCGCCTTGTCGGGAAGGTTTGTGATACAGGAATTAATACTTGCTGCCATATCCGCCGGAAATGGGATATCAAAAAGTATGCTGTATATTTCGTCAAGAACCTGGTGAATCGATTGCCATTGCGTCAGCCTGTCGGTAGGTTTTTCGTTCTGTAAATCAAAAAATATATTCGGGATCAGATTATAGGAGGTTCCCTGCCAGTCAAATTCGAGCCAAAAGTCAGTAACCATTTTAGAAAGTAAATGGTCAGGATCATTCCAAGCAGCGAAAAGATGGGATATTTTTTTCCAGAAAGGATTTTCTGTTAGTAGGTCAGCTAAGTGAGTAATCGGGCTTTGTCCGGCAAGAATCACTGCTCCTTTGCTCCCTTTTTTAATCTGTAACACAAAATCGCAAACGGCCTCCCGATTTCCTAATCTGCTTTCAAAACCAAAATCATCAGCGATATCAAAAGGAAATAATGCACAGAGTTTTTTTACTGAATCAACACCTTCCTGATCTATAAGCGATGGCGAAATACATGGTTCAATAACAGAAAAATGATCACGTAAGGAATATTTCATATTTCATTGCCTGATTAATGAGCTGCTGCTCCGGGAATTTAAAAATCTCCCCTTAAATAAGAACGGGTAACGGTTATCTAATTGGAGAAAGCTCCCCCTTGGCATGCTGGATAAACGGTACAACCTTCATTAGTACAATCCGCGGACAGTCCCCCTGGTTCTCCCCAACCTCCTGAAACCATTTCAAGTTCTGCCTCCGAAAGTTCATCTTCGGTTTCGGGATTGATTATTGGAGGAAGAACCAGATAAAACGAGTTTTGATCTTCTTCCAGCACTTTAATATTGACAGCATCTGGGATTAATATCCCAAGTTCCGTTTCCAGAGTTTCTCTGGGAGATGTCAAAAGATTCTTTCTAAAAGTCTCGTCTTTCGTAGCCTTTGCTATGAGTTTTTCTTCTAGTTGTTTTCTTTGTTCGTTTTTATTTTCCATTAGAGTAATAATTAATGTTTTTCTAAATATACAATTATTATTTAGTGATATTCTTGATAATATGGCAATTTATCCAATTAAAGAACGGTAAAAACAAGCATCTCCTGATGTACCTGGTTGATTAGGATCCCAACCACCTGAAACCATTTCAAGTTCTGCCTCCGAAAGTTCATCTTCGGTTTCGGGATTGATTATTGGAGGAAGAACAAGATAGAACGAGTTTTGGTCTTCTTCCAACACCTTAATGTTAATAGTATCTGGGATATTAATACCAAATTCCGTTTCCAGAGTTTCCCTGGGGGATGTTAAAAGATTATTTCTGAAAGTCTCGTCTTTCGTAGCCTTTGCTATGAGTTTCTCTTCGAGTTGTTTTCTTTGTTCGTTTTTATTTTCCATTAGAGTAAAAATTAAGGTTTATATGAATACAGAATAATAATTTCAATAAATAATGCACAGAGTTTTTTTACTGAATCAACACCCGCCTCATCTATCAGCGATGGCGAAATACATGGTTTAATAATAGAAAAATTATCACGTAAGGAATATTTTATTTTTTATCTTTTCTCGATGAACTATTCTTCGAATTTTTTCCTGTGATCCCGTTGATTTAGTATACAATTATTGTTTGATGATATAGTTGATGAAATAACAATTTGTCTATTAAAATTTAATTCGTCAAAATAGGTACGCCCCCTTGGCATGCTGGATAAACGGTACAACCTTCATTAGTACAATCCGCGGACATTCCCCCTGGTCCATCCCAACCGCCTGAAACCATCTCAAGTTCTGCCTCCGAAAGTTCATCTTCGGTTTCGGGATTGATTACTGGGGGAAGAACGAGATAGAACGAGCTTTGATCTTCTTCCAGTACATTAATATTGACAGCATCCGGAATATTAATCCCAAGTTCCGTTTCCAGAGTTTCTCTGGGAGATGTCAAAAGATTTTTTCTAAAAGTCTCGTCTTTCGTAGCCTTTGCTATGAGTTTCTCTTCGAGTTGTTTTCTTTGCTCATTTTTATTTTCCATTAGAGTAAAAATTAAGGTTTGTATGAATACAGAATAATGATTTCATTAAATAATGTCTTTATAAAAGGACACCCAAAGGTAAAAAAAAATTTGACATAATCAACGTGCAAAAAAACAATATTTTCACAGTTTATCTTGCCAGTATTCTGAAAAAGTATCTACATTTGCATAACTTAACAATGATAATTCAGATAAAATAAACCATTTATGTTTGGTCGAGAGATTTTCAGAAAATCCACCCTTGAAAAAATGACTGCCCCTGAGGATCTGGATGAATTACTTCAGGTAAATTCCGCCCGCACTTGGTTATTGTTTTCGGCAGTTAGCATGGTGATTGTAGGCATGTTAGTGTGGGGTTTCTTTGGCTCCATAACTCAGAAGGTAAAAGGGTTCGGAATCATCAAAACTTATGAATTACCTAGGGAAGTATTGTCAAACCGATCAGGGCAGGTTGATTCGGTTTTCTGTAAAACCGGCGACTTGGTTATCCGTAATCATAGACTGATGAAGATTTACCTGCTGGAAGAAAAAAACTATGCTGAAATTATTTCTCCCTTTAACGGCAAAATTACCAGTTTAAACGTCAAAGAAGGCACTTATGTAAAAACTGGTTCCCCCGTGCTTGAAATGATGAGAAACCAGGACAGTTCATCCATTATTCCGGAAGTGATATTTTTTATTCAAGAACAGGAGATCGCAAAACTAAAAACAATGATGAATGCCAACCTCGAAATTGACAAAGGAGGCGTTCCCCCTGAGTTTTTAAAAGGAACAATCACTTTTATCGCCGATTATCCTGCTTCCAGAAGTGCGATTCAGAAGTATTTTCCTGATGAAGGCAGGTCTTTGCAGTTAAACAATAATAACTATTATGAAGTCAGAGCTTCACTGGTGATCGGCACCTTCGGGATGTCTGCTTCAGTAAAAGAAACCCTCTATTCTTTGAATGGTTTGTCCTGCCGCGTGCTTGTCACTTCAACTAGTCGCAGCCCTGTGGCATTTTTGCTAAACTGATCCTGTTAATTTTTCTATCAACAATGAACCTGAAATTCATTCACATACTCAAAAAGCTCTACTATTGGATCACCGGTATAAGAAGGGTCAAAACCCCTACGGTGCTCCAGATGGAAGCGCTTGAATGCGGTGCTGCTTCTCTTGGGATTGTCCTGGCTTTTTATAAGAAATATGTATCGCTGGAACAACTGCGGGTGGATTGCGGCGTATCACGCAACGGGAGTAAGGCCAGCAATATTTCCAAAGCAGCTCGAAACCATGGATTGGAGGTAAAAGCATTTAAAAAAGAACCGGAGGAGCTTAAAGATCTTCCTGTCCCGATGATCGTTTTCTGGAATTTTTATCATTTCCTGGTCGTTGAGGGATTTGGCAAAAACAAGGTTTACCTGAACGACCCTGCTTCAGGACCCCGTGTGGTGGATACTAAAACTTTCAATGATTCCTTTACGGGAGTAGTGCTAACGTTCAAGCCGGGTCCAGAGTTTCAGCCAGGAGGTGAGAAACCGAAGTTTTTACCCATTTTATTGAACTGGTTAAAAGGATATAAAACAAGCATGCTTTTTCTTTTTCTGGTAGGCCTAGCTCTCATTATTCCCGGACTTGCTATTCCTGTGTTCTCGAAAATTTTTGTCGATCAGATACTGATATCGCAATCGCAATCATGGATCATTCCACTTTTAACCGGCATTGCACTAACTACTTTGCTTCGCGCATTGTTATCCTGGCTACAGCAATACAGCCTGATCCGCTTTGAAATGAGCCTCTCTCTGAAAAACTCATCAAAATTCCTATGGCATGTGCTCCATCTCCCCATGTCATTTCATATCCAGCGGTCTGCAGGCGATATCACCACTCGTATCAATATCAACGATCAGGTTGCAGCCTTGCTGTCAGGTCCGCTTGGAAATACCCTTCTGAATCTTTTAACGATTGTGTTTTACGCGGCGCTGATGTTTTATTACAGTATCCCACTTGCACTGATAGCGATTGCTGTCTCGCTCGTGAATTTACTTGCACTTCGGTATATCTCGCGGAAACGGGTCGATTCAAATCAAAAACTGTTGCAGGATACCAGTCGGTTGGTTGGATTTTCTTCCGCTGGTTTGCAGATGATTGAATCTTTAAAAGCGACCGCATCCGAATCGGATTTTTTTTCCCGGTGGGCCGGATACCAGACAAAATTGCTGAACATCCAACAAAAAATCGGTGGGCTTACCCAAACGTTGCAGGTGATACCAGTATTCCTTACCTCACTGAGCACCCTGATCATTTTGCTTATCGGTTCGGGTTATATAATTGATGGCGTTATGACCGTAGGAACTTTTGTGGCATTTCAATCGCTGATGGCCAGCTTCAATCAGCCCATCACATCGCTTGTAAATCTTGGTAGTGCGCTGCAGGATGTAGAGGGAGGATTAAAACGTATTGAAGATGTATATAATTATCCATCTTCAACAGCGGATCTCCATACTGGGACATCCAAGGAAGCTGTAAAAACTACAAAGCTCCATGGATACATTGAGCTGAAAGATGTCACTTTCGGATATAGCCCGCTTGAGGCACCATTGATCACTGAGTTTTCACTTTCTCTAAAGCCTGGATATAGGGTTGCTATAGTTGGGAGGTCCGGTTGCGGAAAAACAACTATCGCCAACCTGGTCAGCGGGTTATATAATCCTTGGAAAGGGGAGATCCTGCTCGACAGCAAACCCAGACAAACCATTTCCAGCCCGACATTAAATAATTCCATAGCCATGGTGGATCAGAATCTTTTCCTGTTTAAGGGAGCGGTAAAGGAGAATATCACCTTCTGGGATAAGACCATAGCAGATAAAGACGTTATTCAGGCTGCCAAAGATGCCTGCATACACGAAGAGATAGCCGCCCGCCCGGGAGCCTATGAAAGCATTGTGGCTGAAAATGGGAAAAATTTCAGCGGGGGTCAGCGACAGCGACTGGAAATTGCAAGAGCGCTTGCGACCAAACCATCTATTCTTATACTCGATGAAGCTACGAGTGCCTTGGATGCAAAAACAGAACAGATGATCGATACAAATATCCGTAAAAAGGGATGTACCTGCCTGATCGTAGCCCACCGTTTGAGTACAATCCGCGACTGTGACGAAATCATTGTGATGGACAAAGGCCGTATCGCACAGCGGGGGACTCATGAAGAGCTTATGAATAAGAAAGGATTATATCACCAACTCATAAAAGAATAACTATGGTAACTATGACGCAGGATATGTTTTCGGAAACCATACACGCTTTTGGCCGCCCTTATAGAACCGGGGGGAATCAGCTTTTCCCTTTAACCAGGCCCGAGAACGTTTGGTACATTGTTCATGGTCATGTGGATGTTTTTACATCCAGCCTTGAAAATGATCAGCCTGTGGGATCAAGGAATTATTTTTTCACGGCCGGCCAAGGTGAACTTCTGTTAGGGATAAGACATAGCCAGCTAAGCAATGATCGGGGTTTGATTGCAGTACCTTCACCTAATGCTGAAATCATCAGCATTGGGATTGAGCAGATGAAAGAAATGATGAACCGCTCTGAGCTTACCGGCACCCTGGCAACACTGCTTGATACCTGGATTGGACATCTTTCGCAAAGCATTTCTAAGGATATTAACCCGCAAACCAATCAATTGATTGAAATTGCCGGTGAAACCAAAGTGGGCAACAATCTGAAAATAAGATCAAAGAAGGGGATAATTTGGGTTGAGTTCCTTTCAGGGAATGCCTTGTTCATAGGCATGAAAGAGATAATGGAACCCGGAATAATTCAGAAATTCCCGGTGTCTCAGGATTCCTGGCTTCAATCCTTGGAAGAATCGACAATCAAAACATTTAAAACATCCGACATTTGCCTTCAGGATGATTTCTTGGGTCTGCTTGATAATTTTTATGAGGTTATCTTTTACTGTGATTTTTTTAATACACGGCTCAATGCAGTCGATGAGTTCAACCGCCTGAATGAAAAAACCGTTCATGATTCCAAGATTCACTCGTCGTCACTAAGAAAAATTGCTTCGGTGATGAATGAAAGCCTGCGAAAATCGTACATCGATGCTGTACAGGAACCCTTGCTAACTGCCTGCCGAATTGTTGCAGATTACAGCGGGATTTCCATCACTGCGCCCAAAAGGTCTAATAGCGAAGAAGCTCCTCTGCTATCCCTCAACGACATTCTACGTTCCTCTCGCTTCAGGGACAGAAAAGTCAAACTGGTCGGCGATTGGTGGGAGAAAGATAATGGCCCGCTGCTGGCATTTAAAAAGGAGGGGGATTTCCCTGTTGCCCTCATTCCGAAATCGCCATCGAGGTATGAATACATCAGCCCGGGCGAAAACATCAGGCAAGTTTTAACCGAGAAAACAGCCTCAGAACTGGCAACGGAAGCCCACCAATTTTATCGTCCTTTTCCTGATATTCCCTTGAAAGGCTCCAATCTAGTCTGCTTCGCATTGAAGGGCCGCATTAGAGATATTCTAATTATAATTCTCGTGGGGCTGATCGGTGGGAGTCTTACCACGCTGATACCGCTATTTACAGGAAATATTTTCGATGTTGTGATTCCGAAGTCCGATTACCGTCAATTGTATGTCTATTCCATAGTCATCTTTTTCAGCATTGTTGCCATTGTGTTTTTTCAGCTCATACGTAGTTTTTCCATGATCAAGATTGAAACAAAAATTGATTTCTCGCTTCAGTCAGCAATATGGGACCGCCTGCTCAATTTACCAGCTCCATTTTTCCGCAAATACCAAGCCGGCGAACTTGCCGCCAAGGCCAACAGTATCATGATGCTACGAAAGATTCTTTCAGAAACCGTGTTTTACAGTTTGCTTGGTGCTATTTTCATGGGGTTCAACTTCGTTCTCATGTTTTTCTATGATGCAAGCCTGTCGTTGTACATTTTTGCTTTCCTTATAATATTCCTCCTATTTATTTTCTTCATCGGAAAAAAAATCCAAAAGCGTCAGAGGAATATTATTGAGCTTCAAAATAATATCTTTGGGATGCTGATCCAGTTTTTGTCGAGCATCTCCAAAATAAGGATAGCTGGCGCTGAAGTACATGCCTTCTCTCAATGGGCAGGTAAGTTTTCTGAGAATAAAAGGCAGACTTACGAGGTGAGAAAGCTCTTTATGACCATCACTTTGATGTCGACAGTAATGCCATTGATAATTATCCTGTTTATTTTCTGGGTGATTGCTGGACAGATTCCAAATACCCTTTCAACGGGTCAATTTATGGCTTTTTTCACGGCATTGACCTTGACAGTAGTAGCAGTCCTTCAGCTTGGGATGGCCCTTGTTTCCTTTTTAATGGTCATACCTTTATTTGAGAGTATCCGACCGATTTTGGAAGCAGCTCCGGAAAATACTGCAATAAAGCCTGAAGTTCAGAATCTCTCAGGTGAGATAGAGGTGTCCAATGTGAGTTTCCGCTATCAGCCGGATGGCCCCCTGGTGCTGAAAAATGTTTCCATGCATATATCACCCGGTGAATTCGTGGCCATCGTTGGGGCATCAGGTTCGGGAAAATCGACCCTGTTGCGATTGCTGCTGGGGTTTGAAGCGCCTGAAAGCGGTTCCGTATATTATGACCGCCAGGATCTGTCATCATTTGATCCAACATCTGTAAGAAGACAGGCTGGAACGGTTCTGCAGCAGTCTCAGCTAATACCCGGCAATATAGCCTCGAACATCATTGGCATGACCAACGCGACTTTTGAAGATGCCTGGGAGGCAGCTCGTAATGTAGGGCTGGATGAAGACATTAAACAGATGCCTATGGGAATGTTAACGGTAGTCACCGACGGATTGAGCACCATTTCAGGAGGCCAGCGTGAGCGCATTATGATCGCCCGGGCCATTGTTAACAAACCAAGGATACTTTTCTTCGATGAAGCTACCAGCGCCCTTGATAACAAAACCCAACAGAAAGTAAGCGAAAGTCTCGAAAAACTGCAGGCAACCAGGGTGGTTATTGCCCATAGGCTGACGACAGTCCTAAATGCCGACAAGATTTACCTGATGGAGAATGGTAAGATTGAAGAGTGCGGAAGCTACCAGGAGCTGATCAACAAAGATGGGAAATTTGCTGATCTGGTGAAACGGCAGATAGTTGAATGACTTCCTAAACATAAGTCATTCAAGTGGCCAGCAAAGAAAGAGGATAAAATATAGTCAACAGGGCTAACTAATATGGATTTCAGCTGGAACAAACCTTTTAGTTGTCAAATGATGAGTGGTTAAGCAGATGCCTTATTGCCGTATGAAACAGGGGTAAAATGGTTGTGCGATTATACTGCCACACCCCATACCGACCTCTCCAAACAGCTTGAGATAGTTAATTATAAAAACTATATCACCTTCTCTCTCAACAACTTCTTTCAGTTAAAATCCAAAGTTGGTATCGGCCCTTGTCGTTTATGCCAAATGCGAACTCGCCACTGCGTCTCCAGCCCAGATAATACCAGGGTCAAGAACCTTCATTTTTTACATAAATTATGGAATCAATTTATTAACCAACACTACAAAATATTTAACAGTACATTTTGATGTTTAGTTGGTATAAAATAGCAGTTTAGATAATTAGCAATTAGCCTTGTTTAGCCTCATCTT
>CAYWRM010000042.1:17903-29201 GCA_964460905.1 uncultured Lentimicrobiaceae bacterium
TTATAATTGGTTGTGTCAACACGCCCTTCCACACTGAGAAAAACACCTTCATCGTTACTTTTATTTGATACTTTCATTATTTAAAAAATTAATTATTTATATTTTGATTGTTTTTTTTGTTTAATCGTTACCATTTTTTAACCATGGTAAATTGATTTTTTGAGCCAATCCGCTCGTAACTTATTTCATCCATTATTTGTTTTATCAAAAAAATTCCCAACCCACCAATGGGCCGGTCTTCGGCCGAGAGGTTGATGTCGGGGTCATTTTTTTGAGTTGGGTCATAGGGCCTTCCTTCATCGGTTATAATAATAGTCATAAGCGCACCCTCCATTGTCAAGTCAACTAAAATTTCACTTTCAACACCTTTTTCAAAAGCATAAAAAATGACATTAGTAAGGGCTTCTTCCAAAACAAGGTTAATGGAGGTTGTATGTGCCGGCGATATTTCCCATTCTTCTTCAAGAGCCTCAAGAAAAGCTACCATATTATTAAGTTCCTCAATTTTGTTGAGGATAGTCAGGGATTTATTCCTTTTTATTTGATCCATTGTAAGTTATGCTTAACATAGTTAAATCATCAGATTGAATATGTCTGTTCACATGAATGGCCACTTCCTCTATTGTTTTTTCAATGAGTAGCTTAGGATCTGACACCATATTTTTTCGAAGAAATTCTAGTAAATGTTCATCTCCAAAAAGCTTATTGTCAATGTCTTCAGCTTCCGTTAACCCATCGGTATATAAAAATACCTGGTCGCCGGTTTGTATCTGAATTGTTTCTTCAATATAGCTAAAATCCTCAAAGAGCCCAACAGGAATAGCTTTGGTAATTTCAAAATAATTCACCTCTTTATTGTTCTTAATGAGTACTGGTGGATTATGCCCTGCATTACAATAGTTCAATTGTCCGGTCCCGACATCAAGAATACCGAGGAAAAAAGTCACGAACATATTTGACTCATTGTTGAATGACAACGTTTTATTGATAGATTGCACAATCTCGGCAGTATTTTTACTTTTATCGGCTACCGAACGCAACAATGTTCTTGTAACAGCCATAAACAGTGATGCAGGCACACCTTTCCCCGACACATCGCCAATGGCAAAACAGAGGCGATTTTGATCAAGGATAAAAAAGTCGTAAAGGTCGCCACCAACTTCTTTTGCTGATTCTAGAGAGGCGAATAGGTTAATCTCTGGCATATCGGGAAATGGGGGGAAAATATGTGGAATCATGCCCATTTGTATTTCTTTGGCAATACGTAATTCGCTTTCAATTTTTTCCTTAGCCGAGGTGGTTTCTTTTAGGTTTTCGATATAATTAGCTAATTCGTTTTGCATAAATTGAAAGGATTCATGCAACTCTTTCATTTCGTTGTTTGTTTCAATGGCAGGCAACTCCGAATTAAAATTCCCTTCGGCAATTACACGTGCCGATTTAGCAAACTTGGTCAAAGGGCTTAGTAGCTTGTTTATAATCCGGGTGGTAAAAAACATGAGCAAAACCAGTCCAATTAAAGATAATATAATTATAATCAAATTCAATTTATGCAATTCTGCGTACATTTCATTATTAGGATAAACCACTCCCAAAGTCCATTTAGTTGATGATAATTGTTTATGGTAAATCCATACATTCCCGGGGCCTTTTAACGAAATATTCCATAAATTACTTTTGCCGCTAATCATCTCACGGCCAAGTTCTCGAATTTGCGGATCATCTAATTCACGTGCCTTGGTAAATATGGTTTTATTCATAATATCTTCACGATTGGGATGAGTCACATACATTCCGTTCCGTGAAATAAGAAAAGCATAACCTGTTTCAAATATTTTTACCGAATTAACTATATCGGTAAGCCATTCAAGTGAAATATCAATGGTGATAATTCCTCCAAATTCACGTTTGCCATTTTCATTCATGTAAAAAGGTACTGAATAAGTAGTTAACAGGGCATTTCCCCCATTGTCATCGTAATACGGTTCAGACCAGTAAGGCTGTTGAATCACTGATGGAATTTGGTACCAATCCATAATAAAGTAATCGTAATCGGCAGCACCCAAAAAGGTTTCTTCAATTGAATCGCCATTGCGGTAGGCGTAGGGAGAATAATAGTATTTGTCTTTGTTAAATGCATAGGGTTCAAAAGCAATGGCACTCGCATAAATACTTGGGTTATTTTTTACAACTTTAGTCAGAAAAGGCAAAATCGAATCTTTTGGTATGGCTCCGGTTTCAATTATCCACGCTAGGTTATTTGGAATCGTCTCAGTCGGTTTTATTATTTCTTCTATTTTGCTGATTGTATTATCAGCTAAAGATATTGCATTCTCACGGGCAGATCTTTCAATGGTAGTTCGTGTATAATAATAATAAATCGAAAAAATGACCAACCCAAGGGCCATACAAAAAAGAAGTATTCGGGAAATTATTTTAAATGCAAGGCTATTTTTTTTCATTGTATTTTTTTCAAAAATCAGCAATCATATTAGTGATGTATTTCTTGTGGTAATTCTCATTTTATAAGCGGCTTATAAAAATTCTCCAGCATTAAATCCGATTTGTCATAGTCTGATTTTAATGTAGCTTTTACGATATCTAATGCTCTGTAATAGTCTGCATCAAGTAGTTGCCCTTTTTTTACATTTTTATTTCCGGGAGACATGAGTTCCAAAACCTTATCCAGCATCCAACGTTGGTGGGCATGGTTATTGGGCAAGTGAGCCTCTTTCATTTTCTCAACAACTAGGTCAATGGTGTATTCTTTATGCGAAGAAGCATATTCCCAGCCTTTAAGTGTGGCTTCAGCAAATTTAAGTAATGCTTCTTTTTTGGTTAAATAGGTTTTTTCAAGGCAATAAAGGCCATCCTCAGGAATATCAAACCCATAGTCGGAAAAGAAAAATGTATTTAATTCATCCTCATTAATTCCACTATTGATAATCTGGTCGTATTCGTTGTAATACATCACTGTTATTGCATCAATTCCATCCACCAGAAACAGGTTAATGCTGCTTAAAACAAGCACTGATTCTATATCGTAATTATTTTCACGCATCAAGGCGATGGGGATGTCATCAAAATCACTACTCCAGATCCCCATTGTTTTATGATTAAAATCTTTTAATTGGTTGATACTGCTTCCTTTTTTAGAGACCATCATCAGTGCTGAATGTTGAGAAAGTTGAGCGAAATTAACCAAAGGAATGCCGGCAGCCCTCTGTTTTAAACCATTCATCAAAAAAGAGGAAACCACATCGGCGGTTCCGTTTTTTAAATAATCGAAGGATGAGATATGGGCTGAAGGGTGCAAAATTGTTACATCGAGGCCAGCATCTTTATAAAATCCCTGATCGAGTGCTACGTAATAACCTGCAAACTGTGCCTGAGGAATCCAATGGGGCGAAAAGGTTAGTTTTTCGGTTTGCGAATGGACCACTCCTGCAATCATAAGGAACAAAAAACTAAAAACTAAACGGTGTTTTATTTTATGAAAAAGTTTCATCTTGTACATGGAAGAAATATTTACTAAATGAGTTCTCTGTAAGTAATTGTTGGTTAAAATTTATTAATACCTCTTAATAATCCGTTGCTAATGAATAATATTTTCATCAGCAATTAATAGAATCGTCTTCATAATATTGAGTTTTCAGCAGTCCAAATTAGGTAAGCATAAAAGCTTGCCTTCAAATCATGCCAAAACGACCCCAAGGATAATAAAAGATAATTATGTACAAATGTAAAAAAAAAGCATGGCTTTCCTCTAATATAACTCCTTTTAAAATAAATTACACGTTCAATTATTTTTGATCGCCATTCGGATTCAAAGTATTTTGGATACTGTATATTTGCCAACGCTGAAAGAATCATTAGAAACAAAAAGCCAGCTGCCTACAAAGCTCATACGTCATTACCATAGTGTAGGCTTCTGTTAGCACTGAATTAGTAAATTTGAAGTTAATTTTTCAAATCAAATACAATTAAAAATGCGGCAACGGTGCATAGCAAAAATGTTGTAATACATTTAATCAGAAATCAATATGATGAAAAAGAAATTATTAATAGTAGGCTTGTTGCTATTCAGCACATTCAGTTTTTCTCAAGAAAAAACAGAAAAACATACACAGAGAATTATTTCAGAAATTTTAAAGACAAAACAGGAAATTATTAAAACCCTTAATTTTCCAGAAGACTCAATCATTTTTTTGACTTTTTGGGATTTTGACGGAACCATAATGAAAGGTGATTGCTCGGAAGGGCTAGAAAATGAGAAAACAAAAGAAGTAATTTATAAAGGACTTGCTCAAATAGAAATAGAAAATGGATACTCTTCAGTATATCCGATAAACGAAGGATCTAAAAAATTCTTTAATGATTATTATCATATGTCAGAAACCGTAGGTAACTGGTTGGCTTTACCATATCTAATTCAAATTTTCAGAGGGAGTAACCTGAACGATGTTTTCAGTCTTGCAGAAAAACATTTTGAATATGTTTTGAGTAAATATTTTTTTAAGTCATCAATAACAACGATTAATACTCTGGAAAGTAACGGAATACAATGCCATATAATGTCAGCTAGCCCGGATATTTTTGTTGATGCTGCTGCTTCAAGTATAGGTATTCCTAAAGAACGTTTTAACGGAATTGAGGTGCAGATTGAAAATGAGAAGATAACCGAAAAACTAATTTATCCTGTAACCTGGGGTGAAGGTAAACCTGAAAAGTTAAAAAATATTGTTAATGGATTAGAGCTACAGAATCCTAATAAAATAGTTATTGTACTTGCTGCTTTTGGTAATAGCTATTCAACTGATGGCCCATTTATGAAAGATGTTGCATTACAAAAATTACCAGCAGGAAAACCAACCACTGTAATGATTAATGGTGGTAATGTGCCCAATGAATATAAAGATATTTTTGTCTTAGTTAAGCAATCAGAAATTGTAGGGGTTTCAAAATTTGATAAATAATACGTTTACAAAACAAAAATTAATAACTAAACGAAATAATGCTTGGTATTATACAAACAGAATATTGATAAATGAATGATAAACCAACATATAAGGAATTAGAAAATCAGATTGCTGAACTTAAAAAGCAAAATAAAATTCTTCACCCGAAATCTTCTTTCCAAAACGAAGAGAAAGCAAAAATTGCAAATGAATTAGTCATTGCTAATAAAGAATCTAAAGGAAGGAATTATTTAAAGTAGGAGTATGATACTAAAAAACAAGCTGTTCTTAATTAATCTTTTTGCTGAATAATATTAAAGAACAACAAAATATTTGAGAATAATTATTGTCTGGTCTGCTAATGTTGGGCCAGACTTTTTTTTGTTCGACTGTTTTTTTTTGTGAAATATTTGTTATTTTTATAGTTAAATAACTTAACTTGAAATTGTAACCCTTGTAATTCAGGTAAATATGTTAAAATAAATATAGAGATACTCCTGGAAAAAATAACAAGACTTTTTAATTATAAACAGGCACTATAGTAATAATAAGAAAAGGAAACAACTGGAAAAGGAGTAGAGTTTAAATGAAAGAAACTATAAATGTATTAACTGGGGAGGTAAAAACCGGAAAAGATAGCGACATCTTGGTTTCTAATGCTATTGGATCTTGCATCGTGGTAGCTTCCATTGATGTTGTAAATAACATCGGTGCTATGGCTCATATTATGTTGCCCGGAAAAGCACCTTCCAAAGAAAAACAGCAAAAAACAAAATATGCTGTTGATGCTATTGATTGTATGCTACAATTACTGCAACAACAATGTGTTGCCCCATCCGACATAAATGTTTGTCTAGTAGGAGCCGGTAATGTATTGAAAAAAGAAAATTATACGATATGTAATGATAACATTAAATCGGTAATGAAAATACTAAACGATAAACAATTAAAAATATCGGCAAAAGCATTGGGCGGAACCCTGCGTAGATCAGTACGTCTTGATATTGAAAATGGCAGAACTCTCAATTACTTGCCTTTTTTTATAACTTAGTGAGCAAATAGTGAGTAAATTGCATATTTTCATTAATTATCACACTTCTCTATAATATTGATAATCAGGTGTGGGACGTACCAGAATCGAACTGGTGACTCCATGCTTGTCGAGCATGTATTCCCTGCCTGCTTTCGTGTGGGACTTAGCAGAATCGAACTGCTGACCTCATGCCTGTCAAGCATGCGCTCTAAACCAACTGAGCTAAAGTCCCTTTTTTATAAATTGTCGGGCAGGTAAACCAACTGAGCTAACATCCCTATTTCTAAATTACAGCAAAAATATGTATTTATCTTTTTATCCATAACTTGTAGTACAAATATTTATCTTTGGCATCAAAAATAATAAATATGAAATGAGCATAAACTTTTTTAAGCATACCATACAGAAAATGATTAAAATAAGTTTATGCGAAAGCGAAGCGGTTGCAGATGTGCACAAATTTTTAATTAATTTAAATTCAGGTAATTAATAAATTTTAAACAAATGAAAAAATTGAAACTATTCATTATTATACTCCTAATTATAATAGGAAATATAGTAATAGCGCAGGATTCTTTAAAAAGCATAACTATTAAAGATATTTGGTCTGATTATAGTTTTATGGCTAAGTCGGTTAGGGGGGTTAAATCTCTGGAAAATGGTAAGGAATATACCATGATAAAGAAAGGTTCAATCGTTGTTTATGATTATAGTACCGGTGATTCTATTTCTACTTTGGTAACTGCGGATGAATTAATTCCTTCAGATAGTGATAAACCTATCAAATTGGGTTCTTTTTCAATGAATGATGATGAAGATATGTTTTTAATACCAACAAAACGTGAGTCAATTTATCGCCATTCCTCTAAATCAGAATATTATATTTGGGATGTAAAAAGTAAAGAACTTAAGCCTTTATCAAATGGTGGTAAGCAGCAATTAGCTGATTTTTCACCTGCCAGCGATAAAATAGCTTTTGTTCGTGACAACAATATTTTTATTAAAAATATTACTACCGATACTGAAATTCAGATAACAACAGATGGTAAAAAAAATCATATTATTGTTGGTACTTGCGATTGGGTTTATGAAGAAGAATTTGGATTTACAAAGGGTTTCTATTGGTCGCCTGATGGAGCAAGAATAGCCTATTATCGTTTTGATGAAAGCAAAGTAAAAGAATATACATTAACATATTATGGTGATTTGTATCCGGATTGGGAGAAATATAAATACCCAAAAGCAGGGGAGGATAATTCAGTGGTAGAAATATATGTTTATGAATTAGAAACCGGTGTTACAACTAAAATGGATATTGGTGAAGAAACTGATCAGTATATCCCACGAATTAAGTGGACAAATAACCCTAAAATCCTTGCAATTCAACGCTTGAACAGGTTGCAAAATCATCTTGATATTATAGCTGCAGACGCAATTTCTGGCAAAAGCAATATTATATATAGTGAAGATAATGACTATTATATTGATATTACTGATAACCTTACTTTTTTGGGAGATAATAAATATTTCTTGATAACATCAGAGTTAGATGGATTTAATCATATGTACCTTTATAATATAGATGGTACTCTTAAAAAGCAACTTACTACTGGTAATTGGGACATAACTAATGTTTATGGTTACGACGAAAAAAAGAAGCTGGTTTATTATCAATCAGCTGAATCATCATCTTTAAATCGTGATATATATAAGGTAAGTCTAAAAAGTAAGAGAACAAAAATATCTATCAAGGATGGAACAAATACTGCATCATTTAGTGAGAATTTCAAATATTATATAAACAATTATTCAACTATTAATTTACCTCCTGTATACACTGTAAATATGTCTGATGGAAAAGAAGTTAGAGTTATTGAAGATAATAATGCTTTAAAGGAAAAGCTGGCATTATATAAAATCACTAAACCAGAGTTTTTTAGTTTTAGCACACCCGAAATAACTTTGCCTGATAGTAGCGTTGTTGACCTTAATGCATATAAAATTTTACCTTATAATTTTGATCCTGAAAAGAAATATCCTGTACTGTTATCAATATACGGCGGTCCAGGTTCACAGGAAGTTAGAAATTCGTGGGGTGGATTTAATTATATATGGTATGAAATGCTGGCCGAAAATGGGATAATTATTGTAGCAGTTGATAACCGTGGAACAGGTGCTCGTGGTGAGGTTTTTAAAAAAATGACTTATCTGGAACTAGGCAAATATGAAACCCTGGATTATATTGAAACTGCTAAGTATTTAGGCGGTCTTCCTTATGTTAACAAAGATAAGATCGGGATATTTGGTTGGAGCTATGGTGGTTTTATGTCGAGTAATGCGTTATTCCAGGGTGCTGATTATTTTAATACTGCAATAGCAGTTGCACCTGTTACAAATTGGAGATATTACGATAATATTTATACCGAAAGGTTTATGCGTAAACCACAGGATAACCCTGATGGTTATGATAATAACTCGCCAATTAATCATGTTGAGAAACTCAAAGGTAACTATTTGTTAATTCATGGTGGTGCCGATGATAATGTTCATCCACAGAATTCAAAGGATTTATTTTCTGCTTTGGTAAAGGCAAATAAGCAATTCGATTACATGCTTTATCCAAACAAGAATCATGGAATTTACGGTGGCAATACTCGTTATCATCTGTTTAAAAAGATGACGGATTTTTTGTATGAGCATTTGAAGACTAAATAGCTGTTAGCTTCTAGCTGTTAGCTTTTAGATTATTAGCTAATAGCCAACCGCCAACGGCCAATAGCCAACCGCCAACCGCCAACCGCCAATATATTAGAACTATTTTAAAATAAAAAAGTAACTTTATTTATTTTTCTTAAAAAATGTATTATTTTTGCCGTCCCTTAAATATTTATTAATTTAACAAAAGAAAGTAGGTATAATATGATCATCATTCCGGTAAAAGAAGGTGAGAATATCGACAGAGCTCTGAAGAGATTCAAACGTAAATTTGAGAAAACTGGTGCAATGAGAGAATTGCGCGCTCGTCAAAAATTTGACAAACCATCAGTGGTTAGAAGAGAACAGAAACTCAAAGCTATTTACGTTCAAGGGCTACGTCAAGCTGAGATGGGCTAATATAGTCCGTAAAGGGAAAATCTTAAGAAGAAATTTTGTTTTTGAAGTATTTTTTTGTATTTTTGAAGACAGAGTTTCTTCTTTTTTTTGTTAGTTAATGACAGTAGATAGATTTATAGCATATATCACCACTGAGAAGAGGTATTCACCTAATACCTTGAAAGCCTATAAACGGGATTTAGAATTATTCACAATGTATCTTAATAAGGAGTTTGAATTAGATAAACCTGAAAATGCAAGTCAGGAAATGATTCGTTCCTGGGTTGTTTATATGATGGATGAAGGTATGTCAGGTAAATCTGTAAACCGTAAGATTAGCACACTTAGCTCCTATTATAATTATTTAGTAAGGATGTCTGTTTTAGATAGTAACCCTGCGCGGCATATTGCATATGTTAAAACATCACACCGATTACCTAACTATTTTAATGAAGAACAATTAGGTGCATTTTTAGATAATAATAGTGGTGTTGAAGATTTTAATAAAGTCCGGAATATTCTGGTAATTGAATTATTGTATTCAACAGGTATGAGAAGGAGTGAACTCATTTCACTTACCATTAGTTCAATTGATTTTTCAGAAAATACTATAAAAGTGCTTGGAAAAAGAAATAAGCAGCGTATAATTCCGTTATCTCAGAAAATGATTGATAGTATTAGCAAGTATATAGATTATAAGGAAAAATATTTTGGAACCAACAATGATTTTCTCATTGTTACCGATAAAGGAGAGCAAGCATATCCTAAGTTAATTTATCGCATTATTAATAAGGAGTTATCATCATTAAAAGGGGGGGTGGTTAGTCCGCACGTACTACGACATTCATTTGCAACACATATGTTAAACAATGGAGCCGACCTAAATCATATTAAAGAGATATTGGGGCATGCAAACCTAACGGCAACACAAATTTACACGCATAATACAATCGAGAAATTAAAAAAAGTATATAGTGAGGCCCATCCAAGGGCAAAATTAAATAAAGGAGGTTAAAATATGAATGTAAGCATTAATTCGGTACATTTTAAAGCCGACAACAAATTAGAGCAGTTTATCGAAAAGAAAGTTGGGAAACTTTCAGGTTATTTTGAAGGAGTAATTGCTTCTGAGATTACACTTAAGATCGATAAGACTGAAACTAAAGACAATAAAGTCACTGAGATCAGGCTTCAAATCCCTGGTTATGACCTTTATGCTAAAAAGCAAAGCAACACTTTTGAAGAGGCAACTGATACTGCTGTGAGTGCAATAAAAAAGCAACTGGAGAAACATAAAGGGAAATTTAAAAAATAATTAAGTTTTTTTTACAATTTCTTTGGTTATTAAGTCTAAAGTATATATTTTTGCAGACCTTTTGAAACAGGGGTCTGCTTTTTTGTAGGCTAAAGTTCTGAAAGTATTGTTTTTACTGGCCTATGCAGGCAAATTTGGTAAAAAACATTAAAAAGGTTTATGCCAGCATAGCTCAGTTGGTCAGAGCAGCTGATTTGTAATCAGCAGGCCGTGGGTTCGAATCCCTCTGCTGGCTCAGTTCTTTAAAATAATGATTACCCGGGGAGATACCGAAGCGGTCAAACGGGGCAGACTGTAAATCTGTTGGCTCAGCCTTCGGAGGTTCGAATCCTCCTCTCCCCACAAAGCTGAGTGTGGAATGTGGAGTTGGGAGTGTGGAGTGATTAATTTCAATTCCAAACTCCAAACTTGATCAAAAAAGCGGGAGTAGCTCATCTGGTAGAGCGACAGCCTTCCAAGCTGTAGGTGGCCGGTTCGAGCCCGGTTTCCCGCTCATATTTGCCGGGGTAGCTCAGGGGTAGAGCGCTTCCTTGGTAAGGAAGAGGTCACGAGTTCAATTCTCGTCCTCGGCTCAATTTTATTAGAATAAAATAAGAATAATAATCACTTTTAATTAAATAAGTTATAGATATGGCTAAAGAAAAATTCGACCGTTCCAAACCACACGTAAATATTGGAACTATTGGACATGTTGATCATGGAAAAACAACTTTGACAGCTGCCATCACGCTTTCATTAGTGGCCGATGGTTTGGCAGAATTTGCATCTTTTGATTCCATCGATAATGCTCCTGAAGAAAAAGAAAGAGGAATTACAATTAATACAGCTCATGTAGAGTATTCGACTAAGAATCGTCACTATGCTCACGTTGACTGTCCGGGTCACGCGGATTATGTGAA
>CAYWRM010000043.1:0-28192 GCA_964460905.1 uncultured Lentimicrobiaceae bacterium
ATGATGGAGATGGTTTAGTTGAAAATCAATGGTATCATTTATCTGTTACTTTTGGTGGCGGTCACATGATTTTTTATATCGATGGTGCTATGGTGAAAGATTGGGATAACGTACCAGATGCAGCTATATTGAATATTAGCAATGAGCCAATTAATTTAACCATGGGACAAGATCTGCCAACAGCTGTTTATTCAACTGATGACACAAGTCCTTATTATGTTAACTGGGGAGGTTATTTTAAAGGTAAAATTGATGATGTAAGGTTATATAACAGAGTAATTACAGGACAGGAAGTTAGCTCTATTTACAATCTTGAAAAACCTTGATAATTATCTTGGTTAATGTATCGGATTAAATTGGGTTTGTAACAAAATTTATAATCCTGATTTATTCCACTAAATTATTGGGTATCTGAATATTTTGATTTAATTTTAATAGGATTAATTATTATTTCAGATACCCTATTTTTTTATTATCGATTTTCTGGCTTTGTTATTATTAATTAAGCATTCAAATGATATGAAAAGGATAATTTCTATTTTAATTCTAATCTTTTATGGAGGGATATTATTCTCTCAACAGATTATTATTAATAGAATTGAGCAAATGCCAAATATTCCACAACCATATGTAATGCGTAATTGGAATCAAGTTGCAATTGACTATGATTCTTTTGTTTTTAATACGAATTTAACGGGTGAATATTTACCACTCGTTGGTATAATTCCCGAAGCCATTAATTATCCAGAACATGAAAGTGCATCAATGGTTAGCTATGTTGGTCAAACTTTAGGCTCATCAGCTGAAGCGATTAATTATATTCCGTCAATTGTAGGAGCTTCGATTTCAGGTGTTGATAAAAGTAATCAATTTGGGGAAAATTGGGTTTTAATAGCCAAGGATTTTTTTAATAAGAGAGAGGATGAAAATGTATATTTAAATCATCCGGTTACAAGTAGCGGAAATGATTGGTGGTACGAAACAATGCCAAATATTTTCTTTTATCAGTTAAACGAACTATATCCAAATACAGGAGATTTCACTTATCAGTTTCAGTTAGTTGCCGACCGATGGCTCGAAGCTGTTGATAGCATGGGTGGTAGCCTTACCCCCTGGCAAATCCCTAATATGAATTATCGGGCATGGAACCTAAAACAAATGAAACCTCTTAATATTGGAGTGAAAGAACCGGAAGCTGCCGGTGCTATTGCATGGATACTCTACAACGCTTATTGCCAAACAAATGAAAACAAGTATTTAATAGGTGCGGAATGGGCAATGGAATTTTTAGATAGTCTTGAAGAAAACCCATCTTACGAAATTCAATTACCCTATGGTGTATATACCGCTGCTCGTATGAATGCAGAAATAGGAACAAATTACAATATCGAAAAAATGCTTAATTGGTGTTTTAATCGGGGAGACTTACGCGGTTGGGGTACAATTGTTGGCCAATGGGGTGGTTACGATTGTTCAGGATTAGTTGGTGAAGCTAATGATGCCGGTGCTGATTATGGTTTTCTGATGAATGGTTTTCAACAAGTAGCTGCACTTCTTCCTTTACTTAATTATAATGAATATTATGCCAACTCCTTAGGGAAATGGGTGCTTAATATGGCCAATGCATCCCGACTTTTTTATCCCGGATTTTTACCAAACGATCATCAAGATAGTGAGGAATGGTCATTGGAGAATGACCCCAATCAGTGTATAGCACACGAAGCCCTGAAACAAGAATTTAATGGAAAGAGTCCCTTTTCAACCGGAGATGCGATGAGCGAAGGATGGGCACCAACTAATCTGGCACTATACGGGTCATCACATGTTGGTTACCTTGGTGGAATTATAGATACTACAAATGTGAATGCTGTCTTAAAACTCAACCTTTCAAAAACAGATTTTTATTCTGAAAAATATACATCTTTCTTGATATGGAATCCATACGACAATGATACATCTGTTAGCATAAACATAGGTTCACAAGTATATGATATTTATAATTCTATAAACAACGTATTTATACATCTTGATGCGATGGGATTAATCCAGATTAATATTCAAGGATCTAATTCTGTTATTATCACTCTTGTTCCTGATGGCGCTGAGATTGAAATGATTGGTAAAAAAACTTTGGCAGATGGAATTGCAATTGATTTTGATAATGGAAACACCATATCCGATAATCCTCCACGAATAAAAGCCTTACATGCAATACAAAATCCTGTTGTTGCAGGAGATTCGATTTTTGTTTTTTGTAGTGCTGAAGACATCGATAACGATGTTATCGAATACCATTGGGAATTTGATGGCGTACCACTTATCGCAAATGAAAAACTATCCATTGAAGCACCTGATGAAATTGGAGATTATTGTATAGCATGCAATGTAAGTTCTGGTACCGGACTTTCCGATTCAATGAATATAATTTTGTCAGTTGTTGAGAGGATTCCTCATATTCCGGAAATTAATTCCTTAAAAGCAAGTCCTGGTAAAATTGATGTAAATCAAACTTCCATATTATCCTGCGAGGTTGAAGAGCTAAATGGTGATGAGGTATCTTATCTGTGGTGTGCTGATGCCGGTACTTTTGTTGGCGCTGGAGCCTCTATTCAATGGATATCGCCTTCTAACTATGGTAATTACACAATCTATTGTACTACTTCTGATATTGATGGCGAAAGTATGGATAGTGTATCTTTGTTGGTTCGCGATTTAAGCGTGTTAATTAAAGAGGATCCGGTTTTGTACCTGCCCTTTAATCAGAATATTACAGACTTTAGCCAATATAGCAATCCTACTTACTTATCAAATATAAGCTATGAAACCGATTCAAAAGGTAATCTACAGTCAGCGGCAGACTTCAACGGAGTATCATCGTATGTGAAC
The DNA here is from genome assembly GCA_964460905.1 of uncultured Lentimicrobiaceae bacterium. Lineage (GTDB taxonomy): Bacteria > Bacteroidota > Bacteroidia > Bacteroidales > F082. Next base: position 2,887 of record CAYWRM010000043.1, read on the forward strand.
GTTGAAAATGCTAATTGGCTTAATTTTGAAACTGGACTTAGTTTATCAGGATGGATTTATTCGCAGCACAATAATAGTGGAGAAGCTTATCCAATATCGCACGGAAACTGGACAGGAAGATGGAAAGTTTCAATTGGTAACGATATGCTTAGATTTACAATAAAAACAAATGAAGGTGTTTACGATCTGGATTCTAAAACTAATTTAGAACAAGAAAAATGGTACTTTTTTACTATGGTATATACAGGTACCGATATGGAACTATATATTGATGGACAATTGGATTCTTTTATTTCTGCTTCGGGAAATCTAAATTCCACATCCTACGATTTAACGATTGGTAAAGCCCGCCCTGATGAAAATTATTATTTTAAAGGTCGTCTCGATGATATTTATCTTTTTGATCATGCTATTGCACCACATGATATTTTTGAAATGTATGAAGAGGGAGTTAATCGGATCAAAGAAAATATTACCGATGAATTGATTAATATTTTTCCTAATCCAACCTTAGGAGATGTAGTTGTCCGTGTTGATCCCGGTTTTGGGGTACTTAGATCATATCAGTTGTTTAATAATTCAGGCGATCTAATATCATCAAATAGCTGGGAAGAAAACTCAAGTCAGGATTTTACGGTAAAGATGAATGGTATTAAATCGGGTGTTTACTTTCTTCAAATTAAGGGGAGTAAGTATTTGGTTAGTAAGAAAATAATTGTTTTAAAGTAGTATTTATGTTACCACGCACAATCTTATATTTGCTTGTTTTGATGATTTTTATGGCGAGCTGTAATTCAAATAAATCAAATAGAGATGGTGGTTTGAGTTATTGGTCATCGAGCAACAGCGGTGAAATTGAATTCTCAAAAGTAATGGTAAATAGATGGAATTTATTGCACCCAAATGAAAAAATACAATATCAACCAGTTCCGGAAGGACAATCTAGCGAAGAAATAATTCTTGCTGCTGTTGTAGGAAAAACAACTGCGGATATTTATTCTAATATGTGGCAAGGTTCAGTTGAATTTTATGCAAAAGCTAATGTCCTTGTTCCACTTGATACCATTTCAGGGTTTATGGATTTTTTATATTCGAGGTGTGATTCAACTACCATAAACGAAATTACATCGGACGATGGTCATATTTATCAAATGCCATGGAAAATAAATCCTATTATGACTTTGTATAATCACACAATTCAAAGTGATTTACGCATTGATGCTGGACCACTATCATACAAGAAATATCTTGAAGCGGGCGAAAAAATTAAGAAAGACAATAGTGGCGATGGATATATTGATCAATGGCTGGGAATTACTTCAACCAGAATTGTTTGGTATCAAAGGCTGTTTAATTTTTATCCATTATATCTGGCAGCGTCAAAAGGAATGCCATTAATTGAAAACAATAAGGCAGCTTTTAATAATGAATACGCAATTGAAGTATTCCAGTTTTTACAAGACATATATAAAAATGAATATTTTACCAAGGATCAGGAAGCAGCTACTCAGGACAAATTTATTGGCCAAACAGTATTTACTAAGTTTACCGGCCCTTGGGAGGTGAAGTATCTTGACAAATTCAAACCGGAAGGAATGGATTATGACTTTACCAACATACCTGTCCCTGATGATCACGAAGGTCCGATTTATACTTATGGCGACCCTAAATCGATTGTTATTTTTAACACATGTAGTAACCCAAATCTCGCTTTCGATTTTATAAAAACTATGGTGGTTACAAGCGGCGATTCATTGTTCCTTGAATTGTCGAATCAATTACCCAGAAGAACTGGAATTGACACAATTACTGCGTTTCAGGATTTTTTTACAAATAATCCAAAACTCAAAATTTTCGCACAACAGTCAAAGCATGTAAGAGGTATTGATAATTGCGACGTAATTGTTGAAGTTTTTGATATTATTTCTCAGGAATATGAAGCATGTGTAATGTATAATGTAAAAACACCGGAGCAAGCAATTGCTGATGCCGAAAAAGCTGTTAACGTTCTTTTGGGAGCCAGGTAAATAAATATAAGCATGCGGAAAAGAAAAAATAAAATACGAATTGTGCCCTATCTTCTGGCATCGCCTTATTTGCTTCACCTGATTCTATTTATTGCTTTTCCTATAGTGTTTTCAGTATTATTGACTTTTCATAAATGGAATATTATATCCCCTATGGAGTATATTGGAGCCGACAATTTTATAAGGCTTTTTCATGATAGGTTGTTCTGGAAAGCAATCATGAACACCTTGGTATTTCTTGTAATACACATTCCGTTACAAATAATTGTTGCATTGGCATTAGCATATTTTTTAAACCAGAAGCTGTTTTTTTTAGGTTTCTTTCGAGCGGCTTTCTTTTTACCTGTAATTATCTCAGGTGTTGTAGTCACTATGCTTTGGCAGCAACTATACAGCTTCGACACTGGATTGTTAAACGGGATGTTGACAAGTGTTGGGTTACCGCGTGTTGCATGGTTGACTAATTCAAAAATTGCAATGGTTTCAATAGCGATTATGGCCACCTGGAAAAATGTTGGTTTATATGTAATTTTATTTTTGGTGGGTTTGCAATCAGTACCACGCCGATATTACGAAGCAGCAGATGTAGAAGGAGCCAGCTCATGGCAAAAATTTAAATATATTACTCTACCGGCCATCAACCCAACCATATTTATGGTAACTATACTTTCTACTATCGGAGGTTTTGGTTTATTCATAGAGCCTTATATTATGACAGGTGGAGGTCCTTTAAATAGTACTCTTTCAGCAATGCTTTATATTTATAAACAAGCATTCGAATATTATCATATGGGGTATGCTGCAACCCTTGGGTTGTTTTTTGCTGCAATAATTATGTTAGTTGTGGTAATTCAAAAATATACAATAGAAAAAGAATAATATAATGTATTTCAGGAAAACAATAATGTATTTTTTGCTTGCAGTGGCTGCACTTACGTTTTTATATCCATTTTATTGGATGATAATTGCATCATTACTTCCTGAAAGTCAAATAGGTGGATTTGGGATAATCCCAACAGAACTGACTTTTTCTAATTATTTAACAATGTTTTCAAAAATACCTATTTTTCGATCATTACTTAATAGCTCTATTGTAGCAGTTTTTTCCACAACAGGTATCCTTGTTTTCGGATCAATGGTTGGATATGCCCTTGCAAAAATGACATTTAAGGGAAGAGACCTGGTGTTTTTTATTGTCATTTTTACAATGACGTTACCTTTTCAAATAACGCTAATCCCAAATTATATTTTAATGGTTAAATTTGGCTGGGTTGATTCGTTTGCTGCTTTGATAATTCCAGCCTTAAATAGTGCCTTCGCAATAATTATGTTCAGGCAGGTTTTTCAAAGTATCCCTAACGATTTAATTTCCGCAGCAAGAATGGATGGTTGCAGCGAACCTCGCATTATATTTCAGATATTATGGCCCAATATAATACCTACAATTATTACAGTTTCTATTATAACATTCATGACTTCGTGGAATGATGTACTATGGCCATTAATTGTAATACGTGATGAACAACTAATGACTATGCCACAATTAGTAACTTTGTTTGCTGTTGGAGGTCGTTCGGATGCTCAATTAGGAGTAAAACTGGCCTCTGCTGTATTACTGGCTTTGCCGGTAATTGTTACCTATTTAATTTTTCAAAAACATTTTATTAGTAGTATGGCCTCTTCAGGCATTAAAGGATAATATTTAAGCAAGTATAAATAATCAATAATAAATTTCGCAATCTACCATGGTTGAAGTTAAAAGAACTGATATAAAAATTAAGTCTGACCCACAGAAGGTAATTCCAATCTTTTTGGATTTAAAACAAAAAAAAAGAATCACTGGCATTATTTCTAATGTAGCTTCTTTAGATGATAATGAAGTTGAAAAAATATTGAATCAGGTTCTAAATGAATTTGAAAATAGGCATATAGATTTTAAGGATGTTATATTAAATCATTTTCAGAATAGACAAGTCAAGGTAGCAATTCCTAAAAATCTTTCAGTATCCAAAAAGCTTTTGATTGGTGCTTATTTTACAAAAGAATATTCCATTGAATCTGCTGCCCTGTTTAATCCATCCATTGTTGTTCATCCTAGTCAAAAAGGAAGTAACAGTAATGATATGAAGTTTGTTATGAGCCTAAGGGCTACAGGTGAAGGGCATATTTCGTCCATCGTTTTTAGAACCGGAATGTTATTGCAAGATGGCAGGATAGTATTAGATAAGGAAGCTGATAAACTGGTTGCTGCTAAAAAAAATAACAATGTTATTTATCAAAAGACATTTATCAGACAAAGAGCACGATTAAATAAAAAAATAAATCTACAACTGTTTAATTACTTACCGGATGAATTTACCGAAAGGGAAGCTTGCCGAGTAATCGCTGACATTAAACTAAATAATATTTTTCAACTAAATGGAACAAAAAATGCACTTAAAGCAATTTTTGATACTAACTATGAAGTCAGCTTTAATAATAGCATTCCTATAAATAGTAAAGTGATATTCCCTTTCTCAAAAGTAGAATCAAAGGGAATGGAAGATGTTAGATTTGTTGAATTTGAAGAGAACGGTACTAAGAAATATTTTGGTACTTATACCGCTTACAATGGAAAGAGCGTAAATGTTCAATTAATTAAAACGGATGATTTTAATACCTTTACAATATGCTCTTTATACGGTAAAGCTGCTCAGGATAAAGGTATGGCTCTATTCCCGGAAAAAATTAATGGTAAATATGCCATGATTAGTAGGCAGGGGGGAAACAGTATTTCAATAATGTATTCAGACGATATCCATTTTTGGGATGAATACAAGATTATACAAAAGCCAAAACGTGCATGGGAAATGACGCAGATTGGTAATAGTGGGAGCCCAATTAAAACATCACATGGTTGGCTATTGCTTACACATGCCGTAGGACCATTACGAAAATATGTCCTTAGTGCAAGCCTTCTCGATCTTAGTGAACCCGAAAATGTGCTGGCAACATTGGATGAGCCACTTCTAAGTGCAAACAGCAACGAACGTGAAGGGTATGTACCAAATGTTGTTTATACATGCGGGCTTATCCAGCATGGCGAAAACCTGTTTATCCCATACGCTATGTCGGATAGTGCAACTTCTTTTGTAACAGTAAATTTGCAATCACTTTTAGAAAAGCTACTGATAAATATTAAATAAATCATGATTAGAACCTGCTTCTTACTATTATTGTTTGCGACAGTTGTTGGCTACGCTGAAGTAGCTGCACAAAACAGCCCTTCATTAATAAATACCAAACATCTTGAACATTTATATCAAGAAATTGAGGTGGACAATGTTAAATTGGGGACAATCTGGATTTACAGCAATGCACCGGATTATAAATTAATAACTGATGATGATGAAGGCTATACTTGTATTGATGATGTAGCACGCGCATTAGTGTTTTATTGCAGGCAATATAATTCCCATCCTGTGAGAGAAAATCTGGAAAAAATAAAAACACTGTCAAGGTTTGTAATGTCTATGAGAGCTGACAACGGATACTATTATAATTTTATGTTTCCTGACAAACAAATAAACATCTCGCATAAAAACAGTAAAGCATCCCCCAATTTTTGGTCATGGAGAGCCTACTGGGCTTTATCAAAGTTATGTTTAATTAACAATAGTGAACTTACTGAACTACAGGAAGAAGCTAAAAATCAAATTTCTTCGCTTACAGAAAAAATTGATCTTCTTTTTCAAACCCCGTATGATTTAATAGAGATCGAAGGATTGACAATGTCAAAATGGATGGAGGATTATGGCTCCGATCAAATAAGTGTAATTTTATTGGGTTTGACCAATTATTATCGAATCAATCCAAATGAAAAAATAAAATCCTTGGCTAAAAAGTTAGGGGAATCTATTGTTGCTGTGCAATATGGTAATCGGGACAAGTTTCCTTATGGAGCCTTTATGAGTTGGAAGAATGTATGGCACGCATGGGGAAATGCAGAGGCGTATGCTCTGTTAAAAGCCGGGAATGAATTAAATATTGAAAACTTTGTGACATATGCACTCCGGGAAATTGATAATTTTTATCCATATTGCTATGAACAGGGTTTTTTTAGTGAGTTTTTTGTGATGATGGAGGATGATTCAATTCAAACTCATGGTCTAGAAAAATACCCTCAAATTGCATATGGTATATCACCAATGATTTTGGCATCTATTGAGGCTTATCATATTACAAAATCAAATAAGTATGCAGTTCTGGCTGGGGAATTAGGATCATGGTTTTTTGGAAACAACGTGGCAAATATTATAATGTATAATACTACCACAGGACGTGTTTTTGATGGTATCGATTCTGAAAGTAAGTTTAATAATAACTCAGGTGCCGAATCAACTATTGAAGCTTTGCTGAGTATTCAAGCAATTGAAACATCACCAAAAGCAGTTCAAATTTTAAAGGAAAAAATGTAGGATATGAAAGCGGTTGTCAATATAAAAAATGAAAAATATAAGCTTGACCTAGTTAATCCTATTGTTCGTTTTGGCAACAATCCTATACTAACTTGCCATGATGTTAATAGTGTTTGGGAAAAGCCACAACTTAAGGTAATTACAGTTCATAATAGCGGTGTTGTTGAATATGAAGGAAATACACTTATGCTTTTTCGGTCGCATTTAAGAAATGGAATCTCAATAATCGGGAAAGCCATCAGCAATAATGGCATAGATAATTGGAAGATTTCATCTGAACCATTTATGACACCATGTTCAAAAAATGTCCTTCATTCCTCTAACTTTAAAATTGAGGAATTAATTGAAAACGAAGCAGGAGGTGTTGAAGACCCCAGAATTACACAAATCGATGAGTCATATTTTATCACATACAGTGCATATCATGCCAAAATTCAAAATAAAGTAAGGGTGTCACTTGCAGTAACTAAAGATTTTGAGAAACTTAACAGATTAGGGCCGGTTATTGATGTTGACATGAGAAATGTTGTAATATTCCCTGAAAAAATAAAGGGTCGATATGTTGCACTTTTTAGACCTAATGATGATACTGAGGATCACACAGGAGGGATATTTTCAGAAATAAAAATTGGCTACAGCGACAATATAGAAACCAATAACTGGAGTTTGAAACCTGAGCCAATCATGAGTCAATTGGGAGGGCCAAGTGCATTTTCTGATAAAATAGGGCCGGGTGCGCCACCAATAAAAACAAAATATGGGTGGATTAATATATTTCACGGTGTAAGAAAAACAATGGATGGAAATCCATATGTACTGGGTGTTGCATTGCATGAATTAAACAACCCCGAAAACGTTAAAGTTTCCAATATACCAATACTGTTTCCGTCAAAGGCTGATTGTAAAGTGAATGAAGATGATTACGTGCATGTGCCAAACGTTGTATTTTCATGTGGTGCTATTAGAAAAAGTGATGGTGCAATTTTCATTTATTACGGCGGAAACGATACAGTGATGAACCTAGCCGTTACCCATGAGGATATTCTGGCAGAATTGTGCTTTAAGTATCCGCAAGACCATTTGAGTGGAGAGGCGTTGTATAGAATTATTGACTGATGAATAAAATGAAATGATAGTATGATTTAATGATAAATATTTACACATTTAATCATTAAGACTAAAATATCAAGTGAATTAAAAGGATATGCAAAATAATTACGATTTTGATAAAATAATATTGATACCGGATGATATTGATCTCGACAATTCTCCACTAAGAGGAGATATAAAAGTTGACACTTTTGTTCTAGGAGCTTTTAACCCGGGAATGTCGAAGCTGCCAAATGGAAATATTATTATTATGGTAAGAATAGCAGAAGCTTTGAAGACACCTGTTTTTGAGAATAAAATACACAGCATTAGGTGGGATACTGAAATAGGCTATGTTCTTGATGCATACAATATTGATGATGCTGACATAACCGATCCTAGAAGCTTCACACTTAAAAAGTACTATCCCATGCAGGTTGATTCGTTAACATCAATTTCGTGGTTACTTCCCGTTGAACTTACTAACGATGCAAAAAAAATAGTTAAAATTCATTATGATAAAATAATTTCTCCATCCAAAAGTTATCAGGAATATGGAATTGAAGATGCACGGATATCTCTTATTGATGGGAAATATTATATGACAACATGCTCGGTAAGTTCTGAAAGACTGTGTACTACATTATACACTTCAAAAAACGGATTAGATTATACTTTGGAGGGCGTTGTGCTCGATCATCAAAACAAGGATATGCTGTTTTTTGAAGGTATGATAAATAATAAATTTTATGCATTAACAAGACCTATGGGCAGTGTGTATTTTGCTACACCACCACAAAGCGATTATAGTCCTGGTCCATCAATTAATATTGCTGAATCGATGGATGCATTGTATTGGAAACCTCTTGATGAGCCATTTATTAGACCTGGCAAAAGTAAAGCCACTTCACTTAAACTTGGTGGTGGTGCTCAGCCAATATTAACGCCTCAAGGATGGATTGTTTTATTTCACGGAGTTGAAAAAAATGGCGAAATTGGTGTTTACCGTACTTATTGGGCATTGTTAGACAAAAATGAGCCCTGGAAAATATTACACCTTGATATGCAAGAGCCTGTATTAATTTCAAACCCTGACTTAACAAAGCAATTGTCAGATAGTATTTATATTAAGGATGTGGTATTTACAACAGGCATCGTCGATTATGATGATGTTTATATTTTGGCATCAGGAGAATTGGATCTGTGTACCCGAATAACACATATCCCGAAATCAAAATTCAATATTTAAAGAAAAAAGGTTATGGGTGGGATTAAACTTGAAAATATTTCAAAGATATATCAAAGCAAAGATAAGGTAAAGACGAAAGCTGTGGATAATATCAATCTTGAGATTAAGGATAAAGAGTTTATAGTATTGGTAGGTCCATCCGGATGCGGCAAATCAACAACCTTGAGGATGATTGCCGGTCTGGAAGAAATTAGTGAAGGCAATCTTTTTATTGATGATAAACTTGTAAATGATATTCCTCCAAAAGACAGAGATATTTCAATTGTTTTTCAAAATTATGCTCTATATCCGCATATGACTGCTTACCAAAATCTGGCATTTGGTCTGAAGATAAAAAAACTGAAAAAGGACGTTATTCATTCTCGCGTAATGAAAGCTGCTAAAATTCTTGAAATTGAAGATTTGCTGGATCGAAAACCAAAATCCATGTCAGGAGGACAAAATCAGCGAGTGGCTATTGGTAGGGCAATTGTACGTGACCCGAAAGTTTTTTTATTCGATGAACCGCTAAGTAACCTGGATGCTAAGTTAAGGGGGCAAATGAGGATTGAAATAGCTAAATTGCATAAAACTTTACAAACAACTGTTGTTTATGTTACTCATGACCAGGTAGAGGCAATGACGTTGGGCGAACGAATTGTACTAATGGATAAAGGTAAAATCCAACAGGTAGATACGCCCATTGAATTATACAATAATCCACACAATTTATTTGTAGCTGGTTTTATAGGTTCTCCAACAATGAATTTTATTGAAGGCCAGGTTACAAAAATCAATAATCAACTGGAATTTAAAGATTCGTCAGGAGAGTTTGGGTTTAATTTGTCGTTTGACCATTTTCTAAAAGATTATTTAGACCAGTTAATTGTTCTTGGTATTAGATCAGAAAACATCTACAAACATATAGATGAAAATGCCAATAATAATGAATTTGCCATTCTCAAATGTGAAATTAAATTTATTGAAGAATTTGGTCATGAACTTTTTGCTTTTACAAAATTAAACAACAACGAGATTGTTTCGAGGCTAAAACACGATGTGGAAATCATGATTGATAAGCCTACAGAACTTTTTCTTGATATTAACAAGATGTATTTCTTCAATAAAATAACTGGTGCTGTTATTAATTAATCTGATAATCAGGGTCATATTTAGCCGTGAGTTTGATAATTATTTAACATAAGAGTTTGTCGTAATTGATTTGAGTTCGATTCTTTATTAATCTCTATAATCAATGTAAAAATTATTGTTTCAAAACTCATTTTTCTGTAGTTTTGTACCCACATAATTTTTTTGAAATGAAAAAGACAGCTTTAAATGAAATGCACCGTGAGATGGGTGCCAAGATGGTTGAATTTGTTGGCTTTGATATGCCGGTAGTGTTTGAAGGTATTAATGCAGAACATGAAATTGTAAGAGCAAAACTGGGTGTTTTCGATGTAAGTCATATGGGTGAATTTTGGGTTGATGGTCCTAATGCAAAAACTCTTGTGCAAAAAGTAACATCAAACGATGTAAATGCACTAATTGATGGTAAAGTTCAGTATAGTTGTTTTCCTAACGGGCAAGGTGGTATTGTTGATGATTTGCTGGTTTATAGGTTTTCTGATGAAAAATATTTGCTGGTTGTAAATGCTTCAAATATTGAAAAGGACTGGAAAAATGTTAACAAGCATAATGATGTTGGTGCTCAGTTAATTAATGCTTCTGATGATATTAGTCAGCTTGCTGTTCAAGGCCCTTTAGCTTTGAAAGCTATGCAGAAGCTTACAAATGTACCTGTTGAAGATATGGAATATTATACTTTTAAGGTACTCGAGTTTGCAAGTGTGAAGGATGTAATATTTTCAACAACTGGATATACAGGTTCGGGTGGTTGTGAAATTTATATGAAAAATGCAGATGCTGTAAATATCTATAAAGCTGTACTTGAAGCAGGGGAGGAGTTTGGTATTAAGCCCATTGGACTGGGTGCTCGCGATACACTCCGCCTGGAGTCGGGTTTTTGCCTTTACGGAAATGATATTGATGATAACACTTCACCAATTGCTGCCGGATTGGGCTGGATCACAAAATTTAATGATGACAATCCTTTCATAGATAAGCAACTGTTTGCTTCTCAAAAAGAAAACGGTGTGCCACGCCGCTTGAAAGGTTTTGTGATGGAAGAACGTGCTATTCCACGTCAACATTATGATGTTACAGATGCTGAAGGTGAGGTAATTGGTGAAGTTACATCCGGCACTATGTCACCTATGCTAAAGAAAGGTATTGGAATGGCATATATTACAAAACCATATTGGAAAGACGGTTCTGTAATTTACATTAAAGTAAGGAATAAACTTGTTAAAGCAGTAGTGCAAAGGCCTCCTTTTTATAAAGGGTGATTTTTTTATTTACTATTGTGAGTATTCCAATGTGTTAATTGATAATACGTTACTTTATATTTTTTCTCATTTAAACCTGATAATAGGAAATATATTAATTATACCCAACCATATGAGGTTTTGTATTAAGAAAGCTTAATTGCCTTATAAGTCCAATTGTTGAGAAAGAAATACCAAAGTGCGAAATTCCTGAAGGTGTGACAGGGAAGTATGCAACCCTCACCTGAAATGAATCAAATGCTAAAAAATCATTCTTCATATATACTCCTAATCCAATAGAGCTTATTACCTGGTTATGGAATATGGAATGTTCATCGCTACCTAGCATACCTGCACTAAGAAAACCGTACAAGGCAAACCTAAATCCAAAAAAGTACCATGAAGTATAGGTTATATAATCAGCCTCAAAAAACAGGCGTTGTTTTCCATACCATGTTTTTTCATTAATACCAATAAATCCGTAATCATCACCCAGATATATTAAATCGTTTGTGAATCTGTTAATGCCATCAGTATAATTCACAGTTGTGAGTAAACGATAACGGTATCTACCCTTTTTGTATAGGCTTGAAAGGTATGACAAATTAATGTTAATTGCTCCTTGTTCAATTTTTTTAGTAAAATGTGTGCCAATCTCAAATTCTGCAAAAATATATCCCAGATTACTAATGTGTTTTGTTGTGGCTAACCCAATTCCTAGGTATGGTTTGTTCATAAACTCTGCCCATGAATATCCCCCTGTAATGCAAAATTGAAATCCATAAGGTATATATTCAGCTTTTCCAAAACTTGTAAGGAAATTAGTTCGATAATAATTTTGTCTAACAAGTGCAATATTACCCAGTACATTAGTGTAATTATTAAACATGCTATTACTATCTACAGATACAAAGGGTCGGTATTGATACTCTCTTTTATATAAACCAATTCCGGGAATAATATAAGTATGATTTTTCATCTTCTTTTTTAGCATTTCTTTGTCATAAAAAAGATAGGATGACCATAACTCATAATATCTATATTTAAAATACCATCCTTCCTGATTAATATCCGTTGGATCAATTACAATATTTTCTTCTTTCTGGGTAATCTCAAGTCCTCCACCAAGGCGAACACTTAGCGGGATAATATCTCGCTGTAACATTAGCTGGTAAGCTTTTTCATTATCCGATACATGAAAATTAACAGCACTACTTATTTGTTTATATAGGTTGTCAATATAATAGTTGATGTCAGAAAGGTAAAATACGGGTGAACTTTTTGTATTTAAAGTAACTCCGGCTTTCAACGATTGTCCCAAACCAAGTAGATTAACCTGTTTTAGGGAAAGTGACATGTGAGTTAAATCGTAAACAGTAATACCGGGAAGCCATGAAAATTTATCTTTTGCTAATACAAGTACATCCACAGAATCACCTACAGAGTTGTGAACAATTATTGTAGCATCTTGAAGATAAGGCAATGCTGCTAATTCTCTAGTATTTTCAACTAGTTCAAATGGATTTATTGTGTCATTTTCCTTAAAGACTAATTTACGTTTAATAACCCCATCTCTGGTGTTAATGTGAGATTTATTTATTGCTTTTCCCCACGTTGAAATAACCGGTAGGTTAGTATCACTTATGGATGGACCAAATGGTTTAAGAACCTGTATCTTAATGCTTCTAATAATTTTCCCTGAATATGGTTTGTATGCATCCTCAGCGTTCATTATTTGCTTTTTGATTAACATTGTATCTTGTGTGCTTGCTGCAATAAGCATTTGAAATACTTGATCAAAAAGTGGATGCTTTTGCGTTTCACCTACAAATTTTGAGTAAATTGAATAGCCATTTTTTTTTGTCAGGACAATGTACCGGTCGCAAATAATTGCCGTACTGTCATGATTAAGATGTATTGATGTGTCATTTAAAATAAGGTAGGCAGGGGCTTTAATTTTAACAGTATCGCATTTATTTTGGGCAACTTGTGAAAATGCAATTGTAGCATATAGCATCGCAGATATTACGAAAACTGCTACTAATGGTTTTTTTTTAATCAATTGCTATACTTATTGTAATTATTGCAATTGCTAAAATACTTTTATTTTCTTGAAATAGCTTTTTTTGCAGCTTCAATTATGTTCGGTGTATCAAGACCGTAGTGTTCCATTAATTGTTCAGGAACACCACTTTGTCCGAATGAATCCATAACGGCCACAAATTCAATTGGTGTTGGGTTATGACGTGATAATAATTGGGCAATACTATCACCAAGACCGCCATTAATTTGGTGTTCTTCGGCGGTTACAACACATCCGGTTTTTGCTGCTGATTTTAGAACTAGTTGATTATCAAGCGGTTTTATTGTGTGGATATTAATTACTTCTGCATCTACACCTATGGCTTTTAAAGCTTTGGCAGCTTCTAAAGCTTTCCAAACGAGATGCCCGGTTGCTATAATTGTAACGTCAGTACCTGTTTTTAATGTAATGCCTTTGCCGATGGTAAACTCACTATCAACAGGAATAAAATTAGGGACTTTTGGTCGTCCAAACCTCAAATAAACAGGACCCTCATATTCAGCAATTGCGTGAGTGGCTTGTTTGGTTTGGTTAAAATCGCAGGTATTTATTACAGTCATGCCAGGTAGCATCTTCATCAAACCTATATCTTCAAGTATCTGATGAGTTGCACCATCTTCACCAAGGGTGAGGCCGGCATGTGATGCACATATTTTAACATTCTTGCCTGAATAAGCTACTGACTGTCTTATCTGATCGTAAACACGCCCAGTGGAGAAATTGGCAAATGTTCCTGTAAATGGAATATAACCACCAATAGTTAGCCCTGCTGCTGTTCCTATCATATTTGCTTCGGCAATACCCATTTGAAAAAACCTGTCGGGATATGCATCAGCAAAAGCATTCATCTTCAGAGAACCTGTTAAGTCTGCCACAAGCGCTACAACTTTTGGATTTTTATTTCCTAATTCCAATAATGCTTCTCCAAATCCTGATCGTGTATCTTTTTGGTCAATTATTTTATATTCACCCATTATTAACTAAAGTTTTATACGTGTTGTTTTTTCTGATTTAATTTCAAATTCTTTTTCAACCGTGGTTGCCGATTGAACATTGTATTTCGACCTGAATACTAATCTGTAATTTCCAGGCTGTAAATAAACTGATTCAGTTTTGTTTGAATTACTTCCTATGTTTATAACCCACGATTGATTATCTCCATCTAATAAATATATGCTACCAAAGCCTCTTATGCTTTTCTGAATAGCTGCAATACCAGGGTTTTGAATTTCAATTTTTGTTTGATTATCTGGCTCAATACTTATACTCTTCAAATGTATGGCAGGCAAAGTAAGTATATCAATATCATATTTACCTGAAATATAATCAATATCCTCATTTAAATATTGAATATTAAGAAGTTCCTTAGTATTATGTAACTTAACTTCAATAGCAGGATTAAAATCTGCTTTTGTATTACCCTGAAGTTTAATTAACAAGCTCCCTTGAGGACATGAAATTGATACTGTTGTGTGTTTCCCCTCTGTTAGTTTTACAGAATCGATAATGCGTTGGGGAATTGTATTTATTATAATTGAATACTCAATAAGGTGGTCAATATTAAGAGTGTCAGGAAACCCTTTACTGTTAAGTGTATGAACAAAATTGTAGGCAACCTTTCCTGAACTTTTATCAATGAATGTCATATTTACATTAGTTTCAGTAGGTCGGTTATACTGGTCGAGTAGGTTAATCTGTAAACTTGTTTGGCTTAGTATTTTTGTGATTATAACATTTAGAGCTTTCGTAAACTCATGCTTATCAGAAGCATTATAATATTGCCCGGCACAATCATATGCTTCATGTGTATCGTGTCCGATGCCAATGATAAAAGGCTTGAGGATAATTCCTTCTTTTTGTAATGTTGCACTTACATCACAAATATCGCCATCACATTCCTCAATTCCATCGGTGATAAGTATAACAATATTTCGGCAATTATTGCATGGCGTAAAGTCATTTTTCGATTTTAGTAATGAGAATGCAATTGGGGATGTTCCTTTCGGCGAAATCTGTTTCATCCTGAATTTTATTTCTTCAATATTATTTTTCCCGAAAGGGACTTCTAACCTGGTGTCGTTACAGTTCTGTGGTGGAAAATGCTTCGTATGTCCGTACATTCTCAATGCTATTTCAATATTATCAAGTGTGCCAATGCTGTCAAGTATTTCTGAAAGTATTGTTCGTGCAATTTTGTATTTGCTTTCACCCTGCCATTTTCCATTCATGCTTTTTGAAGCATCTAGTACAAATAGTATTCTTGTAGTTGGTTTTATTTCTTCTTTTTTTTCAGAATATTGACTAAACACTTGAAAACTATAAAAGCTTAAAAGTAGAATGATAATATATGTGTTGCTAATTTTCAAGAAAAAGTTGTCTTAAGTAATTAATATTATCAGATAATGAGTAATTCTTTATTATTAGTAGTCTCCTAGAGTTTCTTCCAGTTGATTAAGTGCAGATAGTAGCTGTTCATCATTTGGCGGAATTCCGTGCCAATGGTGTGATCCCATCATAAAGTCAACGCCCATTCCCATTTCAGTATGCATCAGTACAATTATTGGATTCCCTTTTTTCGACAATTGTTTAGCATACTTCATATTGTCCACAACTTCTTTAATGTTGTTTCCATTTATTTCCATAACAGTCCAGCCGAAAGCTTCAAACTTTGCTTTCAAATCACCAAGAGGTAATACATCATCTGTTGCTCCATCTATTTGTTTCTTATTGTAATCTACAACAGCAATTACATTATTGATTTTGTTTGAACCGATGTACATTGCAGCTTCCCATACCTGACCTTCTTCTAGTTCTCCATCACCCATTAGGCAAAAGACATGCTTTGGGTCATTCGCCAGTTTTTTTGCTAAAGCAATGCCGATTGAAACAGATAATCCTTGTCCAAGCGATCCTGTCGCAATTCTAATTCCCGGAAGGTTTTCCATGGTAGCAGGATGGCCTTGAAGTCGTGAATCAATTAATCTAAATGTAGAAAGCTCAATTGCAGGAAATAGTCCGCTACGTGCAATAACACTGTATAATGCGGGGCTGATATGACCGTTGGAAACAATAAGTAAATCTTCATTATTAGCATTCATGTTAAATGTATCCCTATCGTAATCCATAACATCAAAATACATGGCTGTTAAAAAATCAGTACAGCCTAATGAACCTCCAGGGTGTCCCGACTGAACCCCATGCACCATTCTAACTATATCTCTCCTTACCTGAGAGGCAACTTTTTTAAGATTATCTATATTTGACATATTAACATTTTGTTATTCAGATTGTTGTTGGTTTATGACAAGATGCGTAATTTCGTAGGTAAAAGTAATATTATTTTGCGTGGGACTAATTTCAGTTATTAACAAGTTATTAAAAAGATGTAATATTAAGCGGCTGTGGTATATGAGTTAGGCTAGGGATATTAAGGTATAGGGAAATAGGGTTTATGGGTAATAAGGGGATAGGAGTAATTGGGGTAGGGATATAAAGGTTTGTAGATCAATGTGTTCTTTAATTATTTCTTAATAATGCACTGTTTCCCTTATTTCCAATAAATCTTATTTCTCCATTTCACTCATTTCTTAAATAATTTCTGAAATATTCAATGTTACTATAAATACAGGATAGTAACAAAAAGTTTAGTTTTGCCAAAAAATTTGGATTAATGATGATACTACTCAATAGATTTTCGTGTATAAAGATTATATTCATTTTTATGGTAGCTATTATGTCACATCAGTTAGTGGCTCAAAGTATTCAAAATACTATTTTACTGGAGGAAAGGTGGGCAGATTCAGTTTATCAATCATTAACTCTAGAACAACGTGTAGCTCAGTTAATTTTTGCACGTGCCAATTATTCAGGGCAACCATATATGAAAGCTATTGATACGCTAATATCGAAATACAATATAGGTGGGGTAGTGTTTTTTAAAGGAGATCCTATTTACCAGGTTGTTCAAACAAATTACTGGAATTCATTATCGCAAACACCATTATTTGTGTCCATTGATGCGGAGTGGGGATTGGGCATGCGTCTTAAAAATACTATTAAATACCCTCTTCAAATGACGTTAGGTGCAATATGTGATAATACACTTATTTATAGGATGGGTCAACAAATAGGGGAACAATGTAATCGTATGGGTATCCATATAAATTTTGCTCCGGTTGTTGATGTTAATAGCAATCCCAAAAATCCGGTTATTGGCATGCGATCGTTTGGGCAAAATCCTTTACTTGTTGCTGAGAAGGGTAGTTTGTACATGAAAGGAATGCAGAGTACCGGTTTGATAGCATCTGCAAAACATTTTCCCGGACACGGCAATACATATAAAGATTCACACAAAGATTTACCCGAAGTTACAAACCCATTAGGTGATCTTGTTAAAAATGATTTATTCCCATTTCAATATTTAATTAATAACGGAGTAAATTCGGTAATGATTGCGCATTTATCGGTACCTGCACTCGATAACAGGCCAAACATTCCTTCAACATTATCTTATAATATAGTTACAGAAGTATTAATTGATAGTATGGGATTTGATGGCTTGGTTATTACTGATGGGCTTGATATGAAAGGTGTTACCAAGTATTATAAATCAGGAATGGTTGCTCTTAAAGCTTTGGAGGCCGGTAATGATATACTTTTAATTCCCGATAATATTCCGGTATCAATACAGAATATTAAAAATGCGGTTTTAAAGGGTAAAATTAGTGAGGAACGTTTGAAGAATAGCTGTATTAAGGTGTTGAAATATAAATATCTATCCGGAGCCTGGGAAAATATGCCCATAGATACAGTTGATTTGGTTCGTGATCTAAATAAACAAGAGTACTCTGCCACGTCTAAGAAAATTATGGAGGCAGCTGTTACTATCGTTAAGAATGAAAACGGATTGTTACCGATAATAAATAATTGTCCTTCAAAAAAAGCGCTGTTGATTGTTGGAACAGACAAGCAGCAGGAAATCGAAGATGCTTTTACACAGTACGATGATTTCAAGATTTTTAGAATCCATCATAATGCAAAAAGAAAAGTAACAAAGAAATTAATTGCTAAACTGAAGAATTATGATTTGGTGGTTGCTGCAATGCTAAATACAAATATATTGGCAAGCAGGCAATTTGGTATTACCAAGGCTGATGTTGATTTAGTCGAAAAAATCGCTGCTGTCACAGATGTTGTGTTAGATATTTTTGCAAGTCCTTATGCTTTAAACTTCTTTAATACTGATGTGTTTAAAGCAATTCTTATTTCATATCATGAAAGGCCTGAATTGCAGATAGCTTCTGCTGATATGATTCTAAGCGGTGCTAATAGGTTTGGATATCTTCCTGTTGATGCAGGTGGTTATAAAGTTGGTTGGGGATTGAAGTATGGTGCTACAGAACTATTTGTTGACGACCCAGTAACGATGGGTTTAAACATGGAGATGTTACGAAAAATTGACTCAACTGCCCTTAATGGAATTGAAATTGGAGCATATCCTGGTTGTCAGATTATTGCAGCAAAGGATGGTGCTGTTTTCTATAATAAATCATTTGGATACCATACTTATGATAAGAAGGCAAAAGTAAAATGGAATGATGTATATGATATTGCTTCGTTGACTAAAATACTTGCTACAACTCCTGCAATAATGAAAATGACAGAAGAGGGAAAGATTGATATAAATGGAAAGTTAAGTGATTATTTGCTAATGCTAGTTGGAACGGATAAAGATAGCTTGTATTTTAAAGAGGTGTTGGCACACCAATCAGGATTACAAAATTGGATTCCCTTCTACGAAAGTACAATTACTGAAAATGGATGGGATACAAATGTTTATCAAAATTTTATAAGTGAGGATTTTCCTACCAGGGTTGCTGAAGGTTTGTATGTACGAAAAGGATACAGTCGTGTATTGTTGGATAGTATAATGCAATCACCTTTCCAGGATAAGTCGTATCATTATTCAGGTCTTGGATTTTATATGTTAAAGCAGATGGTTGAGGATATTAATAACTCTTCTTTTGATGAATATCTTTATGATAATTTTTATGATGAGTTGCATTTGAAGTATCTGCGATTTAATCCCCGAAAGTATTTTTCAATTGATAAAATTATACCCACAGAGAACGATACTATTTTTAGGATGCAGCAGTTGCTTGGAGATGTTCACGATCAGGGAGCTGCCTTACTAGGAGGGGTTTCGGGTAATGCCGGATTGTTTGGAAATGCTTATAACATAGCTGTTATGATGCAGATGTACTTAAATGGTGGGTCATATGGTAGTTCGGTTTTATTCAAAAAGGAAACTATTGACATTTTTAACAAATATCATTTTGCTGCCGATAGTAATAGAAGAGGGTTGGGCTTTGATAAACCATTGCCTGAGTTTGAAGAACATCGTACTAATTGTGAGGATGCATCGCCATCAAGTTTCGGGCATTCAGGTTTTACCGGAACATATGCATGGGCAGATCCGGAGAATGGACTGATTTATGTATTTTTGTCAAATCGGATTTACCCTGATATGAATAATAGTAAATTGATGGATTTGGATATACGTACAAATATTCATCAGTTGTTTTACGAAGCTTTAAAGCTTGATAATTAATAAATTAAATTTTTAGATGAAGGATAAAACAAAAAATATACTCCTCTGGATTGTAGCAATAATATTAACTGTTGGGTTGGTTATATACCAGCGTTCTACGGGGCCCACTTACCCAATAAGTGGAAAAGTTACAATAGATGGTGAAGTAATTAATTATAAACTCATTAGGACTTTTGGAGGAGACCAGGATGCCCTTGTTGAGATTTTTACTGATAATAAAGATATCACAGGTAGCATTACTTTAAAGAGATTTAAAAGTTTCGATGAGTGGTCCACAAACAACATGTTGCAAGAAGATGGTAAAATTGTAGGAGTTATTCCTAACCAACCTCCGGCAGGTAAAGTTGAGTACAAAATAGTTCTT
Organism: uncultured Lentimicrobiaceae bacterium; assembly: GCA_964460905.1. Lineage (GTDB taxonomy): Bacteria > Bacteroidota > Bacteroidia > Bacteroidales > F082. The sequence continues at coordinate 23,132 of CAYWRM010000043.1, forward strand.
CATAGCAATAGTATTGATTATGTGATTAATGAAGAACCGGTTATTATACGATTTAAGGGAGCTGTGCCATTGGCTGTTCTTTCACCTCACATATTTTTTATGTTTTTTTCTATGCTTTTTGGCTTGAGGGTAGGTCTTGAATTATTTTTCAGAAGAGTTGATACAAAATATTATACAGGTGTTGTACTTATTACTTTATTTGTAGGTGGTTTAATATTAGGGCCTGTAGTTCAAAAATATGCTTTTGGTGCTTTCTGGGCGGGTTGGCCTTTTGGTCATGATTTAACTGATAATAAAACACTATTTGTTTTTATATTCTGGGTAATCGCCTGGTTTGTTCTCCGTAAAAAACCACAAAACAGAGTATGGCCGCTTATTGCTGTAATTGTAATGTTAATGGTTTATTCGATACCACATAGTGTATTGGGTTCTGAAATTGATCATACAAAAGATGCTGAAAATAAAACGGAACTAAATAAATAATAAAACAACAAACACTGCTTAATGATAATCACATTTATCATAATAATTACAACTGGTATTATTTCCATAGGAGCCTTTAATAATACTGAACTATTTGATAAACTAAAATTTAACGCATATCAAATAAAGCATTCAGGTGAGAAATGGCGTTTTTTTAGCTATGCCCTGGTTCATTCTGGATGGATACATTTGATAATTAATATGTATGTGCTCTATTCATTTGGTGGAGTGGTAGAACAAACATTCACTCTTCATTTTGGATCAATAGGCTCTCTTTATTTTGTGTTGCTTTATATAGGGGGTGTGTTGTTTTCAACATTATTTGACTTTGGTAAGCATAAGGATAATATTTATTATAATGCTGTAGGTGCTTCAGGGGCAGTTTCGGCAGTGGTATTTTCCAGCATCCTGGTTTATCCTTCGGGTAGCATATTTTTATTCCCAATACCATTTTCCCTACCATCGTGGGTTTTCGGTATTGCCTACCTTATTTATTCAGCATATATGGGTAAAAAAGGAGTTGATAATATAGGCCATAATGCTCACTTTTGGGGAGCTATTTTTGGAATCGTTTTAACAATAGTTATAGTTCCAAATGTTATTCAGAATTTCTTTTCTACTATTTTTTAGAAAAACAATATGTTATGAAAAAAATCTTTAAGTCATTAGTATTAGTAGTTTCACTAGCATTTTTAACTTCCTGTGCAGGGCCTTTTACAATTGAAGATAGTGGTACAACGGTTAATCTTGGTAATGATGATCCCTTTGAAATTGAGCTTGTTGGGAATGCCTCAACCGGCTACTCATGGCAGGTAATGCCTTATGATTCTACCGTAATTAAACAAATTGGTAAGCCTGAGTTTAATGCAAAAGATGACAGGATTGGTTCGGCTGGCCTCATCACTTTTAAGTTCCAAACTATAGCAGACGGTCAAACATATTTACAATTGGTTTATAGCAGGAAGTGGGAAGAAAACAAGCCCCCTGCAAAAACGTTTAGTATGAAGATTGTAGTTGGTACTATGGGAAGGATTCTTGAAGAATAGATTTTTTTCTAATTCAATCCAGGATCTGATGGGAAATTTGGCCAATAACTATATCTGTCGCCAAGAGGAGCAAGTAGTTGTTCCCACATATTACTTGGATTAATTTTCAATATATCTTTTGTCAGGCCGGTTGAAACTACCCATGAATTTCTTTTTAATTCGTTTTGTAGTTGCTCCGGTGACCACCCCGAATAACCAATGGAAAATCTTATATCATCAGGTGTTATCGACTTAAGAAGAATCATCTCTTTGATTATTTCAATGTCGCCACCCCAATATACTCCAGAGCCAATTTCAATAGAACCCTCAATAATATCCCCAATAGTATGAATAAAAAACAAACTGTCAGTTTCAACCGGTCCACCCAAAAATAGTTGACCATCAAAATCAGGGAAACCTTTGACCACATTGTTGAATTTATGGAGTACTGGTTTATTTAAAACTAAGCCAAATGAACCTTCATCGTTGTGTTCGGCAAGCAATACTACCGCCCTTCCAAAGTAAAAGTCACCCATTAAAGGTTCAGATAGTAATAGCCTGCCTTTTGCTGGTTTTAGATTATTACTTTCTACTTTTACAAATTTATCTAACTCGCTCATCGAACTTTTTTAAGTATTTTTACACACTTTAAGCACAAAAAACATACCAATATTTTGATCAGCAAGAATAATCAACAAAAATATATTGACTTACGTGACGAATATCCTTTTTTCGAATACCAAAGTTACTCATTTAATTTGAGAAATGGAAATCTCGAAGCAGAATTTTGTTTTAATCTATCTGATAAGTTTTTATTTAAACCTACTATTAGTATACATGCCAGGGATTTTTACTTTTCGGATATAGTAGACACAAAAGAGTTGGATAATTTTGTTTTTCATATTGGGATGGTTGAGCTAATTAGCTATTGGAAAGCTGCATGTCCGTTGAAGGTGATAATAAGGCCACACAATCTTGATGAAAAACAAGTTTCCTGGTGGAAGAAATTATATTTTTTAGGTTTGGGCGAATTTTTCTACCTTAATGGTATTGTTACTGATGAAGATTCATTTATGCAAATATTTCCCCATGGTGGGAAATTAAAGCTGTCAGCAGTTGAACTTGATAATGAAAAAGTTATAGTGCCTATTGGTGGAGGTAAAGATTCGGTAGTAACTCTCGAATTACTTTCCACAAGTACTATTAAGGTGATTCCGATGATGGTAAACCCACGTGAGGCAAGCATCAGAACAATTGAAACAACAGGGTTTACTTTAAATCAATCAGTAGTTATACAGCGTACTATCGACAATAAGCTTCTGGAACTTAATAGTATGGGGTTTTTGAACGGGCACACTCCGTTCTCAGCTCTATTGGCATTTACAGGAGCATTGAGTTGTGTGATGGCAGGTGTTGCAAATATTGCTCTATCAAACGAGAGTAGCGCAAATCAAAGCACAGTACCAGGATCAAAAATAAATCATCAGTATTCTAAAACATTTGAGTTTGAAAATGATTTTAACTGGTATCTAAAAAATTATCTTCATCCTGATATTAATTATTTTAGCTTTTTAAGACCAGTAAATGAGTTGCAGATAGCAAAACTATTTTCAAAATATTCGCAACATTTTGATGGATTTAGAAGCTGTAATGTAGGTAGCAAAACTGATAGCTGGTGTGGCAAATGTTCGAAATGTTTATTTACCTATATAATACTAAGCCCGTTTATCGAACGCAACAAGCTGATAAATATATTTGGTAAAGATATGTTAGGTGATTTGTCTCTGAAAAAGATATTTGACGAACTTACAGGAATTTCTGAGGTTAAACCATTTGAATGTGTTGGTACACCTGATGAGGTGGTGGTTGCTATTGGGAAGTATATTAAACAAAATGTTTATAAACCATTATTGCTTAATGATATTACATTAGATAATTTAGATGAACTTGGTTTCAATAATCTTATTTCTGAATACAATACTGAACACCTAATTCCTGAAAAATTTGAAATTATTCTTAAAAATGCTTTAAATGATTGAACTTCTTACATCGCTTTTTTCCAATAATGCGAAAGTACTGATACTTGGCTTTGGTAAAGAGGGAAAGTCAACATATGGCTTTGTGAGAAAATATTTTCCTAAACTGAAATTGGCAATTGCCGATTCAAATCCACAAATAGCAAACAACAATGCATTATCAAATGATAATAAATTGGAGATTATTACTGGAAGTAATTATCTAAATTCACTGAGCAAATTCGATGTAATAATTAAATCGCCCGGAGTAAAAATTGGTGAAATAAAAGATAAAGATAGTAGTAAGGTAACTTCACAAACTGATTTGTTTTTGCAGTGTTATGCTAATCAGGTAATAGGCGTAACAGGTACCAAAGGTAAAAGTACAACTGCTAGTCTTGTTAAACATTTTCTTGATAGTGCTAAAAAGAAATCATTATTATTGGGAAATATTGGCGTTCCGGCGTTTGATAGGATTGAAAATATTGAAAACGATACGATAATAGTTTACGAACTTTCGGCACATCAGTTGGAATATTTACATAAATCACCACACATTGCTGTGTTATTAAATATTTTCCCTGAACATTTGGACTATTTTAACACTTTTGATGATTATAAAAATGCAAAACTAAATATTTGTAATTTTCAGAATGAGGATGATTATTTAATATTACATAATTCCCTTTTTCGGGAAAAAGACCTTCCAGAGTCCACTCCTGATAATTATCGGGATAGAAGAGTCTACAATCAAAAAACAGTAATCAGGAGCCTGGATATTAAGAGTCGAATTATAGAAATTCCTGCCAAAGGAACAAAACTGAAGATTGAGAATCCACCATTAGTTGGCGACCATAATCTAATAAACATTGAAGTAGCTTTGAAAGCTGTAGAAATATTTGGTATTGAAAGAAGTGTGGCAATAAATTCACTATCTAGTTTTAAAGGTTTGCCTCACAGGTTAGAGAATATTGGAATATTTGGTGGAATAATATTTGTAAACGACAGTATATCAACAATTCCTGAATCAACTATTGCAGCAGTAAATGCTCTTCCGGAAGTTGACACTATAATACTTGGTGGTTGGGATCGTGGTTTGGATTATAAAGGATTGATAGAGTTTTTGACAACTTCCGATATTAATAATTTTATTTTCCTTGGAAAAGCAGGCGATAGGATGTATGATGTTTTTAATATTAAGAATGTTAAGAATTTATTTAAGGCTGATTCAATTGAGAGTGCTTTTAAAATTATAGCTAAAAATGCAGCCAAAGGCAGAATTTGTTTGCTATCGCCGGCAGCGGCAAGTTACGACCAGTTTCATAATTTTGAACATCGGGGAGATGCATTTAGGGAGTTGGCTATGAAACTTTAAGAGGATTTTTATATTCTGCATTGTAATTATGTTAACCTAATTATAAATTAACATTTCATTTTAAGTCGTTTTTCTTAGTTTTGTAAGTTACTGATAAGAAGTAGGAATTATGCTAAAGTCTTTATCAATAAATAATTATGCTTTAATTGAGAATCTTGAAATC
>CAYWRM010000044.1:0-27501 GCA_964460905.1 uncultured Lentimicrobiaceae bacterium
GGTCGTCGCCAAAGACTTTAAATTAGCCTCACATCTTGTGAGGCTTTTTTTTTGCATATGATTAAAAATATTATTGAATATCCAACCAAACTCTAGAAAATAGAATATAATTTAGCATATTTTTAAAATTACTTTAATGCAAATCTCAGATAAGAGATCAAAAATTAATTTCAGGAGTTTTTTGTGGCATGCGGTATTTCTTGCGTTGGCATCAAATTTCATGGATGTTGACACCATTATCCCTTCAATGCTTATAAAAGCAGGAGGTAACTCTGTGCACCTTGGTTTTTTAACTGCCATAATGTTAGGCGGTTCAAGTGTATTGCAATTGGTATTTGCCCCAATGTTATCTAAAAATGCGTTAAAGCTAAATCATTTGCTTTTGGGAATAAACCTTAGAGTTATTACATTGTTTTTAATCTCGTTAATGTTATTCTTTTCTCGTTCGTTATCTGGCGATACTATAATAGTAGCTATTTTTATCTTAATCTCAGTTTTCTCGTTTAGCGGTAGTTATTCTGGTATTTCGTATACTGATATACTTGGAAAATCAGTGAAAGCTGAAAGCAGAAAATCGTTTTTTTCTATAAAGGAAATAGTACTAAGTATTGGGGTTCTCATCTCGGCACTAACTGTTAGGTATTTGATAACCCGCTACGAATATCCTGATAATTATGCTTTACTTTTTTTCATAGCAGCAATACTATTATTAATTGCATCATTGGGCTTTTGGAATATAAAAGAAGTACGCTCAATTAACCCGGTTAAAAGAAGTATTATTGACTTTTTTAAATTAATCCCTAACGAGATAAAGAAAAACAGGAACCTTAAATATTATTTATTAATAATAAATACCCTTGGGCTTGGTATTGGCTTTTTACCTTTTTTAATTCTATTTGCCAAAGAAAACTTTAATCTTTCATATGCTTTGATAGGTAATATACTATTATTCAGGATTTCGGGGATGTTATTTGCAAGCACAGCATATTATATTTTATCAAAAAAAATCGGCTACAAAGGTTTGCTTTCAATTGCTGTAATTATTGGTGTAACTTTACCAATTGCTGCATTATTGCTAAGTGAAAATCAATATTACTTTCAATTTCTTTTTATACTGTCTGGGATTTTTGTTACACTGTTCAAAATATCAAATAATGGTATTCTACTGGATATATCAACGAATGAAAATCGTACAATATATGCCGGGATTTCAGGAGCCGGTAAAATATTTTCAACGGTTTTCCCGTTAATAGCCGGAGTTATGATATACTATTTTGGGTTTACCGCTGTTTTTATAATAGTATCTTTAACAATACTTTTTAGTTACTTTTTTGTAAGTCGACTAAATTGTAATTAAACTAGCTAGTTATTTATTCTGCTATTGTACTATCATTATGAATACTATAATATCTTTGTAACTATGTTTTATAAAAGTAATACAAGAGTTATTTACGTTGCAATAATTGCTCTGTTATTACTAATTCCGGTAGCTTGCCTTGCTCAAAACGAAAATATCATATTTTCTGATGATACAATAAGTTTATCTTCAGCTGATTCATCATACATACTTTCTCAAGTAAATACGACTGATACATCTGATATCATAGTTAGTGACACAACTATTTATGATAATGATTCATTGGTTAGACATTCGTATATAAATAAAACTGAAACAACTTTCAATCTTAATGAACCTAGTTTATCATCAAGCGATTCACTTCTGGTGTTTTACTTCGAAGGAGGCATTGAGAACAAAAAGCTTAATAAATTTTCGTGCATAGACACAAATACGTATAATTTTCAGGAGTTTGATCCTTTAAAGATTAACAACGGCTTGTACTCAACACTTAGTAACATTGGACTTGCAGCAAAAAATTTAGTGTACTCTCCTACTCTTTCAGCTGGATATTATTTGGGCAGTTCTGCTTTTACAAATTATATTTATCATAATGAGAAAGTAAAGTATTATAAACTTTTTGTTCCATATACCGACCTTACATATGTAATGGGATCAAATAGGGAGCAAAATTTTAATGTTGTTTTTACTCGCGAGCTTTTTAAAGGATTTACATTTGGGGTTGACTATAACCTGAATTTTTCTCCATCAAACAATAGCCCATATCTACGAAGTGGAATGAACAATCAACGAGTGTTTTTTACTACTCAATATTATACTAAAAATAACAGATATGGAATAATTGCTAACTATATTGGAAATAAGATAGTTGTAGAAGAAAATGGTGGAATAAAATATGATAGCGTTTTTGAAGATAACCTTGAGTCAGACAGACGTTTAATACCCGTAAATTTGTTGAAAGCTGAGAATACAGTGAAGCATTCGGGCTTTTTCATTGAACAATATTTTAATATACTCCCACCATCTCGAAATAATGACTCGATAAAAAGAAAAATAGATCCTGGTAATATTAGCTACTCATTCAGGTACGTAAGAAATCAGTTTCTTTATAGTGATAACGATAGCCTAAGCGCTTTTTACATAGGTCATGATTTTCCTTTAGATACTGGTTCTACACTCGATTCACTCTTCCAGAGACAATTTCAAAATACAATCAGGTGGTCAAATATCGGTTATCATGATAATCCTGATGATAAGATTTTTTACATATATGCCGGTGCCACGCATAACTATATTGACCAGTTACTACCCTATGACTCAGTTACATCTAACTATTCACAGCTTATTACATTTGGGGGTGTAGCATTTAACTTTGGCAGAAGTTTTCATCTTGATGTTGATGCTAACTATGTATTTGGAGATTATAATCATGGTGACTATCAGTTTAATGCTTCACTAAACCAATACCTTGGTAATAAAGATAAAAATATTGGTTTTTTAAAATTTAAACTGCGCTTTATAAATAAGATGCCTGATTGGTATTTTAGCAATTATAATAGCAATTACTACAGATGGTCAAATGACCTGAAAAAAGAAAAGTATTTAATACTTTCCGGATCATATAATTATAAACAAATCAGTACAGGCGCAACTTTCTACACAATAGATAATTATACATATCTTGATGATTCAATTATTCCCAAACAAATTGAGAGTGGCGAAACCATATTGCAATTATTTTTCGAAGGCACAATTCCAATAAATAAATTTGGAGTTAACACAAGAGTAGTATATCAAACCACCAGTCATCCTAATATTATACGTTTTCCTGCTTTATCCGGAGTAATGGATTTGTATTTCAGAACACCTATTTTTAAACAAGCAGCTACCTTGCAAACAGGTTTTCAGGTTACGTATTTCTCTGAGTACTATGCAGATGCATATATGCCCGAATTACGACTCTTCCATCTACAAGATAATAAAAAAATTGGAAACTATCCCTATGTCGATTTCTATTTAACTTTAATGGTTAAAAGAGCAAGGCTGTTCTTCAAAATGGCACACTTTAATAGTTACTTTGGTGATTATCGATATTATTTAGCCCCAAACTATCCTGCCCGCGATTCAAGATTTTATTTTGGAGTATCATGGAGATTTCATGACTAATTCTAAGTTACTAAAGCCTAACTAATTCCTCTTTCCTCTTTAATGGCATCATAAGCTGCATTTAACTCAACAATTTTAACTTCAGCAGCCTTTTTAATTTCATCTCCTAAATGGCTAACTTTATCAGGATGATATTTTTTTGCTAACTCCCTGTAAGCCTTCTTTAGTTCGTCATTTGTAGCATCAGGCGATATTTCGAGTATTTGATATGCACTATTTGTATCTTTAATGAACATGGCCTTTATGGAGGAATAGTCATTACTGGATATTCCTAGAAATGAAGAAATAGTTTGTATCACATCTATTTCATTACCATGCGATTTTCCGTCAGAAAGTGCAATTCCAAACAGAAATTGAATAAGCATAAGTCTGGATGAATAATCCATATACTGCCTAATCTGAGAACTAACTTCCTGAAGATTAAAATCTTTTTTAATAAGCTCACCAAGGATCTGTACATATTCAGGAGCACGTTCAGCTCCAAAATTATTTGTAATAAACTGCTTAACATAATTCAATTCACTACGAGTAACCTTGCCATCAGCCTTCATTACAGCAGCCGTGAGTATCAACAACGAAACATTAAAGTCACCTGTTCTGGTTTGTCCTATCTGCCCATTTGTCATACCAGAACCGCCGCCTACCATCGATCCAAACATAAAACCAAGAATACCTCCTATAGGTCCTCCAAAAGCCCAACCAAGCCCCCCTCCTATCCATTTCGCATAATTAGCACCCGACCTTTGCCCTTGGTTGATATTATTTTGACTTGCATAAGGACCGTTATCAGTACTATTCGAATTTTGGGAGTTGTTAGTCTTAGAATAAGGGTTATTTTCAGATTTATCCTTTGCATTATTCTTCTTAGATGGCGATTGCCATTTCATAGCATAATATATTGCAATACCAATAAGTATTATTAATAGTAAGTACTTCATTTGACTTAGATTATATTTAATATAGCTACTCTGTATTCCTGACAGCAGTCAGAAATACAAAACATATAAATAATTTATTGAGTACCGTTTATATAACTTTCATATTGCACATATGAAAGATCAGGTGTGCTCCCCCGATACAATCCTTAACCTACCCTACCATATATTCGTTTTCCTCAAAACTTATACCAAATGTTTCAAGCTCTGACAAAATGGGTTCATATATTTCTTTTTCGGTAGGTAGTGTTATACCGGTATGTTTAATCTTACCCGTTAGTAGTAGTTTTGTTGCAATGGCCAATGGTAATCCAACTGTAATAGCCATGGCAGTCTCATTTTGATCTTTGCCAATGACAGCCATAGCCGAAACAATCATTTTTTCAATACCATCAGTTTTATACTTAAATTCATGCTGCATAAGAATCATATCCTTGTCATCCGGATCCATACTCCATTTTTCAATTAGGAGCTTTTGCAGAATTTGGGCTGGTGTTGCTTTTTTCAGGCCAACTTTCCTATTATCAAATATACCTAGCCATTTAAGTTTTTCCATTACAACCGGATCAGCGGCATTTTGACAATATTGTTGAAGCTTTATTTCAGCAGGAACATCAGGGTCATATTTAAGAAATGAGTTAACAAATTGCCTATAGGTCATATTCTCAGAATCTTCAATAATATAGTTATCTTCAGTCATACCAAGCCCTACAAAAACATTCCATGCTTTTGAAAACCCGGGTCTCCTTATCGTTCCTCTATACATCGAAGGAATATCATCAATTTTATAAATACTTCTATACTTTAAGGAATCACGGTTGGCATACACCTCAAACTCACCATATTGCAATATTTTACGCGACATTAATCTATCGAAAAGCCTATGATACGGAATATATTTGTAGCGTCCATTATGAATAAATTGTGATACACCATTTCCTGCCATTACTACATTACGAGGATTCCATGTAAACTTGTAATTCCACGGATTATTATCATATTCCGGGGCTACTAATCCGCCAGTAAATGAATAAAAAGATGTTAACTCATCACCTGACTCTTTAATTCTATCAATAACATTCATTGCCGACATATGATCGATACCGGGATCAAGTCCAAGCTCCATATAAATAGGTATTCCTGCTTTTTTAGCTTTATCATCCAATGCCTTAATCTCATCCGCAGCATAAGAAGCAGTTAACATTGGTTTTCTCAAATCAATACATTTTTCAGCAACAAGATGGTGCATTGCAGCAGGCAACATTGATATTACAACATCAACATCAGCAATTGTCCGCCAACTTTCTGTATCATCATTGATGTCAAATATTTTTGCTGAACCACACTCATGACCATTAACTTTTCTCCTTGCTACTTCTTCGTCAATATCAGCAACAATAATGTGCCAATCAAACTCAACCGCGTTATTAAGGAGATAATCAATTAGGTTGTTAGTTGATAAACCAGCTCCTAGTATTAGTACTTTTTTCATTCTAAATAGATTTTTTTTGTGTTATAAACTATAAATTACTTAGATTAAATATATTTTTTAAGGTATTGATATTCAGGGGTTAGTTTTCCATTATGCAAAATCAATGCACGTTTTATTGGATATGGCAGCTTAAGTTCATCAAATGCAACATTAAAATCAGCAGCAGCAATTTCAGGCATAAAGTCTATTAATGCATCCGAAAATGTTTGAGATGATTCTCTTGGTAGTTCACTTGGTAGAATATCAACTGCCATAATAAGTATACCATCACCTTTAAAGCCCATTGTTGGCTTACGTGTGAAAGGATCATATACAAATACGGGGTCTTCAATTTCAGTTCCTTTATAGGTACACTCTATTGATCCATTTGGGTCGCATGTTATATCGCCAATAACTACGAGCTTTGGATTTCCTTTTTCATAAAGATCTTCCAAATAATCTTTGGTTACAATCCTTGGATATTTATCATCCCAATACATACAATTCATAAGAATGGTCATATGTGGAATATACTGTTCGAATTTGCTTTTAAATAGTTCAGGATGATCATAATATTCTTGCAGTACAAATTTCTTATCCGAATCGAGTGGTTCGCTTAAATCTTTTTCTTTAAAAACGACTTTATAAATAAGGCTATCAGGTTTATGGCCTTCAGAGAATATCGTAGGCAATTCTTCAGGACTTACCTCTTTAACAGGAAACATATCAAGAATTTCCTGCGCCCCTTTCGACGCATTGCCATAACCAGTCAATCCAACCACCATTGGTTCCAGTTCACAAGGCAGTCCACCATTTTTAATTTCTGCTGCCACTTTGGCGATGGCTTCTTTTGCTTCATCCAGGGAGTTATATTTATGAGTTTGCTTTAGTTCAAGAAATGGAGTTAAAACTCCCAATTCTTTCCACCTCTGCCCCACCGACCAAAATGAATTAATCATACCGGCTAATCCCGCAAATCTGCCAAAGAATATTAATCTTTGATTTTTCTCATTTACAATACGCTCATATTCAATCAGGTTAACATTTTTAGCCATCATTTGCCTTAACAATGGCATATTATATGATTGTCCCTTTATTGTATGACTAAAGAAAATGTAAGTCTTCCTATCTTCAAAGAAATCAATAGGCATTTCCTTAACACCTATTATTACAGAAGAGTCAGATACTTCATTAACAAGCTCAGCACCTACTTCTTCAAACTCTTCATCTTTAAATATACGCTTTGCGGAACTAACAACCTCAAATTTAAGGCCCTTCCCTATTAATTCCTTTATATGCTCAGGAACAAGTGCCACTCGTCTTTCCATTACATATTTATCTTCATACCTTATCCCAATTGTATGCATAACTCAAGATTTTTATCATTAAAAATAGAAAGGCAAACATATGAAATATCAAATGGATATTATTAAATATTTAAGTTTTTTTTTATTTATTTTTTCAATAAAATTGAGATTGGAAAATAAACCCATTTTTAGGTAGATTATACATAAATATTGGACATTGTTGTAATATCATATTATGCTGTCATCTCAAATTGCACTTTCCTCTTGACCGTAGAGAGACTTGCCTGCGGCAGACAGGGATACTGAAACAAAGCCCCAAATCATCAGGGTATATCTCGTCACTGTGTTTCCCTCGATATGACAGGATTGTGTTTGGGGGATTTCTCTTAGCTGAAATAGCCCTGACCCGACGGGTTGGAAAAAACCCGTCGGGTCTTCAGGTTGAGTTAGCGGCAGTAATTGGAGTGTTAGCTTGTTGAAATGGAAGATGATTTTTTTGTTAGTAGATGGAGCCTGACGAAGGAAGACCACATGCTACTTAAAAAGACCACCTGACACGAAACAACTTTAACGTAAAGTACGCCCGGCAGCCCAAATTATAAACACAACCAAAATAATTTCTTCAACAAACCTACGATGAGCTAGTACTAATAACAAATTTAAATAATCAACCGATTAGTTAGCAGCTACTATCCGCAAACGTTTGCTACAAATTTAATCTCATTTTAAGGTAGTTTAACGGATTACAAACCTGTTTTTTAATTACTTTTGTAAGCTTAATTTTAAATATATATTTTTAAATAAAATCTAATACGATGGCTAAAAGAAAACATCTATATCTTTTTGGTGACGGTAAAGCCGAAGGTAATGCAACAATGAAAAATCTACTTGGAGGCAAGGGTGCAAATCTTGCTGAAATGAACTTAATAGACGTTCCGGTACCTCCGGGATTTACAATTACAACTGAAGTTTGTACTCTATATAATGATAAAGGCCATGAAGCAGCTGTAGCTGCTATCAAAGAAGAAGTTGAAAATGCTATTGCTGAGCTTGAAAATATAATGGGAACCAAATTTGGCGATAAAGAAAACCCATTGTTAGTGTCAGTACGTTCAGGAGCCAGGGCTTCAATGCCTGGTATGATGGACACTGTTCTTAACCTTGGTCTAAATGATGAAGCTGTTGAAGGAATTGCAAAAAAATCGGGCAACGAACGTTTTGCATGGGATTCGTATCGCAGGTTTGTTCAAATGTATGGAGATGTGGTACTTGGAATGAAACCGGAATCAAAAGAAGATCCTGATCCATTTGAAGAGATCATTGATTATATGAAAGAAGAAAAAGGTGTTGATTTAGATACCGAACTATCTACTGACGACCTTAGAGAAATGGTAAAACGCTTTAAAGCCGCTGTTAAAAAACAAACAGGTCATGATTTCCCCGTTGACCCATGGGAACAATTATGGGGTTCGGTTATGGCAGTATTTGATAGCTGGATGAACGACAGAGCTATCCTTTATCGTAAAATGGAGAAAATCCCTGATGAGTGGGGTACTGCAGTAAATGTTCAGGCTATGGTATTTGGCAATATGGGATTAAACTCAGCTACCGGAGTTGCGTTTACACGCGATGCCGGAACCGGTGAAAATTTGTTTAATGGTGAATACTTAATTAATGCTCAGGGAGAAGATGTTGTTGCCGGCATCCGTACACCCCAACAAATTACTAAAGAAGGCTCACTACGCTGGGCTCAATTAGCTCAGGTTAGTGAAAAAGAGCGTGCAGCCAATTTCCCTTCGCTTGAAGAATCAATGCCAAAGATGTACAAGGAATTATTTGACACACAAAATAAACTTGAACAGCATTACCGCGATATGCAGGATATTGAATTTACCGTTGAAGATGGTAAATTATGGCTACTTCAAACACGTAATGGAAAACGAACAGGAGCAGCAATGGTAAAAATTGCCATTGATATGCTTAACGAAAAAATGCTGAAAAGAGAAGAAGCAATAATGCGAGTTGATCCTGAGAAACTGGACGAATTACTCCACCCTGTTTTTGACGATGATGCTATGAGCAAAGCAAAAATCATGTCAAAAGGACTACCTGCCTCGCCAGGTGCAGCAACCGGACAAATTGTTTTCCATGCCGATGATGCAGAAGAATGGGCTGAACAGGGCAAGAAAGTTATTCTTGTTCGTATCGAAACTTCTCCTGAAGACCTTGCAGGGATGAATTCAGCTGAAGGTATATTAACCGCACGTGGTGGTATGACATCGCATGCAGCTGTTGTGGCACGTGGCATGGGTAAATGTTGTGTTTCAGGTGCAGGAAGTATAAAAGTTGATTACAAAGCCCGTACGCTTACAATGGATGGTAAATCATTCAATGAAGGTGACTTTATTTCATTAAATGGTTCAACAGGTGAAGTTTATGATGGGCGTATCGCTACTACTGAAGCCGAATTAAGTGGTGACTTTGGTAAGCTGATGAAACTTGCTGATAAGAAAGCTAAACTTTATGTTCGCACAAATGCTGACACACCTTTCGATGCACAAGTAGCTCGTGATTTTGGCGCTAAAGGTATTGGACTTACTCGTACAGAGCACATGTTTTTTGGAGATGATAAAATAACAGCCATGCGCGAAATGATTCTGGCTGATGGTGAAGAAGGAAGACGTGAAGCATTGGATAAGCTCCTTCCTATTCAACGTACCGATTTTGAAGGTATTTTTGAAGCTATGCGCGATCTTCCTGTTACGGTAAGATTACTTGATCCACCTCTTCATGAGTTTGTTCCTCACGACGAAAAAGGACAAAAAGAGATGGCTAAAGTGATGGGTATTACTTTAAAAGAAGTTAAGGAAAAAGTTGAAGATCTTAGTGAATTTAACCCTATGTTAGGTCACCGTGGTTGTAGACTTGGTAACACATATCCTGAAATTACAGAAATGCAAAGCCGTGCAATTATTGAAGCCGCACTTAATCTTAAGAAACGCAAAATTAAAACATTTCCTGAAATTATGATTCCATTAACTGGAACCTTAGCAGAGATGAAAATGCAGGAAGATATTGTTAGAGCAACAATAGCAAAAGTGTTTGAAGAAAGAGGCGATAAAATCAATTTCATGGTTGGTACTATGATTGAGATTCCGAGAGCTGCACTTACAGCCGATAAAATTGCTGAATCTGCTGAATTTTTCTCATTCGGAACTAACGACCTCACACAAATGGCATTTGGTTATTCAAGAGATGATGCTGGTAAATTCCTTCCAATTTACATTGAAAAAGGAATTCTTAAAGAGGATCCTTTCCAGGTATTAGACCAGGAGGGTGTTGGACAACTTGTTAAGATGGCCGTTAAAAAAGGACAGAAAACTCGTAAGAAAATTAAACTTGGTATTTGTGGCGAACATGGTGGCGATCCCAGCTCAATAGAGTTTTGTCATCGTGCAGGGTTACATTATGTAAGCTGCTCACCGTACCGAGTACCAATTGCTCGTTTGGCAGCTGCTCAAGCTTCGATTATTAATAAGCGTAGCTGGAAGCGTAAAAACAAGTAAACACTGTAATAAAGCATCAATTTATTATATACTAGCCATTCGGATTTAATTTCGGATGGCTTTTTTTATGGCAGTAATCCCACCTACATGAAAATATTTCGGCGGGCAGGCGGGCTTTACGTTTATAGTTGTTTCACCCCGATTGTGTTTTTGTAAGCAATAAGGGGGCTTCTTTCATCAGCCTCCTTTTGCCAACAAAAGCATCATCGTAATTTCAACAAGCTAATACTTCAATCCCTACTTCAAGAATTACTTGTTGTACCAAATATCTAGATAATACACCTTAAATTTTTTATGAAAATAAAACAAATAAACAGCTATCAATCAACATAACTTTTAGTAATTTGCACCCCTAAAAATTAACAAAATAATTAACACAAATTATATGCTATGAGTGTAGACTTAAATAAAATCACAGCTGATTTAGCTGGCTATGGAATAACCGATGTAAAAGAGATTATATACAACCCATCATACGAGAAACTATTTGAGGATGAGATGAATCCTGAATTGGAAGGGTTTGATAAAGGGCAATTGAGTGAACTTGATGCAGTAAATGTTATGACCGGTAAATTTACCGGACGATCTCCCAAGGACAAGTACATTGTTTATGATGATAAAACAAAAGATACTGTATGGTGGGCTGAGCAAGCAAAAACATCGGATAATAAACCCGTTGATGATGCAACATGGAAACATTGTTATGATCTTGGTACAAAACAACTATCAGGAAAAAAATTATATGTTGTTGACGGTTATGCAGGTGCAAATCCCGATTCACGAATAAAAATTCGTTTTATTATGGAAGTTGCATGGCAGGCACATTTTGTAAAAAATATGTTTGTCCGTCCTTCTGAAGAGGAGCTGGAAACATATGAACCGGATTTTATAATGCTTAATGCAGCCAAAACAAATAACCCCGATTGGAAATCGATGAAACGTACTGATGGTGTTCCTTTCAACTCTGAGAATTTTGTTGTATTTAATTTGTCCGAAGGACTTTCAGTTGTTGGCGGAAGCTGGTACGGAGGCGAAATGAAAAAAGGTATTTTCTCAATTATGAATTATCACCTTCCTTTAAAAGGAATGGCAGCAATGCACTGCTCAGCTAATGTTGGTAAAGATGGTGATACTGCAATTTTCTTTGGATTATCAGGAACAGGTAAAACGACTCTTTCAACTGATCCAAAACGCGCCCTAATTGGTGATGATGAACATGGTTGGGATGATGAAGGTATCTTCAACTTTGAAGGTGGATGCTATGCAAAAACCATTAATCTTGATAAAGATAGTGAACCGGAAATATTCAACGCTATTAGAAGAGATGCTCTGCTTGAAAACGTATCCTTAAATTCTGAAGGAGTTATTGATTTTGAAGACGGATCAGTTACTCAAAACACCAGAGTATCCTACCCAATTTTCCATATTGACAATATCGTTAAACCTGTTTCAAAAGCCGGACCGGCAAAAAAAGTAATATTCCTTACTGCTGATGCTTTTGGAGTAATGCCTCCAGTTGCAAAACTTACACCAGATCAAACTAAATATCATTTTCTTTCAGGATTTACCGCAAAATTAGCTGGTACTGAAGTTGGTGTTACAAAACCTGTTCCTACATTTTCTGCTTGTTTTGGAGCTGCCTTTTTAACATTGCATCCTACAAAATACGGTCAGGAATTAGTTAAAAAAATGGAAGCTAATAATGCGGAAGCATATATTGTTAACACAGGATGGAATGGTACCGGAAAACGAATTTCAATAAAAGACACAAGAGGTATTATTGATGCTATACTTGATGGATCGATTGAAAAAGCAGAAACTAAAATTATGCCTATTTTCAATTTGGAAATTCCAACAGCACTACCTGGTGTTGATCCTGCAATTCTTGATCCTCGTGACACTTATTCTGACCCGACGGAATGGGAGAAAAAAGCAAATGAATTAGCTGAATTATTTATCAAGAACTTTAAGCAATATACTGATAATGATGAAGGTAAGAGTCTTGTAGCTGCAGGTCCGCAGTTGTAAACTTTCTGTAAACTATATTAAATCCCGGTTTCCAAATGGAGATCGGGATTTTTTAATACATTACATATAGTATAATCAACGCAATTGGCATAAGTAACCCCCACCAAAATATAAAACCTGCCGAGCCGGGATTGAAATTCTTATTTTTTATCATATCACGAAGATGCCCAATAACACATCCCCATAAAAATATGGAACTTATAACAATAGTTGCCAACCAAAAATTTCCGGTATAATAACCACACATTATTCCCAAAACTCCCATTCCAAAATCAGCCAGACCTACTTCATATTGAAATGGGCTTCCTTTTTCCCATCCAATAAATTGAGCAATCTTATCACCAAAGAATATATGAAAGATACCAAAAAATAGCATCTGATAGCCTAATCCTATTTCGAGCAAATTCTCCAATAAGTAACTATTCCAATTCTTCAAATCACCTCCCCTGATATCAATATAAGTAGTAATTATTACAACAATCAATGGAATATACATTCCGTAATTCATTAAGAGTTTTTTAAACAGCTTCATAACATTCTTATAAAAGTTCTTTTATAGAGTATTTTTCCTCAAATCTATTCATTAATCCTAACATAAACTTAAATATGATCCAAATAATTTATAAAAAAGTATCATTAATGTTTGACATTGTTGTACATTGTTGTATATTTGCATAATTATATTACAAAATGGAGTATTTCAATAATTTTTCAAGCCTATCAGAACTTAAGCTAATTTATAGACGGTTAGCAATGCTTAACCATCCTGATATGGGTGGTAATGCGGAAGTTATGAAGAAAATAAATATTGAATTTAAACAGACAAAAGATAAAATTGAAAACCGCAGCAACTCTTTTAACAATCTAACCATAGGAAATAATGTGATAATTAACGGATCACATAGCATAATTGTTTCAACAACTGATACTACATTTACAGCCAAATCAGATTATACAAACAGGATGGCAGAATTTAGTAAAGAAACCGGTATTTGTATAACTAACCCCAAATTTAAAGCACGAATTCCTAAATTTATTAATCATGCCAACTAAAGATAATAAGATACATACAGGCTTTAGGCTTTCTCGTCAAAACTTGCAGTTTATCGAAAAGTCAGGTGAATCATTAGGCTTAAATAAAACAAATATGTTGGACATGATAATCACAATGATTCGTAATAATCCGGAAGAACTCACTAGCTTAATACAGAAAGCAATAAAAAAATAATTTGAACCTGTTTCTAATTAGCAGAACTTTTTTTGTATTTTAGAGCCAACAAACAAATTCAAATACCGGCATGTCAGTTAATAACTTTAATCTATCAATTAATAAATCATCAACCAAAGGCAGTTATACAGTTAACTTAACCGGAAATTTGTCAGTTGATAATTCTGTTGCCATACACAAGTTCCTGCATTATGAGGCATTAACACAAGATGTGATTACGGTATTAGTTAACGATTCAGATGATATCGATCTAAGCACCATTCAAATTATTATAGGATATCTCAAGGCACGAAACAAATCAAAAAAAGAAACGTATATAAAGCTTGATCTTGATAAGAATTTAATTGAACTTTTAAATAAATCAGGATCGCTGGCTTTAATTTCATCATTGCAAAACAAGAATTGAGATGAAAAAAATAATACTTATTGTAGATGACTCATTTAGCATCCGTGAATCGATTGCATTCATGTTAATGGAATCTGGGTTCGATATAATCAAAGCGAAGGATGGTGAGGATGCGTTATCATTTCTTGATGGCAGAAAGATCGATTTAATACTTACTGATCTGCATATGCCAATTATGAACGGAATAGAATTAATTACAAACGTTAGAAAAACAAATCCTTATAAACGAATTCCTATACTACTGCTAACTACAGAAACTCTCAAGCAAAAAAAAATTGAAGCAAAAAAAGCCGGAGCAACAGGATGGCTTAATAAACCATTTGAAAAACAAAAACTCTTAAGCGTAATAAATAAAGTATTACGCTAATGGAAGACTTTCGTAAACTATTTTATGAAGAAGCGCAAGACCTCCTTAGCAAACTTGAAGAATCGTTATTGACACTTGAAGATGATCCTAAAAACAAGGAACTGATAAATGAAGTCTTTAGAATTATGCATTCACTAAAGGGTTCCGGAGCAATGTTTGGATTCAAAAACCTGAGTAGCTTTACACATGAATTAGAAAGCTTGTATGATCAAATAAGAAGCGACAATCTAGATCTAAATACTGATATTATCAACTTCACAATGAATGCCATCGACCATATTAAAGAATTACTGGAAGATGACGACTCTACCGAATCTGTTGATAAAACTGAAGATCAAAAAACTATCCTCAGCAATCTGCTTCATAATAATGGAATTACGTCGAGTGAATATTCAGAAAAGGAAAATCAAAATGACGCTATTCCAATTACAAAGGATGAACCAATAAACAAGATTTATTATATATATTTTGAACCTGGGGAAGATATTCTAAATGATGGAACCAACCCCCTTTATCTGATTGACGAAATTGCTGATATGGGGAAGACCATAATAGGCATTAATCACAGTAACATGCCTGAATTTAGGTCGTTTAACCCTCTAAAGACATATTTAAGCTGGACAATAGTTCTTTCCACCGAAGCCAGTTTAACAGAAATAAATGACATATTTATTTTTGTAGAAGACAACAGTAAAATTGTAATTGAAGTTCTTTCTGATAAAGACTTATTTTCAATCAATAATGCGAAATCAACTTTTGAGTACTTATTGACAAGTAAACCTGAAGATATTGAAAGTTTTAAAAACATTGCAGCAACATTTGAAAGTGAAATAGGCCAAAATGAGACCATTGATATTGTTGATGATATTAATAAACTAGAAAATGAGAATAATTCCATTAATAAGAAAAATAAGAATTCAAATATTGATGAGACCCCTAGAAATAAAACAGTAAAACTCCCGGAGGTACTCAATATTGAAACGGTGAAAGTTTCTTCAAAAAAACTCGACAAATTAATAAACCTTGTAAGTGAGCTAGTTACAACACAAGCTCGACTTGTTACTATTTCAAACAATACTAAATCACTTGAGCTAACCGGACTATCAGAAGATTTTCAACATCTATCTCGCCAGTTTAGAGATATAGCGTTCGACATGCGTCTGATTCCTATACAAACAATGATTGTAAAATTTAAAAGACTTATACGCGATTTAGCTGCTAATCTGAATAAAAAAATAAAATTTGTAACTGAAGGAACAGAAACGGAGCTTGATAAAAATATAATTGCTACAATCTCTGACCCAATAATGCATGTGATAAGGAATGCTGTTGATCACGGAATTGAAACACCAGAAGAAAGGGTTAAGAATGGTAAAACTGAAACAGGAACTATCTATCTAAAAGCTGAATATTCAGGCACTTCAATTTTAATTACCGTTAAAGATGATGGTGCAGGAATTAATACAGATAAAGTTCTTGAAAAAGCCATCGATAAAAATCTAGTACAGGCAGGTACTGAGCTAACCACAAAAGAAATTAATAACCTACTTCTGCTTCCAGGATTTTCAACAAGCGATACTGTTAGTGATGTGTCAGGACGTGGGGTAGGCATGGATGTAGTTCAAAAAAACATCAAGGAACTTCGAGGAGAAATTAATATTAGCTCCAAATCCGGAGAAGGAACGCAAATAGTGATAAGGCTACCCCTCACGCTATCTATAATCGACGGACTACTTATTAGTATTAACAGCAACAAGTTTGTAGTACCACTATCATCAGTTAAACAAATATATCAGGTTAATAGAGAGGCAATTACAAATTCATATAATGAAGTAATTGAAATTGAAGGGCAACAATTCCCATTTATTGATCTAACCAGCAAATTCGACAATGAGGGTATTCCAAATCACATACTTCATTTTATTACGGTTTCCTATCACGAAAAAACAATAGGATTAATTGTTAATGAGCTAATATCTGAATATCAAGCAGTACTAAAACCAATAGATAAAGTTTTAAAAAACAATGAAATATTTGCCGGAGCCTCAATATTGGGTGATGGAAAAGTAGCTTTAGTTCTCGATACTAATAAAATAATCGAGTTTTATTCAAAATGAAAAGTAGAATATTATGTCAGAGAAAGAATCAACAAGTAATTCATACCTAAGCTTTAAGCTTGGAAATGAAATATTTGCGGCAAATGTGGGTAGCACAATAAAAATACTTCAGTTATCCAATATAACGAAGGTGCCCAACTCCCCATCAAATATGAAGGGTGTTATTAATCATCATGGGAATGTGCTCCCTGTTGTAGATTTGAGCCAAACACTGGGATTACCTGAAACAGCGTACGGAAAAAACACATGTATTATTATACTATCTGTTGGAAGTAACAGCGATCAATTAGTTGTTGGAGCAATTGTAGATGAAGTGCTTAATGTTGAAACAATTAAAGCCGAACAAATATCTGAACCTCCTTCGCTTGGAAAAAAAAGCACAACAAATTCAATAAGTGGTGTCTTTAAAAAAGATGACATCTTTATAATGATATTAAACGTAGACAGTATTTTTAATGAAATTAATTTTGAAAATCAAAAAGACTAAACATATGAAAAATCTAAGCATTACTTTGAAAGTTATTATTTATGTATCCATTCTCGGGTTTTCGTGCATTTTTGTAATGGGATATGTATCTATTAATTCTGCTGATAAGATACTTAGCAACAACGCTTATCAGCAAATTAACTCATTGCAAGAGTTTAAAAAACTTCAAATTGAAGATTTTTTTAAAGCCAAAGCAGCCGATATCAATTCACTATCTGATATGGCAGTAACAAAATCAACAATCAACGAGCTTAGTGTTAATGACTTTGATGTTAACAATAATAATACACTATCCAAAAAACTAAACAATTCAAAATATATTAGTACCTATAATAGCTTTGGAAAAGTTTGCCATAACTTTATGGGTGCCAATAACATTAAAAATGTAATACTTGTTGAGCCAAATGAAGGTGCTATTTATTTTGAGGCTGAAAAAAATATTCATTTCCAAACAAAGCTAAGTCAGAAACAGGGGGTTCTAACAAATCTATGGAGGAAAGCCTTATCAGCCGATAATGTTCAAATAAGCGATATGACTAAAGATAATGAAAACGATCAATCATCATTATATATGGCTAAACGAATAGTTGAGAATGGGAATACAACTGGTATTCTAATTGTTCAAATTAGTTCTGATGCCATAAATAAATTGCTGATAAATAATGACGGTCATGGAGAAACAGGAGAATCATACATTGTTGGTGATGATTATTTATTTCGTACCAACTCCAGGTTCTCTACAATATCAACTATTCTAAATAAAAAAGTTAATACAATTGCTTCCGAGAGTGCTCTTGCAGGAAATTCCGGTATAGATATAATTTATGATTATCAAAACAATAAAGTGCTTAGCAGATATGAAAATTTAGGTATTAGTGGGCTTAACTGGGCATTAATTACTGAAATAGACGAGAGTGAAATAATGGCACCAAAAAGTGAATTAATCAATACTATTTTGATAATCTGTTTAATAATTGCAGCTGTTATGCTTCCTGTATTATTTTGGATTGGAAGAACGCTTAGCCGTCCCTTAAAAATGGAAGTTGAATTTGCCAAAAAGCTTGCTAATGGTGAGTTGAATGCTACACTTGACATTTACCAAAAAGATGAAGCAGGTCAAATTGCAGATGCAATGCGAGAAATCGCCAATAAGACAAAGGAGGTTATTACTACAGTATTAAATGCAACCAATAATCTTATTGATGCAAGTTTCCAATTAAGTGTAGCCTCTCAAGATATATCATCCGGAGCATCAGAGCAAGCATCATCAGTTGAAGAAGTATCAGCCTCAATGGAGGAAATGGCATCAAATATCCAGCAAAATGCTGATAATGCAAAACAAACCGAAATAATTACAAATGGAGTAACATCTCAAGTTTCTAGCGGAAGCGATATTGTACTATCCTCCGTTGCCTCAATGGAAAAAATAGCTGATAAAATATCAATTATTAGTGATATTGCATTTCAAACCAATATACTTGCATTGAATGCATCAGTAGAAGCAGCCCGGGCAGGCGAGTACGGTAAAGGTTTTGGTGTAGTTGCATCGGAAGTAGGTAAGTTAGCTGATAAAACGAAAGCAGCAGCATCTGAAATTGATGAAATCAGTAAAAATAGCGTTGAAATTGCCG
Source organism: uncultured Lentimicrobiaceae bacterium (assembly GCA_964460905.1). GTDB lineage: Bacteria > Bacteroidota > Bacteroidia > Bacteroidales > F082. The sequence goes on from CAYWRM010000044.1 coordinate 19,067, forward strand.
GAAAAACCAAAGAGCTCATGAGCAAACTAGTTCCAAGTATTCAAAATTCATCAACTCTAGTTCAGGAAATTTCGGCAGCCAGTAAAGAACAAAGAGATGCAGCCGATCAAATAAACAATTCAATACAGATGCTCAATGATATATCACAGCAAAATGCGGCCTCTGCTGAAGAAATGGCTACTAATTCGGAGGAATTATCAGGCCAGGCCGAACAGCTTAAAAATGTTATTTCGCATTTCAAAGTTAATGGTAATTCGGAGAGAAGAAATAGGAGAAAAGCCCCTTCTCAAAAACTTATTACTGAACGAAAAAAAGTTGATAATAAATATAAAAATACAGATTTAGATAAAGGTATCGATATTGACCTAAATACTGACGACGATCTTGATGACGAATTTGAAAGATTTTAGGCAAAATAATACATGGCTAAAAATGTATCATATGGTGAGTTGTTAGATTCTGATTTTAAACGGTTAAGCGAGTTTATTTACGATAATTACGGCATAAATTTATACCCACAAAAAAAGGTGCTGGTAAAATCAAGGCTTATTAAGAGACTAGCTAAACTTAATTTCAATAATTATACCGAGTATTGCGATTTTGTTTTAAACAGTGAACAAGGAAAAAAGGAAGCAGTTCATATGATAAACAGAATCTCAACCAATAAAACAGATTTTTTTAGAGAATCGGACCATTTTGATTATTTGACTGATACGCTTATTAGCCAATATGTTAACCAAACAGGCAGAAAAAAACTAAGAATATGGAGCGCAGGATGCTCGAGCGGAGAGGAACCCTATACGCTAGCAATGGTACTATCTGAAGAAAAACAAAATATTCCGTTTTTTGATTTTAAGATATTTGCCTCCGATATATCTACTACTGTTCTTGAAAAAGCAAATAAAGCAATTTATGATACTAGAAACCTTGAGCAAATTCCGGCAATCTATCATAACAAGTATCTGCTTAAGAGCAAAGATAAATCGAAACAGCAAATACGTATAGCTGCAAATATTCGCAATAAAGTTACACTGTTTAGGTATAATTTATTAAGCAACAAAAAACCTTTTAATCAACCACTTGACATAATTTTCTGTAGGAATACTTTAATTTATTTCGACCGAGAAACTCAAACGGATGTTATAAATAAACTTATCGATAACTTACGACCAGGAGGATATTTATTTTTAGGACATTCTGAATCACTAATAAATACAAATTTTTCGCTTAAAAGTGTTTTTCCGGCAGTTTACCAAAAGGAATAATATTTAATAATGATATATAACAAATATGGTTACTAATTCACATCATACTTAATTTAGATGCCATGAGTAAAAAAGAGTTAATTTTAAAATCGAAACAAATAGTTGAGTTAAAGAATATTATTAATGATCTCAACATAAAGCTAAGTGAATCAGAATCGCTGAAAGGTAATTTCATTTCGAACATTATGAATGAGGTTTACAACCCATTTAGCTCTATTTTAAGTATGGCCGACAATATTATATCGCTAAAAGATAATAATATCCATAAGGCAATCCCAATGGCGAAAATTATACATAGGGAAGCGGCCCAGCTCGATTTTCACTTAAAAAACATTTTTGCTGCAGCAAGCATTGAGGCTGGATTAGAGGAAACTGAAGTTTCAGAAGTATTAATAAATGATATTTATTCTTCAGTAATTAAAAAATTTAATTTCGATATAAACAATAAGAAACTAAAATTATCAACTAACCTAAGTAATAGTAGCAAAGTAAAATTTACTTCAGATGCTAATAAATTAACTTTAATACTATTAAATTTAATAAGCAATTCTATTAAATACAGTCCTGAAAATGGTAATATCAAATGTAATTTTGAGATAGTAGAAAACTATTTAAACATTTGCGTTTGTGATGAAGGAGAAGGAATTTCAGAACTAGACACTGAAATCGTATTTAATCGATTCAGTAGAATAAATCAAACAATAAATTCTGTTTCAGGAGGAACAGGGCTAGGGCTGTCGGTGGTTAAGGCTTTAACCGAAATATTAAATGGAAATATAAAAATCACATCTGAAAACGGAACCAAAGTATTTGTTACTATTCCTGAAATTATTTTAAACAACAATGAATTAGATGATGATACAATAATTTTTGATGAAGAATTATTTTAATAAATATGATTGAGCCATTAAAATATTTCTTACTTCCGGGAGCAATAAAATATTCTAAGAAGCCGATGGAGATAACTACACTACTAGGTTCATGTGTATCTGTTTGCTTATACGATACAAGATTAAATATTGGTGGGATGAATCATTATATGATGCCATATTGGAATGGAACCGGCCTGGCATCACCAAAGTTTGGAAATATTGCAATCGAGAAACTTGTTAACAGCCTACTTTTTGCTGGTTCACAACGTAATGATTTAGTTGCCAAAGTATTTGGAGGAGCTGCAGTTCTTAATTCCAGCGATTGTATTTTTAATATTGGAGAGCGAAATATTGATATTCAAGAAAATCTATTACAAGAAAATGAAATAAGAGTAGTAGCAAAAAGTCTAGGAGGAGATAGGGGGAGAAAACTAATTTTCAACACTAATACCGGGCTTGTAAAAATGAAATATGTAAAGAAATCCATAATACTATGATTTCAAAAAATAAAATAAAAGTACTTATTGTTGATGATTCTGCCTTGATACGCCAGACACTAACATCAATAATATCTTCTCGATCAGACATGGAAGTAATTGCAACTGCATCTGATCCATACATTGCTGTTAACAAAATGAAAACTGAAAAACCAGATGTAATAACTCTGGATATCCAAATGCCGCGTATGGATGGTATTACTTTTCTAAAAAAGATTATGAAACAACACCCATTGCCTGTTGTTGTTGTATCCAGTATTGCTCAAAAAGAAAGTAAGCTGGCACTTGAGGCATATGCAAATGGAGCTATTGATGTTATTGAGAAACCTACATTAAGCTCTAATTTATTACTTGAGGAATGGAGAGACACGCTAATTGAAGCAATATTATCAGCCGCTAATTCACGACTTCCTAAATTTCGCATGAAATCAATAAATGTATCAAAAACAAAAAACAACCTAGCTATAAAACCTGTAAATAAAAAACAACCGTGCAATAGCTTCGTCCTAATAGGTTCCTCAGCAGGAGGAACAGAGGTTATTTTAAAAATATTATCACAATTAGAAATAAACACACCACCAATATTAATCGTTCAACATATGCCTGAGCAATTTACAGCTTCCTATGCAGATCGTTTAAATAATAATAGTTGTTTAACTGTAAAAGAAGCTGATACAGGAGACGAACTCTACCGAGGAATAGCACTAATAGCACCAGGTAATAAGCATATGAAGCTTAATAATAATGGATTTAATTTTTTTGTTGAACTAAATTCTAATGATAAGGTAAACCGACATCGACCATCAGTGGATGTTCTTTTCGAATCGGCAATTAGATATTCGAGCAATAATATTATGGCAATTATCCTTTCAGGTATGGGAAACGATGGAGCTGCGGCTATGTTAAAGCTAAAACATGAAGGAGCAATTACAATTGCCCAAAACAATGAATCGAGCATAGTTTATGGTATGCCTAAAGAAGCACTCAAAATTGGTGCAGCAGATTTTTCACTTTCAATAGAGGAAATTATAGAGGCAATTAACAAATTTGCAAAAAAACACTAATCTTAAAAAAAATAACTATTTTTGATAAGTTTCAAAACTGTAAAAAAAAATATCTAATATAATGGTTGAAACAAAACCCAGGATACTTATAGTTGATGATATTAAATCGAGCCTGCTAAAAATGAAATCGGTTTTAACTGAGAAAGATGAGTATCAAATAGCAACAGCTAATAATGGAAATACTGCACTTAAAAAAGCGAAAGCCCAAAAATTAGATTTAATATTGTTAGATGTTGTAATGCCTGATATGTCGGGCTTTGAAGTTTGTCGTGAATTAAAAAAGAATCAGCAAACTAAGGATATTCCTGTAATATTTTTAACCTCAAAAAGCGATCCTGACAGTATAATTGAAGGATTCAATTGTGGTGCTGTAGATTATGTTCATAAGCCTTTTGTTGAAGAAGAATTACTTGCACGAGTACAGGTACATATACAATTAAATAGAACTAAAAAACAACTAATAGAAGCCAAAGTTAAGGCTGAATTAGCTACAAATGCAAAATCAATGTTTCTCGCAAATATGTCGCATGAAATTAGAACTCCCATGAATGGTGTTATTGGAATGGTTGAAGCATTAAAATGCACCGATATGTCAGAAGACCAAATGGAGTACCTTAATATAATTGACATTTCAAGTGAGAATTTATTATCCGTAGTAAATGACATTCTGGATTTTTCTAAAGTTGAAGCAGGACAAATTGAAATTGAAAGAATAACCTTCAATATTTACAAAACTATTGACGAGGTTATTAAAATGTTAAAATTCAAGGCTGATCAAAAAGATCTCTATTTAACATTTGAGCTCGACAAGGATATACCTTCATTTCTGGTAGGAGATTCATTACGAATTAAGCAAATACTTATTAATTTAATTAATAATGCAATCAAATTTACATCAGAAGGTGGTATCAATATTTGCTGTAAACTAGATAGTATAAATGAATCAGACATAAAGCTAAGGATTACTGTTACAGATACTGGGATAGGTGTTTCAAATTCAATTAAAGATAAACTGTTTGAGTCATTCACTCAAGCAGATGTGTCAACAACTAGAAAATTTGGCGGCACTGGTTTAGGATTGGCAATATCAAAAAGCCTTACGAAAATGATGAACGGTGAAATTGGGGTAGATAGTATTGAAGGTGAAGGTTCTTCGTTTTGGTTTACAATATTGCTGGAAAAAGCAAATCCGGAAAATCAAAAGCTGGAAGATTCGTACGAAGTCATGTTAAAAGCCATAAGAAAACTAAATATACTTGTTGCAGAAGATAATAGTATAAATCAACGTGTAGCAAGATTTATCATTGAAAAATTAGGCCATAATATTGAAATTGCCGAAAATGGAGAAATAGCTGTTAAAAAGTTTAAAGATAATAATTACGATATTATTTTCATGGACATCCAAATGCCAGTAATGGATGGCATAACAGCAACTCAGAAGATAAGGAAAGTAGAAGATGAAGAAGGAATTAAAAATGGGATACCAATAATTGCTATGACTGCCAATACTCTGAAGGGTGATAAAGAAAATTTCTTAAAATCAGGAATGAATGACTACATAGGGAAGCCTTTTAAGTCTGCTGAACTGGCACAACTAATCTATAAAATACTGCAAACTAATTAATTTACATTTATGGAAAATGACTGGAAAGGAATTAAAATTCTCATTGTTGAAGATGATAAGTCGAGTCTTATGTTTTTCAAGTTAGCCATTAAACAAACTGGAGCAACAATTTTAACTGCTGTAAATGGAGAACAGGCAATTGAGATAGTTAAAAACAACAAGGATATTGACGTTATAATTATGGATATTCACATGCCTAAAATGAATGGGCTTGAAGCCACAAGTATAATAAAGAACATTAATTCAAAAATTGGAATCATTATTCAAACCGCTTATGTTCTTGAGCATACAAAAGAGGAAAGTTATAAAGCAGGAAGCGATATATTCCTTGAGAAACCTGTGAGTTTAATTACTTTAATTAGCTCAATAAATGATTTATTAAATAAAAAGTAAAAATTTTTGATATTTTGCTAATCAATCAAAAAATATTTTACATTTGCACCCTCAAAATACGGGGTATGGCCCAGTCCGGTTAAGGCGCCTGCTTTGGGAGCAGGAGATCGCAAGTTCGAATCTTGCTACCCCGACTTGAATATCAGATACTTAAAGTCGCTTGTAAAAAAGGCGGCTTTTTTATTTGCTCACGTTTTGCTTGCATAATCATAGTTTCCAGCTAAATCTTACCTTAAAACCTAATATTACCCCCGTGCTTGTTCCAACATGCATCATAGATATCATTATTTCTGTTTTCTTTTTGGGGCGGTAGGGGTTTTGGGTGGTGTAGGTATGGGGTTGGCGTAAGTCTGTGTGACAGAACCGATGAATGAAAGTTGTATTATGGGGAATGGTTGGTTTGGATTGTTTGTTTTAAAAATTCGTACGTAATATCTTCTTGTTCATCTTATCCAGCAATGAAGATAACTCCTTAACTGAAATTCCATTTCCATTTTCCATATTATTTGTTTTAATGAATAAACATGGTAAACGGTTGTGGCTGCGTATAGGTTTTTAGCTACTTTTGATTTTGTTCAACAACTCATATTAGTATTAAAACTGAAAATAAAGAATGTCTAAAATAGATACATCAAATGTTCCGAAAGGAAAATTTAATAAAAGCGGCATTGTAAGTGCGATGAGGCTTTACAAATACATCAAACCTTATAGGGGTCAATACTTTTTAGGTATTTTTTTCTTATTGGGTTCAAGTTTGGCGAGCCTAGCTTTTCCTAAACTCCTGGGTGATCTGGTAAATTCTGGCAATAACACCACTCTTGGTCAGAACTTGAATCAAACAGCCATTTTAATTGCAGTAATATTAGTGCTTCAAGCCATCTTCTCATATTTTAGAATTGTATTATTTGTCAATGTAACAGAGAAATCACTTGCTTCCCTACGTCTTGCCAGTTATAGTCATTTAATAAAACTCCCCCTACACTTCTTTGAAAGAAGAAGAGTTGGTGAACTAAACAGCAGAATATCAGCAGATGTGGCTTTGCTTCAGGAAACTATGACTACCACATTGGCTGAATTCATCCGACAGATTATAATCATAGTTGGTGGGATTACTCTTTTGGGTATTATCTCAATAAAATTAACTGGATTCATGTTAATTATACTTCCTCCTACTATGATCGTTGCTAGGTTCTTTGGTAAGTTCATTAGGAAATTCTCCAAAGACATACAGTCAGAGTTGGCAGATTCAAATACAATCATAGAAGAAACACTACAAGGCATACAGAGTGTAAAAGCCTTTACTAATGAATATATTGAAATAGCTCGTTACAAACAGAAAACAAAAGAGATAGCTGATTTAGGTATGACTAGTGGAAAGTATAGAGGTGCTTTTTCATCCTTTATTATTCTCGGGCTTTTTGGTGCAATTGCAACTGTGGTATGGCAAGGTTCTCGATTAATGCAAGCGGGTGAAATGGCTGCTGGAGATTTATTTTCCTTTGTTATTTATTCTGTTTTTGTTGGTGGTACCATTAGTGGACTAGCCAATGTTTATACCAACATTCAGAAATTTATTGGAGCCACAGAAGACTTATTCAAGATCTATGATGAAGAACCTGAAGACATTCAAGATTTTAGAGAGATTGATCCAAAATATAAAATGAATGGGCAAATTAACCTAAAGAAATTGGATTTTGCCTACCCTTCAAGAAAAGAGCAAAAGGTTCTAAATGATATCAATTTAGATATCGAGAGTAATAAAATGGTAGCCCTTGTGGGACATAGTGGTGCAGGAAAAAGCACTATGGCGTCACTTCTATTGATGTTACATCTTCCTCCAAAAAACACCCTGTTCTTCAATAATATTGACAGTCATGACTTCCCATTATCAGCCTTAAGAAGTCAGATATCACTTGTGCCACAAGACATTTTCCTATTTGGTGGTAGTATAAGTGAAAACATCGCTTATGGAAAACCTGATGCCAGTGAACAAGATATCTATGATGCTGCACAAAAGGCCAATGCTTTAGAATTTATAAAACGCTTCCCTGAGAAATTCGACACCATAGTAGGTGAACGTGGGACACAGCTTTCTGGGGGTCAACGACAGAGAATAGCAATTGCACGTGCTATTTTAAAAGATCCAAAGATTCTAATTTTGGATGAAGCTACATCCTCTTTGGACTCTGAATCGGAGAAACTGGTTCAGGAAGCTCTTGAAGAACTGATGAAAGGGAGAACTTCCATTGTAATTGCTCACCGTTTATCTACCATTAGAAAAGCTGATGAAATTGTAGTTATGGAACAGGGGGAGATTGTAGAGCAAGGTACACATCAGGAACTTATGAAATTTACAGAAGGCAAGTACAATAAACTAATTCAATTGCAGTACTCAAGTTAATGTAAAGGTTCTCCTTAAAATAACTGAGTGAATAATGAAGGGAAACTTAAGGTAATTGGCAGAAATAGAGAATACGCAGCATAGCGCCAACGTTGGAGCGCATTCCCCACATCACGAAATCGAGATTAATTTCTCTTTCTAACGTCAATGTGGGGTCAGAAAAATTAGAGAAAAAGAGTAAATTTGAGAAAAATATAAAACATTGAATATCAACAACAAAATTTGACCTTAGTCTCAATATCAAATCGAAATACATAAATAAATGAAAGTAAGATGATTAAAAACTATTTCGATAAACAATTTGAACTAAGATATTTTG
>CAYWRM010000045.1:0-26667 GCA_964460905.1 uncultured Lentimicrobiaceae bacterium
TTGCTGTTGAAATTGTGCCACTTCCTACAAAGCATATTTTCAGGTTGTTATCCATTATGTTTTAATTACCTTAAACGTGTAAATTCGGATTATGTTTCGAAATGCAAAAATAGAGTATTTATTGATGTTTACACGAGGTCCTTAATTTTGAATTAGAAAAAACAGTTCTGCCCCCCCCATATTGCAATATCTTTTATATTTGAATTGTTTTTTAACTCAAATACAGTAAAGTTGAAGAAAATGTGCCTAACCAAACACATAATCAACAAGATTATTTTAAAGGAACACTTTTAAAATTTGAAGCAATTATGTCTAAATATAAAATCTAATATTATGAGAAGTTTAACATTTACCTTGATTCTTTCATTATTTTCAATTTATAGCTATGGTCAGTGGCATATAAATGGCAGTGATATTTATTATAACGAAGGTAGTGTTGGGATTGGTTTGTCGAATCCAAATTACAAACTGGAAATAAAAGGATTAGTGAATTCTGCAGATTATAAAAGAACATTCATAAGACTTTTTAATAATTCAGTTGGTCAAAATTCATTGGTAAACATGAGATTATATGCTGGTGAAAATGGTGCATTTACAAGTTTAAGTCATATGTCTGAAACATATACTGCATCTCCAAACCAGGCTGATTTTGGACAATTGTGGACAAATGGTGCAGGAATTATGTTAAGGGCAAGTGGTGGAATTATACGACTTGAAACGAGTTTGGGTGTGAAAACTGAAGAAAGAATGAGAATAGATTGCACTGGACATATTGGGATAGGAACGGAAGAACCACAAACAAAATTGCAAATTGCTCAGGGTGATCTCTATATTAGTGATATTGATAGGGGAATAATTATGAAGTCGCCTGATGGTAATTGTTGGAAAGGTACATTAGATAATGAGGGTGTCTTAAATTTTCTTCAGATTGTTTGCCCGGAATTAATAACAGAAAATAATTTTCCTCAAGATTTAAACTTGAATGATATTTCTGTTTTCCCTAATCCAGCTGAAAATTATATCTCAGTGAAATTTGACGAGAAAAAAAATAAGAAACTTCGATATACTATTAATGATGTTAACGGTAGGCTAATATTGAAAGGTATAGTAAGGTCAACTAATGAAAAAATAAATTTATCTCATTTGATAAATGGTATTTATTTTCTGAGCATAATTGATAAAAAGGGTAATATGTTGACTTCAGAAAAAATAATTGTAAATTAATTAGCTAGTTAATAGAACGCATTACAAAAAAGCGCATAATTCATAATTATCTATGTGTGAATAGAGATTTCACTACCGATTCAACTTTCTGATTTATATCTTCTGATATTTTGAAATAATATACAGGTGCTGAGAAAACAACCAGTATAATACTACTTCTTACAATTATATCTACTATGAAATTTTGTTGCTCGGGTAATAATAATGAAGCCCCATAAGCGATAGCACCAATTAAATATAACAATGGAGTTTTTGTAGTAAAAGGTTGTAGTTTATACTTTTTGTACAAAAACAGATATTTTATGAGGTTAAATATATACTTAGAAATTAAGGTTGCAATAGCGGCTCCTACTATTCCATATATTGGTATTAATATTAAATTTGATATGATTAGCAAGGCTGCAAAAATAAAAAGGATATATGATAAGAATCGGTAATAAATAGAATTTACAATAATATGTGAACTTACACCAAGTGAAATGTCACTTAGATTAGCAATACCAATTAGTAGAATTACATATTTTCCAGGTAGGTAATCATCAGAAATTATGTAAAAAATATTATCGATATTCCCCCAAATGCCTATTAATAGAAGCAACCCAACGATGCTTAGGCTTACTCCACTTTTTTTATAAATTTGGTTTATAATGCTGATATCGTTAACCTTCCAAGCATCGGCAATAACAACTGAGCTGATTTTACCCATGGTTCGTAATGGTACTAATATTAATGTTCCAAAGAAAAATGTAATGGAGTATATTCCTGCATCACTTAACCCTAGTGTTCTTTCCACCATAATTGTGTCAATGGTCATTACTAAAACGCTTGAAAAACTGGCAAGTATGCCAAAAACTCCAACACTAATTATTTCTTTACCTAACTTTCTGTCAATAAAACTAAAATCAGGAGTAATAAATAACTGTTTGTTGTAGATTAATGATATGAAAAGAAGTATTGTTGGTGAAATTAGTGCAATAGTGTACAGAACTACTGCCTGATGAAAAGTAATAGTATTTAGAAAATATAGTATAATTACAGCGAGAATGAAGACTCTTTGAATGACTTCTTTGTAAATAATACCTTTTACTGCATTGTAAAGAACACGGTAATAAGTATCAAAAACATTAAAAAGCAATGTTGCTATAATTAACGGTACTATGTAATAAAAGTAATGAGCAAACAAATCACTTCCTTCTTTATCCCCACCAAGTATAGATGACTTCATTAGAATAAAGGTAGAAACAGATATTATAAGACCAATGAGTGAAACAAGCAAAGCCAAACCCAGGTATCCGTGATGCTTGCGTTCGTAATCTCTGAAATAAGGAAAAAGTCTTATTGTAACACTGGTAATACCAAGTCCTGAAAATTGAGCAAATAGTAGAGAGTATGAAACTAATATTCTAAGCAGACCTACTTCTTCTGTTGAAAATACTCGTGGATACAGAATAGCAGTAGTAACAAAACCCAGAATAACACCTACATATGAGTATATAGTTCCAGATATTGATTGTTTTTTTATTAAGCCCAAGTTTTTTCTTGCAAAAATAGTTTTAATAACTGAAAGTGATGAATTTTTGTATTTTTGTATTAATAATTTTGGTCTATTATGACTAATTCTCCAATAAAATTTATCATAGCAAGAAGGTGTATTTCAATAAATAAGTAATACAGATCATGAGTAAAGATTCGTATAATATTTTTTAGATATTTATGTAAAAATTGATAGTAGAGTGTTAAAAGGCATGTGTTTATAGCCAAGCGGTTGAATAAAATTGATAGATTTATTATATGAAATCCCAGCTTAATACAAATAAAATAATCTTCGTTGCTCCATCTTTAAGCTCATTTGTAAAAAATGATATTGTAATCCTGTCAAAAAATTTTAATGTTGTTCTCAATATTTATTCATGGAACAAAAAATATTATACACCTTTCTTTCTGATCCATCAATTTTATTTTATTTTAAGAAATCTGCGTTTCACAAAGAGTATTTTTATTTCATTTGGAGGTTACTGGTCTTTAATACCTGCTGTAATTGGTAGAGTTTTTAAGATACCTGTTTTCATTATACTAAATGGAACTGATTGTGCATCAATACCTCCTCTTCACTATGGTGACCTGCGAAAATTTCCGCTAAAATTGTTTTGTAAGTTCTCATATAAACTTGCGTATGAGCTTTTGCCTGTTAGTAAATCACTGGTAACCACAAAAAATATTTATCATTCTGACGATGAGTTTAGTTTTCAAGGATACAAACATTTTTTTCCAAAAATTATAACAAAGTATCATATTCTGGCAAATGGAATTGATGAACATTTTTGGAAACCAATTGAAAATATTGATAGAGAGCAAAGTTCATTTATCACAGTTTTATCAGATAGTCAATTCGTTTTAAAGGGTGGCCCATTGATTATTGAGTTAGCCAAACAGTTAACTAATTGTAAATTTTACTTTGCAGGGCTAAATAAAATGGATTATTTGGAGGAATTACCAAGCAATGTTTTTTTTCTTGGAAAATTAACCCCAGAAAACTTGAGACACTATTATTTGAGTTCTCAGTATTATTTACAACTCTCAGTTTATGAGGGTTTTGGTGTTTCTTTGTGTGAGGCAATGTTGTGCGAATGTATACCAATTGGATCATCGGTGAATATTATACCTGAAATAATCGGGGATTCTGGTTTTATACTTGAGAAAGAAAGCATTGATGAATTGGTGTTTCTTGTTAAAACAGTTATGAAAATAGAAAATAAAAGAGAGCAACAGGATAAGGCAAGAAATAGAATTATAGAAAATTACAATCTACAAAGAAGAGCTGAAGAGATGCTGGACTTAATAGAACAAATAATTAATTAATTATTAAAACTGAGTTTCAATGAATCTGATTAGAAAATATTTAGAGTTGTTTAAAAATAAAAAATATAACATTGTTGTAAATAGATTAGACACAAAAAATGATGATGTGAATTATGATATTAGCATTAAAAAGGTGATGAATTTGCTAAGTTATACTAAGAAAAGTGGTGTTAGCTATTCTGCCGGTAAATTTAGTTCTGGTTATCATAGCTTTGTGATTGGTAAGCATATTTTCAAGGGACAGAGAGATCCTCTTATTCGATTTAAAGATTTGCCGTTTTCTTTGAAAGGCATGACAGTATTGGATATAGGATGTAATCAGGGGGGTATGCTACATGCTTTTTCAAAAGATATTCGATATGGTGTTGGTGTTGATTACGACGCCAGAATGATAAATGCTGCAAATAAAATTAAGTCATATACAAAAACAAATAATATTGATTATTATGTTTTTAACCTTGAAAATGAATCATTAGAGTATCTTAATGATTTTCTGCCGGAAGAAAAAGTGGATGCCGTGTTTTTGTTATCAGTTTGTATGTGGATACAAAATTGGAAAGAAGTTATTGAGTTTTGTAAAAAAATATCCTCCATACTAATATTTGAAACAAATGGGAAACCTAAACAACAAGACGAACAAATTCAGTATTTGAAAAAAGTCTATTCCAATGTTCAGTTGGTTAACGAAAGGTCAGAAGATGATTCATCACAGAAACTGAGAAAACTATTTTATTGCTCATAAATATGAAATTATTTTGTTTTCCTAAAAAGCAAACTTTGTTTCTGATTTATTCCTCTTTTGGATCATTTAGATCAGATTTTTTTAAACACTTATATATACAAAGCTCGCCAAAAGATTCTCTTTTTTTCAGATTGTTAAAAACAAAACTCGGCTTTATTATTAATTATTTTATCAGATATGAATTAGAAGTTCCTAATTCTGAGGATGAATATCTGGGCATAGTGAAGGGAGAAAAAAGAGTGCTTTTTGAATTGTTGAATAATATTCCGGTTAAGGTTTGGAGGCAGGATAAAAATTTGTCTTGGGTTGATGAACCTTTTCTTGGGTATCAACTAATAACTGAATATACTCTTAGAGAGATTAGATTGAAGCAAGCAATAATAAAAACTGCATTAAAGATTCACTGGGGTTCTGTAAATGAAACACTTGACAATATACATGGAGATTTAACTCATTTTAATATTCTTATAGCTGAAAACCAGAAGATTCATTTTATTGATAGGAAAGACATTACTAATTCAAAACTTTTTGATTTTTTTTACTTTTATGCATATCTTAAACAATCAATAGTTATGTGTTCAAGTCTTAAAGCTAATCATAAAAGCCAAATTATTTCGATAATTGAAACAATTATAATAAAGGTTTGTAAATATGAATCTTTTTTAGTTTTTCGAAATGACTTTGAGCAAATAGACATCCCCAAAAGCTGTGGCTTACTAGAAAAAAATAAAACTCAATATTTGAAAGATTTCTTCAATATGTTTGAAGACCAAGCATTGGGCTAAATTCAATGTGCTAAAAATGTGGGTGGCGTATTGTAGTTAACATACTTTGGATAAAGTATAACAATTTGAGATTCGGATTAATCACACATTTTTTTGGCCATTAATCCCATTTAATGGCATATCAAAAACTAAATAACATTAACCTCCATAATCAATCTTACTCCAAATTTAACAGCTACACTCTTTTGGATAGATTTGACAAAATTAAAAATCTCCATGCCGGTTGCTTTATCGTAATTAACTATTACAAGTGCTTGTTTTTCATAAACTCCAACATTTCCTTTTCTTTTTCCTTTCCATCCACATTGTTCGATAAGCCAAGCTGCAGGTAACTTGTATTGACCATTTACTGAAGTGAATGATGGGATTGTTGGGTATTTTGATTTTAAACTTGCTAACGTTATTTCATCTACAACAGGGTTTTTAAAGAAACTACCGGCATTTTTAAGCTTATCAGGATTTGGCAACTTTGAATCTCTTATTTCTGCCACTTTCTTGCTAACATCAGAAATAGTTATGTCGTTTATTTTCTTGTCGGCAAATGCATCTGCCAAAGGTTTGTAACTTAAATTTAGTTGTGGGTTTTTAGATAATTTTAGTACTACACTTGTAATGAAATACTTATTCTTATATTTGTTTTTAAATATGCTATTTCTATAACTAAATCTGCATTCAGCATTTGTAAATTCAACAGTTTCACCAGTATTTAAATCAAAAGCTTCAAGGCTTACCAATACATCTTTTAGCTCTGCTCCATAAGCCCCAATGTTCTGTATAGGGGCAGCTCCCATTTTGCCGGGAATGTCCGTCATATTCTCAAGTCCGCCCCAACCATTTTCAATAGTAAACTCAACCAGACTTGGCCAAAATTCACCTGACGAAACTTTAAGGTACACGTTTTCTTCATCTTCTTTAATTACTTCCTTTCCCCAAATTTGGTTAAGAAGAACTAAGCCCTTAAAATTATTGGTAAAAAGTATATTGCTTCCTTTGCTTAAAATAAGCACCTTACTTTTTGATAACTCACCATTTCTATGTAGTTCTTGTAGTTCCTGTAACGAAGCAATTATCGTTAGTTTTTGGGCCATTATTTCAAGCCCGAAAGTGTTAAATGGTTTTAAGCAAAAATCTTCTTTTATTATCATAATGTTTCAAAGATAATAAAATGATGCAATAAAACGCATTTAAGTTTGTTATTGATCAAAAGTCAGTAATTTTACATTTTCAAATAGAAGTGTTGCGTAACAAGGTAATTGTCTCAGTAATAAATGATTTGGTAACAGATCAGCGTGTTAATAAGGTGTGTGAAACATTATTGTCAATGGATTGTGATGTGTTATTAGTTGGTCGTAAACTTCGTAACAGTCCTAAACTTGATAAGCGGAAATATGAAATGCATCGGATGAATCTTTTATTTGAGAAAGGTCCGTTTTTTTATGCAGAATTCAATTTGAGACTATTTTTTTTCTTGATTTTCAGAAAAGCCCATTTGTTAATTTCCAATGATTTGGATACTCTTCTACCGAATTATCTTGTGAAAAAATTAAAAAGGGTACCCTTGGTTTATGATAGTCATGAGTATTTTACTGAGGTTCCGGAGCTTGTTAACAGAAAGCATATTCAGGCAATATGGAAGTTCATAGAGCGAAAACTGTTCCCAAAGTTAACCGATGTAATTACTGTTAATGATTCAATTGCTGATCTATTTGAGAAAGATTATGGTATTAGGCCCCAAGTTGTTAGAAATATCCCACGAAAGGCGAATAAAATAGATAGAGTATCCAGAGAATCGTTAGGGTTACCCAAGGATAAGAATATTCTAATATTACAGGGGTCAGGGATTAATGTTCATCGAGGTGCTGAAGAGCTTGTTGAGGCAATGCAATTTGTAGATGATGCGGTTCTATTATTTGTGGGTGGCGGCGATGTGATTGAAGTCTTAAAAGAGATGGTTAATAATTTGGGAATCAGTCAAAAAATTATTTTTAAACCGCGTATGCCATATCAGAAATTGATGGAATATACTGCTATTGCAGATTTAGGATTGACTTTGGATAAATCAACTAATCTTAATTATAAATTTAGTTTGCCAAATAAATTGTTTGATTATATACAGGCAGGAATACCAGTTTTGTCATCACCTCTTCCTGAAATAGAAAAAATAATATTAAAATATGAAGTTGGAGATTTTATTATCGATCACAATCCTGCAAATATTGCATTGAAGATTAATCAGACACTTAGTAATCAGGAGTTAATGAGTATGTGGAAAAAAAACTGTAAGTTTGCTGCCAACATATTAGTTTGGGAAAATGAAGAATTAGTGCTTAAAAATATCTATTCAAAATATGTCTGATATTCATTTACATATTATTTCATTTGATATACCATATCCGGCTAACTACGGAGGTGTTATTGATGTTTTTTTTAAGGCAAAGGCACTTGCTGATAGTGGTGTAAATGTTCACATGCATTGTTTTCAATATGGCAGAGAACACTATAAGATTATGAAGGATACTTTTTACGAAGTTAATTATTATAAGCGTGATATAAGTAAAAAGCATCTTTTTAAAAGCATCCCTTATATTGTTAGTACACGGATGTCGGAGCAGCTTGTTCAGAATCTTATTAAAGATAATTATCCAATATTAATGGAGGGTTTACATACTTCGGCATTACTTGATGAGCCAAGGTTGAAAACCAGAAAACGTCTTGTGCGCGCACATAATATTGAACATGAATATTATCATAATCTGGGTAAGGCGGAAAAGGATATTTTTAAGAAATATTATTTTTATAATGAAGCTGCTAAGCTGAAGAAATATGAGAAGATATTCGAAAAGGCTGATAGAATACTTGCTATATCTGAGAATGACAAAGCTTATTTTAGCAAAGAATTCAGCAGGGTCGATCATATTCCGGCGTTTCATCCGTTTACAGAAGTGAAAAGCAAAAAGGGTAGAGGAGAGTATGTTTTGTATCATGGTAATTTATCAGTTGCAGAAAATGAAAATGCAGTAAATTTTTTGCTTGACCAGGTATTTAACACCTTAGATATTCCATTAAAAATTGCAGGACTTAATCCTCCTTTACATCTGAGAAACAAAATAGCAAATGAGAAAAATATTGAGCTAATTGTAAATCCGGATGATAAGTATTTACAAGAACTAATAGAAAATGCCCATATTAATATTTCAATAACTGCTCAAAAAACAGGTCTAAAATTGAAGTTGCTAAATAATTTATACAATGGTAGATTTAGCCTGGTTAATGATAAAATACTGAGTGGAAGTAATTTGGATGAGCTATGTGTTGTCGCAAATAACCACATAACTATTAAGCGAAGAATAAGAATATTATTTGAAAAAGAGTTTACATCGGAACAAATTGAGGAGAGAAAGCAAAACCTGAACAAGATTTATAATAATGGCAATAATGTGAAAAAACTTATTAAGTTAATAAATGATTAGGAATCAGGCTAGCCGAATCAATGATCATTATTAAATAAAAAATAATAAATTTAAACTAAGGTTCCTTCTTCACATTTAATTACTCTTCCCGGAAATTTATGAATAAGGTTGTAGTTATGGGTGGCCATAATTACTGTTTTGCCCAGTTCACTAATTTTAAAAAGTATTTTCATTATACCGTTTGAGGTTTCAGGATCAAGGTTTCCTGTAGGTTCATCAGCTAATATCACTTCTGGTTCATTTAGCAAGGCTCGTGCAATTGCAATTCGTTGTTGTTCACCGCCAGAAAGCTGATGGGGCATCACATTTAGTTTTTCAATAAGCTCAACTTTATCAAGAACATTCAGGATACGGTTATCAATTTGTTTTTTATCTGTCCAACCAGTGGCTTTTAGAACAAATTCTAGATTCTTTTTAACATTTCTGTCGTCGAGTAATTGAAAATCTTGAAAAACAATCCCTAGCTTACGACGTAAATAAGGTAGTTCTTTACGTTTTATGTTTTTTATTTCATATCCGCACACTTCTGCTTCCCCTGTTTCTACAGGTAAATCTGCATAAAGTATTTGCAATAAGCTTGATTTCCCGCTTCCTGTTTTGCCAATCATGTATATGAACTCACCCTTAGCTATTTCAAGGTTAACATTGGTAAGTACCAATTTGTTTTTTTGAAAAACGGATAAGTTTGATAATTTTATAATTGGTTGATTTTGCATCTCCTAGAAAATATAGTCCAAAGATAAGTATTTACTAATTATGAGCTACAAAGTAATATTCATTATTGCTATCGAAATAATGTTCAAATTCTTTCAAATTTAATGAGCTATCTTTTTTTAAAAAAGATTTTAGTAAGGATATTTTTAGCCCAATCTCTTTTGTCAGAAAATTGAATATATCAAGCGGACTGGTTCCATAAAAATCACTTGCTCCTAATCCAAATTCAAAAATTATTATTGGTTTAAATTTTTTTAATAGCTCTTTACTTCCTTTAAGTACGCCTAATTCAGCTCCTTCAACATCTATTTTAATAAAATCAATTTTTGTGTTTAAAGGGATAATCTTATCTAATTTCTTTAGTTCAACTTTTATTTCTTCAATTTCAGGATTATCAATATCGTATTTACGTTTCTTTATTCCACTGTATGCCGGAGCATTTTTTACATATTGAAATGTTGAAAACCCGTCTTTGTCAGATAAAGCAAAAGGAAGAATAGTGGCCTTTTTTTTATATTTCTTGGTTAATTTATTGAACAGGAAAGGTAATGGTTCAAAACCATAATGCTTTCCATTGGGTGAGTATTGAAGTATTATGTCTAATATCTCTCCCTTATGACAGCCAACATCAATGCAATTTGAATCTGACTTAATCACTTGTTTCATAATTAACTTAGTGAGTCTGTCGTATTCAAGATTTTTAGTTAGGTCAAGATGAAGTACGTTTAATGTTGATCTGATTATATTTTTAATACTCATTTGTGGGCTTCATTAGAAAGTGTCAAAAATACGTGAAAATAAGAATCAAACGTTAGTTTGCACGCAGTAATTATAATTCAAAAAAGAAGTTTGTGTTTTTTTAAACCAATCCGGTAAATCCGAAGAAAGACAATGCAAGTATGCCTGCAACTACAAGAGCAATAGGAACCCCTTTCATACCTGCTGGAACTTCCATTAAATCCAGATGTTCGCGAATACCGGCAAAAAGTACCATTGCCAGTGTAAAACCAGCGGCATTTGAAATGGCATAAACTACACCTTCCAACAAGTTAAAATCTTGTTGAATTGTTAATATAGCTACACCAAGTACAGCACAATTTGTGGTTATTAAAGGGAGAAATACTCCCAGGGCAGAGTATAATGATGGGCTCACTTTTTTCAAAATAATTTCAACCATTTGCACAAGCGATGCAATTACTAATATAAACACAATAGTTTGCATAAATTCCAATCCAAAAGGATTAAGGACATAATATTGTATTATCCATGTAACCATTGTTGCAAGAGTAAGTACAAAAAGTACTGCACCTCCCATTCCAACAGATGTTGATAATTTTCCGGAAACACCCACAAAAGGACAAATTCCTAAAAACTGAGCAAGAACAATATTACTAACAAATATTGATCCTATAATTATTACAATGTATTCCATATCAGTTAGTTTTAGGCTTTATTAAATTTACTTATTATTGCTATAAGATAACCAAGTACGATAAATGCACCGGGTGCAAGTATAAAAACAAGCATTAAGTCACCTTCGATAAAATTAAACCCGAAAACACCACCAGAGCCAAGTAATTCTCTAACGGCTCCCAGTAAAGTTAGAGCAAATGCAAAACCAAGCCCCATTCCTAAACCATCAATTAGTGATGATCCTACACTATTTTTAGAAGCAAAGGCCTCTGCACGTCCAAGTACAATACAGTTCACAACAATTAATGGAATAAATAATCCTAAAGCATCAAATAAATCAGGCAAATATGCTTGCATCACTAGTTCAACAATAGTTACAAATGATGCAATTATTATTATGAATGATGGAATTCTAACTTTATCCGGAATAATATTCCTAACCAATGAAACAACTAGGTTTGAACCAACCAGTACAAATGTAGTGGCTAATCCCATACCTAACCCGTTGATTGCTGAAGTGGTTACTCCTAAAGTTGGACATAATCCGAGAAGTAGCACGAAAACAGGATTTTCTTTAATAAACCCTTTTGTAAAATTTTTAACCTGATTCATAGTTTATATTTTTTGATTCAAGATTTTTATTCTTGATTCTATGGTGTTACACTTTATTTTTTATCCTCTTTCTTAAATGCCTCATATGCCTTGTCAACAGCATCACAAAAAGCTCTTGAACTTATTGTAGCAGCGGTAATTGCGTCCACATCACCTCCATCTTTTGTAACTTTTAACGAATAGTTTACTGGATTTTTACCTTTAAACTGAACTGGGAAATCAGATTTTTTAACATCCATTTTATCTCCCAATCCTGGTGTTTCTTTGTGAGAAACAACAGCAGTATTATTGATTGTTCCATCTTTAAGAAAGCCAACCATAAGTTCAATTTTACCGCTAAAACCTTTCATAGTATATGTTTTAACAGCTGTACCAACTACCTCTTTATCCTTTGATGCAGTATAAAATATTAACGAATCTTCTCCGTCGCCCAATGCTATTTTCTCGGTTTGTAATGTGTCAAATTCAGGAAGTACGGTTTTTATTGCTGCCTCCAGTTTTTTCTTCTTTGCTAAAGCAATTGGTTCTTTTGTAACTGTATAAACACTTCCTAAAGCAAGGGCAGCAATTGCCGATACAATAGTTAGGGTTATAACCATGTTTAAAAAGTTTGATTCTCTTTTACTAGCCATTTTGAATTTATTATTTATTAACTACTATTTATTATTTGTACTTTAATAATAAATCATCAATATTCAATCATCAATTTTTACCAAATTTACGAGGTTTAAAACCTTTGTTAATTAATGGAACTGTAGAGTTCATAAGCAGAATAGCAAATGATACACCTTCAGGATATGCTCCCCACATTCTAATAAGTATTGTCAATAAACCTACACCAAATCCAAAAATAAGTTGTCCTCCTTTTGTCATTGGCGAAGTTACCATGTCGGTGGCCATGAAAATAGCTCCAAGTAACATACCTCCTGTTAACATATGAAATACCGGATCGGCATAATGCTCTGGGTCAACTCCCCAGAAAATACCGGAGAATATTGCAACAGTTAATAGCATCGATACCGGAATATGCCATGTAATGATCTTTTTCCATAGCATGAAAATTCCTCCAAGTATAAGTGCCAACGCACTTACTTCACCCATAGATCCTCCCATTTCACCCATAAGTCCTTGTGTATAAGTTGGTAGCTCGGGAGTTAGTTCTGAAACTGTTTTGCCGGCGTCCAGACCTTCTTTGAGGATACCAAGCGGTGTAGCTCCGGTTATAACATCGGCAAGTCCATCAGTTATTGGAGTTGGTTTAGGCCATGATGTCATTTGTACAGGAAACGACACAAGTAGAAATACACGTGCAACAAGTGCCGGGTTAAAAACATTTTTTCCTAATCCGC
Source organism: uncultured Lentimicrobiaceae bacterium (assembly GCA_964460905.1). Taxonomy (GTDB): domain Bacteria; phylum Bacteroidota; class Bacteroidia; order Bacteroidales; family F082. Next base: position 13,169 of record CAYWRM010000045.1, read on the forward strand.
CAAACGACATTTTCGCCATGCCAATTGCCACTAACGCACCTATTATAATTATCCAACTTGGTAAATTAGAAGGTAAGTTTAGCGCCAGCAATATTGCTGTTACTAATGCCGACCCATCATTGATTGTTATGGGACCCTTAATGAGATATTTTTGTATTACCCATTCAAAAAATAAACTTGCTATAATGGCAATCAGAAAAACCCTGATAGCATCAACACCAAAAAAATAAATTGAAAAAAGCATTGTTGGTATCATAGCAATTACAACACCATACATTATTTTTTTTGTCGATTCATCCCCGTGAATATGAGGTGACCCTGAAACCGTGAACTTATTCATTTAATATTTGTTATTTATTATTTATTATTGACCAACAATCAATATTCTATATTTAATTATCAATCATCAATATTCAATCATCAATTCTTCCCTCTATTTCTTATAATTTGACCAACCTTTAGCTTGCCTAAACGCAGGTAATCCAGTAAAGGAATTCCGGCAGGGCATGAATACTGACATGATCCACATTCAATACAATCCATAATTGACTCGTTTTCGGCCATCTCGAAATTACTAAGCTTGCTGGCTTTTGATAATAGATATGGTTCTAATCCCATCGGACAAACGTAAGTACATTTCGAGCATCTAATACAGGGACTTTCAATACTTCGTGAAGACTCTTCTTTTTTCATTAATAAAACTCCCGATGACCCTTTTACTATAGGTACATCTAGTGAAGTAATAGCTTTTCCCATCATGGGGCCACCACCAATCATCTTACCTGTATTACCAGGAAGACCTTCCGCGGCCTCAATTAATTGACCTATTGGAGTGCCTATTCTTGCAAGAAAATTTGAAGGTCTTTTAATAGACTTTCCCGTTACTGTAACTATTCTTTCAATAAGGGGTTTGTTTTTTTGAACTGCTTCATAAACTGCAAATGCTGTACCTACATTTTGTACAACACACCCAACCTCAATTGGTAACTTACCTGAAGGCACTTCTCTATTTACTGACGCCTTTATTAATTGTTTTTCGCCACCCTGAGGATATTGAACTTTTAGTGTTTGAACCTCTATACCATCATAAGGTTTCACAAGCTCGCGCATGTGATTAATTGCATCTGGTTTATTATTCTCAATACCAATAAATGCCTTATTAACATTAAGAGCTATCATTAGGAGGCGTGTGCCAATGATGATTTCCTGACCTTTTTCCAGCATTAAACGATGGTCGGCAGTTAGGTAGGGTTCACATTCAACACCGTTAATTATAAGGTATTCAGCAATTTTCCCGGGAGGTGGCATCAGTTTTACATAAGTAGGAAACGTTGCTCCACCCATACCTACAACTCCGGCATTTTTGATTTTTTCAATTATCTGCTTTGAATCAAGAGTAATCTCACTAACAATATCTGTTGAGGTATCAATGCTTTCATCCCATTCATCACCTTCAACATTTATGATAATTGCCGGTCTTTTGTATCCGGATCCATCAATAGCATTGTCAATTTTAAAAACTTTACCTGATACCGGTGAGTGAATAGGTGTTGATATAAAACTGCTTGCTTCAGCCAATAGTTGCCCAACTTTTACCATATCACCTTTTTTGACAACAGGTTTTGAAGGAGCACCAAGATTCTGTCCTAATGGTACAATTGCCTGTATTGGTACAGGTATAGTTTCAATTGGCGCATTTGAGGATAATTTATTCTCTGCAGGATGAATTCCTCCTAATGCAAATGTGCGTAATATTCCCATACTATCAGATTTATTCTTTATTATCTGTATTATCAACCTGCTTATCAGCAATTACTTTCTCAGCTTTTTTTGCTTCTTGTCCAATATCTTTTGTCTCTGATGTTTTTTCAGTTGTAAGTACCGAAGGATTATCAGTTATTGATTTTCTTGAAATCGATTTTTCGGATGAAGGAGCTTCAATCTTTGGTTTTTCAGGTTTAGGTTTCCTTGGTCTGAAATTTATTTCGTGAATAGCATTTGTTGGGCATACTTCGACGCATTTTCTGCAAAGTGTACATTTTGAGAAGTCAATATATGCAAGGAAGCTGGTTATGGTGATTGCATCAAATTTACACACTTTCTCACATTTACCACAGCCAATACAAGCAACAGCACAGTTTTTCTTAGCAGGCGCACCTTTCTCTTTATTTATACATGAGACAAAAATTCGTTTGTCTTTGGGACCACGTTTTCGGAGCTCAATAATGTCTCTGGGACATGCAATTACACATGCATTACATGCGGTACATTTATCATTTACTTCAGGTAAGCCCGTTTCAGGGTTCATGTGGATAGCATCAAAATCACAGGCATCCACACAATCACCCAAACCAAGGCAACCATATTGACATCCACCTTCGCCTGAATAAAGTGCATGTGCAAAAGCACAAGATGTTACCCCTTCGTAGTTTACTTTTCCGGGTGAATTAGTGTTGGAACCATTGCACCTTATTACTGCAATACGAGGTTCTGTTGCCTCAACCTCAAGTCCCAGAATACTACCCACAACTTGAGCTACATCATTGCCCCCAACCGGACAATTTAATCCATCAAGGTTTCCTTTTTCTTTTGCTGATTTAACAGTAGCTTCTGCAAAAGCTCTACATCCCGGAAATCCACATCCACCGCAGTTAGCTGATGGTAGGGCCTCTTCAACTTCATCAATCTTGGGGTCTTCAAAAACTTTAAATTTATTGGCAATAAAGTACAGGATAATGGCTGCTATTAAACCAAGTCCGCCAAGTGCGCTAATTGCAATTATTATTATATTATCCACCGCAATTCGTTTTTAATTTTTTTCAAATTCAGTTATTTGATATCTGAAGATACAAAATTAAAATAATTAGAGTTACTGTGAAAAATGAAACAGCAAACCATAATGCATGTAACACATATATTATCAGTAAGTTAACCAAGTGTAATGGAGTTGTTGTTACAAATAAGTCTAATTATAGATTTGATTATCAATAAGTTTCGTTGTTTGCTTAGAAAGACTCTAAATTAACATTTATGGTTAATTTAGAAAGATTATGGTCTGATATTATAATTAAATCTGGTTCCAAGATACTCTCTTAAGAGATATATTGTGAAATAATATGGTAATAGTAATGCTAATGACAGTATCCCGGCAATACCCTGGTCAAGACCCAATTCTATAAATATTATTAATCCTGTCAATAGTACCAAAAATGGAAAAACATATCCCAGCAGTACAGCCCATGTTCCCAACGATTGACTCATTTCGATGGTTACATTTTGTCCTACCTTATACTGTTCATTATTATTAATGTCAACTATTACAGACTTTTCTTCAACATCACTTACTGAACATGCTCCTTTTATTTCGCATGATGCACATGCAGATGTAACCATTATAGCAATTTCAATTCTATTGCTTTCAACTTTCTTTACAATACCGGGATGTGTAACAATATTTTTTTTCAAAATTACATAGCTTTTTATCTGTTGACAAAAGTAATTAAGTTAATTGAATAAGGAGTCAGGTGTGAGGAACCAGGAACCAGGAATATTTACAGTGGATAATATCTTGTCTCATGTATCTTGGTTCTTGAATCTTTACGGTGTAGAAATTGATACTGGTAATATCTTGCCATTGAAATGCTTATTGCCGGTTAATGCAAAATCAAAAATAAAGTCAGCCATTTCCGAAGCTGTTGTAGGCGCATTATAATTTGGGAATGCAGCGCTTAGCATTTCTGTTTGAACAGCACCAAGGGCTAAGGCATTGGTTGATATACCTTTGTCTTTTAACTCTTCGGCCAAACATTCGGTTAGCACAGCTAAAGCGCCCTTGCTTGCGCTATATAACGATAGTCCGGCAAACTTTGAACTTCCCTGCAATCCTCCCATACTGCTTATGTTAACAATGTGAGCTCCCTTATTTATAACAGGTAGCAAATCACGAATTAATTTGAATACACTTTTAACGTTTAGGTTGAACATATCATCAAAGTCAGCATCAGTTAACTTTTCAAAAGGTTTATTAATTAAAATCCCGGCATTGTTGATAATAATATCAATATTTTGCAATTTGTTAACTACTTCCGGCAGCAGATTTTCTTTAAAGTTTGTTTTACATAAATCAAGATTAAGATAAGTAAAACTCAAATTATCTTTATTACCCAATGAAGCTAATTGTTTGTCAAATGCTTTTGGAGTTCTTGATATCGCGATAATACTATGTTTCCCATCTTCAATAAATTTCTGACAAAGTTGGTGACCAATTCCTTTACTTGCTCCTGTTATTAATATGTTCATCAGTAGTTTTTTAGAAATTTTATTTGAATATAAATAAAGTACTATCTCTCATTTAATTGTTGCATTAAGGCATAGGAGTCGGTTGCATTGATGGTTAATGTGCCATAGTCGTCAACAGTAATAGAAATATTATATCTTGGATTATTATCTGAACCAAAATCAAAATTCATATATGCCGCACCTTTAATTGACTCAATATTATATTTCTCCGAAAGTATCAATGCATCTTTATAATCCTGACTTATTGGAATATTTGCCCTATTTGCGATTATTTCAGCTTGTTGTATTGCAACATTATATTTGCCTCTGTATATGAGGGTTATGGAGTTAAATCCTTCATTGTCATTTTTCTCAGAGGTTGATTGACTGTAGTCTTTATCAAGTTTCATTCCTGTTGGTGCGGTTAATCCCAATTGTTTTGCCCAGGCAGGTAAACCCTCTACCGGATGAAAATTAGATGTGATGGCAATTTGTCTTCCCAGTGTATTATTAATTTGGTCAAGTTTTTCAATAGCTTCCTCATCGGTAATTTTGCCTAAAGCTCTGTCTTCTTCAACTATATCAACGGTTATCTGTAAGCTATCCATTAAATTTAGAGTACTATCAAGCTTATTCATAGTATTGTTAAATGTGTTTAGATTTTGCTGAAAATTTTCATTCTCAGTAGTTTCTTGTTCATCACATGAATACAATAATATAGATAAAGGGATAAAGTATAATATTATTGAAGTTGGAAATCTTAATTTCATCGTAAATAATTTTATTCAAAAGTATAAAAACAAAAGTAGGTAAAGAGAATTAATTAACTTCCTTTGTTAAATTTATTATTTTTGACAATGTAAAGAGTGAATAGTAATGACGGAAAAAGAAAGATCGGCTGTAGCCGAATTAATTGTTCAAGCTTTTGCAGAAGATATAGGTGACGGAGATCATACGTCTTTGGCAACCATTCCTTTAGATGCTATTGGGAAGGTTGAACTAATAGCTAAAGATACTGGGGTCGTTGCCGGTGTTGAAGTTGCAGCAATGGTTTTTATAGAGCTGGACGAAGAACTTAAGGTTGATATTTTTATTAAAGATGGTAGTTCAATTGTACCTGGCGATAGGGTGATGACTGTTGAGGGTAGTTCCAGATCGATATTATCGGCTGAGAGAACAGCCCTGAATTTTATTCAAAGGATGAGTGGAATAGCAACTTTTACTAATAAGGTAGTTAATCAAATTGCTGATTTGAATACTAAATTGCTTGACACACGAAAAACCACTCCTTGTAACCGCATTGTTGAAAAACTAGCTGTAAGATTAGGTGGAGGTACAAACCACAGGTTTGGATTATTTGATATGATTATGATCAAAGACAATCATGTGGATTTTGCCGGTGGAATTAGTAATGCCATTAGTTCAACTCAAAGTTATTTGAAAGAAAAAGAAAAGAGCCTGAAAATTGAAATTGAGGTTCGAAATTTTGATGAACTTAATGAGGTAATTGATACTGGTGGTGTTGATCGTATAATGCTTGATAATTTTTCTCCTGCAGATTTAAGTAAAGCTGTTAATTTAATTGGTAATAGGTTTGAAACCGAAGCCTCAGGAGGTATTACAATTGATAATATTAGGAAATATGCCGAAACAGGAGTTGATTTTATTTCGGTTGGTGCACTTACACATCAGATAAAAAGTCTTGATTTAAGTTTGAAAACTATTGAAAATTAATGTGAAAAAGCTATTTAACAAAATTACTCTGAAGGTAAATAAACTAGGATATAGAATTAGCGAAAGGCTAAGGATTATTGTATTGCCAGGTTTTGATGGAATGCCTCTTTATGATGTTCTGGTTTTCTTTTTACGAGGGCTTTTTAAAGGTGTGCTTACCTATCGGGCAGCAGCTATTGCCTATAACTTTTTTTTGGCATTAATTCCTCTGATACTCTTCCTGTTTACATTAATTCCATATGTGACAACTAATAATTTTCAGAACACTTTACTGGAATTACTGGATGAGGTGATACCTTCAAACATTTATGTAATGGTTAAATCTACAATAGTTGAGATAATCAGTCGCCCCAAGAGCGGCCTACTATCATTAGGTTTTCTAATGGCTGTTTATTTTGCTACCAATGGTATTGATGCTGTATTGGAAGGGTTTAACCAAAGTTATCACAGGATTAAAACCTGGCCTTGGTGGAAGCAAAAGTTTTATGCCTTTTTGTTAATGACAGTAATTTCATTTTTGGGATTTGTTTCGATGATATTTCTTACTTCTGGTAAATTGATAATTACTACACTTGATAAATATGATATTATTTCAGGACAAGTAACAATGTATTTATTGCTTGTAATTCAGTGGTTTATAATTGTTGGGACATTGTTGTTAAGCGTTTCGTTATTGTATTATTTTGGGCATCGTAAGGATAAGAAATTTAAATACAGGTTCGTGTCTGCAGGATCAGTACTTTCGACAGGGTTGTTCATAGTGGGTGGCTTAGTCCTAAAGCTTTATTTTGAGAATTTCTCAAACTATAATGTATTGTATGGCTCAATAGGCTCACTAATAGTTTTGCTTGTTTGGTTATTTTATAATGCTCATATTATTTTAATAGGATTTGAATTAAATACAAGCATCAGGCGATCGAAAGAATTAGCACAGGCAAAATACAGGGTGATAAAATAGAGATAAAAAGAAAGTTGTCAAGGTTCTTGCTTCTCTAATTATGAAGATCGTTGATAATTATAAAAACTTTGTTATCATTTTTAACAAACTAATAAAAATGAATCTTAGATATATCTCAACTGTTACAATACTATGCTTACTATTTATCACCAGTCTTATTTCTGCACAAAACAAACAGAGTTATTCAGATAAACAGATTAATAATAATGATTCAACTATAATTAAGTCTGTAAACATTTTTGTTGATAACTGGCATAATCTTGCAGCAAATGCTGATTTTACTTATTTTGATAAAATTGCTGCTAATGGTATTTACATAGGGACTGATGCAACCGAGTTATGGACTAAGGATGAATTTTGTCGTTGGTCAAAGAAATATTTTGAACAAGGCAAAGCATGGAGTTTTACTGCCATTGAGCGCAATGTATATTTTTCAGATGATAAACAATATGCATGGTTTGACGAATTACTTGATACGCAAATGGGTGTTTGTAGGGCATCGGGAGTATTGCAAAAAAAAGCCATTGGTTGGGAAATTATGCACTATCACTTATCGGTTGCTATTCCTAATAAAAATATTGAGGAAGTGAAAAAGGTTATTGAAGAAAAGTAATTTGGAAAATGGAAGGTAAAAGTTGATGTTAATACTTACGATTCCCATCTTTTTATTTCTTCTTCTTATCCCATTTTTTCCGATGTGAGTCTTTCTTATTGAATTTCCCCTTTCCCTTAAACGAACTCTTTTTCCCCGTAAAAGGTGGACGTACAGGATTCCATTTTGGCCCTTCTCCAAGTTCAGGAGGTAGAGGAATTTTCATCACCTCATTTTCGATGAATTCTTCGATGCGCTTAAACTTGAACATATCGTCTTCATTAACAAGGGTTAATGCAACGCCTGTTGATTTAGCACGTGCAGTTCTACCAACACGATGTACATAGTCTTCAGCATCATTGGGGACGTCAAAGTTTATTACCAGGTCTATGTCTTTAACATCAATTCCACGACTAAGCACATCAGTAGCAACAATAACTCTGGTGTTTTTTGCTCTAAAATTTGATAATACTTCTTCGCGTTTATTTTGATCTAATGCTGATGATATTCCTTCAACACTTTTTTCTTTTTTTCTCAGTTCGCGCACTATATCGTTTACTTTTAACTTTGTGGAGCTAAAAATTAGCACACTGTTAATTTCAGGTTTGTTTTCGATAAGGCTACTAATAAGAGCAGCTTTTTGAGTATCATAAATTAAGTAAGCTGCTTGAAGTACACCTTCAGCAGGTTTTGATATTTCAATACTTACTTCTTTTGGGTTTCTTAATATTTTAGATGCTAGCTGTCTTATCTTAGGAGGCATTGTAGCACTAAACATAAGAGTTTGTCGCTTTTTTGGAAGGAACTCTATTATTTTTATGATATCATCAAAAAACCCAATATCCAACATTCTGTCAGCTTCATCTAATATAAGATGTTTAATATTATCAAATTTCACATATCCCATGTTAAGGTGTGAAATTAGTCTGCCGGGTGTAGCAACAATTATATCAGCACCTGAGGTTAATGCTCGTTTTTCACTATCCCAATCCGAACCGCTACCGCCGCCGTATACTGCTATGGAATCAACTGGTGTGAAATATGTAAATCCTTGTATTGCCTGATCGATTTGAATTGCTAATTCACGAGTTGGAACTATAATAAGCACAGTTGTTTCTTGCTTGTGGTTTTTAGTGAGATTGTTTAATACAGGAAGTACAAAAGCAGCAGTTTTTCCGGTACCTGTTTGAGCACAAGCAATAAGGTCATTACCTGCTAATATTTCAGGAACGGCTAATTCCTGTACCGGTGTTGCCTGCTCAAAACCCATAAAGGATATTGCTTCAAGCATTTGGTTGTTAAGCCCTAGTTCTTTAAAATTCATTGATTATTGTGTTAGCCTTTCAAAATAAGCCTTAATACCAATTAGTCACCAAAATAAGACTTAAAATCTTCATCTTTTCCATCTTATCTTCTTAAAGTATTTCTTTCGTAGCTATGGCTATGCAACAAATATTTTAAATCGATAAGCAGAAAAATATTTTGTTTTATAAGACTCATTCTGATAACTAATTGGTATAAGCTTATATTTGGCAAAGTTACGATTTATTGAACCCAATTTCTAATTGTACAATATTTGAAGTAATAGCATACATTTGCCGTTTAATTTTTTTGAAATGAAACTTGCAATTCTTACATGTTCCGAAATGCCAAATATGCTTCCATATGATAAGGAAGTGATTTCTTTGCTTCAAAAACGAGGAGTTAATATTACTGTTTTTATTTGGGATGAGTTACTTTCTAAGAAAATAGATTTTCTACTGGAGTTTGATGCAGTGTTATTGCGGACAATATGGGATTATTTTGAAAAAATTGATGATTTTTTAATCCTTCTAGATTCTCTGGAGGCTTTAAATGTGCCCGTATTTAATCCAATTGATGTTGTACGTTGGAATATGGATAAGAAGTATCTTGCTGAATTACAAGATGAAGGGTTTGATATTATTCCAACCATTTTTAATTTTAATGGCGAAGATGACAGCTTTACCAATGCTGTTTCGAATGGATGGGAGAAAATGATTCTTAAGCCAATGATATCAGGTGGATCATATCATACTTTTGTAATAAATTCAAATGAAGAATCAAAATTTAACAAATTTATTACTGAGTATTATATTAATAGGCCCTTTATATTGCAAGAGTTTATTCCCGAAATATCGGAAGGTGAAATCTCTACATTAACGTTGTCAGATTTTTCTCAGCTAAATAAAGAATATTCATATTCAGTTATTAAAGTTCCTAAAAAAGGTGATTACCGTGTACAATTTAATTTTGGTGGAGTTTATAGTATTAGTGAAGTAGATCCTGTTATAAAAAGTATAAGTTCACAAATTACAAAGAGATTTGGAAACAGGCTATTGTATCAGCGATTAGACGGATTATGGCGTAACGGAAAATTCTTAATAATGGAAATCGAATTAATTGAGCCCGATTTATATCTTAATTTTAGCAAGGAGGCATTAAACTACTGGGTTGATAGTTTGGTAAATATTATTAAAATGAACTAATAATTATTTCAATTTTTTATTATTTCTATGCCTGTTTTTATCTCTTACTTCTTTCTTGATTAGATTCTTATTTAGCGCATCGGTTAAATCCACACCTGTTTGATTTGCAATACAAAGTAGTACAAAAAGTACATCAGCTAATTCATCTCCAAGGTCATAGTTTTCATCTGTTTTTTTAAAAGATTGTTCTCCATATTTTCGCGAAATAATTCTGGCTACTTCACCAACTTCTTCAGTTAAAATTGCCATGTTAGTTAATTCGTTAAAATATCTCACTCCGGTTGAATTAATCCAATTATCAACCAATTGCTGTGCTTCTTTAATAGTCATTTTCTTAAATTTGATAATATGCTCGTAGTGAGGCTAAAATAGTTAATTTTGCCAACCATATGGAATCAATTAAAGAATTTAAACAGGGAGTGGATTTTACAGCCAAAACGTTTGCGGGACTTGAAGATGCCCTTGCTGCTGAACTTATTGAGCTTGGTGCTGAGGATGTAAAAGTAATAAAACGTGGTGCTACTTTTCGCGGGGATGAGGAGTTGATGTACAAAATAAATTACCTTTCACGTTTGGCAGTAAGGATATTAAAGCCCATAGGTGTATTTGATGTTAAAAATGATGATCAGTTGTACGATAAAGTTCGTAAGATTAACTGGATGAATGTGTTTAAGTTAAATCAAACTTTTTCTGTTGATGCAAATTTGTTTTACTCGGAGCTTGATCATTCAAATTATGCAGCTTTGAAAACCAAAGATGCAATTGTTGATCAGTTTAGAGAAGTAACTGGAAAACGGCCATGGGTTTCCAACGAAAATCCTGATATTTATATTGATGTGCACATAAGCCATAATGTTTGTACAATTTCTTTGGATAGCTCAGGCGAATCTTTACATAGAAGAGGTTATCGTATTGTTGCTGATAAAGCACCAATTAATGAAGTTCTTGCTGCAGGAATGATAAATTTGTCAGGGTGGAAAGGTGATTCTAATTTTTATGATCCCATGTGTGGATCTGGCACAATACCCATGGAAGCAGCAATGTTAGCAATGAAAATCCCGGCAGGTTATTATCGTGAAATATATGCTTTTATGAACTGGGATGGTTACAACGAAACTTTATGGAATAAAGTTAAGGAAGATGCTAACGAAATGATGGGGGAACTTGATTGTGAGATTTTTGCATCTGACCGTTCTGAAAAAGCCATTGCAATGGCAAAAAAGAATTTGAAGCATGCCGGATTACATAAGGATATTGATATTAAAGTTGCTTTTTTTGATAGTGTTGTTCCTGAGAAGGGAGGAATGCTTATAATGAATCCACCATACGGAATACGTATGGAAGAGCGTGGTGAACTTCGTGATTTATATAAAGGAATTGGGAATGTGCTTAAGCAAAATTTTATCGGTTTTGAAGCTTGGGTTATCAGTCCTAATTTTGATACAGCAAAATTTATTGGATTACGGCCATCAAAGAAGATTGCTTTATACAATGGCCCCATTGAAACACGTTTCTTGAAATTTGAGGTTTATGAAGGCACAAAACGGTATGGAGATAACCCAAGTGACAGACCAGCTGATTCAAGAAAAAGAGATGTGCGGAAAAAAGATAATTTTGAAGGTTTTAAGACTTTTGGCAGGGGTGAGGATTCGCATAGAAGAGGTGATGATTCTCGTAGAAGGGGTGATGATTCGCATAGAAAAGGTGACGATTCTCGTAGAAGTGGTGATGATTCACAAGATTCAAGAAGTTTTAAACCGGAAGATCTCAAGCGAAATTATGCAAGGAAAGATGATGATGACTCAAATTCTGGAAACAGAAGAGGGGTTAATGAGGAGCGACGCAAAAATTTTGACAGACATATGGAGTCTCTTCGGAGGTTTACAAAAACAGACAGTAAAAAATCTGATACAAAGAAGTCAGGTAGAAAAAGAATTACAGTAAAAAAACCACCTAAGAAAGAAGATTAAGAAGGAAATCAGAAGTTAGTGATAATAACTTTTGACTTCCAACTTTCAACTTTCAACATTTAACTTCCAACTTCTAACTTCTTTACTTCTTCATCTCTTCAGCAAAATATTGATAAAACCATGTTAAGGTTTCAATGCCGTTATAGAAATTGTTTACCGGATAGTTCTCGTTTGGTGAATGAATAGCATCTGACTCAAGGCCAAATCCCATAAGAACAGATTTTATTCCCAGTTTATCTTCAAAAGTCGAAATTATAGGAATACTTCCCCCACTACGTGTAGGCACAGGAGTTTTATTATAAATCTTTTCAAAAGCAAGCTCAGCAGCTTTATATGCTTTTAGGTTAATTGGGCAAACGTATGCTTGTCCGCCATGTAACGATTCCACTTTTACTTTCACAGACTTTGGAGCGATGCTAACAAAGTAATTTTCAAACATTTTTGCAATCTTTTCATTGTTTTGGTCAGGAACCAGGCGTGTTGAAATTTTAGCGTAAGCTTTTGATGGAAGCACAGTTTTTGCACCTTCTCCGGTATAACCTCCCCAAATTCCACAAACGTCGAATGATGGTCGGATTCCTGTTCTTTCAATAGTTGTATATCCTGCTTCGCCTGATAGTTCTTCAACATCTATTGCTTTTTTGTATTCATCCACACTAAATGGAGCTTTGTTGAGCATTTCTCTTTCTTTATCAGATGCTTCAATAACGTCGTCATAAAAACCTGGCATTGTAATCTTACCATTGTCATCGGTCATGGCAGCAATCATTTTTGAGAGCACATTTATAGGATTAGCAACAGCCCCACCAAATATTCCTGAGTGAAGATCCCTGTTAGGTCCTGTAACTTCAACTTGCCAGTAGGCTAAACCACGTAGTCCTGTAGTGATTGATGGAATATCTTCAGCTATCATACCTGTATCAGAAACAAGAATAATATCGGCTTGAAGCATTTCTTTATGTTCATCACAAAAAGCACCCAGGCTTACAGAACCAATTTCTTCTTCGCCTTCAATCATGAACTTAACATTAGTTTTAAGCATGTTGTTCGCAACAAGAGACTCAAATGCTTTTACGTGCATAAAACCTTGTCCTTTGTCATCATCAGCACCACGCGCCCAAATTTTACCATCGCGAATTTCAGGCTCAAAAGGAGGTGATTCCCACAGATCAATGGGGTCAACCGGCATCACATCGTAATGTGCATAAACAAGTACAGTTGGTAATAAACTATCAATAATTTTCTCAGCATAAACTACCGGGTTACCTGCTGTTGACATTACTTCGGCTTTATCAACACCGGCTGCCAATAAACTTTCTTTATAATATTCAGCCATCCGAACCATATCGTCTTTATGGTCAGATAATGAAGAGATTGATGGAATACGAATTGCTTCGAACAACTCTTCCATAAATCGGTCTTTGTTATCATCAATATACTTTTTTACTTTTTCCATTTTT
>CAYWRM010000046.1:0-24397 GCA_964460905.1 uncultured Lentimicrobiaceae bacterium
CAGGCAGGTATCTCCTGAAAGAAGGACTATTACTCAGGAGATCTCTCCCTACGGTTGAGATGACAGGGTTCTTCTGGACAAAAATCCATATCCATAAAAAAACTGCTAACCCACCTAAGGTGGACTAACAGCTCTTTATAACTAAATACTTTAAGCGTTTTTAAACCGGTTGGCGAATATACTTCGCTCCGGTTATTATGTTATTGAACAAATAGTTTTTTGGTAACTACTTCACCTTCAACTATTATATTCACAATATAGATACCTGCATCATAACTTGAAACGTCAATTACAGTTTGACCTGCTTCAACAGTACTGGTATATAGTACCTGACCAAGCATGTTACGCAAAACAACTTTATCAATGCTACTACCAGGAGTAACTATTGTAAACTGAGTGCTTGTAGGATTTGGATATATTACCAGTTCGCCATTGCCACTTCCAAGAGCAAAGTTACTTTGTCCTTCTTTTGTACCTGTTATTGTAAATATAGCATTACTATAATCTTCCAGGGAAGGAGTTACCGGGCTATAAACACGAACCTTATATGTACCAACACCAAAGGTAGCATCATCGATATCCCATACATGAGTAGTACTTTCAACATTAGTGGCAATAGAGGCTATTAAAACTTCATTAGCATCTACAAGGTCTATATTAACATCTTCAAAAACATCATCATCCCATGAAATTAAATGTTCAGTATTTAACTCCCATATTTCACCGCCATTAGGTTGATTAATACTAATAGTAGTACCACCTGTTTGTTCAGTAGCAATCGTAAAGGTGCCTTCGCTAATATCATTATATTGAGGATCGTATATACTTTCTATTGCAATTTTATAATTAGTACCAGAATATAAACCACTTCCGCTGCCACTGAAACAAACATTGTCAAAATATGATCCAGCATTGTCTTTATTTTCCCCCCAGAAGAGTACACCTACTAATTCGTTTTCTCCTGGGTCACCATTAAAATCTAGAGACCACTGAAAACCAATAATATGTTCACCATCAACGTAGAAATCACACCAGTCGTTATCTAAATTAACTACAATCTCATTATGATACCAGGTATTATTTAAGTATGACACTGTTGCGGCATTTAGACCACCTGCATCAATTGTCATCATATTATTTCCATACTTAATGCGGAATCCACAATCGTTTCCAGTCGTTATACTTTTCTGTAGACTCCAATATCCGGTTTCTGCGGTTGAAATAAGGATGTCGTTTGTAAAGGTATATGAGCCTGATGTAAGATTCGCATCGGCAAACTTAAGTACTAAGGCTGTTGATTTTTCTACCCTAAAAGAATTGTCTGGGCTTACTGAATACGTATTCGTTACTTTAGCATCTTTTGCTGTTCCCGGGTCCCCATTCCATATGGTCCAGTATCCGCCTAATTCTTGGGCTACAAAATCGTTTTGTGCTAAGGCATCAAAGTCTTCACCGTCTCCACAGTCATTTGTTTCAGGTATATCCCATGTTAATGTTGTACCTGGAATACCAATACCAGAATAAGCATTAGCAGGAAGACCTGTTAATTCCCAAGGCACAAGATCTGCTATGGGATCATCGCCACCTTTTAGTAATTTAACATAAACATTTTCAACAAGTTCATCATCCCATGAGATAAGGTGTGATGTTTCATCAACCCATACTTCACCACCGTTAGGCTGATTTACCCATACCAGACCGCCAATTGTTTGAACGAATGAGAATGGATCTTCGCTAATATCTGTAGCAGAAGAGCTAGTATTGACTGAAGATATTCTTACTTCGTAGGTTTCTGTGTAAAGTATAGGATCAAAAGTGGTAGGCCAATTTGTTTCTGTATTCCATGTCCAGGTTGAACTTGGAACTCCTCCATCAGGAGTTATTGTCTTCCACCCATTAGTGCCATCTGTTACTTCAATATTAACATTCTCACTAATATTATCAGTCCATGAAATTAGATAGGAGTTTCCTTTAATCCATTCTTCACCGCCATTTGGCTGGATTATAATTACTTCGCCATAAGGTGAGTAATCGATTATATCGAATGCATATTCGCTTATAGCCGGTGTAGCACTTGAACCGGATGCTGATGATGATATTTTTATTTTATATGAACCACCTTCTAAACCTTGATCGTCAGGGATTTCCCATGTCCATGTTGTACCATTATAATCTGCATCAGGGATACCAGATACACCTTCGCCAACAAGAACATCAGCAGGTGATGTATATAGTTCAATATTAACAGGTTCAATTAAATCATCCATCCATGAAATTAAATGTTCAGTACCTATCTCCCATTCAATACCGTCAATATCTGGTTGGATTACTTCAATAGTTTCACCACTATGTGGGATAGTTGTAATTTCGAAAGTGTTTGCGCTCTTAACATATGCAGTTGGAGGAGTAGCCGAGGATATTATTTTTATTTTGTAATCATCGTCGTCATCTATACCGTTAACACCTTCTGCAGGAATATGCCAATCCCATGTGGTACCAGTGGCACCAGATTTTAGTGTCGTTAAATAACCAGCTGAATTAAATAATTCAATAATAACAGGTTCAATTAAATCATCCATCCATGAAATAACATAAGTTTCCTCAAATAACCATTGTATGTTATCATCATTGGGTTGTATTAAAGTTATGGTTTCGCCTCCTGATGGTGTATCGGTAACTGCAAAAGGAAATTCACTAATATCATCAATTGTTGGTTGAGCAGATGATACTGCATAAATTTTATAATTACCATTAGGTAATACTGGGATATCCCAATCAACAGTTGTACCTACATTATTTGTGGGTAGATTAGAGGCTGGTGACCCAGAATAAGGAACGTAGTTGCCAGAACCTGCAGAAGTTTCAATATACAATTCCAAATCTACATTTTCGATTAAGTCATCCATCCATGAAATAAGATGGGTAGTGCCGCTTTCCCATTGTAAATCTGCAACATCAGGTTGAATTAATTCTATTTCGGTACCACCAAAGAATTGATCAGTAATAGCAAAATAATTTTCACCAAAATCAAAAACATCGGTAGTTGTTGACCTAACTTTGATTTTGTACTCATTAATAGTGACTGGAAAGACAGCTGGGATGGTCCATATATACCCTGTACCTTCAACACTTGTAGGCAAACCTGTTGTACTTGGTGAACCGGGATATATTTCATCAGTACCATTATTATTCCACCATAATTCCAATCTTACCGGCTCTACTAAATTATCAGTCCAGTAAATACCATGTTGAGTACCCGGTTCCCATTGAATACCGAGTACATTTGGTTGTTCTACGTGGATTTCGCCATCACCGGGAGGGAATTCATCGTCTATTTCAAAAAAGTTGAGACTTTCGGATGCCACAAGACCAGTTTGATAATACAATGTTATTGTATAATCAGCACCTAGAGGGAAATCAGCCGGAATATCCCACGAATATGAATTACCTGATACCGATATATCAATTGGCGTTCCAGCGCCATTTTTTTTATAATACAATTTGTATGACGTACTAGGATCTCCCGACCAAGTAATGTTATGGGTGGTTCCTTGTACCCATACAATACCTGTGGACGTAGGCTGTATGAGTGTCTGTGCTGTGGTGCTCACTGTGGCACCTATCAGCAGCAATGTTAAAAAAACAGTGCTTAAGTAATAAATTTTTTTCATAACGCTTAGTATTTAGTAATTAGTTAAAAATATTTAGTAAACATTTTCATCATTTTTTCTGGATTAGTGGTTAATATATTATGAAGATTCTACTCTTAAACCAGAGGCATTTTCATTTTCAAAATATTTCTTGGGTGATAACCCCGAAAAACTCTTAAATTCATTTATTAAATGTGCCTGGTCGTAATACTGGCATTCATAAGCAATTTCAGGCCAGTTTACATTTCGTTTTTTCTGCAATAATTCTATTACTTTTATAAACTTATTTATCCGATGAACAAGCTTAGGTGATAACCCAACTTTTTTATTAAACAACGAAATCAGATGCTTGTTGGAGATGTTTTCTGATTCACAAAAATTCTTTATAGACACTGGAGCTCCCTCAGCCTTAACTTCATTAATGGCCGAATCAACTACATTATAAGCGCCTTCTAGTAAATCTACCTTAATAAGAAAATAATAATCAAGGATTTTCCTAATTGCTTCATCATCACCAGCTCCCATAAGCTTTCCTCTCAATTGCTCAGTTTCACCGTTAAGGATATCAGTTAAATTAACAATTTTGTTACTAAACTGCATCATTGGAAGCTTAAAGAAATTATAAGCACCACCCTGTTTGAATTTAATGCCAACTATATGCGTGTCTGTTTTTTCTTTAATTACATAGTATTTTTTATGTGTTCCAATAATCAGGTTATCAGATAACTTTTTAGAGTCACCTACAGAATCTGCAAATGTAATTGGGCTTCCAATATTAAAAATGATACTGGTTGTTCCATCCGGCAATATTTTTACATTGCTACTCCCACTTTTCTCAATCCAATAGTAATCAATTGTTTTCTCTAAGCAGGGATGGGGAGATATTTTAGTAATCATGTTAATGTATTTAGATAACAATATCGATTTTTAACACATATACCACTATAGTGCCAAGCGTTACTATCATCTAATTAACAGCATGTTATATTGCTTAGAAATTGGCTTTATTGTGCCAAATATGGAAATCAGGTTCTGTTTTTGGAAAAAATTAACCCGGAATGGAAGTTGGGAGTCAGAAGCTTGGAGTCGGGAGACTAAAGACTGGAAACTGCAGACTGGGAATGGGAGTTGGAAGTCCGGAGTCAGTGGACAGGACTGAAGGCTGGAGACTAGAGACGGGAGTTGGAAGTTGGAAGTCCGGAGTCAGGGAACAAAAGACTGTATACTGAAGACTGGAAATGGGAGACGGAAGTTAGAAGTCAGAAGTTGTCAATGCCTGAAATACGTTGACCACTTCAGTCTTCCGACTTCTGTCTTCGGTCTTCTGACTCACAGTTCAATGCTATTTTCAAAACATACTTTTTTCATTAGATGAAGGAATCGTTTAGTTCCTCCACCTTCTCTAATAATATCAAGCAATTGCACATCATTGTTCTTAAAAACAGAGCCAAAAATAGTATGGATGTTTCGGTATTTGAACATATCGGGATTGAGAATTGTTGATGGGCCGAGTGTAAAAATTTTGCAATTATCAGGGGTTGAATTAACTATATTTAGAAAAGTGTTGTTTAGAACTGATGTTGATGTTAATATTACAACATCAGCTTTTTTAAGAAATTCCTTTTGCTTTTGAATATCAACAAGATGCTTGCCATTATTTTTCAAATCAAAAACACATAGGTTTATGGATGCATTCCTGAACTTTTCTGTTAACGATCCAAAATAGCCGATCATAACAATATTCCGATATTTAGTAAAATCAATTTCATTGAAAATATCAATTTGCTTTGAATAAATTTGATCATAGTTTAAAACTGCATTGAAATAAGCTGTTGCTACAATTCGGTGTGGAATCAACTTATAATCAAAGTGTTCAAGATC
The DNA here is from genome assembly GCA_964460905.1 of uncultured Lentimicrobiaceae bacterium. GTDB lineage: Bacteria > Bacteroidota > Bacteroidia > Bacteroidales > F082. The sequence continues at coordinate 5,532 of CAYWRM010000046.1, forward strand.
AATAATATTAACATCTATATCATCCTGCAAAGTTGCACAAACACCAATATTTCCATTTTTGAGAAGTACTGCTAAGTACTTTCTACCACAGATAATTTCTTTGATCTCATCAGTATTAATACCAATTTTATTATAAAAATGTATTATTGGTTCTTGCATATTAATTATTTTGATTTATAACCTGTAATGAATTCCAAATAATAGTGGTATTTTTAGAAGTATAACTCCAAGTAATTAGCTAATTACTTGGAGTCGGTAGCAATATTATCAAAGATTAGGCGACTAACATTTCGCTCTAGTTCTCCTGATGTGGAGTTACCATCTCTATCAACTCAGGTAATTCCATTCCCAAATCTTTAAGATGTGATAATTTTGGAACACCATTTTTGGTCCAGCCTCTTCTTGTATAAACAGCATCAAGCAACTTTTCATATTGTTCTTCACGATACTTGCGTGTAATCTTACGCTTCTCATCAGTTGTTTTACCCTCAGGATCAATCCCAATAAGTTCTTTCATTTGTTTGTCGTAGCGCTCTACCCTTGATTCGTATTCTTCATTTGTAACAGGACCTGCTGCACGATAAGGCTGAGCATCAAATTCTCTTGTTCCGTAACCACGTCTAAGGTTGAAAATTCGTTGGTAGTTATAAACTCTTTCCGATTGGCGAATCATTTCGCGCTTATCAATATTTCCTCCGGTAACAGCATTATATATTGTAATATAATTATCAACATGTTCAGGAACTTTTGCCGGTTCATCGGTTTCTGCATTATTTTCAGGTTCAACATCATTCCATGGAAGTTTACACAACCCCATTAAACCAAACCATGTTCGAAACATAGGGAAATAATGAAGAGCCTCGGCTTTGTCTTCGAATGTAGGTATCTGGTTATTAACCATATCCATGAAAATTAGCCATGCTTCATCATGCTGTGGCCCTTTGTTAGTCATTGCGAAACCACCTTGTTGCGCCAGCGATTCTTTACTTATATATTCTGAATATTCAAGACCTTTATTTTCCATTCCAATATCTTGAAGGAAATCGGCATCACCCCATCCATTCTTAGCAAAGAGCTCTTTCATTTTACGAACACCTAAACCAAGTGTAACGCCAAAACCTTCACCTCGGGCAAGCTGGTGGATAGCTTCCATAGCCGAATCAGAATTACCAAAGTTAAGTTTTAAACCACCAGTTCTTTCTTCGTTAAGAATACCATTTTCAAAGCATTCCATGGCAAATGCCATTAATGTACCCCACGAAATAGTACAAATGCCATAGGTATCGCAATAAAAATTTGCTTCAATAATATAATCGGGGTTAAAAATTCCACAATTTGAACCTAAGCCTCCTGCATTTTCATATTCAGGACCGTCAACAATAACCTTCTGTCCGGCATAAGGACCTGTTCTTAATTCATAATTATCAACACCTTTAGCACACGACATGTTACATCCAATCCAACAACCATCAGGAATACCTTGTGTAAATCTCCGTTTCCATTCTTCTGAGTCGATATTTTTTGTGTCGGGATGGCTTCCAAATTTGTAATTATTTGTAGGTAGTAAATCATAATCATCCATAATCTCAACAAGGTGAGCAGTACCCTTAGTTCTCATTTCAGCCTGATCATCATCAAGTTCACGCATTTCCCTATTAAATGTTTTACCCCGCTCCATAATGGCTTTGAGATCAGCAACATTATTAAGGTTTCCTTTTACTCCGGGAACTTTACAAACAATAGCTTTAATATTTTTATCTCTAAAAACAGTTCCTATTCCACCACGGCCGGCTTGTTTTAATCTCACGAGTTTACGTTTAGAATCGAAGAAACTAAAGTTGAGCATTCCAATTAATGAATGACCGGCAGCTTTACCTGCAGAAACCACTGCAACATTTTTTCTGTCCTTTTCATTATCGGCATACATCTCAGTAAGTTGTTCAGCAAGTACATGACTATCAACTGCCTCACTGGGAGCTTCAAGAATCTCAACTTTGCCTGTAACACCATCTATGAAAATAATGATTTCCTTTTCTGACTTGCCCTGGAGTTCGAAAGCATCAAAACCAGAGAATTTTAAAAATGGTCCGAAATACCCCCCAACATTACTGTCGATTACTGAATTTGTAAGAGGAGAAATACTTACAACCAACGATTTTCCAGCTCCTGAGTATTGAGTAACTCCACATATTGGTCCTCCTGAAATAACTATTTCGTTTTCAGGATCGTTCCACTTTGTATCAGGCTTTGTTGCATCCCATAAATATTTTAAACCATATCCTTTTCCACCAATGAATTTTTCCTTCATTTCCTTTGGCACATCTTTAGATAGTATGGTATTGTCAGAAACATTAATATAGAGAGTTTTATCAGAATAACCTTTATCGAGAGGAGTAATATCATACTTCCAATCTGCTAACAATTTGTGTTGTTTTTTTATTTCTTCGATATTCATGATTTGGTATTTATTTGTTTTAAATTTTGCATTTATAATGAAAAACAAAAATATAAAATATAATTACTAACAACGCTAAAAGTACTAATAATCAGTTATGCAAAGTGATGCATATCGATATTTTCTATTGATCTATTTATTTTGGGCAGCAACCCTGCCTTCATAAAAAATTACGGCAGGCTAACCGGGCTTTCCGTTTATAGTTGTTTTATACAAATTGTGTTTTTGTAAGCTGTGCGTGTGCTGCAATTATTGCATCCGCCAGCTAACAAAAACATCATCAGTATTTCAACAAGCTATCACTTCAATCCTTTCTGCTTAGTAATCGTTTCAGTATTGCTTAATTATTTTACTTGTAACAAATCAGTGTTATATTTAATAAAAGAAAATTAGTGCATTCTACTGGTGTACAATACTTTGAATGCCTTTGTGGTAAAAATTAACCACAAACCTGCATACCGCAGGCAGGGTAGCACTAAGGGATACACTAAGGTAACACAAAGGGAAAAATTCAATTCTTAATAAACAGATTAATTGCACTAGAGCTACACTGATTAGTAATAATTATTTTACGTTAAATAAATTCCCATTTTCCAACTCTCTTAATCAAACATATAACTTATTTTTGTTAAAAATGAAATTAATGAACTTCCATCAAATAAAAGAAATACTGAAGAACAAAATTATAGGTATTGCCGGTTGTGGAGGGTTAGGCTCCAATTGTGCTGTTGCATTAGCCAGAGTTGGTATTGGCAAAATTATTATTGCTGATTTTGATACAATTGAAGAAAGTAATTTAAACAGACAATATTATTTTTTCGATCAGATTGGGAAAAAGAAAGTACAATGTCTTAAGGAAAATATCCATATGATAAATCCAAATGTTAAGGTGGAAGCTCACAATATTATGCTGGATTCCAATAACATTGTTGATATTTATAGAAATTGCGATGTAATTGTTGAAGCTTTTGATAAAGCTAAAATGAAACAGATGATTATTGAGATAGTGAGTGAAGAACTACAAGAAACTCCACTAGTAGTTGGGCTGGGAATGGCCGGCTGGGGTAACAATAATACGCTTCATAGCAAGCAATTAGATAATTTGTTTATTTGTGGTGATGAGGTAAGGGAAGTTTCAGAGGAGCTTCCTCCATTAGCACCAAGAGTTGGCATTGTTGCCAATATGCAGGCCAACATAGTACTGGAAATACTTCTTAAATAAATAATACTAAATGAATATTACTCTTAATAACAGACCGGAAAATTTCAAAGTTGATAATCTCACTATTTCAGAATTACTGGCAATTAAAAATTTCACATTTCGAATGTTAGTTATTAAAGTAAACGGAAAGTTGGTAAAGAAAAAAGAATATGCCAATGCAAAAGTTCTTGACGGGGATGTTGTGCAGATTTTACACATGATTAGCGGAGGGTAATGGAAACATGTAATAGTGGAGTATTGGAGAGATGGAGTAATGGAAGAAAAAAACTAGAGTGCAGAATCACCACTCCAAAACTCCATAACTCCATAACTCCATAACTCCACTCCAATTAATAAATACTTATTTTGACAATGGAAAATTATATTGAAATGACAAGCTGAAAGTTTGGTAGTTAAAATCATGGATCCCTAACTGGTATTGCAATGCTAAATCAATATTCTTTATTGTTCTTGTGAGTTTGATTCTATATATAACAGGTTGATCGCGAAATACAACAGGCTCATCCTTTTTTACTATTATTAGCTCACGATTTCCCATATAACCCCAATATCCTTCAACTGCGTTTGAAAGACTTAGTTGCCTTGATGAGATATCAAAACCCAATCCAAACAAAAATGCATCATTCTGCATATTATTTGGCATGTTCATTTGCCAAACATAAAAGCCAGCCATTCCATATAATCTAATACTATTGATAAATTTTTCATCAAATTTCAGATCTTTTCCCAGGGATACATCAAAAAAGTATCCTGGAGCATCGGTAAAGCGTGCATCGTTCAATTTATTACCGGAAGCTGTACGAAACGACAACCTCAATGCCAGGTCAGGAAATTTTCTGTCGCGGACAATTTGGATAATAGTACCAATATAAACATCGCCAAAAGCATATCCTTCTCCTGACATATTTCGTGTTCGCCGCTCATATACAGTAGTGCTATCCATTTGGTAATGCTCAATAAGCACACCGTATGCCTCTAATGCAATAATGTTTTTTACTATAGGAACATAGGCTCTTAGAAATAAATCCTGTGTAATATCTCCTTTATTCAGGTGGCAATCAAATCTTGCCTCTATTTCATATTGGTTATTAACAAGCCCTTTATTCGATGTAGGAACACTTAATGCATTGGGGCCCAAATAATAAGGAGAGTATATAATATAGTTAGTCCATGGTGTAATTCCATCCCAATCATGCAATTCGTTCCAACGCTGCTGATCTGATTCCGATTGCGAGAACAGAGTACTGATGCTTCCGCAGAACAATATTATTGATAATAAATACTTCAAAAAATAACGCATCATATAAGAAGGTACAGTAATATTTTTTGTGAAAATAAGGATGTCAGCGTAAATGAACTAGTTACTCTTTAGCGGTTTTTCCTGACCTAATATGGCCTTTCTCTTACTACTTATAATGTACTTTTTACGCACAGGATAATGTTTTGTAGCTGCCGGATCGTATGAAGAAGCACCACGTTTAGGATCAGACTTGTAGTTAAATCCATGACTTTTCTTTGTGCAAGATGTGCTAGCGAAAGAAAATGATATGGCCAGTACAAGTATTGTTATCTTAACGAGAGCTTTCATATGTTTAAAAATTTATATTGCATTGTGGATGAAACTAATATAAAATTTCTTCACCCATACAACCGTTTCTCTTTCGATTTATTTTTTACTAAACAAATATTTTTACAAAGATATTATATTTTTAAAAAAGTTTTCGGATTATTAGTCGCAATGGTTGAAAAATTATTTTCTCCAATAAAGGCTCTTAAGTCCAAAACAAACCTGCGCTCGCTTGTTTTTGTTTCTACCATATAATAATCCGAGCCAAAAAGTATTTTTTGTTTAAGCGCTTCATTGCTAAACAATACCTTAAGTAATGGGAAAAAATCCTGATTATTCAATGTAAATGAAATATCAGTATATAAATTTTTGTATTTTGAAATCATATCCTTAATTATCACGAACCAATTATCCACGTCACCGGGATCGTCAAGATATTTCTTCCAAAAATATTCTGAGCCAAAATGTGCAAGGCATATATTCAATTCTTTAAAATCTGTAAGAACCTTTCTATAGTTGTAAGGGTTTGTAAAGTTTGAGCACAGTTTTTTCTTACTTTTACCTTTCGTATTTATCGGACTATCAGATTTTGATAATAGTTTATATAATTCTTTTTTACTTCCCTTAAAATGAACCGGATTATACGGACTACAATGTGCGATTATAGGTAAGCTGTTATTCTCACAATATTCATAAATAGGATATAATCGTTTGTCGTAAGGAAAATATCCTAAAGGAGGATAAAGTTTCACTCCTTTAAAATCCCATTCTTCAACACATTTTCGAAGCAAATCTAAAACACCTTCCCTTCTGGGATCGATATGAATAAAAGGATGCATCTGGGGATAGGCTTTTTTCATTTGCCATAATTCTTCAAGCTGATCAATATAGGGTCGAGGAACTTTTCCGGCACCCATAAAAGCCATATCCATAGGCAAAATAACAAACTGAGTATTTTTAGGGTAGAACCGTATAACATTGTCAAATATTTTTTTCTGACTGCCCAACCTACCTATTCTCACAAACTTAATATACCTGTCGAGTAAATCATTATCTGAAAACGGATTCAGGTTGTTCATCAACTTAGCCGTTAGATGATAACCCGGTTTTGAGGCCAGCAAATGCACCAACCCAAGCGGGAGAAATTTTCGCGGAATATCAATATCCCTAAAAGTATGTATGTGAGTATTGTAGAACATATTACACTAATTATTAAGTCCTCATTAATACAAAGGCATTTTCAACTATTTGACAGCTTTTTTTGCTTATAATATTCTTTATCAGCTATATAAATATTTTTAACTACCGTAGCGTAAGTTATTTTATTATCATCAGAAAATTGAACAGATAATTCTATTTCCATCTCTTTATTTGCTGTGATCTCCTTTTTAATATTTGCTATTAATTCATCTGAAATTTCAAATCTGGCAAACACCTTTTTTTTAATCGGCCTTATAAATTTAATTGTAGCGGCTTTATCCCAAACTACATATTTTCCTCCTAGAATATTGATTAACTGCACCATATATATTGGATCTAAAGCGCCATATATACTTCCTCCAAAAACAGTTCCAACATAATTTCTAGTAGTCCATTTTAACCTTAGCTTAAGATGAACCTCTTTAAAATCTTCTGAAATGAAGCTTATTCGGGCACCGGTTCTTCTATAAGCAGGAACGAGATTAAACAAATAGCGTTTAAAAGTTGATTTTAAACTTTCTTTCCTTGCTGTTTCAAATCTCTTCATCTAAAATTCTATATTAAAAATCATTGGTATTACTCTTAACAAATTAATAGAATCGGGAGTAAATATAGTAAAAAAGCAATAATGAATATTTCTAAAAAATAGATATAAATATTTAAGTAAAAATAATTCCCCTTGAAGTTTGTATCTATCTTGTATATGTACTACAATAATAACTACATTTGTCCACGACTTTGGTGTCAATTCCATCTGACCTGATGGATGACTTAATAGGGAAACAGGTTTAAAACCTGTACAGTTCCCGCTGCTGTATGCTCAAATATAGCTTTTGAAACCCGGTCACTGTCTGCCTCAGGCTGACGGGAAGGCCTCAAAAGTGAGCGAGTCAGAAGACCTGCCTTTGTTATGTTTGATCAAAGCTTTCGGGATAAAAGCAAGATGATGTTACATAATATCGTTTAATCCTGTAGAGTTTTGAGGTTTAATTAATTTTTAATCTTAAAACTTTTTTTATGAAAAAAACTTACTTTTTAATTGTAATGGTTGGGTTAACCATTTTTAGCTCAATTATTGTATCGGCTCAAAACTGGGTTGTAAATCAGGTTATAGTTGGATCGGGAGGTGTTTTTGGTGACACAACCAATCATATAACCTTAGCTTCTTTTAATCCAGACAACGAAGCAACAACTACTTTTGGAAATATCTATACTCAGAGTATTCAGGATATAGTAATACGTGACAAATACGCTTTTGTTGCTGCCCAGGATTCTATCATTAAATTTAATATTGACACTTACGAAAAAATTGCTTCTGTAGAGGCAATTGGAGTTAACAGATTGCTAATCAATGAGAATATACTAATGGCTTCATTTCAGTATCCTGTAACAGAAAATTTTGTGAAAATATTTTCGTCTGAGGACTTGACACTTATTACCAATATTGCCGAAGTATCAGATGAGTCGGCAGGAATGTTAGCCGTAAATCAACTTGCATATGTTGCTGTGCCTGGAGGTTGGGATAGTTCAATTGGTAAAATTGCAATAATAGACCTATCCAATTATTCGTTGTTGGATGAGATTAATTTCAACGAATTAGGCATTGGAGTTTATGACCTGTTTTATTACGATGAAAAAATAATGTCAGTTAACAAAACTCCATGGGGTGGTTCATTCGGATATCTATTAAGCTTGAATAGTACAGGCTCACATACTGAAACATATTTGATAAATGAAACTCTGGGTAAAATGATTGGGGTGAAAGATGGCATATTATATACTATTATGGATGATGGAATTGGGTCCATAGATTTATCAGATTTTTCAGTTATTGATAAAAATATAGTAGCTGCTTCACAATTAACAATTGCCGATGCAGAACTTGACACAGTAAACGAGATGTTTTATGTAACCTCTACTGATTACTATTCAACGGGTTTAGGTACTATTTATAATTTGGTTGGTGAAGAAACTGGCAATTTCGATGCTGGAATTTCTGCCGATGCTATAGCCATTGATTATAGATTTAATACCGGAGTTACTGATCTATATTCGGAAGCTGAAATTAAAATTTATCCCAATCCTTCATCAGATGTTATAACTGTTGAAACAAGTGATGGAGCTTTAATTGAAAATTTTAAAATAGTTGACATTAGTGGTCGTATTATTATGAATTCGAATGAAAGTTTAAATAGAAGAACATTAAATATTGTTATTAACGAAATGGAAAGCGGTTTTTATTTCTTGCTATTGTCTGACGGTAATAAACAAATCACTAGTTCATTCATTAAAAAATAAAACAGATTAGTATAAGGCTATCCTAAAACTGAAAAAACGTATGTCATTCTGAGTGATAGCGAAGAATCTATTCCAATTTACACCCCTCCTTTTGAGATTCTTCACTACGTTCAGAATGACAAATGACTTATTTTTTTACCATCTATGAAAAATATTAAACCATATATTACTCTAATATCTTATATTGTTTTATTCACATTATCAAGTGATTACATCAATGCACAGTTTGCCCCACCGGCCGGACAACCAGGAACAACAGCTATACATGCCGACAGCAGTATTTTTATTGATTGGGCTAATGATTGTGAGGTGGCAAGAGGGTATTTTGATATTTCGATGCCGGAACTTGGTTTAGTAACCTATGGTAATGATTCAAACGGAGTTACCAAAGCAGATAATGGAGTTGTTAGTTTGGGAGATGGCGGTATAGCAATATTAAATTTTGATATTCCAATTGCCAACGGCCAGGGATGGGATTTTGCAATCTTTGAAAACTCATTTTCAGATGATTTTCTAGAATTAGCATTTGTTGAAGTAAGTTCTAATGGAATTGATTATCATAGATTTAGTGCGATTTCACAAACACAAAATAATGTCCAAATTGAAACATTCGGATTAATTGACGCAACACAGATAAATAATTTAGCTGGTAAATACAGAGGGTTGTATGGGGTTCCATTTGAACTTTCGGAACTGGAAACTATTCAAGGTCTAGATTTATCAAACATTATTTCAATAAGAATAACCGACGTAGTTGGTAATATTGATGCAGGATATGCTTCATATGATTCTGATGGAGGAATTATTAATGATCCATGGCCAACACCATTCGAGTCGGGAGGATTTGACCTTGATGGAGTTGGAGTAATAAACAACCAAAACAACACATCTGTAGTTGAGATTATGAGAAATGCCACCGGAATCATTTTCCCGGTTCCTGCTAACAATTATTTTAAGATAAAATTAACTAACGAAGTTAGCAAAGTTGTAATAACTGATATAAGCGGAATGATTGTCTTGGAATATGATGCTCCAAACAAAAATAACATTGACATACAATTACTTCCTGCTGGTTTATACTTCGTTAGTATATATTATGAGGATAGATTATTTACAGCTAAGCTGATAAAAAAATAGGTTATATGCCTAATGTAATTCTTAAATATAAACTAACAGCACTAATTATTTTGGTACTGGCTTTAAATTTAAAGGCCCAGGTTATCTATGATACATTATTACTTACAGAGTTTGAAGTAATCAGCAATCTTGTTGATCTTAATTCACCAACAAAAGTTATTACAATCGACTCAATAGCTCGTAAAGAATTAAACCTTAATGATATTGGTGAATTACTGGCTAGTTACACTCCTGTTTTTGTAAAATCATACGGAAAAGGTTCACTATCAACAGTTTCATTTAGAGGAACAGGAGCATCTCATACCAAAGTACTGTGGGAGGGATTAAACATCAATTCGCCAATGCTAGGTCAAACGGATTTCTCACTTTTACCAGGGTCTTTTTTTGATGAGATTGAACTACATTATGGTGGTGGATCATTAACAACTGTTAGTGGTGCACTTGGTGGCAGTATTAGTTTAAAAAATAATTCATCTAATAATAATAAACATTGGCTAAATGTAAAGCAATCAGTAGGAAGTTTTAACACATATCTAACTGCAGCCACACTAGTTATTAATAAGTCAGATTTTAGTTCCGATACTCGTTTGATGAGGCAATCTTCACTAAATAATTTTACATATTACAACAATGCACTATTACCTACAGGTGAAGAAATGACTCAATCCAACTCCAACTTTGCAAACATTGGGTTTACTCAGCAATTTTCATATAAGATATCTAACAATCAGGAAATTACCTTTATTAGCTGGAACCAATGGAATAACAGAAATATTCCTGCTATTATGACAAATATTGAAAAAGGAGGAAACCAAAAGGAATACCAAAACGACTTTTTTTCAAGGAATATAATTGGCTGGACTCTTAACAATTCCAAAACTTATTGGGAAGCAAAAGGGGCATATTTTTATGAAGATATTGATTACTATCTTAGCACTTCCGATAGTCTTGAAAATACTATCTCTTTAATTGATTCTAAAAACAAAACAGAAAACTATTCGTTCACCGGAAATGTTTCCAGTGTGCTAATAGAAAGCTTAATTCTGAAAGCTGGTGTTGAACTACTTCAACAAATAGTAATTAGTAATAATTATTCAGGCAAAAAACAACGTACCTTATTTAATAGCTATATAAGTATTAAAAAGAATTTTAAAAATCTAATTACTGTTGAAGCTTTGATTCGTTCTGAAATAGTCGATGCTGAATTCATTCCTTTAACACCAATGCTTGCAATTAACCTGAAACCCTTTACGGAGCATGATCTTCATTTACGGATTAACCTTTCAAAAAATCACAATATACCTACGCTAAACGATCTGTATTGGTATCCAGGTGGAAATGAAAAACTCAAACCTGAACAAAGCTTAGAGGCAGATTTAAGTGTTGATTACATTAAAAACCTTAATAACAAATATATAATAACGCTTAGTGCCAGCGCCTATGCGTCATCAGTTAGTAACTGGATAATATGGCTACCGGGCGATTATAGATATTGGAGTCCTGAAAATATTGCAAGTGTTTATGCAAGGGGAACCGAACTATCAATAAGATTTAGCGGTAACTATGGTAAATTAAAATATAATCTTTTTGGTGAATATGCCTACACGCGTACAACCGATAATAGCAAAAAATCAAATGCTAATGATAATTCAGATACTCAACTAATGTACGTGCCAAAGCATACTGCCAGCGGGTATTTAAATATAAATATAATGGGTTATTTTGCCAACTGGAGTTTAACATACACCGGGTCTAGAAATACATCTTTAAACAATGATGAAAATTACTCTTTTACGCTACCGCAATACTTGCTAAACAATATTTCGGTAGGAAAGAAATTTTCAATTAAAAAAGTAGATCTTGAAATAAGAATCAAAGCATACAACATATTTGATATTGATTACCAGGCCGTTTTATGGAGAGCAATGCCAGGTAGAAATTATGAGATATCACTAAGTTGTGGTTTAAAATGATACTAAAAGTAATAAAAATAATATGTCAAAAAACTTAATTTTCTTACTAATTATTACCCTTATAGTTGCTTGTTCAGAAAAAGAAGACTTAGCTCCTGATACAATTAAAATTAACCGGGGAGGAATTTTTATTGTTAACGAAGGCAACTTTTCATTTGCTAATTCCTCACTGTCATATTTTAATCCTTCAAATTCGGAGATTCAAAACAACCTGTTCTATAAAGTAAGTAATGTTCCTCTTGGAGATGTGGCACAAAGCATTACAATCCATGAAAATGAAGTTTATTTAGTAATAAATAATTCGGGAATAGTATATGGAGTTAACAGAGAAACCCTTGAGTTCAAGGGGAAAATAAGTGGGCTGACGTCTCCACGCGAAATGATATTTATTAATGATAATAAAGCGTACATCTCAGATTTAATTAGCACCAAACTAACTGTTATAAATCCTGCATCTTACGAAATAATTGGTAAAATCGAATTGGGCAAAAGTAGCGATTGCATGATTAAAACCAACAACAAAGTGATGACAGCAAACTGGTCAGCTTACAATCAGACAACCATAAATAACACGGTAATGGTTATTAATTCTGACACAGACAAATTGGTGGATTCAGTAGTAGTTGGAATTGAACCTAATAGTATGGTTATTGATAAAAATAATTATTTATGGGTGCTTTGCAGCGGAGGATTTATGAACAGCGAACTGCCTACATTATGGAAAATTAATACAGGCACTCTTGAAACAGAAAAACAATTTACTTTTACAAATATAGCTCAAAGTCCTGATAATCTATGTATTAATGGTAACAGTGATTCTCTTTACTTCCTTAACAATAGTGTTTTTAGGATGTCAATATATGATCAATCACTACCTGAAACTGCAATAATTTCTGAAGAAGAAAATAATTATTATTCTTTAGGAATTGATCCCATAAACAATGATATTTATGTATCCGATGCAATCGACTATAATCAGAATGGAATAGTTTATAGATATAATTCTTCTGGTAATTATATTTCATCAACCGGGGTTGGAATAATTCCGGGATGTTTTGGATTTAACTATTGAGTATAATTAAAAATCCCATATGGTGATTCTATTGTGAGCTTCTTAGTATCACATTGCTTAACATGGCCAACAATTTGAGCGTTAATATTATATGATTGAGAAATTTTTATAATATCCGAACTTATTTCTTCAGGTACATATATTTCCATACGATGCCCCATGTTAAATACTCTATACATTTCTTCCCAATTAGTACCCGATTGAGATTGAATTAACTCAAATAGTGGAGGAATCGGAAACATATTATCTTTGATAACATGTAGTTTATCAATAAAGTGCATAACTTTTGTTTGGGCGCCACCACTACAATGAACAAGGCCGTTTATTTTATCTCTATAGGATTCAAGTATTGATTTAATTACCGGAGCATATGTACGTGTGGGTGATAAAATTAATTTTCCAACATCTACCCCATCAACGGCGCTTGGCTGGGTTAACGACATCTTACCTGAATATACTAATTCTTCTGGAATAAGAGGATCATAGCTTTCGGGATAGCTGGTTACTAAGCTTTTATTAAATACATCATGACGAGCCGATGTAAGCCCATTACTTCCCATGCCCCCATTATACTCATTTTCGTAAGTCGCTTGGCCGCTTGAAGAAAGTCCGATAATTACATCACCTACCTGAATATTGTTTTCAATTATTTTGCTTCGATGTATTCGTGCCGTAACAGTTGAATCGACAATAATGGTTCGAACTAGGTCACCAACATCAGCAGTTTCACCACCAGTCAAGAAAATGTTAACACCAAGGTTTCGCATGTTTTCAAGAAATTCTTCGGTGCCATTTATTATTTCAGCAATAACACTTCCTGGAATGAGATTTTTGTTTCTTCCGATGGTTGACGAGAGTAGTATATCATCAGTAACCCCAACACATAGAAGATCATCAAGATTCATAACAATGGCATCTTGTGCAATTCCCTTCCACACATTAATATCACCTGTTTCTTTCCAATAAATATATGCAAGCGAAGATTTTGTTCCGGCACCATCAGCATGCATTATATTGCAGAAATTTTCATCACCACCAATAATATCAGGTATAACTTTACAAAATGCTTTAGGAAACAGCCCTTTGTCTAAATTACGAATAGCTTTATGAACATCTTCTTTGGAAGATGAAACACCTCGCTGCATATATCTTGATTGTTTGTTCATTCTTCTAATGTTGTCATTTTGAACGGAGCTTGCGAAGTGAAAAATCTCTATATTTAATTTAGGATAGAGTTCCTTCTCCGCTCCAGGTCAATCAGGAAGATAAAAACTTTCCAAAAATTACTAGTCATTGTTAATCACTAATTACTCAATTGTAAGTTTATGTGTTTTTGTATTGTATGAATATTTTCCAAATTGCTTCATAAGCCGATCACCAAAAACAAGTCCGTATTTTAATTTATGGCTTACTTTTACTTTAATATTCTCAACCTTCTTGTTAGCTATATTTATTTCTTTAATATTAATTATTGCTCTGTCGGCAATAGTGTTATCAGCCAGCACTCTTTCCGGGTCACCTTCAAAATCTTCTTTACTTATTGCTCCCCATTTTAAAAGATCCATAGCTTTATCCAATGAAATCAGAGCATCTGCAGTTTTGTCAAAAGCAAATCCTTCATTGTATCCATTAATTATACAGGTTGAGATATAAGTTCCTGATTTTGGAAGCTCAGTAAACATTATTGCATTATCATCAGGATTAATAGCAATATTTACGGTTGTAAGATCAATATTGGTCGATTGTGGTACATAATCTTTGCGTAAGACTCTAAATTCAGTACGTCTGTTAAGCTGATGTGCGGCCTCTTTTTCGTTGTTGGTAGCAAGTGACTCTATGTAAGCTTCATCAAATGTTACTCCTTCTGAAAAAGGAAATCCATCTCTGATAACATCCTTTTCAAGAACAAGCGGCACACGTTCGCCATAACCTTTCGCCACAAGCCTTGCAGGCTCAATACCTCTAATTATCAAATAGTCAACAACTGACTGAGCACGACGCTGAGATAGTATGTCATTTTTTTCATAACTATCACGTGAATCGGTATGGGCAGCTAATTCAACTACAATATTTGGATTGTCGCGCAAAGTTTGGATAAGGCCTTGAAGTGAATCCTGATACTGAGGTTTTAAATCCCATTTAGCAAGATCGTAAAGAATTTCAGGTAACGGTATTGGGTCTGATGGAATTGGAATAAGACTAAAATCTTTAACAAACTCTTTACTAAATTCAACTCCAACAGTTGTGAAAGTAGCTCTTTCGTTAAAATAAAGTGCTTTCGCAACTAGTATCTCGTATGTTGTATTTTGTTCAAGTTGACTTTCTCCAAAACTATAGAAACCTTCATCGTTAGTACGTGTTGTTACCGAGAGACCACTTGATCCAACTAGCTGAACACTTACATCACTCATGTACATTAACGTACGATCATCTCTAATCGTACCACTTAATGTAAAATTAAGAGGAGGTTCAATAAAATACCATATATCTTCCAACCCTCTTCCTCCCTTTCTATTAGAACTAAAGAAACCGTAGTCATCAGTAGGATGATAAACTATACCAAAATCATCAAAAGATGAATTCATAGGATACTTAAGATTTCTAGGTTCACCCCAGTTACCAGCAGTATCAATTGTTGTAACAAAAATATCAAGACCTCCCATTCCTCCATGTCCGTCAGATGCGAAAAAAAGAGTTGTATCGTTTCTTAAAAAAGGAAACATCTCATTTCCATGTGTATTAATAACTTCACCAAGGTTCATTGGTCTACCAAAACCCTTAGTTTTCGAATCTCTAAATGCCACCCAAATATCTTTACCTCCCATACCATCACGTCGGTTAGCCGAAAAATAAATAACAAGCTCACCTTCACTTATGGTAGGTTGTCCAATTGTAGACATCGTATCGATAGTAGCAATCTCAACCATCTCAGGTTTTCCCCATGCGCGACCTGATCGTTTTGATTTATAAATCTGACATCCCGATTCTTTTTGTTCGTCATTAGGGCATCTTGTAAAATATATAGTGTTGAATTTTGAATTAAAAACAGCAGCACCCTCATTACCTTCAGAATTTACATTCTCAGTATCAAAAAGCACCGGTTCAGACCATTCCCCTTTTCTATCAATTTTTGCCTGAAACAAGTCGCTAAAGTTTTGATAAGTCCAATTATCAGTTTCCTTGCCGCTAGCCCCTTCGCGTGTTGAAGTAAAAACTATTTCATTATAATTATCAGTAGTATATGAAGGTGCAAAGTCGGCTTCACGCGAATTGACTTTCTTCACATTGTTAATCTCGTATTTTGAAGGATTCTCAATCCATTCTTCAATTAATGCTGTTGTTTCTGCCCCTTTTCGACCTCGTAAATCTTCAGGAACTCTTTCGGCATAAGTATTATATTGCGCAATTGCCTCAGCATAATCTCCGGTTATTTTCAGCATATCAGCATAATGAAGGCGGATTTCAGGGTTACGTTTATCCCATTCATTTTTAATAAGCCTTTTGTAAGATGTTGATGCTCGCTTATACTTACCGGTAAGACGATAACATTCTGCTAGTTGAGCAGTAATCCTATTTTTTTCCTCCTTATTCTTTTTTACTTTGGAATAAGCTTTTTTGTATTTATCAATAGCTAACGAGTATTGTTGCTTGGAAAATGCTTCATCAGCACCTTTAGCCGGATTTCGTTGTGCATTTAGTAATGTTGGCATGGTAATTAAAAAACCAAGTAGAAATATACTTGAAAATAATTTACTCATATTGATATTTATATGTTGATAGATTATAAACGTTATTGTAATCAAATTATTGAGGTAGCTAAAATTAATAAGGGTTATAATGTCTTATTTCCTTTCTTACACCTCTATGTTACTTCAGTTTGATTTTTACTTTCTTCTATTGAATCATCAGTTTTTGCCTCCAAAGTAGCTTTGTATTCTGCTAATCTTTTATCACGATCAATTCGGTCAGCTTCACGATTAATTTCTGTTTTAATATCTTCAGAAGCATGTTTTATTTCATTAATAAATTTCCCAAGTGTTCTGGCTATTTCAGGAATTTTACCCGGTCCAAAAACGAGTAATACTGCTAATACAACCAGCATTATTTCACCTGCTCCAAAATCAAAAAAAAGTAACTTCAAATCTGTTGTTTTAAATACAAGGGCAAAATTAAGAAAAAAAGAATAGTGTTTTATTATATATAATTACCATCGGTTAATTTACCTTTAAAATCACACACTAAAATATAAATGCCTATTTAGACAGTCTATAAATTTGACATTATATAGAGATATTTACATGATTATCATATGTGAATCAACTTGATTATATACTTTTGCGCCCTTATTAATTAAAAATATAAAGAGATGTTTATTTTAATGGTAGTAGTTTTTGTTCTAGGGTACACAGCGATTGCCCTCGAGCATCCTTTAAAAGTAGATAAAGCAGCCTCAGCACTTATCCTTGGTATGCTGATGTGGGTTATCTTTGTTTTTGGCCGTGTTGACATACTAAATATGGTAAATGAAACAGGTCAGTTTTTAAGTCAGTCGTGGCGAGGATATGTGCATGAGGCAGGGATCGATAATCCAACCTCAGGCGACATGCTTAACTTTATCACTCATCATGATGTTATGCATCACCTTGCAGAGATATCTACAATCCTGTTTTTCTTGCTCGGAGCTATGACAATTGTTGAAACAGTTGATCAGCACCAGGGATTTAAAATTATTACTGATAAAATTAAAACAACAAACAAGGTAAAGTTGTTATGGATACTTAGTCTTCTTACTTTTTTCATGTCAGCTGCACTTGATAATTTAACAACTACAATTGTATTAATTGCGTTATTGCGTAAGTTAATTGATGATAAAAAAGAACGTTGGTTTTATGCTTCAATGGTTGTACTTGCTGCCAATGCCGGTGGTGCATGGTCGCCAATTGGTGATGTAACAACAATTATGCTTTGGATTGGTGGACAGGTAACGTCGTTAAATATAATATTAATGGTAATATTACCAAGTTTGGTAACCATGATTGTTCCTGTTGTAATACTATCATTCTCATTGAAAGGTAATGTTACACGACCAAAGTTAAGCGATGATGAAAATAAAGAATTCACTACGCCATTTGAGCGCAATTTATTATTCTTTATGGGAGTTGGAGGATTACTTTTTGTTCCTATATTTAAAACTGTTACTCATCTTCCTCCATATATGGGGATGCTATTGAGTTTGGGCATTATCTGGATAACAACCGAAATACTACATCGTTACAAACCAGTTGAAGATCGTCGTACATTAACAGTAATAGGAGTATTACGTGAAGTTGATGTTCCAACAATATTCTTCTTTATGGGAATACTATCAGCTGTTGCAGCTATGCAATCTGCAGGTCATCTTACTCTTCTTGCCGACTGGTTAAATACAAATGTTGGAGATATTTATGTTATCAACCTGATAATAGGTGTATTATCATCAATAGTGGATAATGTACCTCTAGTTGCCGGTGCTATGGGAATGTATGAAATTGCACAAGTAGGTGCTACAGGATATGCAGCAAACTTTGTTGTTGATGGTGTTTTCTGGGAATTCCTTGCATATTGTGCCGGAACAGGTGGAAGTATTTTAATAATTGGCTCAGCTGCTGGTGTAGCTGCTATGGGTATGGAAAAAATCGATTTCATATGGTATATGAAAAAAATTAGTCTATTAGCATTAGTTGGTTATTTAGCCGGAGCTGCAGTATATTGGGCTCAGATTCAGATATTGCATTAGAAAACCTGAAATAGACGAATTTTAAGATAATTATAGCCCTGGTTGGAAACTTCCGGGGTTATTTTTTTGTACCTGGCTACCGGTAATTAATATAATTTACACAAGTCACGATTATACCAACCTAAGTTTGCCAAATAGTTATTTTAACACAAAACCAGAAAGGACA
>CAYWRM010000047.1:0-23668 GCA_964460905.1 uncultured Lentimicrobiaceae bacterium
ATACAACAGCAGATAACAAAAAATAAACGCCATTAAAACAGGCGTTTATTAAAAACGTTGTACGCAAACTGGTACGGCAATAGCAAATGGAGGTACTGCTTTTGTAAATACCTATCATTGGAGTTCCAGCAAGTACTTTAATAGCACCGCGTGGGAACAGTACTTCGGCAGTAGTTACCAGGGCGAAAATGATAAGCGCTACTCGAACAGAGTGCGTGCAGTTCGGGCTTTTTAACCATTCAGCTATTTAATACCAAATAAACATCAAAATGCGCCATATAATCTGTTTCTTTTTAATCTGAATTTCTTTATAGTATGTTTCCGTAGCTATGGCTATGCAAAAATTCTATTCATCATTCAGTCAAAAAACAATTCAAATTCTAAAGGCGCAGTTTGACCTTTAATTGGTATAATACCAAATAGCAACCAAAATGAGCCTTAAAATCTATATCAATGATTTTCAGTTCAAAGATGTTGTGATTGTGACTTTTCCTAAAGGACATCGATAGTTTTACCTTATTCTTCCTCAAATCTCCTTGAATTATCCAGATAGTCCTTCAGAAATTTGAGATCAAATAGGGCAAAACTATCTGATGCTGTGTACAAAGCTTACATCAAACTGGGGTTATTACTTTGCTTTTATATCATAGGCTTGAATAGCATTACCATGTCTGATATATAATCTGCCTTTATTTATTACCGGATGAGCAAAATGCTCTCTTGAACCTTTTTTCATTTTAAACTTACCAACAACTTCCATATCCGTAGGATTTTGTGTTATAAGCATAACGTTACCAGCAAAGTTATAATAATACAGCATGCTGTCTGCAGCAATTACTGCACCACTTCCTATCTTCAGCTTACTGCCAATTTTTCCTGTTTCCGCATTCACACTTTTAAAATTTCTTTTCGCGGTACCACAGCCATAAAGGTAGTTTCCAATTTTTACAATTCCTCCCATGTAGCTATCAAAATCCGGGTTTCTCCATACTTCTTCTATGCTTTTTCCATCATCAGACAATTTTAATTTTACACCACCATTTCCATCTCCAGCTGCATAGTAGATATTTCCATCATCAAAAATGATAGTATTACTATGAGTGTCACCTAGTCCTGGCTTTCGTTCATCAGGCTTTGTATTGTCTTGATTTTGAGTCCAAAGCAATTCCCCCGTTTTAGTATCGTGCCCCATTAATTCATACGCAGAAAAATTAACGAGTACATTTCTGTCTTTGAGCTTTATTATTTGAGCTGAGTTATATCCGGGTCTTTCAGAATTGCCTTTGCTTACCCAGATTAATTCTCCTGTATTTCGATTAAGGGCAACAACATTTGTATCTGGACCTCCAGGTGTACAAAATAGCTTTTCATCTTCAATAATCACCGACTCTGAATATCCAAACAAAGGAAATACTCCATGAAGATCGTTTATCATATCTACCGACCAAATTTCATCGCCTGTAATCCTGTTTATACAATAAACAACTCCTAAACCTGAAACAAGATAAATATTATTTCCAATGATTGTTGGTGCTGATCTGGATCCAGTATAATTTACCATCCATGCTTTCCCAAATGCTTTTTTCCACAATAAATTATGGAAATTATCGAATGAGAATAAATAACCCAAGCTATCAATTTCACCCATTACATACATTCGATCCTGTGTAAAAATGGGAGACCCATACCCATTTCCAATACCTACATATTCCCAAACAAGATTTGGACCGTCCTCGGGCCATGTACTAAGCAAATTACTTTGATTATAGTAACCACTTCGGTTTTCACCCCTCCATTCAACTACTTCTTCTTGCTTTGTTACTTCATCTTTTTTTTCGCTAACTTTAGTATTATTAGCCTGGTCGCATGAAGCCAATGTAATTAACAAGAATGATATTGCAAATAAGCTGATATTGTGTTTTTTCATATTTTATTGTTTTATTGCCTTAATTAATTTCTTTTACGCTCTTTAACATCAAACGATCATGACGATACAGAAAATATTCCTTTATCCATAATTATTATTATATTTATTTTGGAATTAATTCGCACAACTTCCACACAGGGTTATTTAAGATTCAATTCCATTTAAAATCATCATACTATCTTGATGATTATCAATATTATATAAATTTATAAAAATTAAATGTAAGTTATTATTATTTCATCTAAAACTACCTCTTTTTTATCAAATACTATCAGGTGAAGGATTTGTTTTATTAACATTTTAAGAGTTACGTATGACAATATTAAAATAGTATTTTGCAAGATGGTGATGGTGTGCCAGAGTATTCCAGCTCATAATGGTAATGAGTGGATAAGTTTAGTTATGATTATTAGTGTAATCAATATAAATTGTATATTTAGCTTCACTAATTTGACCAATCGAAAACTTAAGTCTATACTACTTCATGGAATATATAGATAAAACTGAACATTAATTTATTAAATAAAATTTCATGAAATCAGAAATATCATTATCAGAGTATAAACTATCATTTAGAAAAATTGCGATTAAAGAACAAAGAATTGGCTTCTTAATCCATAGCTTCTTTTATGTAGTTACAAATTCAGGACTAATTTATTTTAACTTGTCCTCAAAATCGCAATATAGTTGGTACTATTGGCCTTTATTGTGTTGGGGATTCGGCCTAGCTATGCATTTCCTTTTTGGAGTTTTACTATTTAAAAAAGCCATAATGAAAAAAGAAGAACTTGCTGAAAAGAATATAACCGAACAAAAGAAAATATAAATCCTATTTGAATTGAAATTGAAATAAAAAAACTATGCCTATCCAACCTTAACCACCCCCTGGGTAGTCCCCCACCCTCAGCGTAGGCTCTGACTACCCTGTTATATCTATCCAACCTAAACCTCCTTGCCTACCGAAGATCAACGTAGGCAGGAACCTCAATCCAAAAAAACATTCAACAAAAATTCAAAACATATATTTTTTTTTATATATTTGGGGGTCTGCTAGAGAAAATTAACATGACTAGCGATTCTGATACGTTTACTAGCTAAGTTTTTTTTCATATTGCATAAAAAACTAAATTACCATCAAATGAGAAATATTTAAATACTACACATTACAACTCAAAATTTTCTTTTAAAGATACTTCCAAAGTAGCATTATGAATTGTACGATCATAATGTGAACAACTAATTAAGACTCAGATTATAATTTATTTAAACTAACCAAAAGGTAGGCTTGCCTGCCAGCAGGCATGGAAATTTTGGTTTACCCGCCGGAGTTCTGTTACTATTTTAAAAATATTTTCAGAACAAAGGTGGGTTATTAAAACACAATAAAATAGACTAATTTAGGATAAATAATAATAAAACCACCATGAAAAAACTAAAACTTATTTTATTAGCAATTCTATTATGTACAATCTATTCAGTAACAGCCCAGGTAGCCATCAATGGTGATGGCAGCGACCCTGATGGTTCAGCCATACTGGATGTAAAAAGTAACGAAAAGGGACTGTTGATACCCCGAATGATCGAAAGCCAGCGGACAGGCATCACTACCCCTGCCACAGGTTTGCTTGTTTACCAAACCGATGGCAACCTAGGTTTTTATTACAATGCAGGCACCCCGGCCACTCCCAACTGGATACAACTCTCCTCCACTCTTATCACCCAATTAGCCGATGCCGATGGCGACACCAAAGTACAGGTGGAAGAAACTGCCGATGAAGATAAAATCCGCTTTGATGTGGCAGGCAGCGAAACCATGGTGCTGGATGGTAGTGGCATTTTGTCTGTCGGAACTTATGGCTCCGGCACTGATTTAACTGTTTCCGGTGAAGGCACACGTATGATCTGGTATCCCAAAAAAGCAGCTTTTAGGGCCGGAACTGTAGATGGTGACCAATGGAATTTAAGTAATATAGGAGATTGCTCAACTGCAATGGGAAAAAACACAACTGCCAGCGAATGGGCTTCAACCGCAATGGGATATCACACAACTGCCAGTGAATCTGCTTCAACCGCAATGGGATATAGCACTACCGCCAGTGGAGAATCGACAACCGCGATGGGAAATTCTACCACTGCCAGTGGATGGGCTTCAACCGCAATGGGACATTGCACTACCGCCAGTGGAGGAGCATCAACCACGATGGGACATTGTACAACTGCTAGTAATTGGGCTTCAACCGCAATAGGCCGTAAAACAACTGCCAGTGGAGAAATGTCAACAGCGATAGGGTATTACACTACCGTCGAGGCTTATACTTCTCTTGCTATTGGAATGTATAATGTGGGAGGAGGAACAAGTAATTCCTGGGTTGCTACTGATCCGCTATTTGAGATTGGAAATGGTACAGATGAAGACAACAAAGCAAATGCACTAACCGTACTTAAAAATGGGAATGTAGGGATAGGCACTTCAACACCAGCAAGCATACTGGACATTGCAGGAGAATACCACTTCCCTTCCACAGATGGTTCTAACGGGCAAGTGCTGACAACAAACGGTAGTGGCGTTTTAAGTTGGACAAGTCCTTCTGTTGATAAGTCTTCTGTGGGATCAGCACCATACGATCGCAGGCTAAAAAAAGATATCCAGGCATTAAATACAGAAAACAACCTGTCCAAAATATTACAATTGGAGGGTGTACGCTTTAAATGGAAAGAGAATTATAACGACAATTTAAACCTTGGTTTTATTGCCAAGGATGTTAAGCCTGTCATCCCCGAAAGTGTACGTTACGATACATTGAACGATATATATTCGATGGAATATTCGGCCATCATTCCTGTTTTGGTAGAAGCCATCAAAGAACAACAACTAATAATCACAGAACTAAAAACACGCATCGAACAATTGGAGAAATAAAATAGACCCCACCTCCACCTCAGCGTAGTCTCCTGACTACGCTGTTATACCTATACAACCCCCACCTCAGCGTAGGCTCCTGACTACACTGTTATACTTACTTATACCTATCCAACCTAAACACCCTCAGCGTAGCCTCCAAACTACACACTGAAAGCCGTTTAAGTACTTTTTTTCACAATCCATTCATACATTGTTTCAAGAGCCAATTCATAATTTCCGGTCTGACAATGATTCTGTGCATGTTCTTCTTTCGTGAAAATTCTTCCTGTTACGGATTTTGCATTTACTAAAGCATTCACTTGCATTTCATGCATTTTAATGGGAATAAGATGGTCATTCATGCTATTCATAATCAGAACATCCTGCTTTACGAGCTCCGAATGGATATTCTTAGTATTCAGTTGAAGGTACAAATCCAGGGCATCCATAGGTTTGCTTTTTTTTGTGATATATTTTAAATGATCAACCATCCATGATGCCACATTATCCCTGTTTTCAAACTTCATAACAGCCATGCGATTCATGAAATTTGGCCAATGATTTATACACCATAAATGAATCGTGCGAAGTATTGAAGGCATACTTTTCATGTAATCTATTGCGTGTCCTGTAGCAATCACCCTTTTTATTCTGTGTTCAAAAGCAGATGCACGCAAGCAAAGCCATCCACCCATCGAAATCCCAATTAAGGTTACATCATCAAGCTGAAAATAATCCAGTATTGCCTTAGTCGGGCGCTCCCACTCAATAGTTATAGGAATATCATATTTTCTCAATGTATTTCCTTGTCCCGGTCCTTCAAATCCTATCACTTCGAAACCATAATTTGAAAAATATTTCATCATGGAGTAAAATTCCTCAATAAATGAATCAAAACCACCATGAATAACAATTGTTCCCTTTTTTGTACCGACTTGATGAATTCTTAAAGAAGTTAAAAAAGAGTTTTCATATGGAACTTCATGTTTTTCAATTCCCGCATTGGCAAACACCTTGTAAAATAGGTTATTAAACTTATTGTATAGTATACTTTTTTCAGGATCATTTGATTTAATATAGAATTCGGCTGCTCTATAATAAAATGCGGCATTTACTAATCTTTCTTCCAAAACGGCTTTTTCTGCCAGTTTTATCATTTCTGTTTTCCAGTCATTAAAAGATTTAATTTTTGAGCCAACCTCTTTCAAATCATCGTATCTGGCATATCCAAAAGAATATGGTCTGTTCAGTTGGAAATTATAAAGTTGCTTCTTATGAAACTTTTCATAACCTACTGGAAATATAAAATCGGTATTATTAGAAGTTGCCATATTTATGCAGAATTTAGTTCGTTTTCAAATGTAGTAATTAATCACAAACCAATATTGAGATATAATTTGAGATAGTTTGTGGTATTGCTTATTGATATAAAATAATTAAGGTGTACAATTAAATACTTAGTTTATTTAACGTTAATCAAAATATTATAATAATTTTATGAGGAGAATAGCCTGTGATAATATTTTTGCCACAGATTATTCACAATATAGTTACAATTAAAATGATATGTAATTATTTGAAATCCTCACAAAAATAATATATAATTGCGCTCTATTTTGGATGCCCAGGCTTTACTACAGTCTCGTAAAAAAAGAAGGTGCCACAAAAAGTTTTTGCACACCCTCTTTTATAAAGCACTGGTTACCTACAATAACTAAATACCTTACCTACATAAAATGCAACAGGGGTCATTGTTATTATAAAATAATCCAGGTTAAATCTTTACTAATAACCAACTGAAGGCACTCCCATTTCTTCCAAGATGAATCCCGCATCGCCAAACTTCTCGGTTACAAAAAGTACATATCTCATATCAACAGAAATGGTTCTTTGCTTTTCCAGATCATATTGCCAATCACTAATCATAGCTTCATAGTTACCGTCGAATGCTACTCCAATAATTTCGCCTTTAGCATTCATAACCGGACTACCACTGTTACCACCAGTAATATCGCATTGATGCAAGAAAGCAACAGGAACATCATTTAATTCAGGGTCAACCCATTGGCCGAAATCTTTCTTCTTATAAAGTTCTGTTAAGCCATCAGGTGCATCAAATGGTTCCACGTTTTTATCCTTATCAATAACTCCTGTTAAAGATGTAAACGGATTATACCAGACAGCATCAGCAGGTACGTATCCTTTTACAGGGCCCGATGTAAAACGTATAGTGCTGTTAGCATCAGGATACATATTGGTGCCTTTCCAGTCGTATAATGCGTCAATATATAATTTTCGAAGATCAATTATATTGACTGCGAATATTTCAGAAGCTTTGTTACTTTCTTCTACTACAGGTTCTATATTAGCAATAATATTAATGAATGGATCATTCATTGCTACCAACTCATCCACAGTTTTTCCAAATAAACTTCTTGCAAATTCCAGATCGTTTAGTTTTGAAGTGCTATAAGCCCAATCAACATACTCATCAATGGTTCTGCTTTTGTCGTTAAGTATATAATCAAGTGCTACAATACGTTGACTACCTTGTAGTTCGTTGGCCATATTCAGTCCCATAGCCAGTAATTCTTTGTCTAGGGGTTCATATAGATTTGCATACTGATATTGCATACCTGCTTTAATATTTTCTATTAATGACTCATTAATCCTTGGATTTCTTTCTTTTTTTGGTTTATCCATTTCTTTGGCAATCATAAATGCATAGCTAGCTACGCCCAACTCCGTGCCGGCCAGCCCTTGTATGTATCCAAGAACATTGTCTCTGTCCTTAGTTTTATATAATACCTTATACTCAGCTTTAATATCAGAAAGTATGTTACCATATTTTTCTTTTCGTAAAGGATCGCTATTAACCCAATCAGCAAACTTTTTCTCATATTCAATTTTATCGCCAACATAATTGGTGTTTGTCATACCATCAACTTTTCCCTGATAGTTTTTCATGGCATTTGCGAGACCTGCTCTCATTCCAGCTACCTTAATTTTTCCTTCCAGATCATCTTTTGTTAGATCATCCATTAATTCAATAATTGTTGCGAAATTATCGATGGAAAATGGGTAGTTATATTTTAGATTCCAATTTGCTGAGTTAGATGTACGATATCTGGTTGTAGTGCCAGGGTAACCCATAATAAAAGTAAAATCTCCGTCTTTTAAATCTTCTTGAGCTGCTTTTAGCCAAACTTTAGGTTTGTAAGGCACATTATCTTCGCTAAAACCGGCACCATTACCTTCAGGAGTACAATAAACTCTGAGGAAAGAAAAGTCTCCTGTATGACGTGGCCACATCCAGTTATCTATATCACCACCATACTTTCCAATAGAACTGGGTGGTGCATAAACTATACGTATATCTTTAAAAACTTTGTAAACAAACAGTATGTATTGTTTACCATTATACATAGCAGTAACTCTTGCCTGAATATCATCAGCTTTTTTTTCAATTGCATCAGTAATTTTAGCAATTTTTGCATTAATTTTTTTATCTCGCTCCAACGGATCATCAATACCTTTGGCTGCTTTTAAGATTTCAGAAGTAACATCTTCCATTTCTATGAGTGACCTCGCCTCATATCCCGGTGCTTCGATCTCATCAACACGATTTCTGGCCAAAAAACCATTTGTCAGGTAGTCATTTTCAGCTGATGCTGCCCTTTGCAAAGCGCCAAAAGCTACATGATGGTTTGTAATAATTAATCCATCTGGTGAGACAAAAGATGCTGTTCCACCGCCCAACTGAATAATGGCATTGTATAATGCAGGTTGATCAGGATTATAAATATCTGTGGTCTCAATTTGCAACCCCTTTTCCTCAAGATTAAGGTTATCAATTTGAGTTAGAAGCCACATACCCTCTTGTCCAACAGAAGTTAGAACAAAAGTAAGTAAAACAAAAAGTGTTAATAAATAGTTTTTCATGGTACGATAATTTAAGTTTATAATAAAGTTTATATGCAAGGCATAATTATATTTATCAATATATGCCGAAGCTAATTATTCATATTTAAGAGCATCAACCGGATTAGTTGATGCTGCTTTTAATACATGTATGCTTATGGTTGCTATTCCCACAACTAGTGCAGCAAATCCGGCTAATAGTATGGTAGGCCATTTTATATCTACAAAATATATAAAGCTCGACTCAAGCCAAATGCTTAGCCTCCAATATGCAATTGGAACCGCCAGGATAAAAGCTATTATTATTATCCAGATGAATTCTTTTAATAACAAGAACATAATATCACCAACAGTAGCACCATTAACTTTCCTGATACCAATTTCTCTGGTCCGTTGTTCAGTAGTATATAACGAAAGTCCAAACAATCCAAGTAATGCTATAAATACAGTTATTATCGTAATAACAATAAATATTGTATTAATCTTTTCTTCACCCTGGTACATTTCTTCCTGAATTTGTGATAATAGTTTATAGTCGAAAGGGCGTTTTGGATTATAGTCTGTCCAGACTTGTTCAATATGAGCCAACGCATTATCCATTTGCCCATCTGCAACATTTACTGTTAAAAAATATCTGTTAAAGGGACTAATAAATAATATTATGGGTTCTATTTTATTATGTAACGAAGTAAAGTGGAAATCTTTAACAACTCCTATAACTTTCATGAATCTCCCCCCCGATCTATCCAGATCAAATCCATAGTGGAATTTCTTACCAATTGGATTACCTGTCCAACCAAATTGCCTCACAGCTGTTTCATTAATAATTACTGCGGCCGTATCGTCAGTACCCATATTTTTATCAAAATTGCGTCCTTCCAGAAATTTAAACTCCATTACATCGGGGTAATCGTAATCGCATTGTGTAAGGATAACTGCAAGCTCTTTCATTTCAGATTCCTGCTCAACTAACATTACTTGTATCCAATTGTTTCTGCCTGGTATTCCTGTAGAGTTTGCAGCAAATTCAATACTCGGGCTTTGCAATAATAATTCTTTGAATGGTTCTACTTTACTTCGAAATGTAGAGTCCTGCATTTCAAGAACCACCACATTTTCCTTGTTAAATCCAAGATCCTTGTTTTTGAGAAAATGCAATTGATCGGAAACAACCATTGTAGATATGATGATAACTATGGCAATGAAAAACTGAAAAATCACTAACCCTCTTCTCATTAACAAATTTGACTTACCGTTTCCAACAGTAATACCTTTAAGTACTTTTAATGGCATAAAAGATGAAAGAAAAAAAGCAGGATAACTACCTGATACAATACCTATAACCAAACTTACTATTGTAACCAACAGTAGATTACTTGTATTAATTAGATGACTAAATTCAAGTTCTTTACCAGTAAGCACATTAAAATCTGACATTAATATGAAAACTATGCACAAGGCTAACAGAAGTGCTATTATCGATAGCAGAACAGATTCGCTCAAAAATTGAATGATCAATTGTTTTTTCTCTGCTCCCATTACTTTTCTCATACCCACTTCTCTTGATCTTTCAGAAGATCTTGCTGTAGCCATATTCATATAATTAATAGCTGCTAATAACAGTATGAACAAAGCTGCTGTTGAGAAAATGTAAACATATGAAATATTACCTGTTGGAAGATCAGCTGAAAGGGTTGATGTGAGGTGAACATCCGCAAGTTTTGTAGTTTCAAGATCAAAGGAGGCATTAAACTGATCACCAACTGATTTCATGTATTTTTCATAGAACTGTGGAAACTTCTCATGAATGCTGCTTATGGAACTATTTTCATTTATCAAAACGTAAGCATAGAGGCCAATATTCCAGAATCGTCCAGGCTCCATACTATTAAACTCTTCCTCACCATCTTCTTTTGCAAGAGTACTTCCTGAAAAAAGCGCATCAAATTTGAGATGCGAATTACCCGGCAAATCTTCCACAACAGCAGTAATTTTAAATTGTCTGTCTCCTCCTGTTTCTATTATATTACCGATTGGGTTTTCGCTTCCAAAATATTTATTAGCTATTGACCTGGTTAATACAGCAGTATTGGGTTCTGTTAGGCATCCTTCAAGATTACCCATAACCCTTTGGTGTGTGAATATTTCAAAAACACTCGAATCGGCATAGTAAAAATTATCTTCATAAAACTCTTTTTCTCCTACTTTAATAAGTACATTATTAATGTCATTAAACCTAACAAAATTTTCTATTTCAGGGTATTCAAGCTTTAGTGCCGGTGCCATTGGTATTGGTGCTATCGCAAACCGATCCTGTTTTGTTCCAATTGTATAATTCGATTCGAGTCGATATATCCTATCTTCATTTTTATGATAACGATCATATGATAATTCATCACCAACATACATGAGTATGAAAATAAAAGTAGTAAAGCCCACCGTAAGTGCGGCAATATTCAAAAAAGCATAGAACGGACTCTTAGTAATATTGCGTAAGGCACTAATAAAATAGTTTTTAAACATATTGCCGAATGTTTTTTTGATTTAAAAAAGAGTACTGATTACTTTAGATTTTCTGAAAGTACTTGTCCATCAAACAAATGAATTATTCTATTACTATACTCTGCATCGCGCTGTGAATGGGTCACCATTATTATTGTAGTACCATCTTCATTTAAACCTGATAATAAACTCATTACTTCATCACCATGTTTTGAGTCGAGGTTACCTGTTGGCTCATCAGCAAGAATAAAATGAGGTTTTGAAACAATGGCCCGGGCAACTGCCACACGCTGTTGCTGCCCACCTGAAAGTTGATTTGGATAATGCTTCACGCGGTGTGCTATTTGCATCGATTCCAGAGCTTCTTCAACTTTCATTCGACGCTCTTTTGTACTCATTTTAAGATAAATTAGAGGAAGTTCAACATTCTCAAATACATTTAACTGGTCGATGAGGTTGAAATTTTGAAATACAAAACCAATATTATGTTTTCTCAACCTGGCTCTTTGTCGCTCACTATATCCGGAAACATTTTCATTAAGGAAGAAAAAATCTCCACTCGATGGTGTATCTAACAATCCAAGCACATTGAGCAATGTTGATTTTCCACAACCCGAAGGGCCCATAACTGCTACAAATTCGCCTTGCTTAATTTCAATATTTATTTTATTCAATGCGGTAGTTTCAACTTCATCCGTTCTGAATATTCTTGTAAGATCTACTGTTCTTATCACGATTGTATGTTTTAAATTAATATTATTAATTACTATTTATTCAATATCATTACATTATATACTTTCATTTCCATTCTTTTTCCTAAACATGATTGGGATTTCTGTTTTTAAAGGTGCTCCTATTTCAACAAGCTCCCAATCTTTGTCGTAGTCTTTTATTTTATGCTTAAGAATAGTGACTCTGTCCTCCTGGTTATTACCTTCCCAGTCTATCAGTTCAACTCTGTACTTCAGGGTTTTTTTACGACCATTTATTCTTACGTCGATTTCTACATTTTGCTCAACGTCAATTTCCGGTATTAGTATGACTATTTCTCTCATAATTATAATATTTAGTTATTCATATTTAATAGAATCAAGAGGATCAGAAACCGCAGCCTTGTATGCTTTATAACCAACAGTAAGCAGGGCAACAACAAGAGCTAACAACCCTGCAGCGATAAACACCCAATATGGCATACTTATTCTATAAAAGAAATTCGATAACCAGTCATCCAACAAATAGTATGCTAATGGCCAGGCAATTACATTTGCCAGCAATACCCAGTATGTAAACTGACGGGTTAGCAGAAATATGATACTACCAACTGGGGCACCATGAACTTTTCTTATTCCTATCTCTTTTGATCGTTGTTGTGCTATAAACGCAGCTAATCCAAAAAGCCCCAGGCAACCGACAAAAATTGCCAATATAGTAAACGAAAGGAGTATATTTTTCATCCTTGTTTCTTCAATATATAGGCTCTTATATCTATCTTTCAGAATGAAATAATTATACTCATCATTGGGAAATATCTCTTTCCAAACCTTCTCCATTTTTAGGATAAATCCTTGCAAATCGGAAGTGTTGTAGCGTATAGTAATGTACTCCATCCAATCTGGATTTAGTTCAAATGTTATTGGCTCAATTTCTTTATCAAGAGGCTTAATGTGAAAGTTTTTTACAACTCCAATTATCTCACCTGATTCAAAATCCCCTTCTTTATCAAAGGTACCATAATGCTTTCCTATTGCATCTTCAGGATTAGCAATGCCTATTTTCCTAATCACCTGTTCATTAACAATATATTTAAAAATGGTATCAGTTCCATATTCTTTTGAAAATGGTCGACCTGCGAGAAATTCAATTTTATATGTTTCGAAGAAATTGTAGCCAATTCCAATATATATCGACGATATTACGTCCTCCATATCATCTGATTTATAGGCTTTATCAGAAAAGTTTATTGCAGCAGGTATTGAACCTGAAGTTGTTACATCTTTTGTTTCTGGATATTGGAGAACTCTACTTTTATAAGTCTCAAGATTATTTCTTACTTCACTACTTTCAGTTGAAATTACAAAAAGATTTTCCTGATCATACCCCAATGGTTTTTCATAAAAATAATTTATCTGGATGTAAGCTGTTATGGTTCCAATAATTAATAATATTGATATGCTGAATTGGAATACCACCAATATTTGTCTTACTGAAAATCTCGATCCACGAGGCTCTTCATTTTTATGTAAAACTATCATTGGATTAAATTTTGAAAGATAAAAAGCCGGATACAAACCTGCCAGAACACCGCATCCTATAACGATAATGGATAATATTAAGAAATACTGTGGTTCAAAAAATGAACTAAGTGTTAGATGTTTTCCAACAAAACCATTAAAACCAGGCAAAACAGTTTCAATAATTAACAATGCTATACCAAGTGATATAAAAGAAATTATAATCGATTCGCTGATAAACTGTACAATTAGCTCTCCCCTAGTGGCCCCTACTGTTTTTCTGATACCAACTTCTCTTGCCCGTTTACTACCCAAGGCTGTTGATAAGTTCATAAAATTAAAACATGCCATTAAAAGTATCAAAATAGATACAATGCTAAAAATATAAACAGAGGTCATATTACCCTGAGGTTCAATGTCCCACATCAACTTAGCCGTTAGATGTATATCTTCAACAGGACGAAGGGTAATTACAAATATTTCATGTATATCCTTTATTCCCTGTTCACCACCGAGAAATGCCATATAAGCGGGTGCAATAAACTCCTCTACAATACCACGAAAACCAGCACTCAGGTCTTCGGGTTTACTTTCAGGATGGAGAAGAACATAAGTGTACAAATAATTTGACACCCACGAATCTAGCCTATCGGGCATAAGTTCTTCCAAAGTCTCAAATGAGGCTATTACATCAAAATGAAAATGGCTTTGGCTGGGCACTTCTTCAATTATACCAGTTACTCTAAATTTTTTCCTTTCATCATTCCATTCAATTTCCAGAGTTTTATCAATGGGATATTCTTCACCAAAATAGGCTACAGCAGCTTTTTTTGTTAATACAACTGTAAACGGTTCTGATAAAGCTGTACTCGGGTCACCTCTTTCGAAGTTATATGTGAAAACATTAAAAAAACCTTTATCGCAGAACATTACACGTTCCTCTTGATTAGAATTCAAGTGATTCCATATAGATAATTCTATTGGGTAAACACGTGTAAAATCAACTATTTCAGGAATCTTATCAGCAATAGTTTCACCAAAAATGGCTCCTGTTACTGGAACATCAAATACTTTACCATCCCAGGCTATATGGCGTTCAAGTCTGTATATTTGACCTGATTTTTCATGATAACGATCATAACTTAATTCATCAAATACCCAAAGAGCAATAAGAAGTGATGCACTTAATCCAATTGCCAAACCCATTATATTTATTATCGAAAACGACTTGTACCGATTTAAGTTTTTTATTGATATTTTAATGTAATTCCAGATCATATCGGTGTTATTATTCGTAACGTAAGGTATCAACAGGATTTGAAGTTGCTGCTTTCAATGCATGATAAATAATTGTTACCATGGCAACCAAAAGAGCCACAATTATGGATCCGGCAAAATATTTCCAAGAAATAATAATGTGGTAAGCGAAGCCATCAAGTGCTTTATCCATTATATACCAGGCAATGGGTGTAGCAATAATGCCTGCTATTAATATTAATGTTATAAAATTACTTATTACAAGTTTCAATATCTGAGAAACAGATCCACCAAAAACTTTTCTAATTCCAATTTCCCTGTTCTTTCTTTCAATAATCAATGCTGTAAGGCCATACAAACCCAAACATGATATTACAAGAGACAGTATTGTAAAAAACGAAAATATCTTAAACGTACTTTCTTCATTTTTATATTGTTCCTTAAGTCGTTGTGTTGCCATTTTATAATTAAATGGCACTCCCGGAAAATGTTTATCCCAACTAGATTCGAGGAAAGCAATGGTTTCTTTTTGATTTAAACTATTAATTTTTATAGCTAACATACTCGATCTGGGTGCGTAAATCATATAAATTGCAGGTTCGATTTTTTCATGTATAGAATAATAATGATAATCTTCTATTACACCTATCACTTTCATGTTAGTTACAGTATCAAGGAATGGCAAAAATTGTTTACCAATTGGGTCATCCCACCCAAGAAATTCAATAGCTGCGCGATTAAGTATTACTGAAACACTATCATCCATAGCAAACTCTTCATCAAAGTTTCTTCCGGCAATAATAGGTATATCCATCATATCGAAGAAGTTATAATCAACAAACCCATATCTAACCGTTATTGATGTTTCGGTTGAATCATCAACCCTTATTCCACCCTGAGAACCAGCTACACCATTTACATCACTAACAAATGACACATCAATTACATTTGGATTCAGACGAAATTCATTTTTCAAAAAAGCAACATCATCTTCATTATTATTATTAAATAGATTAACTGATAATACATCAGTGTAATTAATCCCCATATCCTTATTTAGAGCATAACTAAACTGGTCGTAGGTAACAGCAATGCTAAAAATCATTCCAATGGATATCACAAATTGAAAAACCACAAGTGACTTTGTAAGCCAACCTGAGGAACTTCCTTCTGATTCAAGGCCACTTTTAAGGACTTTAATTGGGTTAAAACGACTTAAATAAAATGCAGGATAAACTCCCGCTACTAAACTTACCAGTACAAGAATTATAATTAAACCTATGTTGAAAATCCAATTCCCATAAAAGTCTATTATGAAATTAGTTTCAAGTATACCGTTAAAAAATGGAAGTAAATAATAAACAATAAGAAGAGCAAAAACTATTGAAACAAAAGTAATTATGAATGATTCTCCCATAAATTGGTTCATAAGGTTTAACCGTTCTGCTCCCATTACCTTACGCATGCCAACTTCACGTGAACGCTTTACTGATTGCGCAATTGATAAATTGATGAAATTAATACATGCCAGTAATATTATCAATGCAGCAATAATGTTGAATACATATACCATACTTGCATTTCCCTGTCTGAAATTCATTATCTGAAATTTAATATGACCAGATTTTAAATGAATATCCTCAACAGGCTGTAAATACAATTTCCAGAGCCATTCAGAATCATCCGTTTCAACATGACTAGCTACAAACTCCGGAAATTTTTTGCTTAGTGCATCAAGATCAGTCCCCTCTTTTAGTCGCACATAAGTATCTATTGAATTGTTACCCCATCCATTTAACCAAGCATATTTATTTTCCATATAGCCATAAGGAATTAATGCTTCCATCCTAAAGCTAGACTGCTCTGACTGATCTGCCATCACTCCTGTAACATTTAATGATTGTTCATTTATCTGAATTAAAGCTCCCATTGCCTCTTCCATTGAGCCAAATATTTTCTCGGCAACCTTTTTAGATAATACAATTGAATTTAATTCCTTTAAGGCAGTAGAAGTATCTCCTACTAATAGTCTAACACCAAATAGGTCAAATACTTCAGGTTCTGCAAAAACAATAAACTTTTGGCTAAAGTGCTGATCGTTATGCTGAATTGTTTGAGATCCCCAGTACAATAACCTCACTGCTTTTTCAATTTCCGGAAAATCGGTAATTAACGCTTCGGCAAGTGGACCCATTGTAACTGCTACATGTTGTTCTCCAACACCTGCTGCCTGCTGAATTTCAACACATCTGTATAACTGGCTCGCGTTTGGAATATCCTTATTGAAATTTAGTTCATGCTGAATATGTAGAAATATTAACAGGAATGCAGCAATCCCGATTGATAAGCCAGCAATATTTATTATGGAATAGGATTTTTGATTAAGAAGACTTCTAATGCCGAGTTTAAAATAATTGAAAATCATGATATTCGTTTTGTATAAATAAATCTTTGGTAATTAGTTTCTACTTAAATATAATTTTATCCTTGCTACCAAATGAATCATATGAAGAAACTATAACCTGTTCGCCGGCTTTCAGACCTTCCATTACTTCATAATAATTAGTGTTTTGGCGGTTTATCTTTATAGGGCGCTTGTAAGCAAAGTCCCCAGAAGGATCTAGTACATATATCCAGTTTCCACCTGTTTCCTGGAAGAAGCCTCCACGTTTTACAATAATGGCATCAGTTTCGCCACTAAAAGTCAACCTAACCTGCACAGTTTGACCTCTTTTTATACTTTCCGGAGCTTCATCATTTTCGAAGAACAGATATACTTTAAATGCTCCATTAACAACATTTGTATATATTTTTCCAACATATAGTTTATAAGTATTTCCATTATAATACAATTCGGCTAGCTGCCCCTTAAAAACACGTGATACATACCTCTCGTCAATTCTGGCCTCAAGCCTGTAACCACCTTGTTCATCAATCTGTCCTAGATGTTCACCTGCCGATTTTGTTTGACCAATCTCAATATTAAAAGATGATAGCTCACCTTCAGCCGGGGACTTAACATATGCATTCTCAATATTTTTTCTGAGAAGCTTCATGTTTTCATGCATCCGGTTTAATGAAGTCTCAATATCACGTTTTTGAGCCTGACGGGATATTGAATCCAGGCGTTGCAGCTCAATGGAAATATTTAATTGCTTAACTGTAAAATTAAAATCTCTCTCCGCATCCTCAAATTCTTTGTCAGAAATAACTAATTTATCATGCAACTGGACTTTTCGTCTAAAATCTCTTTCTGTAAGATCTATTTGATATTCTAACTGAACAATTTCTTTTTGTCGTAAGTATTTATTTTGCTCCAACGATAACCTTGTGTTTTGCAGATTATTGATCTCTGCTAACATACGGGTTTCCTGTTCCATGTAACTAAGTTCCATAGCTGTGTTGAGCAATTTCAACAAAGTATCGCCTTTGTTTAACATGTCACCATCTTCAGCATATACAGCCTCAACAACACCACCTTGGATAGCATCAATATGATATGTATTCTTGGGGAAAACGATTCCATCAATTGGAATGAATTCCTGGAACTTATCTTCTTTAACTTCTACTATAGTTAACTGGTTTTTATTAATATATAATTTCGAAGCTGTATCGCGAAGAAAAAGTAAATAAATTAAAAAAATGCTGAAAGCGGAAATTGCAGAAATGGTTATAATTCGTTTTGAGTTCCATTTCTTTTTCTGAATAACTCTATCCATTTTATTTTTCCTTTGGTTTTTTTTACAGTTATCTAATTTTGTGCCACCAATCATTAATTGCTTATTATCAGATATATCCATTCTTACATCTTAGCACAGAAAACGAACAATCGTTCATTATCGAACATGGTTTTGTACATTTTGGCACAGAACGATTTTTATATGTTACACAATGATATTTTCAGTCAAAACATTTCACATTTAATAACATAATTTATTTACAGCATCTTGTAGCATCAATCCTAGGCTAATATTCCGCTTCATAAACATAGGGATTACTTCTAATTGCCAATATTAATTATGCTTACACAACACCTGCTGCTGACAGGTAACAAATCTCAAATTTTTTTCCCTTCTTAGTTTGTTTTTCTATCTTTACTGCCTCATTTCAAAAATCATAAAAAAATGACAAAAAAAATCCTACCTATTATAGTAATTCTGTGTTTTGCGCAGTTTGCTTTTTCGAACACTATTCCACAATTAATAAAGGAGTCAGGATGTAGTTCTGATTATCCCAATAGCAATACGTTAATTATATTCGACAGCACAAATGTTGAAATGCAGGAAAGCGGTTTAAGTTATTATCACACTCATGCTTTGTACAAAGTACTCACTGCTACAGGTGCAAAAAAACTTAATATTATTAAATATGGCTACGACCCTCTTTCGGCTTATGTAGACATTGAAAAAGTTAGCATTTACAGAAAAAACGGTAGCATCGAAAACTTGGATATGTCTAACATTTACGATTACCCGGCTCCTGCCAGAATGATTTATTGGGGAGCAATGGAA
This sequence comes from uncultured Lentimicrobiaceae bacterium, assembly GCA_964460905.1. Classification (GTDB taxonomy): domain Bacteria; phylum Bacteroidota; class Bacteroidia; order Bacteroidales; family F082. The sequence goes on from CAYWRM010000047.1 coordinate 19,252, forward strand.
AAAATGATTGAAATAGGTCGTCTCGAACCCGGAGATGCAGTTGAAGTTTTCCTTTTCAAGAAAGGATATACATATGCTCTTCTTCAAGATGAAGATGATAAATACATCCCTCCCATGAGAGGTCATTTTTATGATATAGTACCTTTTTGGAGTAGTGACCCTCTTCTGCTAAAATATTACAGCGTATCAATACCTGAAGAAAAACTAGTTCAATACAGATTTTATAATGGCATGGCTGAATCATCCGCTATTCTTGAGGATAGTATGATGAAATACACCTTTATTAAAAAGGATATAATGCCAATAAAACGTGAACCAAGTATGGTTTCCCTTTCTGATGTAGCGCCCAAGTTATTAATTTCGACAAGCCCTGATTGGTATGCAAAATCATTATGGTTTTATAATGTGAATGAAGATTACGGCAGTTTTAATTCCACTCCTGAAATTGACAAAAAAGTTGCTGAAATACTTATTAATGCAAAGAATGAAATGGATTCAATTTCTTTACTAACACATTGGGCTGCTGATGAAATAAGGTATTCAGGAATTTCAATGGGCCCTGGTGAAGGTTATACCTTGCACAATGGCGAAATGAATTTTACAGATCGTTGTGGGGTATGTAAAGATAAAGCCGGAATGCTTATAACAATGTTACGGGCAGCTGGATTCGAATCATATCCGGCAATGACAATGGCTGGTTCAAGAATTGATTATATCCCTGCCGATCAGTTTAATCATAGCGTAACAATTGTAAAACTGTCAAACGGCAAATACAAGTTACTTGACCCTACCTGGGTTCCATTCTTGCGCGAATTATGGTCAAGTGCAGAGCAACAACAAAATTATTTAATGGGTTTGCCCGAAGGAGCTGACCTGATGATAACTCCAATTTCAGCACCCGTAAATCATTTTTTTAAAATTTACGGAAACTCTGAAATTCATACAGATGGAACTCTAGTTGGTGAATTTTTGTTAACGGCTGAAGGACAATCGGATGCATCAATACGACGAATGTTTACAAGTAATTTCAAAACTGAATGGAAAAAATCTGTTGAAAAAGAATTATTAAGAGTGTCGCCGCAAGCACAAATCATAGAAATAGATTTTGGTAAACCATATGAATACCAGTCTGATAACATTCATTTAAAGGTTAAGTATTCAATCCCAGATTATGCAATTATTACTGAACAAGAAATTATTTTTATTCCATTTGTTGCATCAAACCTATTTAGAAGAGGAATGTCGCATATGTACATCAACACAAATTTAGATGAACGAAAATATGATTTCCGTGACAGATGCTCTCGCCTTGTTGAACTTAATGAAACAATTACCCTTCCTCATAAGGGTAAACTTATACCAATTGATTTTGAAGAAAAAGTTGGAAACGATATAACATCCTTCGAAGGAAATATTAAGCTTGATGGAAAATCATTTGAAATTTTTGAAAAAATTAATCTTTCAAAACGTATTTACAAAGCCGCTGATTGGGATGCTTTTAAAAAAGTGGTAAACGCTCAGCAGAAATTTGCTGAAACTCCTATCATTATTGACATTACAAATTAAAAGTAAACACCTTAAAACTTAAGAGATGAAAAATTTAATTATAGCAATATTCTGTATTTCGATAATAATACCTTCCTATTCACAAACTGAAAACGCAGATGCTACATATTTGAAGATTATTAAAGAATATACATTGAATGAAGATGGAAGCATTGAATATAATTATTATAAACAAATAAAACTTCAAACACATTTCGCATTCCATAGATTATATGGTGAAACATTTATAATTTATAATACTGATTTCCAGGAATTAGAAATTAATTCAGCATATACAATTATGGCCGATGGGAAGAAAATAGTTACCCCAGATAATGCTTTTAATAAGGTTCTGCCAAGGTTTTCAAACAAGGCTCCTGCATTTAATAATCTCAGAGAGATGGTCGTAACTCATACAGGACTTGAGAAAGATGCCATAATTAATCTGGATTATTCAATTAAAACCCATAAAGATTTTTTCCCGACATTGATGGGTGATGAAATACTGGAAACATCGTCACCTGTTAAAGAGTTTATAATAATAGTAAACATCCCTGAATCGAAGACCTTGAATTATGAATTATTTAATATTACAGGACAACCGAACATAGTCACCAAAGAAAGTAATAAATCTTATACTTGGACTTTCAACTCAATTCCTGCAAGCTCAAAGGATTACTATCAGGTTTCTGATCATGAGTATGCACCTAGATTGGTTTTCAGTACAGCTAATGATCTGAAATTTGTATTTGACAAGTTCATTAACCAAAATGCCTTTGTTTATAATGCAAACGAGAGCATGAATGATGCTGTAGTTGCTATAACCAAGGAAAATTCAGATAAGCTTGAGGTTGCATTGGAGTTACAAAAACTTGTTGTTAATAACCTTAATAATTTAAATATTCCGTTAATGTATACGGGCTTTAAGTGCCGTAATGCAACTGATATCTGGAATAGTAATCAGGGTACAAAGCTGGAAAAAGCAATACTGTTGACAACACTTTTACAAAATGCAAACATCAATGCTGAGCCAGTTGTTATTATTCCGGATATGTATTACAATACTAAAATAGGAAACCTGCTAAGTTTCAATGATTTTCTGGTTAAAATAAAAATTAAGAAACTTGGTGATATATACCTAAGTCCAGTTCATATTGATAATCACAATTTAATATTTGGACTTTCTGATAAAAAGATATTACTTCTTGATAAAAATATTGAAAGTCTGAAGTTATATTCACATAAGTCAACTATTAACAACATACTCGTTAAGGGTGAATTTGATTTTCAAACCACCGACAAGCTACTGGGTAAAATCACTTTGGATTTACAAGGTAAATCAAATCCGTACTTCAATTTACTTAATGATAGTTCTAATATAAACTCAATAATAGTAGGAGGTATTAGCGGTAAAGACTTTGTTTTAACTAAGATTCAAAAACTTACACAGCAGAAGAGTTTATCTCAACTTGAATTTGAGAAAAATGATCCTTTCGAGCAACATGGCAACTACATGATATTCAACCTTCCGACAACAAGTAATGGAGTTGATAGTTGGCACCTTAATTTATTACCTGCCAAACGTGATGTTCAATTGGAAATACCGTACCCTATCCACGAAAAATATGAATATGCTATTGTCTTTCCTGCTGATTTCAAACTAGTTTCAAACCCAACTTTCAAGTCCATTAAAAATAATGCTGGGCAGGTTACAATTATATTTGAAAAATCGGGTAATGAACTTATTATCAAAAAGGAAATAATACTTAACAAAAAAGTAATCGGAACAGAAGTTTATAATGACTTTAAAGTTATAATGGATATTTGGAATAATAAGAATCTTAATAAAGTCATTTTTAAGAAATAGACATATATATTAAAGATAGTTAGGTTTTCAATTTGTTGATTGGGCTTATAATACTTATTAGAGTTAATAACATATATATGACGTATGCTTATAATCTTATCCCCTTCAAAAACTATTGACATCAGTAAAAAAACTAATTCACTTTTCACAAAACCAAGGTTCTTGAAGGAAAGTTCAAGAATTGTCAGTAAGATTAAAAAACTTAATACTAGTGAGTTATCTAAATTAATGAATATTAGCCCTAAGCTAGCTCAACAAACTTTTGATAAATACCAGTTTTGGAACAATAATCATACCTTATTGAATTCGAATCAGGCGATACTTTCATTTAAGGGAGAAGTATACACTGGCTTAAATGCATCATTCTTTACAGAAAAAGATTTAATATTTTCTCAAGAACACCTCATTATGCTATCAGGATTGTACGGAGTGCTAAGGCCACTCGATTTAATTCAAGCATATCGATTAGAAATATCTACTAAGCTATCCATTCTTAGTCATAGTGATTTATATTCATACTGGAGTGCAAAAATCATCAAAGAATTAAACAATATTCTCAATGAAACTTCAAATGATGCTATAATAAATCTCGCATCCAACGAATATTTTAAATCTATAGACATAAAGAAACTTAAAGCAGATATAATAACTCCAATATTCAAAGAAAATAAGGATGGAGTTTATAAAATAATAAGTATTTATGCAAAAAAAGCACGCGGATTAATGTCGAACTATATAGTAAAGAATAGAATTAATAATGTTTCAGAACTCAAACTTTTTAATGAAGAAGGATATTATTTCAATGAGAATATCTCCTTTGGTAACGAAATAATATTTACAAGAGGCTAGTTTCATATAAATACACCAAATTATTGAATTTTTTTTTAATAAAATATTTCAATTTACTTCACTGCTTTCCAGTCCATTAAAAAATCAATAATTTATATTTCATTTTTTTTCAAAAAACATGGTATCATATCAAAAAAGTATTTTACTTTTGCCGCT
>CAYWRM010000048.1:0-23339 GCA_964460905.1 uncultured Lentimicrobiaceae bacterium
ACTAACTATACTAAATCATCTAGGACACCTGATTTACAAAAACTAAATCTTCTCAATTTCCAGTGCTTCTTTAATAAAATCAACTGTATGATGTAGCTATGTTTTGTTAGTATATGTTGGATATGGTAATGATTGGCAACACACTTCTAAACCTCTGTCTTTATTTCTCATAAACATCTTTTAATAATTCTCAGAAAGGTTTGTCAAGGGCGCTGCCATTAGGTAGGCTTGTGTGATGGACAGCGTTTATATACCCTTTATAAATCTTTTTGAGATATTACTTTTGTGCGTGAGAAGTAAAGACACTAATACTTACTATATTTCACTAACCCTTCGTTATCAAATGAGAGATCTACTTCACAGGCATGGATTCTATAGTCAGGTATTAAAAGTTCGTTAAATGCAGAATGGTTTGCTAAGGATAATGTAAATATCATTAGTTGCTGGATAAACAATATGATTATGAAATTATTCAATATTACCTTAGAGTTAAAAAAAGCATGCTTAGAATAGAATGTATAAAAAAACCAAATGTTATAATGTGGGTCAACTCAATAAAATTGTGAGTTCTCTTTTATTTATTCATATAAAGGGTAAGACCCTAATCCGACAAGTTATTATACAGGTCAATACTATACAATAGTTAATAAGAGAGATGAAAAGGATGTATACATTCTTTGGTAGGTAGTCTTCTCGTAAGACCTTTGAATAAAGAAACACTAGTTAATGTTAAGTGATTAATCCATCATCAGCAAATGAGAAATATGCTTCTGACGTCAGGATTATGTGGTCTAGGACTCGCAACTCTAGAAATTTACCAGCCTTAACGATTCTCTTAGTAAGTTCTAGATCCTGCTCACTTGGTTCAAGATTACCGGATGGATGGTTGTGAGCCATGATGAAATTAGCAGCATTTGCTTTTAGTGCAATCTGAAATAAAACCTTAGGATCAACCACAGTTCCCGACATACCTCCAAGAGATATCCTAGACCAGCCCATGATCCTATTCGATCGATTCAGATAGATAACCATGAATTGTTCGACATGGTCAATCTTACGTTTACCCCAATATTCTCGAAAGTAACCCGCCGCATCAGATGATGAGGAAACTTTAGTCATAGTGTGATATTCAACTTGCCGTTTGTAGTAAACCTCAATCTCTGAAACTTGCGAATGAATCCTGCGCTTGTCAAATGGTTTGCTCTTTGTTACTGTTGACATAAATGATTGCTCTTTGCCCAAGAGACTTGTAATGGTATCTGGCGCACCGTTAAATAAAACAAAGGCTGGCCAGCCGAGAATAATTAGTGTAGCTACAGAAAGAACCTGATAATTAACAAGGACTAGTGAAAGGTTATATACTAAGTCATTCTTTTAAGAAAAGAGATGAAGTATTAGTCTGTCACACTCTTGTAATCATCGAACACGGGGGGAGGTTCTATAGGGATACCTGGTACAGGTGCACACATTATATTTCGACTATTGTGTGTTATATACAATGCTAAGTGTAAATGATATTATAATGGACTATAATTGTATAGGACTTCATTATAATTAGGGGGCGGGGGGTCTTATTAGAAGAGTAAAAAAAATATAATATTATTAGCAACTACTCTCCTTACTGCTACAATAGCCTTAATATATGCCTGAGAGACACAGAATAAGCATATCACTTAAAAATGGTACTATGGATATGGATTATGGAGCACTTTTAATCCATGACCCAATAAAGGAATAAACAAAAACACATGAATAATTTATTGATTTTAAATATAGAATCTGTATATTTGGGGATTAGCATTAACTAATCTAAAACCACAGACATGTATACAAATGTTGCAGAAACAGATTTTAGTAGGTTCAAGAACCCTTTAGATGAAATGTATGAAAACTAGATTTCATAGCAAAAGCACACAATACATGCCAATATGGGGTAATAAACGTACCTTTGAGTGTTTGGATAATGAAGAAATTGGATAATGAAGAAATAAGTGTAAGAGTACATATACACTATTGTTAGCAATAATTTAAAAAAAATATGAACATCAATAATACAATTAAAGCAAAGGTTTATGACTTCATAGGAGAATATGGAGTTTCAAATTGGGAATTGGAAGAATTTTTATCCTTACATCCAGGATCTACCGAAAGAAGAGATTATTCAATCGACCTTATTCGAGATATAATGACTGCGCATGGTAAAGAAAGTTTACATAAATATTTAAGCGAACTAGGTAGAATAGAGGCTGGAATTCAGGAACTTGAACCTTGGGTTCGAGACCACGTTTCACACGCCGTGCATTGTTTTGTATTAGGAATATTTATTAATGAGTTTTATTTGAAGGACAATTTCAATATCCAGATTGATAGCTTTCAATGGAAATTAGCTGGACTTTTTCATGATATTGGCTATCCGGTTGAAATAGCACAAAACCTATTGACTCCATACAATAATAAGATTGATGAAATAGGAACTGAACTTGGTATTGCACCGGAGGAAGAACCAATATTTAAAATTGCATATAACAAATTAGTAACTCTATCGCATGATAAAAATAGCTTAGTACTAATTCAGAATCAATTGTCTAATTGGGACTTAAATATAGATGTAGAATATGAATATGCTAGCCGACAAAAAAATGGCAAAATATGTCATGGCATAATAAGCTCATTATTACTATTAAAAGTATTAGACAAAATGTATGAAGCTTTTAATCCCGAAAGAGAATATATAGATATATATAAAGATGACACAAGTATTAATTGGAATCAAAATTATTTTGAAAATGATATAATTCAGGCTTGTTCTGCAATTTTCATACATAATTTACCTTCCCAATCTTTTAATGGAACTAGAATCGATCCACAAAAAGCGCCATTGGCTTTTCTATTAAAACTAGCTGATACTTTGCAAGATTGGGAGAGAGCATCAAAAGAACTACCTGCCGGATTACCATCAAATTTATTTGAGCTCGTATATGAAAACAACTCAATAATTATAAGAACCTTGATAGAACAAAATAGAGTCGACAAAATAAATACTGAATTGACAGATTTTTTAGAAGTAAATAATATATTAATTGAGAAAATCTAAAAAAACTATTGCTAACAATGTATATAAAAAATAAGCGAAATAGTAGTAGCATCAAGGCTTGTAGCCCATCTGAACTTTCTTGTAAGTTGAAAGATTTGTGCTTCTAAATCGCTTACTTTTCATATACTTAACGTTACCAGCTAATGGGTACGATAAAGGGACATGGAAAAATGAACTACAGAATAGATACGTATAAAAATAATAGAGAAAATTCATTGAGATTTTTGTTAGGAAAATCAGGAACAAATCCTTTATTCGTCATGGGGCTAAATCCGAGTACAGCTGATGAAAACAAACCTGACCAAACAATAACTAAAATAATGAGATTTGCTAATTTAAACGGTTTCGATGGATTTATTATGTTGAATCTATATCCACAACGGACACCTTTTCCTGCGAACCTTGATAAGGAATTGAATTGTGAATATCATAGTGAGAACATTGAAATAATAAAAGAATATACAAAAGACTTTAAAGAATTGAATGTTCTTGCAGCATGGGGAGAACCGATTAAGATGAGGGAATATTTGACAAAATGCTTGAGAGATTTAAAGAATGTTTTTGATAAAGTAAATACGGACTGGATACAAATAGGTGATTTTACCAAAAATGGACACCCGAGACATCCTTCAAGAGCATCATATGGTTTAGGATTAAAACCGATGGACTTAAACCAATATTTGAAAAATTTGACAGCAAAATGAAAACAATTTACGATTCGGATTTTAACATCGAAGAAAAAGACCATTATTTTGATTATCAAAATAATCTAACAAGAATATTGGATAAATATTCTCAAACTTTTAATCAACAAACTATAAATGAGATCGTTTTATGGAAAGTTAATAGATATTCAGAACTTTCAGAAAATACGTTTTTACTGATAAATAAAATTGGAGAACAATGGAACCTAAAATTGACTAAAGATGTTTTGAGTTCATTAATAAGAGAAAGTGGGATTCAATTACCAATGGCCTCAACAATTCTAAGATTTAAAAATCCGCAAAATTATCAAATAATAGATCAACGAGTTTATCGAATTTTATATGGCATTGATTTGAAATTAAATCTATATAAATCTGAAAGAAACATTGAAAACCAGATTGATCTATATCTGAAATATTTAAAGGACTTAAGAATTAGTTGTTCAAAGTTAAATATCCCTTTTGACCAAGCTGACAGAATCTTATATAACGCAGATAAAAGATTAAATAAAACTGAGAGATTAAAGAATTATTAATGAAAATACTGGCGGTAACGCTCATAAATAATTGCCGTGTCAATTATAAATTCAACATTTGTTGTACGTTTCAAATCTGGCAAAACCAGACAAGAAACTGCTTCGTAAGCGGCAACTATTCATAGCGTAATCCATTAACATTAAAATAATTATTTAAATGATAAAACGAATTAAAGAATTAAAGAAAGGGACTCAGAGATTACTACTCATTATATCTTTTATTCCTGCAATAATTGTGCAGTCTTCATTTGGTTTTCTTAACGAAGACTTTTGGGCTCCACTATTTATTAGTTGGATTGGGTATTGGATCATAGTAAGAGTTATTTTATGGATTATTGATGGATATAGGAAGTAGACTTGCTTAGAATACTTATTTTAACATCGAAATGACCCCTATAGGCTATCATCTCCTTAAAATAGTACTTTGCCCTGTTTGAGGTGGAGCACCAATTGTATAGCATAGGTTATTATTATTATCAAAAACCATTAAGCTGAACATGTACTTATATTTTTATTCACACTTATCGCTACAATAGAATATCCATAATCCTCATTAGGTTTAGTTGTATAGCACTATCTCTCTATAAATGACATTACCTTAGGTAAGTGAAACACTCTTGTGTATGACATACTATAAGGTTTGTTGGCATATAATACCTTATTATGTAATTTAGCTTGGTTGTCTAATTCTGGTTTATTTGTGATTACTATTACTACCTCCGTTGCTCTTTGACAGAGTGGATGAATTGAGTTGGCAAAAGGGGGTATTTGCATTATAGTTAAGAAATTGTTTAGAATTATGAGAAATTATTTAGAAACTGAAACCAAATTTTTTTAAATTTGGGTTTTTAATACCCAATCAATAATCTGCCTGTGACCTGTAAACCTGCTATTAGTTGGCATCAAATTACTCAACTTTCTTTAATATTATTTCTAACCCTATTAAGTTTTAATTCATTAGCACAGCATTTTCAGGTTATTACTACAAACAACCCCTATATGCCAATGAACATAATTGTTAATTCTGCTTCTTTGGATGGATTATTGTTACAATCTGGCGATGAAATTGCAGTTTTTGATGTAAATGGTTCAGAGCAAGAAATTTGTGTAGGGATGGTTACTGTTATCAGTGAGTTCACTTCAGATACAAATTACATTATTGTAGCAACTGCAGATGATCCAACTACAGAGGTTCAGGACGGCTTTATTACCGGTAATGAAATAATTTTTAGGTATTGGGATTCAAGTGAGACTATAGAAATCATCCTTATTTCTGATTCATTTAGCTCCTCATATAATGATGATTATCAACCACAAGGTACTGCTTTGGTAGAATTAGATGGTTATAGTTATCAAACCTGGACAGGAGCAGTAAGTACCGACTGGAATAATGTAGCAAACTGGAATTTTGGGTGTTTACCTAGTTTATTATTTGATGTTCTTATTCCTGCTAATCCAATCGGCAATTATTTCCCAACAATAACAGGCCTGGATGCAAAATGTGAAAATCTTACAATAGAAGAAAATGCAATTATTACTATAACTGGTAAATTAACTTTAGGATATACAGGACCACCATATAATTAGAAATATTTTAATAAAAATCTAAATCAATTGTCATGAAAATAAAATTTATTATTTTTCCAATCTTATACTTTTCTATATCAAGTGCATTCTCCCAATGGAATACGCAAACAGTTACTAACTCAGGGGATGTAGGTAGACAATCACATATTGCTGTTGATTCTGAAGGATTTCAGCATATTGTACACAGCAATAGTTCGGGAGATCTTTTGCATTCATATTGGACAGGGACGACATGGAGTACAGAAGACCTAAACAATAATCAAAGTGCTTATTCATTTGATATAAATATTGATGAATCTAATATTATTTATATTGTTTACAGTGATTCGCAAAAAAATATAAGAATTCTGACGAAACACCCAGGTGGCTCTTGGACGAATATATATACCGGATTAACTAGCCAAACATATGACATTTCTATATCAATGGCTATAACTTATGATTCATCTCCTGTGGACACAATAATTTATTTAGCCTATAACAAGAATGATAATCTGTATTGTAGTACGTATAAAATAAATACAGGTACAGCAACCGAAAATTTAGTTGATGGTAATCTTAAAGTAGGGGCATATAATGATATTGTTATTGATAATAATGATCATGTTCATATCAGCTATCAGGATTATAATAATTCAGGTAAAGATTTAAAATATGCGTTTTACAATGGAAACGAATGGCTTACAACAATTGTAGATGGTTTAGGAAGTGCTGTTGGACAATATACCTCAATAGATGTAGATAGTAACAATGAAGCACATATTTCCTATTACGATTTTACAAATGGTCAATTATTACATGTGAAAATATCTCAATAATTACCATTTATTAATATGATGAACTTTTGTACAGTTTGATTTAGAAAAAAACTCTAAATCTTTAAATATGAAAATGCTATACATTAAATTTATAATCTTATTTATTATAACAAACTTAGGTTATTCAATTGGATTTGCCCAATGGAATACACAAATAGTAAGTAATACTGGTAATACAGGAATAATTTCTGAGTCTGTAATAGACTCGGATGGGAATTCGCACATTTTTTTTATTGAAAGTGGGAATCACATAATGCGCTCAGAGTGGACTGGAAATGGATGGGTTACCGAAGAAATCTTTGAATCATCTGAATCCATTAAAGGCTGCGTCTTGACAATTGATGAATTAGACAAGTTGCACTTTGCATATTACTACAAGTATGATTATCAGAGTTGGTACAAGATTTCTTAAGTCTATAAATCAAAGAAGAAAGGGGGCAACAGGGTGAATATAGTACAATTAGAAGACTTATTTTGGGAAAATTATATTACTTATGATTTTATTTCAATTTGTTCAGTTTAATAATTCAACTTTAACACTTAACAATTGGATTGTTGAAACTAATAATAATGTAGGGGGCATATAATGATATGGTTGTAGATAATATTTGTAAAATTCATATTTGTTACTATGAAGCAATTGGTGCGGATCTCAACTATGCTCATTATGATGGTAACAAATGGTCAACAATAGTTGTTGATGGTATTAATTCAAATGTTGGTAAATATAGTTCAATTGATATTGATAGTAATAATGATATTCACATATCTTATTATGCTTAAGACATAGGTAATTAGCTTTATGCAGCTCTTTCTAATAATTAAATCAGTAATTAAATCAGAATGAAAAAATTATTTGTTTTTATTGCTATAATTTCTCAATTTGCCATAATAAATGATATTCATGGACAATTCAACTGGACTATTGACACCATAGATGCTTATGGTGATGTTGGATTGCACACTTCAATTAAAGTTGATAATTATGATAATGTACACATTACTTATTACGATATTACAAACGCACAATTAAAATATAGTAACTGGAATGGAAGCACATGGAATACAGAAGTTGTCGATTCTAATAATGATGTAGGCAAATACTCATCAATAATTATTGATAATTTGGGAAGAAAGAACATTTCATATTACAATTCAACCAATAAATCATTAAAATATGCTGGTTGGCTCGATAACAATATTTGGAATATAGAGAAAGAAATAGTTGATAACTCAGATAATGTTGGACTATACACATCCATAGTTATTGACGCCTCTGATCAACTTAACATAAGTCATTATGATATTACAAACGCACAATTAAAATATAGTAACTGGAATGGAAGCACATGGAATACAGAAGTTGTCGATTCTAATAATGATGTAGGCAAATACTCATCAATAATTATTGATAATTTGGGAAGAAAGAACATTTCATATTACAATTCAACCAATAAATCATTAAAATATGCTGGTTGGCTCGATAATAATATTTGGAATATAGAGAAAGAAATAGTTGATAATGATGGAAATGTTGGTCAGCATTCATCTTTAATAATTTTAAATGGAGACAAACCGTGTATTAGTTATTATGATGTTGATAATAAGCAACTAAAAGTTGCCCGATCAATAGAGAATGAATGGCAAAAAGAAACAGTTGACATCAATACTGATGTTGGACAATATACCTCAATATCATATAGTAATATATTTAATATTGGGGTATCTTATTATGATATTACAAATACAGCTTTAAAGTACACTAACTATAATGGAAGTTTAGAAACCGGTTTGGTGTCGGGTGTTGTTATAGATGAAGAAACAGGGCTACCTATAGAAGGAGCTATTATTACATTAACCGGAAACATCAAGTCAACTGCTCCCACCAATTCGTTTGGTGAATATAGAATTTATAATATACCATTTGGTACAGGTTACCACCTTTTTGTTGCCGCAAATGATTATATTTCTAAGGAATTGGAGGATTTTGATATTTTAGAATCAAATCGATCAATTACTATAGATGTAGAATTATTTCAAAGTAATATTATACCTGGTTTATTTGATTTAGACCCTAATCCAAACCCAATAATTTCTGAAATAGGTGTGGGAGGCACAGTTCACAGATATTATTATGTAAAAGACCAAGCAACCGGTGAGCCAGCCCCACTAGTAGAGGTAATTATTGAGTATAATAATGATCAATACAAATTTAAAAGTGAACCTGATGGCATTGTGGATGTGTTCATTTTTGCTGATAGTATTGGTGATGGAAATGTTGGAGACTCTTTTAACTACAGCATAACAGAGCTTGATGGTGAACCAATAATTCCACCGATAGACTTTACCTGTGAAGTGGTCGATAGGGAATATAGTAAATATTGGGATAGCAATGAATTTGGAAAATTAGGAATTTCTTTCGTATCTGTTGATTTTGCTCGTGGAAGTTCTGTGGTACTTACAGAAAACGATGCAAGTATAGCAGGTGCTGAAACACTTTATGTTACCCGACAGGGACGAGCAGGAGTCGGAGTCGATTTTAGTTATGGAGTAGGTGCTAGTGTAACTTGTGGTGAAATTGTAACTGGTGGTGGTGCTTCAGCTGGGGTAGGTATAAGCCGTAGTGGAATTACAGAGGATTATTATCAGTTTCCTCATCAAAATTATTCTAATAACGAAGCTCTGGTCCAGTATTTATTGTTTGCAGATGGAAATTATCATATATTGGACAACACCCTTATAAGGCTATTAAGTAAAGTTGAAGAAATATTTGGTCAGCAATCAACACTCGAGGCGGCTTATCTTGGAGACAAAAAAGGGATTGATGTTATGATAGGTGCATCAGCTTATGCAAATTTTGGAACTCCAGTTTTAGGTGGTTTAGTTGATGTTGGAGCTGATGTCAGTTTAGGTGCAGAAGGACACGTGCTATTTAATACTATTCACAATGACCAATTGAGTGAAAATGAATTTAATTTTGGTGTTTCAGGTAGTTATAATGCATCAGCTTATGGTGGGTTAACTTTTAACCTTCCTAAATATGAGAATCCCGAACCAATATATAATTGGCCGCAAGAATATGAAGACAAATTAAATCTTATTGACGAAGGTGGTACCAGAGGATTTGAGTTTTCAATCGTTAAAGATGCTATAACGAGTGATTTTGTAAAATACAAGATAAAATTCTTAAAGCGAAATGATGTCAGCGGTTGGGAAGAAGTCATGATATATGAAATTGAAGGTAGTGAAGTGTATGATGCAACTCAATCATTTAGGGAACAATTTATACAAGTTAATGTTTTAAACGACATCTCATCATCAATTGGTAATATTAGAATATCCAATGATTTATTTTCTCAACTGACTTTTGCCTTGTTCAATACGCTTTATGATTTGCAGACCAACGATCAAGGAGATGCTACTATTACCTATCAAAAGGACATTAAGGGAATGACGAATATTTCAGGATTTCCCATTAATATAAAAGGATTACTTGGCCACAGTCTTTTGTCGGTAGAAGTAGGAGGTGGGACTAGTTTTGAGGAAGGAAAAATGATGTTAAGTGAAAAAGGTAAATGGGTCTGGGGCCATCATTTAGCTTTGGAAAACTATGGAAATGATATACCGGAAATTAATACGGAGTATCAAGATGTTATTCAGGATATTGTAGATGAAATACCATTGTGGATACGTATTGGTCTTGGAGTCATTAATGCCATTGTTCCAGGAAAGGATAATGAAACTACGTTTTACATTATGGATAGCCTTGGGGTTGATACAGCAGCCTACATTATATTTCCAACAGGTTCATTTCCAACAACTATTGATTCAGTCTATTGTGTTTCGTGGGGATGGTACGGGTCAGATACAAAACAAAAGGTTAGCGACCTAAATCCTAAATTGAAAAGAATATACAAAACAAATCGGCAACGGGCAGAAGAAAGCTTCGGTATGAAGTATGGAATAGGAGGTATGTTCCAGTTAGAGCCTCTAGATACTTTATTAGTTGATACGGCTTATATGACAATAATATATAATGATAGTATGGTGGTTGATATTGACGAAAAAAGGCTTGGTATGTATAAAGAAGATAAAGGAAACCATAGTTGGATACATGTTGGTGGTGTTGTAGATACATTAAATAATATGGTAACAGCACCAATCACTGATTTATCGTTATATACACTTGCACCAACAATGCCAATTGGCACTTTTAGTTTATCACCTTCCACGGATAGTATTTATGCCGATAGTATATCAACAGCTGTTATAACGAGTGAGATTATATGTTACAATAATACCGATACCGTTGACAATGGAGAGTTATTTACAATCAATACAGAGGCAGGTACAATAATTGCGACTGATATTGATTCAGAAACGGATGGAATTCAGATAGAAGCACTAAACGGGATAATAAGTTTTACTATAAAGTCAAGTTATATTGCTGGTCAGCCCAAAATTTCAGCCTTTAGCGTTTATGGATCAGCAAAAGCGGATACAAATATTGTGTACTACGATACAATACCTCCTATGTCACCAATAGGTTTAATAGGTATCGCCAAAAATGAGAAAGTAACTCTAACATGGCAACAGAATCCTGAAGAAGATATTTCAGGATATATTATATATTTTGATTCAGATACAGCTGCACCCTACGAAGGGGTTGCTACCGTATATGGATTCCCATCACCAATTATCATTGGTAAAGATACAAGCTTCACTGTAACTGGTTTGTTTAATGACTCTACTTATCATTTTGCAATAACTGCATATGATATTAGTGGAAACGAAAGTGATTATTCAGATTTGTTAACAGTAGTCCTAACAATTGTTTATGAACAACAGATTAGTCTTAATACAGGTTGGAATATCGCTTCATTCAATGTTATCCCTGATTACCCTCAAATAGATTCAGTATTTCAAATACTAATTGATTCAAACTCACTTTTAAAAGTAATGAATGAATCTGGGGGGTTCATGCAATATATCACAGGATCTGGATGGACAAATACCATCGGGAACATAACTAACACCGAAGGCTATTACATAAAAGTAAACTCTAATGACACCCTGCTGTTAATTGGTGCGAAAGTCCCGTTACCAATTGAAATCCCCCTCCAAACAGGTTGGAATATTATGGGATACCCATTAGTTAATGAGCAGGATGCGCTACAAGGATTACAACCTTTAGTTAACAATGGAACATTATACAAAATAATGGATGAACAAGGAGGGTTTATACAAAATATTGAAGGATTGGGATGGTTAAATACTATCGGTGATTTTAAACCGGGAGAAGGTTATTATATAAAGGTAAATTCAACTACTTCTCTTACATTAAATGAGTCTTCATCAAGAAGTAATTTTATGATAATTCAGCAAGAGCCATTGGTTTATTTTGACCCAATTCAAGGAGAAGTTATTTATAACCCAATGAATTTTATTCTTACACTTCAAAATGAAGTCAATAGCATCCTAACCCCAGGAGATGAAATAGCAATATTTGATGGTGCATTTTGTGTAGGAGCAACAGTCATAGTTGACAATAACCATGATTACATATCAATTGTTATCTCCATGAATGAAAATGCTTCTGAGGCAATTAATGGGTATAGTGTGGGCAACTATTTTAGTTTTAAGTTCTGGGATAATGAAACAAATGAACTTTACACAAATGTTATACCTGATAATTTGAATAGCACTAATTTCTTTCAACCACTTGAAACCTATGTTGGAATTCTTTCAACTAATGCATTGGGGATTAAAGAAACTAATATTAACAAAGAAGATGACCTTAGTATTATTGTGGCACCAAACCCGGTTAAAAATAAGTTGAAACTTTACTTTTTGTTATCAAATGAGGGTTATGTACGAGTCCATATTTATGATGCTGCAGGAAATGAATTACTATCAAATAAGTATGAGGAACAAAAGATTGGTTGGAATTCAACAATAATTAGCACTGATGCTCTAAAATCAGGACTTTTCGTTGGTAAAATAATATTTACAACCAATGATAATAAAATAGGTACTGGGCATTTTAAATTTGTTAAGATGTAAGTATACTAATCAATGTCCTTTAATATGAAACCCTTTTGTTAATTAGAAACTTTTAACACTAACTTAGTATATTACTATGATAAGCCCATTAAATTAGTTTCTGCCTATAAGGGTTTCGCAACATTACCTCGTCAAGTGTGTAAGTTTAAAATATCAGTATAGTTGCTGAAGCAGTTTTTATGCACAAGGATGAGTAACAACAAATAATATTTTCCTAAAGCCTCTCACTTGGATATAAGAATGCTGTGTTAACATCAAATCGCTCTGTTTAGAGCATTATCTCTCTATTAATGATACATTCTCCCACTATATATTGTGTTGCACTGTGATTATATGACATACTTATTAAGATTGTCATATTTATTCCTTATTCTCATCATTACCGTTTCTTGAGTATTATTAAACATATTAAGATTGAACGGTAGATGAATTAAATATTATTAGTTCGCAGAATTGACGAGATGGCGAGGTCGTGGCTATTTTACATAATAACATTATAGGACATGAGCCGGTTATGGTGGGTTTTGTGTGTTTGTACTATAATACTTTATTATGTTACTTAGCTTGGTTGGCTAATCTATCTATTCTTTAATTCTACAGGGGTTGTCCATGAAAACGGAAACGTAGTTATTGTCTTTTAGCCGCTTTGTAAACAGTATTTTATTTTTCTATTATCTTTTTCAGTTCAGAGAATTCACATTCAGTAGGTCTTAATTCCAAAAGTGAATTTAGTCTGATTGTTTTTTGTTCAGATTTATATTTGTTTAATATTTCAGTTTTTAAAACAAAGAAAGTCCATTGGTTTACATCCAAAGGATTAATTGTTTTTTGGTCTTTATTTTTTAGTAAGCAGAAAACATAGAAGTCAGACCAGCGTCTTTTAATTCCATCATATTCCGGATTGTCTTTCGTTCCAACAGTTGGTGAAATTCCGAAATTTATTACAGAGTATTTTTTCTGTTCCCAGCTTTGTATATATGCTGCTGACTTAATTTCTAATCTTTTGCCTTTATTTGTTATCAAGTCAAAATTATCCCACTCAATTCGTTTGTCTGATTCTATTTCGAGTGCTTTTTTAACAATAAATTCAGCTAAAATTCCTCGAGTTCTGTTTTCAATTAAATCCGATTGATTCCAACTCCAAAAATCAGACAAATTAAAATTCAAAGGTTGGCTTTTATTCAGAAATATTTCTGTTCCGTTTTTCTTTTTTACAATGATTTCTGGTAATGTCACAGTGTTCTTTTAATATTGTTTTACAATGATTGAGTATGTGTAAGATTACGTTAATTTCTTCATTATTTAAATGTGGCAAAATACATTTACTATTTCATATTGGTGTGAAAAGCTTACTTTTTCAAATTTAATAAATATTTTATTTAAAAGACTGGTTTTATTGTTTTTCTAGTTTCTGAGAATAAGGCATAGGATATGCTGACAGATGGTGGTAATTGGAATCCAGGGCTATCTGAGATATGAAATCGTAGTTACAAACTACGCTGAGGAGGAGATTAACCAGGCACAAGTTATTTTGCACCAGAGTTATGTTTTAACGATAAGTATATGGTTTTGTGGCGGTTTTTGAAACACAAATCTTTCAACTTACACCAATGTTTATTTATATCTAAAATGTTCATGATTAACACTTCACCCGCCATAAACTATATACATTGTTACCCAACGTAATTTCTTCTGTCTGTGTGTGTTGGACAGAAATATCTTTGGTAGGTTTTGGTTGTGCGGTTGCCTTTTTAGCGACTTGGCAATGTGTATGGCTTAGCGTTGGCATATATTTCTGTTTTAAAAAGGCAAAATGCAGTTGAAAATATTCATTTAGAGGTATTAGATAAAACTGAATATTGTCTAATTTCCTACAAATAAACTTCGCTTTTTTTCCAAAGAGGCATAGAAATAAAATAATGATTTTTTATTATTAAATTGAGGCTTAACAATCCAATCACCTTGTTTACTTATGCATCCCCACTTCCCATCTTGTTTTACAACTGCACAACTATTTGTGAATCCACTAGCATCTTCAAATTGAGGTTTGATAACCCAATTCCCTTCTTTGTTTATATATCCATACTTCCCATTTTGTATAACAGCTGCCAAACCTTCATTAAAATTATATACTCTACCAAATTGAGGTTTGATAATCCAATCCCCTTCTTTGTTTATATATCCCCATTTCCCATTTTGTCTAGTGGCTGCCAAACTTTCACTAAACCCCCATGAATATTCAAATCTTGGTTTTATAACAAAGTTTCCTATTTTATCACTAAATCCCCACTTCCCATCTTGTTTGGCAACTGCCAAACCTTCACTAAATGCCCATGTCTGTTCAAATCTTGGTTTTATAACAAAGTTTCCTATTTTATCAATAAACCCCCACTTCCCATTTTGTTCAGCCTCTGCCAACCCTTCATTAAAAATGTATACTCTGTCAAATTGAGGTTTGATAACCCAATTCCCTTCTTTGTTTATATATCCCCACTTTCCATTTTGTTTGGCAGCTGCCAAACCTTCACTAAACCCTAATGCATCTTCAAATCTTGGATTGATGATAAAGTCGCCTTTTTTATCAATGATACCATATTGTCCATTTTGTTTCACTATTGCCACCTCATCTTCATTAAAATAATATGCTTTCTGAAATTGTTGTTTAATTACACTTTCACCATATCTATTACAGTATATCATCATTCCTTTTTCATCATATTTAGTAAAAAGTCTGTCAAATTTTATTTCCTCATCTGTTTTTGAAGAATGAATGTTAAAAAGAGGTGTGATTTTATATAATTCTACTTTAACATCTTTTATTTTAGATATAGTTCTAATGCTTATACTACCTCCTGAATTCTGGATGTTTCCTTGCTCGGTGCTACCTAACACATTAAATGACCTTGATTCACCTGGTTTTAAGTTGCTAACAACCGTTTCTTTAACTTCATACTCTGTGCTTCTATTTGTCTTTGAAAAACCAAACATACTAGCTCTTACTGATGTTTCAATAGTAAAAATTACGCTAACTATAATACTAATTGTTAAAGTATTAGATGAATTAGATAAATATCCCTCTTGCTCAGTTCCTATAGACCAAGAATTTTTACTTGAAGCAAGCATTCTTTGTAATAAATCACCTGCATCTCTTGAATCAGTGGTTAGTTGTGGTTTATCTTTCGTTATACTAACAAAATTCAAAATATCTTCTTCCAGCAGTACACTTTCGACATAATATTCCCAATCCTCTTTACTAAATAGGTTTTTCGATGATTCTAATAATCGTTTAGCAGTTAAATATTCTCCTTGTTCTGTATATGAACTAATAGCTATAAGTGCAAGGTCGGAATCTTTTAGAATATCATTATAACTTTTATCATAAAGTCTATATGAAATATTATAATCTAGCTTAACGTATTGCTTAAGGCGAAATTTTTCATTTTCTGTGATTAAATCCTTGTGTTGAAATTCATTAATTGTAGTAAGGAAATCAATATCATTATACTTTTTATCTAATGGGCCGCTGCATCTTATTAATAAAATTACTATGGGCATGAACATAATAAATTTGAAACTTTTCATGTTGTCTAATATTTAATTGAAAGTTATAAAAGATTAAGCATTATCTATTTTTACAAAAAATATTTGCTGATTTTTTTAGTCCTTCTTCTCCCTTTGTTGATGAATAATCACAATACACGCTTGATGTTTTCATCCAACAACGTTTTTGAAGATTGTAATAAATGTGTCCAAAATCTCCATCTGGACAAATAACTTTGTATTTAATTGATTTGTAAGAACCATAAATATAAAATCCATCCTCATAAAACTTAGTCTGAGAACTTTTACTTTCATTATTAGATATAGAATTACTTTCCCGTTCATTTGAAGTAGAATTATTGGATTCAAATGAACTAGAGGTGAAAGAATTAAATAACTCATTTAATGAAAAAGAAAAAGTAGATGGTGGATTAATTTGCCTATTTACTTCTCTCTCTATCCCAGCTATCATTGTTTCAAGTTCTATAAAAACTTCATTATCGGTAATTTTTCTCTTGCGACACTCATTCACAAGTCTTTTGGAATACTCAATAGCATAACTACACTTCCTATATTCATCATTCATATAGTAATAGCCAGCTATCCATAAAGAAAACATCATCGAGCTTAGAGAATATGATTCACCAGTCTCATCACACAACCGAAGTCCCTTAGTACATGCTTCTTTAAGGCCGTATTTATTATCATTAATTGCCTTTTCTTCTGCTATTTTAAAATAGCAAGCTATTTTTTGTTGCTTTAATAATTTTGTAAGATTACTGTTATTAGTAAGTTCTGTATAGTCAATAATTTGATTAAATAAGGAGAGCGCATTATCGTATTGTCCACTTTTCTTATAATCTGTTGCTTTAATAAATTTATCTTTTATATGCTGAGGGATTTCTTGAGTATAAGCTGTGGTAACTATAAATATCAAGAATGCTAGAATTTGAGTAATTTTTTTCATATTAGTAATTATTTAAATTCATTTGTATTTTTTTTTGTTGCTTAATAATAAATTTGTAAAAATTTTATTACATCTACCCTGCACTTATTTCTAAGATCAATTTGGGGCTTGCGCAATAGAAATTACTGGACTCAACAAACACATTGTTACTAGAAATAAAGTTATCTTTTTCATAGAATTTGTCTTTAAATCTAAATTGAGTCAATCCTGTGAGTTGGCAAGAAATAACTCTTTTGGTTTTTCCAGATTGGCTTTTTGCGCATTGGCAAAAACCAAATGTGTTATTTATGCTGTGGCTTTTCATTTCAATTCACTATTGTTTCTCATCTGGATTATTTGCGTGTTGCCCAACGTAATTTTTGATTTCTTTACTTGATAATCTTTTATTCTCTTTAGATTTGATAAAGAAGGAAACAAATAAAGATATTTAAAAAGTCTTCGTTATGTAGCAATATAATATGATAATCTGTTTTAGGATTTCTTTATCTTTATGTAAAAAATCGGTTGCCAATTCAGTCCTTTATGCAACGAACACTAAAGCCGTCCGTCCCATCGTCGCTGCGTCCATCCAACTCGCTGTCGCTGTAATTCATGAAACGGCAAGATCCACTATTATATCTCCAATGCTTTGACCACCAGTAACCGTATTCGCCAAGTCCACGGAACAATCCACTTCGGCTGGGGCGGTAGCCCGCTGGAAGGGCAGTAAACCCACTACTGTTTGTCGCTCCTGTATTTGGAGACTCCCACCACGTGCCAACTTCTTTCATTTTACCTCCTGCAACATATTTCCCGCCCAAATAATTAGCAAGGATTGTCCATTCATCAGAACTTGGTAAGTGCCAGCCTATCGGACAAATCTTTTTTGCAGTTTCAAAATTATATAAACGACCAAATACATTGATGTTTGATTCGTCATTATTGTATGCCCAACTTCCTTTCCCGGCATCTTTTGACATGTTTTCTGCCATCCAAATTTGCGTACCAATTCTTACCCACTCATAAAACAGCCCATCACTAGGAAAATATTCAATTTTATATTCACCCGTAGTACATAAGCTAAAGAGATATCCATTATAAATAAATTTAGGGAAACTATCAGGAAATTTTAATATTTCTATATCAAGAAAGTTGCTTTTAAATTCAGGAGCAAATGCTATTGGCATGTACAGCCAATAGGTCTTGCCATTAAATTCTAAAGTAAACGACTCTTCTTCGCTGTTGTATTTACTTATTGATGTAAATTTTTCATTATAAACCGTTGCTGGCTTTAACTTTGTGATATAGGTTTTCAATGAAGCAATCTCATTTTTTAGAATATTTCCTTCACCATCAAGTGATTCCAGGGAAGAGACCGACTCATTAATTTTTTTAAGAGTTTCTTTATATTTGACCTCTCTCTTTTTATAGTCTTCTTGATTTTCAAACTCACCTTTTTCAGTTAATGTTAAATCTTCTCCTTGATTAATAACCTTTTTGTGTTCATTCTGTTGATTAATATTGTTAGAAAGTTTCGTTTCTAATAATGATAACAATTCTTTACTTGGTTTTGCAAAGTTATTTTCATAATAGAGAAGCGCGTCACTTTTTCTTGCTAATTTGCCATCTTTATTTGTATCAAAACCTTTAGCCAACTGCTTACCATTTTCATAATAGACTATAGCATCACTTCTTCTTACCAATTTGTCATCTTTGTAATAACCTTTACTTTTCACCTTGCCATTACTATTATAGAACTCCCAATGTCCATTTCTCTTGCCATCTTTATAAGAACCTTTAGATTCAAGCTCACCATAGAAATTATAAGATTCATATTCAATTCGTTCGCCATCTTTGAAAATTTCTTTAGTCTTTAGTTTACCATAAGGCTCACTATAAGTTTTCCATTCTCCATCCTCTTTGCCATCTTTGAAAAAACCTTTAGATGTCAGCTTACCCGTTTCACTATAAAACGTCCATTCTCCGTTCTTTTTTCCATCTTTGAAAAGTCCTCTAGACTTCACGTCGCTATAATGAGAATATATACGTTCACGATAGAATATCCATTCTCCATCTGCTTTGCCATCTTTATAAGAACCTTTAGAACTCAGCACTCCACTTTCATAACGTTTAATCAAAGTTCCATTAAATGGAGAATCCTTATAATAAAGAACATTTTGCCTCTCATCAAAACGTTTCATTTTAATATTATATTCAACGGTTTGTCCATGTCCAGTGAATACAATCAAGAAAATAATGCTAGTTAATAATACAAACTTTTTCATAGCTTAAATAATTTATGTTAATAATTTAATGTGA
The DNA here is from genome assembly GCA_964460905.1 of uncultured Lentimicrobiaceae bacterium. Classification (GTDB taxonomy): domain Bacteria; phylum Bacteroidota; class Bacteroidia; order Bacteroidales; family F082. The sequence goes on from CAYWRM010000048.1 coordinate 19,608, forward strand.
TAAATTGCATAATCAGCTTATAGTAAATTAGTTTTATTGAAATAGAGTTATTGCATTTAAAAAACATTGTTGTTAATTTGTTAATACTGTATGATTTTCTGCTTTGTCATATAGTTTCATTCTTGCATTTATTATGTTGGGTAACAACTGAGTAAGTGTACAAGTGCATATATTTTATTTATATCTGTTTGTTAAAAGTACACATACTTGTCAATATAAGTAAGCATTGTGTACTTATTTAGTTATGATGTATTTATTTTGTGTAGGTGTTTTTAGTGATTTTTTTTATTTTGTAAATGTAGGGAAAAAAGTTAGATATCTATTTGTTTTCGATATGTATTTATAGGTTCTATACCTTTTGGTTGGGAGACGGGAGTTATGAGTTGGGTTTTGGAGGAAAGTGGTTAAATCTGTTTTTCTTGTAATTGCTATCAGCTATACTCTTCTAATTTCGATGCTCCAGATACTCCACCTAATTCCTTTTCTTTTTTCCAGTCCTTTATTGCATTTGGAATATCTCCTTTTTGTTCATGGAAATTTCCACGATAGAGGTACATAAATGACCGTGATGGGTCTAGCTTAATTGCCGTATTAATATCAACTATAGCCTCTTCTATCTTTTCATCAGAACTATATGCTACAGCGCGAAATGATAATAACATCCAACTGTCTGGAAATATTTTGAGTCCTCTACTAAAAATAGTAATGGCTTTTTCTTCTTCTAATGACTGTAAATAATAGAAACCAATTTTGTAATAGTGAATTTCATTTTCAGGAAATATACTCAAACCTTTATCGAAGTATTCTGCTTGGTCAATTGTGTTAGTACATAAATATCCTAAATCTATGTAGGCATCAGCAAAATCAGGGTCGAGTTCAATTGCTTTTTTGTACAACCTAACCACTTCTTCTTTAGCTTCTTCTTCGCTTCCACTAAACTTACTTATTGCTTCGAAATATTCCTCTTCGGAAATTCCAAAATCTGAGTAATTATCTCGTAATTTATTTGCCTCGTTATAATAATACTGTGCTGTTTTCATAGTGGTTTATTTTATGATCATATTGTAAAATTATCCTAATAATGAATACATTATAATTTTTTATCTTCTGGTAATCTTCCTTCTTCTTTTCGCTTTTGGTAAGTTTCATTTTCGTTACAACGGTTTATAATATTTTCCATATGCCAATATGTGAAACCATTGTAATTGAAGTAGGTTAGTTGCATTTCGTAAAAATAAACTTGATATCCGAATTTGTCTATGTGGTTTGCGAGTTCTAAAAACATATCGTTATCTACACTTTGCTGCACAATATATTCGTGGGGCCATGTTTTAGCATATGTTTTTGCGAAAACCCAGACTTGATTTTCAATAAATATCTTTAATTTATCAGGTAGTTGCATTTATTGGTTTGTTCAATTATTATTTATCTTCTTTGTTGCTAAAAAATCTAGTATATGTTTTTGATAATGAATTACCAACAAACTGTGTAGCATTTTTGATTTTGCCTGATGATTTTTGATAAATATTTTCTTCAATAATAATTTTGTATTCTTTTGATTGTTCTTCTACTTCATCAATATCAATACTTACTTCCAATATGTTTGCAGCTCTTTTTAGTAAATCCCTTTCTTCTAGTGCAAGTTCTCCATCATAAATTGCCATTAAAGCCATTACTTTTATTAGGGTTTCTCTAATAGAAATATCTTCGATATCATACATGGCTTCAAGAATATTTTCTTCTTTTGACAGGAGTCTTTGAAAATCAGCCTGTTCGTAATCTTCAAGATTTAATCTTGATAATACTGCTTTGTATAACTCCTTTTCTTCGGCTTTAAACTTACCGTCAGCATAGGCCATAAACAATATTGCAGCGGGAAATATAATGTGGTAATTATTTTTTTTTGAGATTAAAAGCCTTAATTCATCAGTTACTTTCCCTCTGCTCCTTAAGTGTGACTTAGATATTTGACCTATTGTTTTAGTTGTAAAGTAATTATAAGTACTACCCATAGCAGCAGACACAATAGGGACAGCGTATTTAATAATACTTCGCTGTAATATCTTCATCCCAATTCGTTTGCCAAAAGCTTGAAAGGCTTTTAATGTTCCCTTGCTTACATACTTTGTAATTGCTTGTTGAGTACCTGCAGCGGCAACTTTTTGCAAACCTTTACCAACTAGTTCTGTTGGTACAATACCAAGAGCGTAGCCAAACACCATTAAGATATCTTCAGGATCATTTGGGTCAAGTTGGAGATCATATAATACTGAAATATCCAGCACAAGACGCATTTGAATCCTTGCAAGGTATATCATCTCACCACCTATTGAACCAGCCATCAAGGCTGCAGTTGCACCGGCAGTGCTTAATAATGCTATTTGATTTGCCGTTATTGCTGCTCCTGCAACACCTCCTGCAATTGTTGCATATTTAACAGTAACACCAATAAGGATATCTGCTATTTCATCTGGAGATAAACCAGGATATTTTTTTTGGAAATATTCTGCTCTTACATTTCGGTCGTAAGTACTTGCAACCTTTGATATTAGCGATATAAACCATTGACCACTTTTTACATCATCTATTTTTGTCGCTTTAGCAAATTCTTTTGCCTGAGATAATTCAGTAGATACTTGTTTTTCTATGTTTTCTTTTGTTTCCATATTTCAACTATCTCTTTGTGCGTTTTACTACAAGTAAGTTTATTTCATGACAATTAAATCTCTTTAAAACATTTAGAACTTATTGTTGCGAATAAGTAAATATTTATATTAAGGGTTTAGAGGTGTAAATGTAGTTATAAAAAAGTAATTTGAATATTATGAAACCATTTTTTATATGCTTACACTGTCGGGATTATATAATATTGTTTTATATTACTAACGAAATATTGATTATTAAATAATCATGAATAAAAGGGAAGCAGATACAATATTACTCGCATGTAAGAAGCATGGGGTTTCTTTAACGATGCGTAAAGAGGGGGATGTTTATTTGGTGACTTTTATTGATAGAATTGAGATTAAGAGTTTTGAGGGGGCAAAACTTATTACTAATGGTTTGGTGATTGAAGGGAGACTTAAAAAAGAGGTTAAGGAGCGTATTAATACTATTGAATTACATACTGAACTTGATTTCTCAAATAGACATAAGAGGAAAATAAAAGGTGGTAGTGGTATTACGCTTGGTGAGCGTAAGGGTTTTATTGAGGGTGATTAGTGTGATATATAGGGTATTAAGTTAATAGTCAGCAGATGTACCACTATAAGTATAAATAATATTGAATTTGGATTATTAATTAAAATAGTATATTTGCACAATTAATTTGGCCTTAATAAATATTTTACAATTTTAGGCACTTTTGAAACATTTTAAGTAAATTAGACGCTTAATCTTTAGAAAAAGCTGTATTATTATTGACATCTGAACAAAAAAAACGTACCTTAGCCAAAAATACAAATAGTATTTACCCATTTAATCATATGCTAATAAGAGAAAATAAAATAACTCATTCAATTATTTTTTTTGCTGCAAAATCAAACAACAAAGTTATAAATCGTTTAAAACTTATGAAATTGTTATGGTTAGCGGATAGGATTCATATTAACAGATATGGACGATTAATATTGAAAGATAAATACAATGCATTGCCGCACGGGTCTGTTCCTTCTTACACTATGGATTTATCTAAGGAAACATTGGAGGGGTACTTTGAAGTAGTTGGATACA